>JAYPEY010000036.1:0-6748 GCA_038126035.1 Verrucomicrobiales bacterium | reverse complement strand
TCCCGGTGATCGTGAAGGGCGCCGACCCTTCCAGAATGACCAGGCTCCTTGACTCAAGTGTGTCGGCGGTGGGCGTCGCCCGCTCAACGATGTTGAATGGCCGGCCTTACGGCATGGAGGTCGTTGTCTGCAATCCCGCGGCCCTGACGATCCTCCGTCAGGGCCCGGAGGATCTTTTCGCTATTCCAGCCGTCAGTATCGACAAGTTGGGAGTGGGGTCCGGCGCCTTAACGCCCGCAAAGCGCACGCGGGCGAGCGTGACCCTGGCGTGGCCGGGACGGATGTGGCTGGCTGGCAAGGGAGGCTACATCAAGACATTGACCGTAGGGGACGCCGATATCCGCGTGGGCGAGGTCGTGGAGGTGGCCGGTTTTCCGCGCATGCGGGGCAGGGAGGTCGTGCTGCAGAATACGCGGGTGCGATCGACCGGACGGATGGACCCGGTGACGCCTCGCGTGTTGTTGTCGGAGAAGGTCCTGGAGGCCGGGCGCGACGGCGAGGTGGTCGAGCTTGAGGCGCGTTTGCTTCGGCGCATGTCGTCCGGGACGGACGATACCCTGTTGATGGCGCGCGCCGGGGAGACCTTTTTTGCCCGGATCCCGAGAGCGGTGGCCGGCGCGAAACTCGACGGACTGGTCGAGCAGAGTCTGCTGCGGCCCCGGGGCGTCGTGGTCCTGCGCGCGGATTTCGACGCGCCGCCCGACGCCTTCGAGATTCTGTTGCCGGACGCGGAGTCCGTCGCCCTGATCGAGGCGCCTCCCTGGTGGACGATGGAGCGGATGATCGCCGCGTTGGGCCTGATGGGGATCTGCATCGGGTTGGCGTTGGCGCGGGCGATGCGGCTGCAACGGAGGGTGTCGGAAACCCAGCAGCGCCTCACGCAGGCGGCGTTGGCCGGTCCTGTGGCGGTCGCCGTCCTTTCGCGCCCGGAGGGGCGCGTGGTCGAGGTCAACGACAGGTTCCTGAGCGAACTGGGTCTGGATCGCGGACGCGTCTGTGGAAAGACCCTGATGGAGTTGGCCATCTGGCCGGATTCGCCTGGCTGGGCGCGCCTTTGCCGCGCGATCGACGACGAAAGTGAGTCTAGAAACGCCCGGGTGACCTGGCGAACCCGCTCGGGCGAGCCCCGCACGATGCTTCTTTCGGCCGAACCCATGGAGCTTGAGTCGCAGCCCTGTCTGGTCCTCAGCGCCGTGGATGTGACGGAGAAGGCGGAACTGCTGGAACGGCTTCGCGACTCGCAGAAGATGGAGGCCGTGGGCCAGTTGGCGGCCGGCATCGCGCACGATTTCAACAACCTGCTCTCCATCATCACGACCAACGCGGAGATGACCGGTGACGAGTTGGGAGCCAACCCGGACGTCCGCGAACTCAACGACGAGGTCATCGACGCCGCCGGACGGGCGTCCGACCTCACGCGTCAGCTGCTGACCTTTTCCCGGAAGCAGCCGATGACCGAGCACCCCCTTGATCTGGGCAACGTGGTCGATGGAGCGTTGCGCATGCTTCGACGCCTTCTGCCTGAATCCGTGGCCATCGAGTTCCACCGACGGGCGGAAGGGACGCCCATCCGGGCCGACAAGGGGATGCTGGAGCAGATCCTGGTCAACCTCGCGGTGAATGCGCGCGACGCCATGTCCGGCGGGAGCGTGTTGACGCTGGAGACGGATGTCGTCGATGTCAGCGAGGACGCCGCCGCGGCCCATCCGGACAGGGTTCCGGGACGCTACACCCGCCTTCTGGTCTCCGATACCGGCGAGGGCATGGACGACGCCACCATGAAGCGGGTTTTTGAACCGTTTTTCACCACCAAGGGAATCGGCCACGGCAGCGGGCTGGGGCTGGCGACGGTCTATGGCATTGCCTCACAACATGGCGGTTGGGTGGAGATCGCGAGCGCGCCGGGGAAGGGCGCTCATTTCGCCATACTGTTGCCGCTGGATGCGACCGGGGAGTCGAGGGCTTCGAACGACAATAAGGCTTCCGACGAACTGCCCCGCGGTCACGAACAGATCCTGCTGGTCGAGGATGAATCGGGTGTGCGCCGCGCTGTCGGCCAGGCTCTGGCGAGGGCCGGCTACGAGGTTGCGGAAGCGGAGGACGGCCCGACCGCCCTGGAGTTGTGGAACGAGAAGGGGGGAGGCTTCGACCTCTTGTTGACGGACGTGCTGATGCCCAACGGCATGACCGGCGTTGATCTCGCGCGACGCCTGAAGGAGAAGAAACCCGACCTGAAGACGATCCTCATGAGCGGCTACAGCGGCGACAACATCGACATGAACGAGCTCGACGCGATGGGAGCGGTGTTTCCTCCCAAACCGATCACAATGGCGGCGTTGGCGCGCGGCCTGCGGGAGACCTTGAGCCGCGAGACGGTTGCGGACTGAACCGGAGTGTCCATTTCAGTTGCGTTCCGTCGGGCCTGTTCCCAGACTTCGAGAATGCGGGTTCAACTGTTTCGCAGGCTTATCGCCTGCTGCCTTTTTGTTTCGAGTTCCATCGCGGCTCCACTTCTTCACGCTGCTGACGCCAAGGTCTTCAAGGCCGGGGCCTATGCGATGAACGTCAATCCCACGAAGCTGCCGGTGATCGTCAACGGCGGCTTCCGGGAGAAGAGCACGGACACGATCCTCGATCCCATGCGCGCGCGCTGCCTGGTCATGGACGACGGGACAGAACGCATCGCATTTGTCGTGGTGGACAGCTGCATGGTTCCGCGCGACCTGCTGGACAAGGCCAAGGAGCTCGCCGGCAAGGCAACCGGCATCCGGCCGGACCGGATGCTGATCTCCTCCACGCACACCCACTCCGCCCCCTCAGCCATGGGCGCGCTGGGCAGTTCCGCCGATCCAAACTACATCAAGGAACTCCCCGGGATGATCGCCGAGGGCATCAAGCGCGCAAATGACCGCCTGCAACCGGCGCGGGTGGGCTGGGCGGCGGTCGACGCTCCCGAGCACACGAACTGCCGTCGCTGGATTCTGCGCCCGGACAAGATGCGGGCCGATCCCTTCGGCGAGACCACGGTGCGGGCGCACATGCATCCCGGTCATCAGAATCCCGACTTCATCGGACCGTCGGGGCCGGTGGACACCGGACTGACACTGTTGTCGCTGCAGACGGCGGATGGCAGACCGCTCGCCATGTTCGCCAACTTCTCGATGCACTACTACGGCTCCGGCGCGCTGTCGGCCGACTATTGCGGCGCCTTTTCCGAAGAGTTCGCCAAGCTGATCGATGCCGGCGATGGCGCTTCGGATTTCGTCGCCGCGATGAGCCAGGGAACCAGCGGCGACCTGCAATGGATGGATTATTCCAAACCGCGGCCCGCCCGCGATGTGCGGCAATACTCGGCGGAGTTGGCGGCCATCGCGCGCGACGCCTACGTGAAGATCGAACACAAGCCCTGGGCGCCGCTGGCCATGGCCGAGGCGAAGCTGAAGTTGCGCCGACGCGTGGCGGATGAGAAACGACTGGCCTGGGCGCGCAAGCTCGTCGCAACCATGGGCGACAACAAACCGGTCACCCAGCGACAGATCTACGCGCGGGAGCAGGTGTTGATTGCAGAAAGCCCGGAGCGCGAGTTGATCCTGCAGGCAGCGCGCGTCGGCGACCTTGGCCTGACCGCGATTCCGAACGAGGTCTATTCCATCACCGGCCTGAAGTTGAAGGCGCAAAGCCCGCTGCAGCCGACGATGAACATCGAACTGGCCAACGGCGGCGAGGGCTACATCCCCCCGCCGGAACAACATCGTCTCGGCGGCTACACGACCTGGGAGGCGCGCACGGCGTCGTTGGAAACCAACGCCGAACCGAAAATTGTCGAGACGCTGCTGAACCTGCTGGAGAAGGTGGCCGACCGGCCGCGTCGCAAGTTTGGCGAATCACACGGAAAATACTCAAAGGCGGTTATCGCTTCGAAGCCGTTGGCCTATTGGCGGATGGGAGAACTGGAGGGTGAAGTCGCACAGGACTCATCGGGAAATGGAAACAAGGCCAGGCTGACCGGACTTTTCGCGTTTGGGCTGGACGGGGTGGATGGCTCTGGGATGCTCGGCGCAGCGGGCGGTTCCAGGTTGAAGCGGGTTGAAACCCGCGCTCCCGCCGCGGCTGCGAAGCAGCGCGGCAAACCGGAGCGCGGAATTTATTCCGCTTCAACCACCAAAGGCAGACGGTCTCCGGTGGAGTTGCCTGGCGTCCTGCGACAGAACCGCGCGATCCAGTTTGTCTCCGGCGTGTTGGAAGTGGAGATGCCTGAACTCACGGACGACCATACAATCGAGTTCTGGTTCTGGAATGGTTTGCCCGCCTCGGTTGGTCCGACCTCCCGAGTCCTCTTCTCACAGGGAAACCTGCACGTGCGATTGTCGCGATACGAGAAATCAGACGATGCCTCGTTGTCGCTGGGAGGTCCGGGTCTGGATGCCCTCTCGCGCATGAGTCAGCGCACGCGCATCAGCGCCAAAACCTGGCATCATGTCGCAATCGTACGCCAACCCGGAATAGGCACGGTTTATCTGAATGGGAGATTCGCCTTCCGTTTGGGATTTGGCGCTGATTCCGAAAGCCTGTTGCGCGGACAGCGGATGTTGCTGGCAGGGAGCAAGACCGACTCCGCGAATTTCGAAGGACGCTTGGACGAGATCGCGATCTACCCCCGCGCGTTGTCGGAAGAAGAGATCCAGTACCATTTCCAATCCTCCGGCATCGAAGCCTGGCGCGAGGCAAAGCGCCTCGCCGCCCGCAAGGCCGCCGAAGCGCGGGCAATGCAACTGGCGGGGCCCAAGTTCGACGCCGGCTATGCGAAAGCCATCGACGCCCTGAAGCCGTTGCTTCATTGGTCGTTCGACAAGGCCGACGCCGGGGCTTCCGTGGAAGACGGAGTGGACCTGCCCAAACCCGGATCGGCCAAGGCCAACATGGCCGCCGGATTTCGCGGCGGCCGGGTGAAGGCGCGCCTCAAGGCCCTGCCCGCGGATTACAGCGTCAGCCTCTGGTTTCGGAATGACCAGCCAAACGCCTCCCGCGCCGTGACGGGCTACCTCTTCTCCCGCGGACCCAACGGCGACCGGAACTGCCCTGGAGACCATTTCGGCATTGGCGGGACTTATCGAAGACATTTAACAGGAAGGTTAATCATGTTCAACGGCAATCGCCTGGATCAGGTCATTGCCGGGAAGACCACGATTCAGCGGGGAACCTGGAATCACGCGGTCATGGTCCGTCGAGGAAGTAATATAACCGTTTGGTTAAATGAAGGCAAAACGCCGGAAATTGAGGCGGAATTGCCCCTTTCGATAGGAGCGGACATGACCGAGATCTTCTTCGGCGGGCGCAATGACAACTTTGCCAACCTGAACGGATTCCTGGACGAGGCGGTGGTGTTCGATCGCGCGCTGACAGCCGAAGAGGCGGCCAGGTTGTATTCGGCGGCGGGTGTGAAGACTCCAACGCAGGCCGAACAGAAATCTTCGGCTGGACCTGGCATTGTTCCGCTGGATTCTCAGCCGCTTTCGCCGGAGGCGGGATTGAAGACCGTCCACGTGCCTGAGGGGTTTGTCGCCGAACTGGTCGCGGCCGAGCCGTTGGTTTTGGATCCGGTGGCGATCGACTGGGGAATGGATGGTCGCCTGTGGGTCGTGGAGATGGCGGACTATCCGAACGGCATGGATGACAAGGGTAAACCCGGCGGCCGCATCCGCGTGTTGACGGACAAGGACGGCGACGGACGCTACGACGAGGCGAAGTTGTTTCTTGATGGGCTCAACTTTCCCACCGGCGTGATGGCGTGGAAGAGCGGAGCCTTGATCACCGCCGCTCCGAAGATCATTTACGCGGAGGATTCCGACGGCGATGGCAGGGCGGACTCGCAGAAGACGATGTTCGAAGGCTTCTTCGAAGGGAACCAGCAGCTGCGTGTGAATGGTCTTCGCTGGGGTCTGGACAGCTGGATCTACTGCGCCAGCGGCAGCCATCGCCCCGGTTATGGCGGCAAAGTGATGATCCGTTCGCACAACGGGAAGTCCTACGAGGTCGGCAGCCGCGACTTCAAGATCCGACCGGAGACGGGTGAGTTGGTCCCGCTCTCCGGGCCCTCGCAATTCGGCCGCGACCGCGACGACTGGGGCAACTGGTTCGGCGAGCAGAACAGTTATCCCATCTGGCACTACGTGATTGAGGATCACTACCTGCAACGCAATCCGGACGCGGCCTACGAATCGCCGAAGAAGAGCCTCACCCCGGGCAATCCGAAGGTCTATCCGGCCAAGGCGCCGCAGAAGCGCTTCCACAGTTTCACGCAGTCCGGTCGCTACACCTCGGCCTGTTCGGCGATGGTCTATCGGGACGAGCTGTTGTTCCCGCGCGGCGAGAAGACGCACGCCTTCACCTGCGAGCCGTTCCACAACCTGGTTCAGCATCACGTGCTGACCGAGGACGGCGTCAGCTTCGAGCTCAGCCGTGATCCGTCGGAGGGTGAGATTGACTTCTTTGCGTCGAGCGATCGCTGGTGCCGGCCGGTGCAGGCGCGGACGGGGCCGGACGGCGCGCTCTGGGTGGTGGACATGTATCGCTACATGATCGAGCACCCGCAATGGCTGCCGCCCAATGGGAAGGAGGAGCTGCGACCGCACTATCGCAAAGGCGAGGACAAGGGACGGATTTATCGCGTGTATCGGAAGGATGCGAAGCCAAGGCGGATTCCGGATCTGGCATCGGCGGACACGGCCGAATTGGTCAATCAACTGGG
>JAYPEY010000035.1:21653-50962 GCA_038126035.1 Verrucomicrobiales bacterium | reverse complement strand
CACGGCGGGCGCTGAGCGGCCTTCGGCCATGGCAGATGGCAGATGGCAGATGGCAGATGGCAAATGGCAAATGGCAAATGGCGGATGGCAAATGGCGGATGGCAAATGGCGGATGGCAAATGGCGGATGGCAAATGGCAAATGGCGGATGGCAAATGGCAAATGGCAAATGGCAAATGGCGGATGGCAAATGGCGGATGGCGGATGGCGCCGCCATTTCACGATTCTCGAATTGCCGGAAGTCGCGTCGCGTCCTAGCTTCATCCCATGTTGAACCGCAGAAGATTTCTGAATCGCGCCGGCCTTGCCGCCGCCACCACCGGAGCCGCCATGCACGAAGGCTCCCAGGCCCGCGCCGCCGCGAACGACGGGCCGCGCCCCGGGAAGATCATCCACCTGGTCAGTGACGGCATGAGCATGGGCACGCTCACCTGCGCAGACTACCTCTCGCAGATCATGCGCCAGCGCGCGCTGGTCTGGCCGGCGCTCCTCGACCGGCCCGAGGTGGTCAACGCCCTGATGAACATGCGGTCGCTCAATTCCTACGTGACCGATTCCGCCGCGGCATCGACGAGCTGGGGCACGGGTTCGCGGATCTCCAATGGCGCCATCGGCATGCTGCCCGACGGCCGCAAGCTCAAGACGCTCGCCGATGTCTTCGGCGCCGAAGGCTGGGCGCGCGGCCTGGTCACGACCACCGAGATCACCCACGCCACGCCCGCGGGATTCGCCGCCAACGTCCCCAAGCGCAGCATGGCCAACGAGATCGCCGTCCAATACCTCGACCGGAACATCGAGGTCCTGCTCGGCGGCGGGAAGAAATACTTTGATCCCCGGACCCGGCGCGATCGCCGCGATCTCCGGGCCGGTTTCCGCCTCAAGGGCTACGCCACCTTCGGCACAGCCGCCGAACTTGAGAAGGCCCCGATCGACAAATCCTGGCTCGGGCTCTTCTCCGACGGGCACCTTCCCTACACCATCGATCGGGAAAACAGCGATGAGCTGAAGAAGGACGTTCCGACGCTCGCAACCATGACCCAGGCCGCGCTGAAGAAACTCAACCGTTCGAAGAACTTCATTCTCCAGGTGGAGGGGGGGCGCGTCGATCACGGCTGCCACACCTGCGACGCCGTCGCCGCCTTCCGCGACCAGATCTCCTTCGACGACGCCGTGCAGGTCTGCCTCGACTATCAAAAGGCGCATCCGGAAACGCTGATCGTCATCACCACCGACCACGGCAACGGCAACCCCGGTCTCAACGCGGCGGGCGGGGGCTACGTCATGAGCCCGGTGTTGTTGAAGAACATCTCCGAGGCCACCGCCTCATTCTCCGTCATGCTCGGCAAGATGGGCAAGACGCCGACGATCAGAGAGGTCCAGCAGGTTGTCAAAGAGGGCACGGGCTACGAGGTCTCGGCGCGCAAGGCCGAGATGTTTGCGCCGTTCCTCAGCGGCAAGGGCGACTGCCTCTACGGCGCCATGAACAACCCCGTCTGCCAGTTCGGCCAGCTCATGGGCAATCACTGGGGCATCGGCTGGTCGGGGGCGTCGCACACCGGCGATTACGTCCCGCTCACCGCCATCGGCCCCGGCGCCGAACGCTTCCGCGGCTTCATCGACAACACCGACGTCTTCCACAACTACCTCGCCCTGACCGGAATCGACTTCAAGAACCCGACCATGAAGGAACTCGTCGCCGCGCCCGACGTGGAGGAGGAGCGGGTTGAAGAGTATGTGTGAAGAACGCCGCTACAGCTTCGGGAACGCGGCCTTGAGGTCGAGCGAGTCGTTGTTCTGCTGCTGCATCTTGAGCAGGCGCTGGAAGAGGCGTTTGGCGAGCTTCTTCCCGTCCGCGGTGTCGATCAGGTCCTTCATCTCGTCGGGATCGTTCTTGAGGTTGTAGAGGCGGGCCTTGGAGATCTTGGGATAGAGGATGAGCTTGTTGTTCCCCACGATGATGGAGCGTTGCAGCGCCAGGTAGGCGCCGTAGATGGCCGTGTATTCCGACTTCTTCTGCTCGCCGCGCAGGATGGGCAGCAGGTTCTGGAACTCCACGTGGTCGGGCTTCTCCACCCCCGCCAGGGCCAGGGTGGTGGGCATGACATCCTGCAGGTAGATCGGCGTGGCGATCTTCCGGTTCTTCGCGATGCCCGGGCCGACCGCGATGAACGGGACGCGGACGCTGTGGTCGTAGAGGTTCTGCTTGCCGAGCAAACCATGATGACCGACGCCGAGTCCGTGGTCGGCGGTGAAGAAGATGTAGGTGTTGTCGGCCTTCCCGGATTTCTTGAGCCCGTCGAGGATGCGGCCGATCTGCTCGTCCATGTGTTCGGCGATGGCGTAGTATTCCTGGCGGTTGACCTTGATGGCGTTCTCGGTGCGCGGGAAAGGGGCCAGCTTCTCGTCGCGGAGTTTGGCGCTGCAGCCGATGGCGTCCTTGTAGGGATATTCGGCCAGCCAGTTCCTCGGCATCTTGATGCGGCTCAGCGGATAGCGGTCGATGTATTCCTTGGGGGCCTGACGCGGATCGTGCACGGCGTTGAAGGCGGTGTACATGAAGAAGGGCTTGTCGCTCTTCCCGGCGTGGGCCAGGAAATCCAGGGCGTCGTTGCGGACGACCTCGCTCCAGTGCGTCCCGCCCTCCCAGAAGCCGCCGAATTTCGGATCGTAGGGGCTCCAGGGATCGGGCTGGCCGTCGATGGGCCGGTTGTAGCCTTCGGGCGTCTGTTTGGGCATGCCGCCGCGGACATTGCGGGCCATGTCAAAGGCCTTGTTGGCGTCGGCGCGCACGTGCCACTTGCCGGTGAAGTAGGTATGGTAGCCGGCCTGCTTCATGTATTCGGACCAGAAGCGCCCCTCCTGCTGCTCCTTGGCGGTGTCCTTGTAGACCTTGTTGGCGTTCCAGAGGAAGCGGCCGGTGTTGATCATCGTCCGGCTCGCCACGCAGACCGCGCCGCTCCAGGAGCCCGGATTGTAGGCATGGGTGAAGGTCGTGCCGCTCTCGACCAGACGATCGAGATTGGGCGTGTCGATGTCCGTGTGACCGAGCGCCCCGAGGATCTCGTAGCACATGTCGTCCGCGAAGAGGAACAGGATGTTCGGCTTCTCCGCCCGCGCGCGCGGAGCGGCGGCCAGGAACAGGGCGGCGACGAGAAGCGGAAGGACGCGAATGGCGCGTTCGACGAAGGGACGGTTGATCATGGTCGTGATGAGGCTGTTCGTGTTGCAGTCAATCGGGATCGCGGAATCTACCGGCATTCGACGGCGCGGCTCAATGGAAATTCGAACGCCGCCGGGCAAGGGGAAACTCTGTGCGGGCTGACGGCGCTTCGAGGTTCGTCGTCCGGGCTTCCCTCAGGCCCGGGGGTTTCGTAGGCTTCGGCGCGACTCCAGCCGCCCCATCGCCATCGCCCGTCTGCGCGATGAATGGCGTTAACCAATGCGGATTCCGGGGCCAAACAATCTGCGAGGCGAAACCCCGTCACTGAACCCGCCATGACAGACGACCCCGACGTCAAGATCTCCAACTACCTCGACGCCCACGCCGACTCGACGCCGGCGTTCGTGGCGGACGACGCGGATCGGGAGCGCCGGCTGCGGCTCCTCTACGATCTGCCCCTGCAGTTTGCCGAAGAAGAGGACCTGCACGCGTTGTTCGGATTGATCCTCAAGCGCATGGTGGAGCTGATTCCCAGCGCGGAGCGGGGCGCGTTGCTGGTGATCGATCCGGTCTACGGCAAGCTGGCGTTGCGGGCGAGCATCCCGGAGGCCGATCCCCCCATCAGTCGGACGTTGATCCAGCGCGCGGTCGGCGAGGAGCGCGGCTTCATCTGGTGCCGACGCGAGGAGGTCGATGTCTCCCAGAGCATCCGAAACCTGGGCATGCAGTCGGGCATGTATGCGCCGCTGTTGTGGAAGGGCGAGATCCAGGGCGTGGTCTGCGTGGACAGCCAGCATCACAGCGCGGTGTTCATGGAGGACGACCTGCGTTTCATGCTGTGCGTGGCGCATTACGCCGCCGCCGCGGTCGCCAATCATTTTCTGCAGCTGGACCTCACCCAGAACAACACGGTGCTGCAGCGGCTGCTGACCAATTTCTCCCCCGCCCTCCGCGGCAATCTGCTGGACAAGGCCCGCCATGGCGCCCTCCAGCCCGGCGGCGAGAAGTCCAACGTCACCCTGCTCATGTCGGACATCCGCGGCTTCACCCGGCTTACCGAGGGCATGGACTCGGCCGTGGTCGTGGAGATGCTCAATGAATATTTCTCGGCGTTGGTGGAGGCCGTGTTCGAGCACAATGGCACGGTGGACAAATTCATCGGCGACGCGATCCTGGCGGTGTTCGGCAGCCCCGAGGCGGACGAGCGCCAGCAGAAACACGCCGTGGATGCGGCGTTGGCCATGCACGCGGCGATGAACCGGGTGAACGAGGCCCGGAAACGGCGCGGCGCGGTGACCTGCGAGATCGGCATCGGCCTGCACCACGGCGAGGTGCTGCATGGATTCATCGGCGCGGAAGAGCGGTTGGAGTTCACCGTCATCGGCGAGACGGTGAACCGCACGGCGCGCTATTGCGACGGGGCCGGTCCCGGCGAAACCCTGATCAGCCCCCAATTGCACGCCCATGTCGCCGATGATTACGAGACGCGCCCCAAAACGATTCCCACCAAGCACGAGGGGGACTTCGACGGCCAGTTGGTGATCGCCCCCAGAAAAGTCGCGTGACGCTCACCGCCGGTTGACGACATCCCCCAGGGTCCTGAGAAGCACGGCGTTCGTGTAGGGCTTCCTGAGACTCCCGTCCAGCTTGTGCCGCGGCGCGTTGACTTCATCCAGGCTGCCGAACGAACCCGTGGTCGCCACAATCCGGATGCGCGGATTGATTCCACGCAGGACCTGGATCGCGGTGACGCCGTCCATCACCGGCATTTTCAGGTCCATGAGCACGACGGAGATCTCATGTCGACGTTGGCAGTAGAGGGTGACGGCCTCGGCTCCATCGTTGGCCGTGATCACCGCATAGCCGTGGTGTTCCAGCGTTTCCCTGGTGAGATCGCGGATCTTGGGTTCATCATCGACGAGCAGGACCAGCTCCCCGTTGCCATTGACTGCGGACGCGTCGTCCTCGCCCGCGCCCGCCTCATCGCTTTCCGTGACAGCCGGCAGATAGACGTCGAATGAGGTCCATTTTCCGGGGACGCTTGCGACGACGATGTCGCCGCCGAGTTTTTCGACGATGGAATCCACCGTGACGAAGCCCAGGTAGGCCTCGGAGCGGTTTTCCTGGGTGGGATCGAACAGGCTCTTCAATTCGGCGGGCGTGTAACCCAGGCCCGTATCCTTGATCCGGAGCTTCACGAAGGGTCCGGGTTCGATCCGCTTGCTGGCCAGGGCGAATTGCGCGTCGAGAACGACATTCTCCGCGGTGATCCGCAGTTCGCCGCCGTCAGGCATCTGGTCGCGCGCGTGAATACAGAGGTTCATCAGGATCTGGTCGATCTGGAGTTCATCCGCCCAGATCTTGTGCAGGTTTTCCGGCGCGTGGTGCGCCACATAGACGTCCTTCGGAAAGGTCTCGCGGAAGATGTGCACGACGCTCTCGATCAGTTTGTTGATCCGCAGGGAACGGGCGCCTTCGATTGACCGTCGCCGATCTTCATCAACTCCTCGGCCAGGGAGGCGCCGCGCTTGCAGTTGTCCTCGATGGTTTCCAGCAGGGCCGTCTGGTGTTCATCGATGAATACATCCTCCTTCAGACGCTGCGCCGCAGTGAGAATGGGGGTGAGCAGGTTGTTGACGTCATGGGCCAATCCGTTGGCCATCGAACCCAGGCTGCTCAGCCGTTGAGATTCCATCAGGCGGGTCTCCATCGTCCGATGCTGCGTGTTGTCGAACATCGATCCGATCAGGCGATGGGGTTTGCGGTCCGTGTTGAGCAGCACAAACGCGCGGGCCAGCACGTGCGCCCAGGCGCCGTCGCTGCGTCGGAATCGGAATTCGCTCAGCCAGAGCGGTTTCGCTCCGGCGGCCAGCTGCTTCAGCCCCGCGCGCACGCTTTCCTGTTCGTCCGGATGCACGCAGTCGAGCAGCTGTTCCAGGTTCTTCGGGGCGCTCTTGGAGGAGTGCTGAAAGACGGTCAGAATGCCTTCATTGCACCAGAGCCGCTGGTTGGCCAGATTGCACTCCCAGATCAATTCCTGGGAAGCGCGCGCCGCGTAGCGGAATCGTTCCTCCGCGTTGTGGAGGGATTCCTTCAGCCGGTCGGTCTCTCCGATGTCCTCGACACTGCCCAAGACCGTGGGTTTGTCCGCGTCCGGCTGGACAACGAGATTGGCACGGAGCGCAACGGTCCCAAGTTTGCCGCGGGTGACGGTGAAGTCCAGGGTCCGGCTCGCCTCCCCTCCCTGATGCAGCTCGTCGATGGCCTTTTCCACCGCCACGCGCATCTCCTTGTCCACGATGTCCAAGGCGTTGCGAAGGGCGAGCAGATCTTCACAAGGTCGGCCCGCCAACTCGCAGAACCTCGGGTTCACATAGCTGAAGTTGCGGCCTTCGATCACGAAGACGCCGCTCAGGGAATGATCGGCGAGGAGGAAAAACCGTCTGGCCTCATCGTCGCCCGTTGTCGACGCGGCCCCCATCCGCGCTGTGCCCGTGGAATCGCTCATAGTTTCGCCGGTCAGTCTGCGCCAACCGAATCGCGCCCACTGAGCAATAATGGCGCCGAGCGGAGGCAAATTCCGGTCGAACCATCAAAAAGTCCGGGCATCATCGCGCCTGGAAAAGCGCGCCGTCCCGTAATTCGACACTTTTCAAGCGTCTTCGCGAGACTGGTTCGGGCCCACAACGCCAAGGCGAAGCGAGAAATAGTGGGTTTCCAGAAGGGTGCGATCCCCGGTCGTGGCGAGTCGATTCCAGATTTCAGACATCATTGCCCGGACCCGCCCGGCCTGCGCCGGATCAGACGCTAGGTTTCTCATTTCGCAGGGATCGTTTCTCAAATCGTATAATTCATCGAAGTCAAAGCCGTTGAAGACAAACTTCCAGTCGTCCTCCCAGAGAATGCGTTGGGCCAGGGGGAATCGACTGCCGTGATACTCGGCGAATCCCTGTTGAAACCCACCCTCGATGTCGCGTTTCGATAACTCGCGGGCAAAGGAATTGGAGTCCGGCGCGTCGATCGGATCGGCGCCGGCGAGTTCAAGGATGGTGGGGCACAAATCCTGGATGCCGACCAGGGCGTCCGACTCCGCGCCGCTTCGGATTCCCGGTCCGGCCACGACCAGGGGGATGCGATAGATCTCCTCAAAGGCGCCGATGTTATGGGCGTCGAAACCATGCGCCCCCACGTAGCGGCCGTGGTCGGCCAGCAGGATGATGACAGTTTCATCAACGGCGTCCGCGGCTTCGAGTTGATCGAGGATCCTGCCGAACTGGGCGTCCATCTCGCTGATGCAGCCGTAGTAGCAGGCGCGCGCCTTCCGCCAATGCTCCTCGCTCAGGTTGCGGGTGATGAGGCGCTCGCGGCGGTAGAGATTCGGTCGGTCGGAGAAATCGGCGTTGAGATTCCCGGGCAGTTCGATGGCGTCGGCATCGTATTGTTCGAAGGCGGGGCGACCGCAGACCAACGCCTCGTTGGGCTCGGAGAAACTGACGGCGCAACACCAGGGTTGGTCGTCGGCGAGGCGCTCGCCCAGGAACTCCTGCGCGCAGTTCATCGAGACGCCCAGGGGCCGTTCCTCGGGCGGCGTGTCGGTCACACCGAAGTGCAGGATGCGATTGTAGCCGGGGGGATCCTCCAACCAGCCGCACAGGGCGGGATCCAGCGTGTCATCGGCAAAGGAGTGCGTTCCCCTGCCCAGATGTTTGTGATGCTCGCTGCCCTTGACGACATGCGTCTGCCAGCCGTAGCGCCCGATCTCATTGGAGCGTTCGACATGCCACTTGCCAAAGTAGCCGGTGCGGTAGCCGGCGTCCGTGAGGCGCTGCGCGAAGTGCGGTCTGTCATCGCGCAACACACATTGATCCTCGTCCTTGCCATGTTCGACCTCCAGCACGCCGTGATTGTGCGGCAACAGACCGGTCATCAGGCTCGCCCGCGCCGGGGAACACACCGGGCAGCAGGTGTGCGCGCGTTGGAAATTCACGCCGCGTTGTTTCAGCCGCTCGATGTTTGGGGTCTGGCACGGATGCGCCGCGTCGATCGTCGCCGCCTGCATGCCGTCGAGGATGAAAAGGAGGAAGTTGGGACGTTTCATGGGACGAGGGAGGGCCGGGAGAATTGTTGGCCGATGGGATTCGGAGGAAGAAGAAATCTCAAGCTCCAAGCTCCAAATCTCAAAAAAGCTCCAAATTCCAAATCCCAATATGCGGACGCCTTCCGGTTCCCGCGCTCTTGCCGAAATTCCAACACAGCTCTGAAATCTGAACCAACGCTCTGAATACTCCGGATGGTTTGGAGCTTGAGATTTGGAGCTTCTTTGGAGCTTGGAGCTTGGGATTTGGCGCTTCTCATGGTCATTCCGCGATGAACACCGCCACGGCGCCGACGATCAATCCCACGCACGCCCAGCCGATCAGGAAGCCGATCAGGCCGTTTCGCGTCGGAATCGGAATCTCGAACTGGCTGTCGGGAAAGAACACCCGGCGCGGCGGAACGACCGTTCCTTCCGGCAGCGTGCAGGGAACGGACGGCTGCTCCTCCGGCGTCACCGGCGTGCGAAGCAGCGCATAGAAGCGATCCAGGGAATCCTCGTCCTTCGGCTTGGTGAACAGGCTTACGGTCACCCCGCCGATCAAGCCGCCGAAGAGATAGAACAACATCTGCCAGGGGAGGTAGACCTTGGCCGCCGCGCCGACGCCGACAACGAAGGGCGCCGATTCCAGCGAAGGCAGGGTCGCGAGCCATTGCACGACCGGCGTCCAGGTGGTCATCCACCAGACGATGATGGTGCTGAACGTCGCGGCAATGGCGCCCGCTGCGGTGGCCCGCCGCCAGAAAATCCCGATCCAAAAGGCGACGGCCATGATCGCGTTGGCCTTCCAGAGGATCTCCAGGCCCTGCACGACTCCGTCCAACGAGAAGGCAAAGGCCAGCCCCAGCGCGACCACGCCCAATGCCGAGATCCGCGCCGCCCAGAGGTAGTGCCTGTCCGACCGGCCCGGGCGGGCGCGCTTGTAGATGTTCTGGGTGATCAACGCCGAGGCGGCGACCATGAACGAGTCGCAGGAATTCATCACCGTCGCGAGCATGGCCGCCATGAAGAGTCCGAGCATTCCCGGCATGATCTGCGGGAGAAAGTCGCGCGCCATGTTGCCATAGACCTGGTCGGGATTGTCGATCGATCCGCTGTAATGCGCGACCGCGGCCAGGCCGGTGAGACACCAGGCCACCGTGCACACGCGCTTGAGCATGTTGCCCCCCATGAAACCGACAGCCCCTTCGAACTCCGTCCGCCCCGCCGCGCAGGTCCCCATGTTCTGCGGTTGCACGGCGACCCCCAGCAGCAGATTCAACGGCACGACCAACAGGTAGAACCAACCGATGTTTCCCGGCGCGACCAGCGAGAACATTTCCTTGTTCGCCGCCACCTGCGGAATCGTTTCCTTCATCCCCGCCAATCCGCCCACCGCGTTCATCGCGATGGGCAGCAGAATGAAGGAGAAGGCCACCGTCATCAGTCCCTGGACAAAATCTGTCACGATCGCCGCGCCCAGACCGCCGGCGATGCCGTAGCCCACAAAGAGGACCGTGACCACGGCAATGGCGGCTCCGGACGGAATCGCCCCGCCGGAGGCCGATTCAATGAAGGCCGAGGAGGCGTAGAGCATCACCCCGATGTTCACCGTGAACTTGGCCAACCCCACCACCGCGTAGAGCGCCACCACGCGTTGGTCGTAGCGGAACTCCAGCACGTCGCCCGTCGTGAACGCCCGGAACCGCCGCATCATCGGCGCGATCCACCAGTAGAAGGGCGTCACGAACAACCAACCCCATGAATACCAGATGCCCGAAAGCCCGGTCGTCCAGGTCTTGGACGCCACGGTCACCGCCTCATCGGAATGCGTGCTGGTGCCGAAGCCGTGCATCGCCATCATCCACCAGGAGAAGCGGCGCGGCATCACGAAGTCGGCCATCCCCTGAACCTTGCTGGCGGCGCTCAGCCCCAGCCAGGTGATTCCCGCGAAATAGAGGACCAGCATCGTCCAATCCGCGATGTGCAAACCGCCGAACATTCGCGGGATTCAACCACGTTCCAACGGGCCGAAGCAAGACGAAGGCGGAGCGAACCGGGGCCGCAGGCGCGCCCATCCAAAAAAAAGATCACATTCCTCCTCAAGACTTCCGCCCAGCCGCCGATATCATAGGTGGAACGCGACGGACGCGGCCAACGCATAAAAAAAATAATACTGCACAAACTGGAATCCCGTCCGTCACGTTTCCGCATGTACGGACGCCCTGCGGCGCCACACGGGTCGTTCTCCGCTCGACGCAAACCGGGACGCGGCCTATTCTGCCGCGCCTGATGTCGATCACAAACGAGCCACTGACCATCGCCGGGCGCGGATTCCCCTCCCGCCTCATACTCGGGACCGGCAAGTTTGCCTCCAACGAGGCGATGCGGGACGCGATCGACGCCAGCGGGACGGGCATGGTGACCGTGGCCTTGCGTCGGGCCGACCTGAGCGGGGAGAACGATCCCTTCGCCAACATCCTTGATTTCATCAACCGCGAGAAGTATCTGCTGCTGCCGAACACCAGCGGCGCGATGAACGCGGAGGAGGCCGTCCGCCTGGCGAAGCTTGCGGTCGCCGCGGGCCTGCCCAAGTGGGTCAAGCTGGAGATTCACCCCGACCCGCGCTATCTGCTGCCCGATCCGGTGGAGACCCTGAAGGCCGCCGAGGAGCTGGTGAAGGAGGGTTTCACCGTCCTGCCCTATATCAACGCCGATCCCGTGCTGGCCAAGCGCCTGCAGGATGTCGGGGTGGCGACCGTCATGCCGCTGGGCTCCCCGATCGGCTCCAACCGCGGACTGCAGACGCGCGACCAGATCCGCATCATCATCGAGCAGGCGACCGTGCCGGTCGTGGTGGACGCCGGCATCGGCGCGCCGAGTCACGCAGCCGAGGCGATGGAGCTGGGGGCCGACGCCGTGCTGGTCAACACCGCCATCGCCGTGGCCGGGGATCCGAACCGGATGGCCCGGGCCTTTGCCGCCGCGGTCGAGGCTGGCCGCGCCGCATTTGAATCCGGCATGGGCGGCCAGCAGACCACGGCCAGCGCAACCAGCCCCCTGACCGCGTTTCTCGACGCCTGAACCAACGACCCATCCCCGATGAAAACCCTTTCCCGCAAACGCGTTCAACAGTTGCTGGAAACCGCCCGGCAGAGGCGCGCGCTGGTCGTCGGCGACGCCATGGTCGATCAGTTCATCTGGGGGCGGGTGGAGCGGATCTCGCCGGAGGCTCCCGTGCCGGTCGTGCAGGTCGAGCGCGAGAGCTTCATGCCGGGCGGCGCGGCCAACGTCGCCCGCAATCTCACCTCGCTCGGCGTCGGCGCCGAGATGCTCGGCGTCATCGGAAAGGACGCCGGCGCCCGCCAGTTGAAGGAGCTGCTCGCCGGGGACAACGTGGTCTCACGCGGCCTGATCGAAAGCCCCGCCCGCAGCACGACCAAGAAGATCCGCGTCATCGCCCACACGCAGCAGGTGGCCCGCGTCGATCGCGAGACGCCGCACCCAATCTCGCCCGAGATCGAGAATCGTCTCGTCGCCGCGATCAAACGCCGGCTGCCGGACAACGACGCGTTGATCGTCGGCGACTACTGCAAGGGCGTGGTGACGCAGTCACTGCTGGACCGGCTCAAGGAGCTCTGTCGGGCGCGGGGCGTGTGGTTGAGCATGGATCCCAAGCCCTTTCATCCTTTGGACCTGGGCGGTCTGTCCCTGATCACGCCCAACCGGAAGGAGGCGTTCTCCCTTGCCGGCGTCGAGGACGAGACCCGCGGCAAGGCGGAGCCATTCGACGACGCGCCGTTGATGCGCGCCGCGGAGAAGCTGTTGACGGAGATCCGGCCCGCCGTATTGCTGATCACCCTGGGCGACCACGGCATGCTCCTCTGTCAGCGCGACCGGAAGCCCTATCACATTCCCACCATGGCGCAGGAGACATTCGACGTCTCGGGCGCCGGCGACACGGTGATCGCGACGTTCACCACCGCGATCATGGCCGAGGCCTCGCCGGTGGAGGCCGCCATTCTTTCAAACCACGCCGCCGGCATCGTCGTGGGCAAGGTCGGCACGGCCACCGTCACGCCGGAGGAATTGCTGGCCAGTTTCGGGCGCAACCGATGAAACGCGCCGTCTTTCTCGATCGCGACGGAACCCTGATCGCGGAGAAGAAATACCTCGCCGATCCCGAACTCGTTTCCCTCACCCCGGCCGCCGGCCCCGCATTGCGCGAACTGGCCGACGCCGGATTCCTGCTGTTCATCGTCACCAACCAATCCGGCATCGGTCGCGGCTACTACACCCTCGACGACATGCATCGCGTGAATGAACGGGTCGCGGAGGTGTTTGCCCGGGACGGGGTGGGTTTTGAAAAGATCTACTTCGCGCCCGAGGCGCCCGAGGAGCCGAGCCGCGGCAGGAAGCCGTCGCCGCAGTTTCTGTTCGATGCGCGGGATGACTTCGGGATCGATCTGTCGCAGAGCTTCATGGTCGGCGACAAGCGCGTCGACCTGGAATGCGGCTGGAACGCCGGCGTGCGACAGGGCCTGCTGGTCCGCACGGGCTACGGCGCGGAATGGGAGGCGAAGCTGGGGGAGGATGCGGAACGCGCGGTGGTCGTGGACGACGCCGCCGCGGCCGCGCGGTGGATTCTGGACGCCGGTTGAACGACGACCGTGGCGCAGCCGTCCCGGCTGCGGGCTGTGGCGGCGTCCCGCCGCCAGGTCCCATGAAATGAGCGAACCCATGTTCGCGGCGACAATCGTCAGAAGGGCGCAAACTCGTCCGCGTGATAGGAGCTGCGGACCATCGGCCCGCTGGCGACGTGGACAAAGCCCCTGGCCTTCGCGATCCGGCCATATTCCTCGAAGGTCTCCGGCCGGATGAACTCCTTTACGGGGAGATGTTTCAGGGTCGGCTGCAGGTATTGGCCCAAAGTCAGGATGTCACAACGCGCGGCGCGCAGGTCATCCATGGCCTGCAGCAGTTCCTCCTCCGTCTCGCCGAGGCCGAGCATCACGCCGGACTTGGTGTGGATCTCGTCGCCCAGCCGTTCCTTCACCTTGCGCAACACGGCGAGCGACCGGTCATACTTCGCCCGCGACCGGACCTCGGGCGTCAGGCGGCGCACGGTCTCCAAATTGTGGTTGAAGATTTCAGGCCGCGCCTCGAGCACGCAGTCGATCGCGTCATCCTTCTCATTGAAATCCGGGACCAGGACCTCGACGACGATTCCGGGGACGGCTTCGCGCACCGCTTCGATGGTCCGTCGGAAGTGCTCCGCGCCGCCGTCCCGCAGGTCGTCGCGAGCCACCGCCGTGATCACGACATGACGCAGGTTCATCCGCCGGGTCGCCTCGGCGACGCGCTGCGGTTCGTCCGGCTCCAGGGGGAAGGGCTTGCGGGTGTCGATTGAGCAGAAGCCGCAGGCGCGCGTGCAACGGTCGCCCGCAATCATGAAGGTGGCCGTCCCCTTGCTCCAGCATTCCCAATGATTCGGACACTTGGCGCTTTCGCAGACGGTGTTCAGCCTGAGGTCGTCCAACAGGTTCCGCGTCCGCGCGAAGGCGCTGTCCGTCGGCAGCTTCAACCGCAGCCACTCCGGAATGCGGGGCCGGCGCTGGATCTCGGGGATGACGGACGACATGAGCGAGGAGTATATCGGCCGCCTGCAACCGACAATTCGAAAGTTGCGCGTCCGGGTGATTGGATGATCGAAATCGGTCGGAGCGGCTGTGTCCCGTCTTCAGGATCAGCCGCAGCGGTTTGGAAAACAGGCTGGCGTTGGACGAATCCCCCGATCCTGGCGACGATCGACGTTGCTGCGGCTGGTCTCCGACCCGGCCGCGCTGCATCCGGGTCTTCTCATCCCGGGAAGCCCGCCTACTTTCCCGCGACGAACTCCTTCACCCGGGGCTTGCCCTTCAGCCAACCGAGTTCCGCGAAGAACGCGTCCATTTTGGCGACGGTGGCGATGAAGGCCATGTTGCCGTCCCTGCCATGATTGAACCAGCCGTGGCCCGCGCCCTCGGTGATGTGAAGCTCGCTCCTGCCGCCGACCTTGCGCATGGCGTCGCGGAACTGCTCGGCCGTCTCCACCGTGACCAGCTTGTCCTTGGATCCGAAGAACACCACGGTGGGCGGCGTGCCCCGGTGGATGTTGTGCGCCGGCGAGATCTCCTTCCAGCGCGCCTTGACCCGGTCGTGGCCGTATTGTCCGGGGCCGTTGTTGTAGACCGGATTGAACAGGGCCATCGCGTTGGGAACAGAGCTGACGGCCTTGTCCTCGTCCGCCTCTTCGATGGACTTCGTCGTTCCGGTTGACGCGGCCACGTGTCCGCCGGCGGAGCCGCCTCCGGCCGCCAGGCGCTCCGGATCGATGCCCAGTTCATCCGCGTGCGCGCGCGTCCAGCGGATGGCGGACTTGCCGTCCTTGACGCATTCGAAGGGAGAGGTGTTGTGCCGGCTCTTGACGCGGTATTCGGCGGTGATGGCGACCATGCCGCGGGAGGCGAGGTAATTGCAGTGCTGCTCGAACTGGCCCGGGCTGCCTCCGTTCCAGCCGCCGCCGAAGAAGAAAACGATGCCCGGCCGGCTGTCGGAGGCCTTCCAGCCCTTCGGCTTGAACACATGCAGATGCAGATCGCCCTGCGGCGTCCGCTTGTAGCGGATCTTCTCGGAGCCCTTGTAGGCGAACGCCTGCGGGGCCGCCTTGCTCTTCTTCTGGTTCTTCTTCTGCGCCGCAACCGCATCGGCGGAGGCGAGGGCGACGAGGAGGCCAAGGGCCAACGGGAGAATCTGTCGGATCTTCATGGTCGTGAATCGGTCTTCAATCTGCAGGCGTGAATCCCCTTGATAGCCGATTCGCCGCGCCAAGCGCAAACCCCGATGCCGGAAATTGAACTCCTCCAAATTCCCTCCATTTTTCGGTTAACACGCTCCGGGCTAGGCGCTATTAAATGCGGCCCGTTCCCCCGGTCCGGACTCCCCTTGATTGTGGATGCTGCGCCCATCGAACGTTCGGAAGAACCAATCAACAGACCATGCCCGAACCGAATCTGATTCTCGTCTGCGCCGTGGCCTTCGCCACCGTGCTCATCCTCCTGTCCATCCTGGCGGGGTTGATCCACCTGATCACCCTGATGTTCCCGGAAAAGGAGAAGGAATCCGACGCCGCGGTCATCGCCGCGATCAACACCGCCGTCTCCACCGCCATCCCCGGAGCCCGGGTGACCGACATCGAGGAAATCAAGTAGGCGCGCCCGCGATTTCATACCCTCCACTTTCCGACCAGACATCATGAGCAAGAAACAGATCAACGTCATGTTCACGCCGTTTCGCGACGGGCTGCAGAGCCTGTTCGGCGGCAAGGCGCGCCTGAACGACATTCTCCCGGCGATGGAGGCTTCGGCCGCGGCGGGCATCCGCCATTTTGAGTTCGGCGGCGGCGCGCGCTTTCAGGCCCCGTATTTCTACTGCGGCGAGAATCCCTTCGAGTGCATGTCCACCATGCGCGAGAAGGTGGGCCCCGACGTTGATCTGCAGATCCTCACCCGCTCCGTCTCCGGCGTGACGCTCACCACCCAGGGACTCAAGGCGCTCGGCCTCCAGGCCAGGCTCATGAAGAAGCACGGCACCACGATCGATCGCAACTTCGACTTCATGAACGACGTCGACAACCTGGCCAAGACCGGCCAGCCGATCGTCGACGCCGGCATGCATCACCAGGTCTGCGTCGCCCTGATGGGACTGCCCTTCGAATCCAAGGAGGTCCACACCGCGGAATTCTACATCGATGTCATCCGCCGATTCATGAAGACCGGCGTGCACTTCGACTCGGTCTGCATGAAGGACGCCTCCGGCACGACCGATCCCACCACCTGCTACGAGACCGCCAGGGGTTTGAAGAAGATTCTCCCGCCCGAGGTCCCCCTGGCCCTGCATACGCACGACACCGCGTCCATGGCCGTCACCTGCTACAAGGCCGGCATTGAAGGCGGCGTCGACCGGATCGACCTTTCCGTCCGCCCCATGGCCAGCGGCACGGTGCAGCCCGACGTCCGGTCCATGGCGCACGCGCTCAAGAACACGGATTACGAGCTCGACATCGATCCTGCCGCGATGCCGGAGATCGAGGCGCTGCTGACCGAAGGGTTGAAGGACTACAAGTTCAACCCGGTCACCACCACGCCCGACGCCCGCGTGGTCGGATTTCCCATGCCGGGCGGCGCAATCGGCCCCAATGTCCACATGATGGCCGAAGCCGGCATCCTCGACAAATACGGCGCCGTGCTGGAGGAGTTTCCCGTGGTGGTGAGGGCCGGCGGCGCATGGTCCAGTGTCACGCCCGGCAGCCAGCAATACTGGCTGCAGGCCTTCAACAACGTCCTGCACGGCCGCTGGAAGAAGATCGACGCCGGCTATGGCAAATCCGTCCTCGGCTACTTCGGCCGCCCGCCGCTCGCCCCGGACCCCGAGGTGGTGAAGGTCGCCGCGGAGCAGCTGGAGCTGGACCCCTTCGACGGCGACCCCCTGGAGGCCGCGCCGGATTCCATCGCCCAGGCCGAAGAGGCGCTGAAGGAGCGCGACCTGGAACTGACCGAGGAGAACATCTTCCTTACCGCCGCCGCCATCGTGCCCGGCAAGAACCTGGAGCTGAACGAGGGCATCCGCCTGCTCAAGGGCAATCCGAAGATCAACATCCCGTTGAAGGAGGAAGCCGCGGAAGGCGCCGCCGCCGCTCCGGCCGCCGCCTTCAGCGGCTCGATCACGACCACCTGCTCGGTGGAGGAGGACGGTCGCACCCGCAACTTCCGCATCACCATCGACGCCCCCGCCGGCGGCGCGACTCCGGCGGCTCCCGGCGCCGCCGCTCCCGCAGGCGGCGGTCAGACCGTCGGCGTGTTCTCCCCGTTCGACGGCAATGTCGAGCTCGTCGACATCATGGTGAAGGCCGGCGACACCGTGAGCAAGGGCCAGGTCGTTGCGGCGGTCGAGGCCATGAAGGCCAAGCACGATGTGAAGGCCCCCGCCGGCGGCACGGTCGCCAGCGTCGACGCCGCCATCGGCGCCACCGTCTCCAAGGGCAAGCCCATCCTGACGATCCAAGCATAATTCCATGGACATTCTCCAACAACTGATCGGCAGCGTCGGCTTCACGCAGCTGGGCTGGCAGAACTTTGTCATGTTTGCCGTGGGCGGGACGCTCATCTACCTGGCCGTCAAACACAACTTCGAGCCGCTGCTGCTGGTGCCGATCGGCTTCGGCGCCATCCTGGCCAACCTGCCCGAGGCGCAGATGAGCGCCTACTCGGAGCCCATGGACGGCGGCAAGTGGCCCCTGCTCGGCTTCATCTACAAGACCGCCATCAGCAAGGCGGAGCTGCTCCCGCCGATCATCTTCATGGGTGTCGGCGCGCTGACGGACTTCCGGCCACTGCTCGGACGGCCGATCACGTTCCTGCTGGGGGCGGCGGCGCAATTGGGCATTTTCTTCGCCGCCCTGGGAGCGTTCTACCTGTTCGGCTTCACCATGCAGGAGGCGGCGGCCATCGGCATCATCGGCGGGGCGGACGGCCCCACCACGATCTTTGTGGCCTCCAAGGTGGCGCCGCATCTCCTCGGCGCGGTGGCTGTGGCCGCCTACAGCTACATGGCCCTGGTGCCCATGATCCAGCCGCCCATCATCCGGCTGCTCACCACCCAGGAGGAGCGCGAGATCGACATGCCCCAGGCCAAGCCGGTCTCGGAGAACGCCGTGGTCCTCTTCCCGATCCTCACCAGCGTGATCGTCATCCTCTTCATCCCGGACAGCGGCCCGCTGATCGGCATGCTGATGTTCGGCAATCTGCTGAAGGAATCAGGCGTCACGCAGCGGTTGAGCACGACCGCCGGAGGCCCGCTGATCAACATCGTCACCATCTTCCTCGGTCTCGTGGTCGGCGCGACCATGAACGGCGTCACCTTCCTGACCGGGAAGACACTGGCGATCCTTGCGCTGGGCATGGTGGCCTTCAGCTTCAGCACCATGGGCGGCGTGGTCTTCGCCAAGATGTTGAACCTCTTTCTGCCCCAGGGCAGGAAGATCAATCCCTGCATCGGCGCCGCCGGCGTTTCGGCCGTGCCCATGGCCGCCCGCGTCGTGCAGAAATACGTCTCTGACAACACCGACGGCCGGGTGAATCCCCTCATGGCCGCCATGGGGCCGAACGTGGCCGGCGTCGTGGGCTCCGCCGTTGCGGCGGGCGTGTTCCTGGCCCTGCTTTCCTGAGCCCTCCTTCCCATGCGAATTCTCTCCGGCATCCAGCCTTCGGGCGCGCTGCACATCGGCAACTACTTCGGGATGATGAGGCCCGCGATCGAGTTGCAGGAGCGCGGCGAGGCCTACTATTTCATCGCGAACTACCACTCGATGACCTCGCTCTTCGATCCCGGAGAGCGGCGAAAAAACTCCCTCGATGTGGCCCTCGATTTCCTCGCCTGCGGCCTCGATCCGGAGAAGTCGGTCTTCTGGAAACAATCGGATGTTCCGGAGGTCTGCGAATTGGCCTGGCTGCTCAGCACCCTGACCCCGATGGGCCTGCTTGAGCGCTGTCACAGCTACAAGGACAAGATGGCCAACCTGGGCGGCGGCGATAAGGAAAAGGTCAACCACGGCCTGTTCGCCTATCCGGTGCTCATGGCGGCGGACATCCTCGCCTTCGATTCCACCCTGGTTCCGGTCGGAAAGGACCAGAAGCAGCACCTTGAGGTGACCCGCGACATTGCCATCAAGTTCAACAATCAGTACGGCGAGACCTTCGTCGTGCCCGAACCGGAAATACGCGAATCAGTCGCCGTCGTTCCGGGCACGGACGGGCAGAAGATGAGCAAGAGCTACGGCAACACGATCGAGATCTTCGGCGAGGAGAAGAAGCTCCGCAAGAAGGTCATGAAGATCGTCATGGACAGCCGCCCGCCCGAGGAACCCAAGCCGGACGCCGAGAAGAACAATGCCATCCAACTGCTCAAGCTCGTTGCCCCAGAGGACGTGGCCAGGGACTGGGAGGATCGCCTTCGCGCGGGAGGCACGGGCTACGGCGACCTGAAGAAGGCCTTGTTCGAGCATTATTGGAACTACTTCGAGGAGCCCCGCAAGAAACGCGCGGAACTGGAGCAGAACCTGGATTACGTGAACCAGGTCCTCAAATCAGGCGCCGAGAAGGCGCGGGAGGTCGCCCGGCAGGCGCTCGATCGCGCGAAAAAGGCCAGCGGGTTGGATTGAGTCTGCCGGAGCGCCGGGCATTGCTCGGCATGACTTCAAAGCCACACGCCAAAGGGCGTGGTTGAGACTGGGATGACGGAACAAGGGCGGAGCGCGGCGTTCACGCCGCTGCAACCCGGATTCGGCGGTTGTCTTGGGAAACCGACAACACGCGTCCGGCAGTTGGTCGATTCAGCGGCCTGAAGGCCTTGTCTTTACCCATATCTTTTCAATGTTGCGCAGGATCGCAGCCGGTTTATGCCGAAGGCATTACAGCCATTAGCCGGTGGTTGCAGTGAGGGACGAACAATACCACCGGACCTCAGGTGCAAAGCGATCCGCATCCTGAAGGGATGCCAGTGTTGTTGCGTGTCTTGATTCAAAACCAAACGCTTCGCCGGGAAGACACCGGGCTGGCATCCTTTCAGGATGCACACGAAATCGGGGCTTTGGTCCCGGGGTATCACCCGCCTTTGCGGGTTCAACCCCGCGCTAATGGCTTTCAAGCTTCCGGCTTGAGCGCTGCCCGAGATCGAGAACTTGTGGGTAAAGACAAGGCCTGAAGGCCGCGCTCGTCGTCCGGCGCATCCCACTTTCAATCGTACCGCACGCCAAGGCCGAGCAATGCTCGGCGCTCCGCTCTACTTCATCTTGTTCGCGATGGCGTTGAACCAGAGGTCGTGAAGCTCCGCGAGGTCCCAGGACAATTCTGAATCGGCCGACTTGATCGTCAGCTTGTCGCCGCCGACCCTGCCGATCCGCGCGACCGGGATTTCCAGGATCTTGGCGCGCTCCTCGATCTTCACCGCATCGACGCCGGAGGCGGTCAATACGATGCGTCCCTGCGTCTCGCCGAAAAGCAGCGCGTCCAACCGCGCATCGCCGAAGGCGGTCAGGTCGATTTCCGCGCCCAGCAACTGATCGGTCTCGCGGCCGACGTGATTGGAGATGCAGGATTCCGCCAGGGCCACGGCAAGGCCTCCCTCGCTGCAGTCGTGGGCGCTCTTGACACAGCCCGTCTGGATGAAGGAGCGGACCGTGGTGTGGATCTGCTTTTCCTTCTCGAGGTCACAACGCGGCGGCGTCCCGGTCTTCAGGTCGTGCGCGGTCTGCAGGTAGGCCGAACCTCCCAGACCGAGCAGCGGGTCGGCCTCATCGATGGCCGCGCCGATCAACAGGATCTCGTCGCCCTCGTCCTTGAACCACTGCGTGGTGATGTCTTCGGGCTTCTCGATCAGGCCGACCATCGCGACCGTGGGGGTGGGATCGATGGCGCCGTTGGGGTTCTGGTTGTAAAGACTGACATTGCCGCCGGTGACCGGCGCGTTGAAGACCGTGCAGCCCTCGGCCAGACCGCGGACGGCCTCCTTCAACTGCCAGAACAATTCCGGGTTGTGCGGATTGCCGAAGTTCAGGTTGTCCGTCGTGCCGAGCGGCTCGGCGCCCGAGCAGGCCAGGTTGCGCGCGGCCTCGGCGACCGCGATCTTCGCGCCCTCATAGGGATCGAGATAGACGTAGGTCCCGTTGCAGTCGCAGGACATGCCCAGGTATTTCTCGGGGACGTCCTCGTTGGCGTCCACGCCGCCGCCCGGAAGCGAGTCGGCCTTGATGCGCAACACCGCGGCGTCCGATCCCGGAAAGACCGCGGTCCCGTTGCGGACGGTGTGATCGTATTGACGATACACCCAGTTCTTCGAGGCGATCGAAGGCCAGGCGAGCAGGTTCTTCAAAACCTGCTCCGGCTCCTTCAATTCAGGAACCTGCTCCAGCTTGAAGGCGCGCACATCGGCCAGGTAGGCGGGCTCCCTGGCCTCGCGGTCGTAAAGCGGGGCGTCGTCGGCCAGCTTGGCGGCCGGCATGTCGGCGACGACTTCGCCATGATTCGTGACGACCATCCGCCCGGTGTCCGTCACCGTGCCGACCTCGGCCCAGGGCAGGTCCCACTTGTCGAAGATGCGGCGCACCTCCTCCTCGTGGCCCTTCTTGACGATGATCAACATGCGCTCCTGCGATTCGCTGAGCATCAGCTCATAGGGCGTCATGTCGGCGGCGCGTTGGGGCACCTGGTCGAGCCGCAGTTCGATGCCGGTGCCGCCGCGGGCCGCGGTCTCGCAGGTGGAGCAGGTGAGCCCGGCGGCGCCCATGTCCTGGATGCCGGCGACGGCGTCGGTGGCGAGCAGTTCCAGGCAGGCCTCCATGCAAAGCTTCTCCATGAAGGGATCGCCCACCTGCACGGCGCCGCGTTGCTGGTCGGCGGATTCCTCGGTCAGATCCTGCGAGGCGAAGGCCGCGCCCGCCAGACCATCGCGCCCGGTCGCGGGCCCGACATAGAACACCGGATTGCCCACGCCTTCCGCCGCGCCGCGCGCGATCTGGTCGTGCCGCAGCACGCCCAAGGCAAAGGCGTTCACCAGCGGATTGCCCTCATACGATTTGTCGAAATAGACCTCGCCCGCAATGGTCGGGATGCCGAAGCAGTTTCCGTAGTGCGAAATGCCCGCCACCACGCCGCGGAAGAGGCGCCGCACCTCGGCCGATTCAAGGCTCCCGAAGCGAAGCGAATTGATCGCCGCCACCGGACGCGCGCCCATGGTGAAGATGTCGCGGATGATGCCGCCCACGCCCGTCGCCGCCCCTTGGAACGGCTCCACCGCGCTGGGGTGATTGTGCGACTCGATCTTGAACGCCACCGCCAGCCCGTCGCCGATGTCGATCACGCCGGCGTTCTCCTCGCCCGCGGGAATGAGGACCTTTTCGGACTTGGTTGGAAAGCCTTTCAGCAGCTTGCGGGTGTTCTTGTAGGAGCAGTGCTCGCTCCA
Source organism: Verrucomicrobiales bacterium (assembly GCA_038126035.1). GTDB lineage: Bacteria > Verrucomicrobiota > Verrucomicrobiia > Limisphaerales > JAYPEY01 > JAYPEY01. The sequence goes on along the minus strand of JAYPEY010000035.1, from coordinate 28,674 downwards.
CATGACCGAGAAGATGCCCAGTTCGGTGTAGTTCGGCTCGCGGCCGAGGATGACCTTGATCTGCTCGTATTCCTCCGGCGTGATGCCGTGCTGATCGATCAGTTCGGGAGTGATGGCGGGATCGGACATGGGGATCAGTTGAGAGGGGAAGTCAGGTGAGAGTTGAGAGATCGATTCTTACGCGGCGGTGGCTTCTGTCTTCTTGTCCAGCCAGGCGGCCATGGATTCGAGGATCGCCCGGCCGTCGGCGCTGCCCACGACTTCCTGGCAGGCGCGTTCCGGATGCGGCATGAGGCCGGCCACGTTGCGCTCCCGGTTGCAGATGCCGGCGATGTTGTCCAGCGAGCCGTTGGGGTTGGCGTCGTCGGTCAATTCGCCCGCGGCGCTGACATACTGCCAGAGGATCTGATTGTTCGACTTGATCGAGGCCAACGTTTCCTCGTCGGCGAAGTAGCAACCCTCGCCGTGCGCGACCGGCACGCGCAGCAGACGGCCGTCCTCAACCTCGCCCGTGAAGGGCGTGTCCTTGGCGACGGTCTTGAGAAAGACCTGCTCGGAGCGGAACTGCAGCGAACGGTTGCGCACCAGCGCGCCGGGGAGGAGCCCCGCCTCGCACAGGACCTGGAAACCGTTGCAGATGCCCAGGACCACGCCGCCGTCCCCAGCGAACTTCTTCACCGCCTGCATCACCGGACTGAACTGTGCGATGGCGCCGCAGCGGAGGTAATCGCCGTAGCTGAAACCGCCCGGCACGATCACCGCGTCGGCGTCGCCCACGGACTCCTCCTTGTGCCACAGCAGGTGCGCCTCATGGCCGATGACGCGGACGCCGTTGACCGCGTCCTGGTCGCTGTTCGACCCCGGAAATTGTATGACCGCGACTTTCATCTGGTTGGGGCCTCGTTCACTCCAGCTCGAAGCGATACTCCTCGATCACGGGATTGCTCAGCAGCTTGTGGCAGGCCTCGTCGATCTGCTTCTCGACCGCCTCCCGCTCCCCGTCGATCTCGATCTCGAGATAACGGCCGACATGGACCTCGCTGACGCCGTTGTAGCCCATGTGTTCGAGCGCGTTCTGCACGGCCTTGCCCTGGGGATCCAGCACGGCCTTTTTCGGTGTAATGGTAATCTTCGCTTTCATGAATGGGAGCCCGGTCGAAACCGGGAAAACACGATGTTGAAGAAAGCCGAAAATCCGCGCCAGACAATTCTCGGGAATCGGCCGTTTTTTGCCGGTTGTGGGCGGGCCTGTCCGGTTCTGGAAGCCTGTTTCAGGTGAAAACGTCGGCCTGATCGACATCCCCATCCTTGTGGAAGTGGCCAAAGGCCGAGAATGTCCGGAGGCGCAGTGAGCAATTGCTCAATCACCGGAAGACACCAGTCGGCGATCCCGCCTCAACGGCAAGCCGGCTTCCATTGCCTTTGCCTCGGTCGCCGCCAAATCGAATTCCACACGACGTAGCGCCACAGTTTGCAGCGCGGAATCGTAAACGGCGTACGCGGCCCGCGGATCACCATCCCGAGGTTCGCCCACGCTTCCAACATTGACCATGTAGCGCAGGCCCGCCTCCGTCCTGAATTTCGTGTAGCGAGCCCGGCGGATAGTCCGCCCGCGAACGAACACCATCGGTGAATGCGTATGGCCGTAGAAGCAGAGCTGTGTGGTCTGATAGTTCATGCTGGCGCCGGCGGCCAAAGGATCGAACACATAATTCCACCGTTCCGGGCTGTCCAAACTCGCGTGCACGAGGGTGAATCCGTCCACAACCCGCCGCAGTTTCAATGATGCCAGCCAGTCTTTGTCGTCATCGGCCAATACATTTCGGGTCCACTCCATCGAGCGCGTCGCACGTTCATTCATCCCCGACAACGGAGCGGCGCTGGAAACCATCTCATCGTGATTCCCCATGACGCACGGCATCTTGAATCGCCGCACGATCTCGATGCATTCCCGCGGATTCGTATTGTAGCCGACCACATCGCCCAGGCAGATGAATCGATCGCACTGTTGCTCCGATGCATCGCGAATTACAGCCTCCAAGGCTTCGATGTTGCCGTGTATGTCGCTGAGCACGGCATATCTGTGTTTGTCTTTCCCGCTTGTTCCTACTTCTGATGTCTTCATGCGCTCTTACACGCGAATGCGCCATGGGCGTTACAACTTGATCCATGCTTGGAAGCATCGGCCGGAGCGGGAGTTTCTTGTGTATTCGACCGCGGCGGTAGAACGCCTGCGCATCGCGTTGCTCGCTCTGGCTGAGAATTGGGCAACCCCGCAGGGTTGCCCCACCCTGCTGTTGGCGGGGGGTATTGCTGCGCAATACCCAAATCTCAGCGTGCGAGCATAGCGAAGCCCCGCGTGTGCATCCTCCGACCAAACAAGACCCAAAGCGCGCCGCCACTTCGTCATGTTTTCAACGATTTCTTGAAACGCATTGCTGGCGATCGCGTGTATGCTGTCGAAAGGACAACGGCCATGAGCTCGCGAAATGACGACATCTACGAGACGCAACCCGCGCTGATCTCCCGCGTGCAGGGGAACGACGAGGACGGCTGGACGGAGTTCTATCAACTCTATCGCGACTTCATCCACGCCGCGGCGCAGGCCGCCGGCCTGAATCACGAGGAATGCAACGATGTGGTCCAGGAGACCATGCTCTCCGTCCGCAAGTACATCGAAGGCTTCGAACCCGATCGCGAACGGGCGAAATTCCGAACCTGGCTTCGCAAGATCGTCCGCTCACGCATCGCCGATCAATTCCGCAAGAAGAGTCGCAATCCACTCGAACTGCGAAGGGACGAACCCCCAAGGTCCGATGATGGTTCGCAAACCTCTTTCACCAACAGGATTCCGGATCTCAATGAGGTGGAACTGGACCGCGTCATCGACGGCAAACTTGAACAGGCCATTCTTACCGAAGCCAGGGAACGCGCCAGGAAGTCGGTCAAACCGAAGGACTACGAAGTCTACGACCTCTTCGCCAACCAGGAGATGAGCGCCGCGGAAGTGGCCACAAAGCTGAAGATCAATGCAGTCAATGTACGCGTGAAGACCTATCGTGTCCGACGCGTCGTCGATCAGGAATTGCGCCGGATTGTGAAGGCGATGGAAGGCGGGTGAAGGACCTTGTCAGGTTTGTTCACGATTCTTCAACCCGTCGAAGCCATTGAGCAATCGGCCTTCTCTTTTGCCCACTAGGCCATCGTTGCGGGGGGCTCTCGATGTCTTGCCTTACCCGCCCGATTCACTTCACTCGCGCCTGCTTCGCCGTGGTCACGCGGATGTCGCTCCAGTAGCCGAATTCCCAGGCCCAGTTGTTGGCGTGGTTCTCGAGGCGCAACTCCACTTCCTTGCCGGCGAATTTGGCGAGGTCGAGTGAGACGGTCTTCCAGCGTTCACCCTTGGCGGTGACGATCTGTTGGTGGATCTGTTTCCCGTTGGCCAGCGCGCGCAGTTCCCAGTCGCCCTTCTCGTGCGCGGCGACCTTGAAGGTGAGTTTCACGCCGAGTTCGTTCGGGACCTTGATCCTGCGCTCCAAGGCGGCGGGTCTGTCCTGGTCATAGGGATGCGTCATCAGGGCGTTGCGCTGGCCGGCGAGTTCGACGAAGCGCTTCGGCGTGCCTTCGAACTCCGGCGCGACGATCCGCCACTCGGGATTCCAGTGAATCACTGAAGGCCAGTGGACGCGCTCCTGCCCGCCCTGCTTCGGCTGCACCGCCGCAAGGGGACGCTCCACCTTCCAATCGAACGGGGCGTTGTCCTTGGGCGGATTGAGGATGTAGGCGACCAGGTTGCGGAAGTCCTCGTCGGGCAGGTTGTCCAGGCCTTCAGGCATGACGGAGACCTGGCTGACCGTCAGCTTCTGGATGTCTGTCTGCGCGATGATGTGTTCGACCGGTCCGATGGCGAGCAGGCGCACGCGGCTATCGGACTTCTCGACCATGCGGCCGGCGACGGTGCGGCCGTCCTTGGTGACTACCTCCACGTTTTCATAACCCGCGCCGATGATCTGGTTCGGATCGATGATGTTGCTCAACAGGGCCTCCAGGCTGGAACGGCCGACGCCGGTCAGATCGGGGCCGATGTCGGCGCCCTCGCCGTGCAGCTTGTGACAGGTGAGGCAGGCGGCCTTGGCGAGTTCGTGGCCCTTCTTCAGATCGGGCTTCTTCTTCATCGAGAGGATCATGCGCTTCTTCTGCTCGATGATCCTGGCCTTGTCGGCGCCGGAGTCGCGGAACCTGCCGAAGACCAGTTCGGCGCGGCGGGCGAGCATGCCGAAGTCGGCCTTGGACTTGAACAGCGTGCGGATGGCGGTGGGCGGCACATCGCCGGGCGCAATCTGCTTCTGCTCGAGCACGCTGAGAAAGGCCGACTGCCAGCGGTCGCGGGAGACCAGCATCTCGGCGGTCGCGCGACGCTCGGCGGCGGTCATGCCCTTCCACTGCGCGAGGAGCGGCTTCACGATGGGTTCGACGTTAATCTCCCCCAGGGCCTGAATGGCGGCCAGCTTGACCGGCTCGGGCGCCTTGCCGGCGACCAGTCCGATCATTGCCTTGCGCGAATTCTCGTTGCGCTGCTTGCGGATGGTCTGGATGGCGCGGATGCGCTCGGCGGGCTGGGCCTTGTCATTGCCGGCGAGTTTCATGCTGGCGGCGATCGCGGCGGCGTCGCCCCAGAGGGCGCCGAGGCGCTGGGCGCGCTGCTTGAGCTGGTCGTCATTCTTCCCGCGCAGCTTGGCGAGGAAGCCGGCGGTGTCGATGGTCGGCATGATGGCCTTTCCGCGCTGCCCTTCGAGCAGCCCGTCCAGCGCCGCGAGCGCGAGCCCCTTGTCGGCGTCGACGACCTCGTCAAGGAACCCGACCGCCTGGTCGAGGAACCCGCGGTTCTGCGTGTCGCAGATGCGGCGCATGAGCTTGGTCGCGAGGTGGCCGCTGAGCGGCATGTTGTCGGGACCGTCGTCGGCGAGCCATTCAAGCGCGAGGGAGGGATCCTTCGCGACGGTCGGTTCGGACGCCGTCCAGATGAGGAATGGGATCAGGGGGTCCTTCCCGTCAGAGGAGCTTTCGATCAGGGCCACCAGGATCTCACTGGTGTCGGCGTCCTTGAGCTTGTCGGCGACGGGGCGGTTCACGGTGAGTTCACCGGAAACGAACTGACGCGCGGCGGTGGCGACCGCGAGTCGGACGGAGGCGTCCTTGTCGGAAGCCAGACCAAGCAGACGGTCGAGAACGCGCTGCGAGGCGTCGCCGCGTTCGCCGCTCAGGCGCGCGACCCACATGCGGATCGGCCAGGCCTTGTCGCCGGCGTAGTTGTCCAGGGTCTTCTCATCGAGCAGGCCGGAGCCGTGCAGGGTCCACAACGCGTGCAGGCGGGCTTCCAGCGTCTTGCCATTGGCGAGCAGCTTGAGCAGTGCGGGCTTGGTCGACTTGTCGCCGCGTTCGTTCAACAAGCGCTGCACCATCTCGCGATACCAGACATTCTTGTGGGCGAGCAGCTTGACCAGTTCGGAACTCCCGGCCTTGGCGAGGTTCAGATTCTTCGACATGCGGCTCGGGATTTTTCTGTCCTTGTCGTCGCCGACATAAACCGCGCGCCAGATGCGGCCGTAGGTGCGATCGACGCCCTCGGGATCGGCGCGGGCGTTCTGGTAGCAGGGATACTTGTCGTACCAATCCATGATCCAAAGCGCGCCGTCGGGCCCGACGTGTTGCGCGACCGGCCGGAACCAGCCGTCCTTCGAGCGCACGAAATCTTGGTCGAAGGAGGCGGTGAAGCTGGAGCCGTTCCGCTTGAGGCGGTCCATGTGCACGGTCTTGTCGTGGATGTTGCCCATCATGATCGCGCCGCGGTAGTCGTCCGGATACTGGTCGCCCTGGTAGATCTGGACGCCGGAGTAGGCGGCAAGGAGGTGGCGGTGATCGACGATCGAGGGAATGCCGCCGCGCTTGGAGTGCATGGAGGCGTAGCCGTAGGGATTGGCCCAAAGCCCGCCCTGGCGAAGGTATTGCCCGCCGGGCGCCATGTGGAAGAGGTGGTCGATCACGCAGGCGCTGACGAAGGCGTTGCCGTAGCGGTCGAAATCCACGCCCCACGGATTGCTGGTGCCGTCGGCGAAGACCTCGAACTTCTTCGTGCGCGGATGGAGGCGGGCGACCGCGGCGTTGGCGACGACGCCGTCGTCGTCGGGATCGTCGGGATTGCGAACCTTCGAATGGGTGAACACGCCGTGGGTCATGTAGAGTTGGCCGTCCGGGCCCCAGGTGAAGCCGTTGAGCAATTCGTGCCGGTCCTCGAGGCCGAAGCCGGTCTTCACGATCTCCTTCACGTCGGCTACGTCGTCGCCGTCAGTGTCCTTCATGAAATAGAGATGCGGAGCTTGGCCGACATAAGCGCCGCCATTCGCGCAGAGGACCCCGGTCGCGAGATTCAATCCGTCGGCGAAGACGGTGACCTTGTCGGCGCGGCCGTCGTTGTCCGTGTCCTCGAGGATCTTCACGGTGTCGCGCGGCTTGGCGCCCTTGGGCGCGCCGAGCGGATACTCGAACAGCTCGACCACCCACAGGCGACCGCGATCGTCCCAGGTCATGGCGACCGGGTTGATCACCTCGGGCTCCGACGCGAACAGGCGCATCTGGAATCCGTCCGGCACGATGAAGTTCTTCGCGGCCTCCGCCGGCGGCAGGGCCGGGGTCTGCGTGGGCGTGCGATGACCGCCGACCGGGTGCGGCTTGGCGGCCTGGAGGGTGGCAAGGGAGAATCCGAGAAGGACGGACAGGGCGATGGCAAATCGTTTCATAAGCGGTGTGGGATTAAAGGGATTGCGGCGGAGGTTGGCAAGGGCGGGCAATGGCGATTCCGGGAGCCGCAGTGTTTTCGGCGCCGTGATTTGCCCCCACGGATGAACTCTGTGGCGCAGCCGTCCCGGCTGCGGGTTGTGGCGGCGTCCCGCCGCCCGGACCGCCGGGGGGGGGCCCCCCCCGCCCGGGGGAGGGGGCCCGGACCGTGCCCGCCCAAACCCCG
>JAYPEY010000035.1:0-21643 GCA_038126035.1 Verrucomicrobiales bacterium | reverse complement strand
GTCTCAGTGTTGGGGCGGGTTGTTGTGGGGGTCTGGTTTTTTTTTATATGTTTCTGGTGGGGGGGGGGGGGGGGGCCCCCACACCCGGACCGCGGGTCTGCGACCCGCAGCGACTTGGGATGGCGAACGTCACGGTCCGCTCCAAAACCCCGGACCAACGAAGGTTGCTGCGGGTCACAGACCCGCGGTCCGGGCGCAGTCGTTATTCCGATGTCGTGCGTTTCCAGCCGAACAACTTTCGGATTCCGCGTCGGAGAAGGACCATGGTCCAAAGCAGAACATGTATGCCCAAGAGCAGCGTGAGCGACAGCGCAGCGGTCGCAAGACCGGGAACGGCGCCGAAGAACAGTCCGGCCAACAATCCCGCTCCCACGCTGATGAGCACGGTCCACATTGGGTATGTGATCAACGCATACTTGCGAATACGTTTCTTCTTCTCCTGCTCCCATGCCGCCACAGCTTCGGGATGGCACCGCTCCCATTCGGCGAACGCCAGTTTCCAGAGCTCCGCGCAACCGCCGTTGTTCAGAACCACCTCATACTTTCGACCGTCAGAACAATGCAGCTTCCTCCCGTAGGCGCCGGAAAGTTCATCCCACCGGATCCGCCACAGTGGTTTGATTTCGGCAAAGCCGGCGATGCCGTCTTCGTCCACCCGGTACGTTTGATCGCGATTCTTGGGAGGAAAGAGCAGTCCGAGGAGCAGGATTACGAAGAACGGCCCGCCAAACAGCAGCCCCATCTGCAACGCAAGTTCCCAGAAGATCTCTTCGTTGCAAACCCACCCGTAGACGACGGCAATCAGCAGGAAGAGAGCCGGCAGGCCTGGAACGAACCCGATCAAGATCCCGAAGGCGCCTTTCGCAACCTGCGTGTCCCAACTGAAATCCGCAGGCAGTTTCGGTGTGGGTTTCCCATCCATTCCGCAAGGGTGAATCGGAGAAACGCAGGCGCTCAATGGTAATCCGTCAGGCGGTTTGTAGATCGGGCGCAGGACCGCGGGTCTGCGACCCGCAGCGACCCGGGACAGCGGCGCGCCGTGGCTCGATCCTGAAACCCCGGGCAATCGGCGGTCGCTGCGGGGCACAGACCCGCGGTCCGGGTGTGGGGAATTCCGAGGCCTTGCCGTTGCCGAAAGCCGCGGGTGTCTGAAGGTTGAAGCGGAATGAATTCCGCGCTCCTTTGCGGGCGCTGCAAACGGGATGAATCCCGTTCTACGTCGTTTACCGCATCAGCTGCGTCTCGAGGTAGCTGACCTTTTGCCGGACGTTGTCGTCGACGGACATGCGGTCCTTCACGAGCTTGCAGGCGTGCATGACGGTGCCGTGGTCGCGGCCGCCGAAGGCGTCGCCGATGGAGCTGAGGGAATTGCCGGTGAGATGACGCGCAAGATACATGGCGATCTGGCGCGGGAAGGCGATGTTCTCCGGCCGGCGGCGGCTGGTCATGTCGCCCAGGCGCAGATCAAAATGTTCGGCGACCTTCTTCTGGATGCCCTCGATGGTGACGGTGTGCTTGCTCTCCTCGTGAAGGATCGGGTGCAGCAGCTTCTCGACGCTTTCGAGCGACAGGCTTGCGCCGTCCATCTCGCTCATCTTGGCGTGGGCGACGACGCGGGTGAGCGCGCCCTCGAGGCGACGGATGTTGGCGCGGATGTGGTTGGCGAGGAAGTCGAGCACCTCCTCGGGCAGGTTCGCGTTGATCATGGCGGCCTTCTTGCGAAGGATCGCGAGGCGGACCTCGATGTCCGGCGGCTGCAGGTCGGCGACCATGCCCCACTCGAAGCGGGAGACGAGCCGGTGCTCGAGGTTCTGGATCTCGTTGGACGGGCGGTCGCAGGTGAGGACGATCTGCTTGTGCGCCTCGTGGAGCGCGTTGAAGGTGTGGAAGAACTCCTCCTGGATACGCTCCTTGCCCGCGAGGAACTGGATGTCATCGATCAACAACACATCGGTCTGGCGGTAGCGCCTGCGGAACTGGGTGAGTTTGTTGTTCTGCAGGGCCTCGATGTATTCATTGGTGAAGCGCTCGGAGGAAAGGTAGGTGACGCGCGCGCGCTTGCGATGCGCGGTGACGTACTGTCCGATGGCGTGCAGCAGATGCGTCTTGCCCAGACCCACACCGCTGTAGAGGAAGAGCGGGTTGTAGGCCTTGCCCGGCGACTGCGCGACGGCGACCGCGGCGGCGTGGGCCATCTTGTTGTTCTCTCCGATGATGAACGAGTCGAACGTGTTGTTCGGATTGAAGCTCAGTTCGCCGTTGTTCGCGGTCTTGGCGGCGGGGGCGATCGGTTCGGGTTTGGGCGCCGGCGCCGCTTCCCTCGGTTCCTCCGGCTTGAGCGCCGCGGGCAGAAGCTTCTCGTCGTTGTTCGCCACGGTGAACTCAACCTTGAGTTGCCGGCCCGTGACAAAGGCCAGCACATCGCCAAGCAGGCTCAGATAATTGTCGCTCAACCAGACGGCGCAGAAATCGTTGGCGACTGCCAGGATGAAGGTGTCCTCGGTGACGGAAACCGCCCGGATCGGCGCGAACCAGAGCTCGTAGAGGTCCTTTTTCAACATGGCGCCCAGTTTTTCCTGGGCCGTCTGCCAGATCGTTTCCGCCGATTCCTTCGTCATGTCGCTGCCCTTCGTCATCTTGACACAATTCACAAACTTATTCGCCCGCGCCGGTTACGTCGTCGTAACTTTGCTTTTTTCAGTCAGTTACGCAGAAGACCCGTCTCAGAACGCACAAAAATCGTCGCTCGGCGCGAAGCGCATTCAATCGTTGAATGAATTCGCAACACACTTAAATACAACGACTTGTGAGAGAAAATACAACCGGTCTCCCAACGCCCGCAGTCACGCCATCCAACGTCATGTCCTGCGGAATGCCCAAGGTTTTATAGCGCTCGTCAAGCGTCGGCCACCCCAAGCTGTTGGAAGTTTTTCGCAGGTTATTCACAAGGCGGTTCAAAGGCGGTTTCAGCCTTTATTCACAGTGTTATTCTTGATTCTGAGAACCGCGAAATCCGGGTTGAAAGCGCCATTCGGGAAATCTTTTCCACAACCCTCATCGGGGATGTTTGAAACGGCGGCGACTTCCGACTGGCGCCGTTGGCTGGCGACACGGCAAACGCGCATCAGACCGCCTCTTCGTCGGTCTCTTCGGTGCGGATGCGCATGGCGCCTTCGACTGGCAGGACAAAGATCTTGCCGTCGCCGATCTTGCCGGTCTTGGCGGTTTCGGCGATGGTCTTGACGGCGTCATCGACCTTGGAGTCCGGCACAACGATCTCGATCTTGGTCTTGGGGAGGAAATCGACGACGTATTCGCTGCCGCGGTAGATTTCCGTGTGTCCCTTTTGGCGGCCGAAGCCCTTGACCTCGGTGGTGGTCATGCCTTCGACGCCCACCTCGCGGAGGGCTTCCTTCACTTCGTCCAGTTTGAACGGCTTGATGATGGCTTCGATTTTTTTCATGGATTTGGGACTGGGCGGCGAATGGTAGCGCTCGCGGTTGGCGTGTAAACAGAGAAGCGGTCGTCGCGCGCATTTTTGAAGCGGGGACAAGCGGGCGTCTTCGCGGCGCCGGTCGTGTCAGAGTCCCGCTGCGGATGGCCCCGCAGAGGTGAAACAGCCGCGCCGCATCCGCACGGGGCAAAAGGAATGGCCACGAACCGCGGTCGGCCGGATACTGCGCCCCTGACATGCTTCGCGAATGGCTGACATATCTGAGGGCAGGTTGCGCGCCGGAGGCGAGACAGCTGGGCTATCTGCATGAGGCCATCGCCATTCGCGAACGGCACGCGCGTCATCGCGGCGCCTGGGCGCCGCACCTGAGTCGTTGCCGAAAGTTCGTCCTGCGGGCCGCGGAACAATCGGATGGAAAGGACGTCTGCGTCATACTGGGAAGCGGCCTGCTGCTCGATGTTCCCCTCGAGGAGTTGACGGCGATGTTCGGCAAAGTCGTCCTCGTCGACATCGTGCATCTGCCCGAGACGCGGCGGCGGTTGAAGCGTCACGCCAATGTGAAGCTGATCGAGGCGGATGTGACCGGGTTGGTTTCGGTCCTGGCGGATCCGGCGGAGATGGCGAAGGGAGCGGGGTTGCCAACGCCCTCGCCGCCGAAGGGTCTGCTTCCGGGCGGGGCGGATCTGGTTGTGTCGCTGAATCTTCTTTCCCAACTTCCCCTGAATCTGGTTGCTGCGGCGCGCGGCGCGGGGGGGTGGAATGAGACCGCCATCGGCCGCTGGGTCGAAGCCATTCAACTCAGTCACTGGGACCTGTTGAACGGGCTGGCTGACACGCGCTGCGTGATCACGGATGAATCGCACACGGTCCGGGATCTCGACGGCGGCGTCCGCGAGGAGACCCGGATGCTGGCGCTGAAGGAGCTCCCCGCGCCAACCGAACAGTGGACCTGGGATCTCGCCCCGTTCGGGGAGATCGATCGCCAGACCCGAACGGAGGCGATGGTGTCGGCGTGGATCGATCGGTCGCGGAAGCCATGACACAGGACGCCTCAGGTTCGAATCTCCAGCGCGCGCGTCGCGTCGCCGGCGCCTTTGCCGCGCTGTTGTTCGGACTCATCACACTGCGCGGCTCCATGGGGTTGATGGCGCTGATGACCTTCGAGTTCTTCCTGCGGGTGTTCGGCGGCGTCCGATCCAGCATCGTGGCCATCCTGCTTGGACCGGGTCGAGTTGTCGGCGCCAACGCTCCGGACATTGCGCTGCGGGGAGGAAGACGCTCCGACGTCCTGTTCTTCGCCCTCGCGCTGGGCGGCTGGATCCTGGCGGCGGGAACCCCCCTGGCCCTGCCCGCAACGGCGGTGTTCATGCTGGCGACGCTGTTTTCCCTGGCGGAAGCTGTGACCGGACGACCGCTCCTCAATGCGGCATCCCGGCAATCCGGAAGGGAATCGATCGGCGCGATGCTCCGGCCATCGACGGTGATCGGTCGGATTGACGCGGCCCTGCAGCGCGTCGTTCGGAAAGCCACCCAGGGGCCCAGGGTTCGACTGCGGTTGGCGATGATCGTTGTCAGCGCCCTGCTGGCAATCGCGCTGGGCTTGGGCGGGCTGAAGCTGTACGCCCGCCAACTCGGCATCCGGACCGCCTCCTTCCACAACGACCTGAACTACTGGGAGCCTGACCCGGAGCTGGGTTTCGTGAACCGCGCCAACATCGATGAGTTCAACCACTTCGTGCTCAGGGACCGCACCAACGATCGCGGCTTCCGCCACTCCCGGGAAACAAGGATTCCCAAGCCGGACGGAACGACGCGGATCGTGGCGATCGGGGATTCGGTCACCTGGGGCGTCGGGGTAGATGAGCGGCGCAACTTCTGCGGCCTCCTCGAGGCGGGCCTTGCGATACACGGGGACTTTGAAGTCGTGAACGCCGGGGTGATCGGCTATTCGGCCTGGCAGGAGTGGCGCTTCTTCGAGGAGCGCGTCCTCCCGCTCGAGCCGGATGTGGTCCTCATCAACCTGTGCGAGAACGACGTGCTGCCGACGCAGGACCCGTTCGACAATCTTCGCGGAATTCTGACGCGCCATTTCAACGGACTGCTGGAAGATCCCGACAACGGGCTGGGCGCCGACGATCGGATGCGGATCGGGGAATTGATCCTTCTGCAGGAAGGCGATTCGGTCTGGGGGGGGCTTGGTTCGGCTCCGGCGGAACTGCAGGAGACCGCGCGCCGCGTCCTGGTGCTAACGCCCTACGAACATCTGGCGCGCCGCTGCGAGAGCAGGGGCATCCGGTTGATCTGCCTGCTGATTCCGCCCGTCCGTTTCGATCCGGTCTTTGAGGGCCTCGTCGAAACCTTGAAGCCGGTCCTTGAAGGCTCATCCATCGAGACCATTGATTTCCGCGAACTTCTCTCGACCGAAGGCGAAAAACCCGCCCCGGCGGCGGGACTTGGATTCCGCAGATGGCTGCCGTTTCGGCTGCGCGATCTGGAGAACATCCAGCTGCATCGGCGGATGGAATGGATTCATCGCGAGCGGAACTACTTCGACTCCGTCCACCTCTCGCGCCGGGGGCACGCCGTGGTGGCGGAGGAGATCCAGCGGCGGCTGCAGGAGCGCCGGTAGACGCAATCGCATCATCGATTCAACCGATCACCGCGGATTCCGAATCGATTTCCGGTTTACGCGGAGAGGGAATAGTTTCGGGGGCGTCGGGCGGGACCGCGCCATGAAGGCGGCCGCGCGACGGATTGAATGAACCTGGAACCCCCTCATATCAACCTGGCGATGGGCTGGCTGTGGATTCTGGTCGGCTTCCTGTCGGGCATGGTGATGGGGCTGTGCTTCCATCGCGACGAGTGGTTGGGCGGCTATGGCAGCTTCAGGCGACGCCTGTATCGCCTCGGTCACATCTCGTTCTTCGGCCTCGCGCTGATCAACCTGCTGTTCTACTTCACCGCGCGTCTCGCCCCGTTGGAGGGAGGCTGGGTCGGGATCGCCTCCTGGGCATTCGTGATCGGGGCCGCGACCATGCCGGTGTGCTGTATTGTCATGGCGCATTGGAAGAAGGCGCAGGCGCTCTTTTCGATTCCCGTCCTCAGTCTGATCACCGGCGCGGTCTGCGCCTTGAAGGAGATTGCCGGCTTATGAAAAAGAAGAAGATTGGTTTCATTGCGATGAGCGGCGTCCGGGCCCGGAATCCGGAGCTGACCGAACTTGGCCTGACGCTGCCGGGATTCGTGGAGCGCAACAAGGTCATCGCCTCCATGCCCAGCCTCTCACTGCTCACCCTGGCCGGCCTCACGCCGGACCGCTTCGAGGTGGACTATCAGGAGATCGCCGACCTGAACCAGGCCGACGCCCTGCCGGACGATTATGACCTGGTCGCGATCACCTCCTTTTCCGCGCAGATCTTCGAGGCCTACAAGGTGGCCGATCAATATCGCGAGGCCGGCGTCCCGGTGGTCATGGGCGGCCTGCATGTCAGCTCCCTGCCCGAGGAGGCGAAGCGGCATTGCTCCAGCGTCGTGGTCGGCGAGGGCGAGCCGCTTTGGCCAAAGGTCCTCGACGACTTCGAACGCGGGCGACTCCGGCCATTCTACCGCGCCGCGCCCGGCGATGAATTCGATCTCGCCGACGCGCCGATGCCGCGCTTCGACCTGCTGGACCCGGACAAGTACAACCGCATCACCGTTCAGACCAGCCGCGGTTGTCCGCATCGCTGTTCATTCTGCGCCAGCTCGATCCTGCTGACGCCGCGTTACAAGCTGAAGCCCGTCGAAAAGGTGATCGCCGAGATCCACGCCATCAAGGCGATCTGGCCGCGGCCGTTCATCGAGTTTGCCGACGACAACAGCTTCGTGCATCGGTCGCATTACAAGCGGCTGATGCGCGAGCTTGCGAAGGAGAAGCTGCGCTGGTTCACGGAGACGGACATTTCGGTCGCGCGCGATCCCGAGCTGCTGGCCCTGATGCGCGACGCCGGCTGCCAGCAGATCCTGATCGGATTGGAAAGCCCCCGGCGCAACAGTCTCAATTCGGTGGAGTTGAAGGCCAACTGGAAGGCCGCCCAACGCGGGCGCTACCTGGAGGCGATCGAACGCATTCAATCCTTCGGCATCACCGTCAACGGCTGCTTCATTCTCGGACTCGACGGCGACACGCCCGATGTGTTCGACGATGTGCTGGATTTCGTGCGCGACTCACTGCTTTACGAGGTGCAGATCACCTTTCTGACCGCGTTTCCCGGCACGCCGTTGATCCAACAAATGCGAAACGAGGGAAGACTCCTGCACGACGGCGAATGGGATCGCTGCACCCTCTTCGACCCCAATGTGCAGCCCCGCGACATGAGCATGGCCGATCTGCGCGGCGGCTTCCTCAACCTGGCCAAGACGCTGTATTCGCAGGAGGAGACCGATGCGCGACGGCTCGGCTTCAAACACCGGCTGCGGCAGTCGCCCAACTTCGGGAAACGCGCGCGGTCGGTCGTGGAACACCGGCTCGCGGCCTGAGCCATTGACGGAGCGCGGAACCCGCCAAGGACGCCGGGGAGCCGTTCCGCTACGGAGCGCCGAGCGCTGCCCGGCAGGCCGTCCGGTGTTTCAAGCCCATGCCGGGCAATGCCCGGTGCTGCGAATCAATTCCGGTTTTGGACTACTTCTTGTCGGGCGCCGCGTCGACCGCCTTCGCCTCGGCCTCCTTGCCGCGCTTCCTGGGGTCGTCCTTCGCCTCGATCTCGAGGTCGTCGACGAACTTGTCCAGGTCCGCACGCTTGAAGGTCTTGGGTGAAAGCCGGGTCCGCTTCATCTCGTCGGCGTTCAACTCGGCGATGGCGCGGGGCGTCTGCACGACGTAGGGCGTGACAAAGATCAGCAACTCGGTCTTCACGTCCTCCTTGATCCGGCGGCGGAAGGGCAGTCCGAGCAGCGGGATGTCGCCGAGGATGGGCACCTTGCGGGTTGTCTCCACCTTGTTGTTCTCCATCAGGCCGCCGATGACGACGGTCTGACCATGGGCGGTGACGACCACGGTCTCGGCCGAACGCTTGTTGATGACCGGCGCGTCCGCGCTGCCGGAGATGGGCACGGTCTGCTCGCCGACCGAGGAGATCTCCGGCGCCACGATCATCTCCACCAGCCCGTCCTCGGAGATGAACGGCGTCACGCGCAGGATGATGCCGACGTCGTCGTACTGCACGGTGTTGATGATGTTGCCGAGGGTGTCCGTGCGGGAGTTGGTGACGAAGGGAACCTCCTGACCGATGAGGATGACGGCCTCCTGGTTGTTGCGCGTGAGAATGGAGGGACGCGAGAGAATCTCCGTCTCGCCGGCCTCCTTGATGGCCCGCAGCGTCGCCGTGAAATCGCTGGTCGTCAGCGTGTAGAGTCCGCCCGTGCCGGCGCTGCCGATCAACTGTCCGGCGGGGCCGAACATGGTGGACGCGGCGCCCGTGTCCGACCCGCCGTTGAAGGTGTGGTCGAACATGCCCTCGATGCCGATGTCCGAGTTGTCCCGGTGCGTCACCTCCATGAACACGACCTTGATCAACACCTGCGGCTTGGGCTGGTCCAGCGACTCGATCACCTGCTTGATGTGCTCGTTGGTCTCCTCGTCGGAAATGACGATGACCCGCCGCGTCTCGGGATCGACCGAGATCATGGCCTCGCCGACCATGCCGTTGCTGTAATACTGTTGGCGGTTGGCGGAGGAGGTTCCCGTGCCGCCGCCGCCGAAGCCGCCGCCGCGTCCGCCGGGTTGGGCAAGGCTGGTGTCGGCCGCGACCAACAGCGCGGCCAGGCCGGCGACCGCGGCCCATGTCTGTAATCTTCCTGTGCGTGTCATGAAATCCCTTTTCAGATTGATTGTGGTGAGCGATTGGATCGGCGATCGCGGGGCTAGTTTCGACCGAAGGCCCCTCCGCCGCCGCCGCCGCCGGCCGTGCCCTGGGTCGCGCCGGCGGCGCCGAATCCGCCCGCCCGCTGTGTCAGGGCGCTGGTGTTGTTCTGGGTCTGCGATCGCGCGGATCGCGAATTCTGGCCTTCGAACATGGCGCGCAGGATCTCCTGGACGTTGTTCACATCCGCATGCTCCAGGGTGTAGGTGAACACCTGCTGCTTCTTGCTGCTGCTGGTGTCGAGCTGTTGGATCATCTGGGCGATCTGGTTCATCATCTGCCGGGGCGCGCTGACGATGATCGAGGTGGAGCGGGGATCCGGCACGGCGACGACGCGTTGATCGCTGCGCAGCGCCTGCTGGCCGCCGCCGCCGCGTCCGCCGAAGAAGAAGGGCAGCCGGAAGCCGCCGCCCGCCTGATTGTTGGCGCTGGATTGTTGGTCGGCGAACAGCTGGGTCAACACCTCGGACATCTCGGTGGGGTCCGCATTCTTCAACGGAAAAACCCGCACTTCGGTGACGTCGTCCACATTGGCGTCGATCTGGCTGATCAGGGCCGAGATCTCGTTGTGGATGTTGGTGGAGGCGATGACGATGACCGAGTTGGAACGCTCGTCCGCGACGGCGACTACCTGGGCGGACTGCCGTTGCACGGAGGAGGTTCCGGTCCGGCCGCTCATCATGCGGCGCATCATGTCGGCGCGGGGATCCTGGGCGGTCAGGTCGGCGGCAAAGGCAAGGCAAAGCAGCGCCGCCAGCAGTGTGAAGGAGCGTGTCCGGTTGGTTTTCATGGTGATGTCTGGTTGAGCTTCAAAATCTGCAGGAGGAATGCTGGATCAGCGACCGCGTCCGCCAAACCGGCTGCCGGGGGCGCCGCCGCCGAAGCGACTGGTCCCGCCGCCGAACCGGCTGGTTCCGCCGCCGCCGAAGCGGCTGCTGGTCGGCGCGCCGCCGCGTCCGCCCGCGCCGCCGCCGGAGAACAACTGTGAGATGATCTCGGCTGTGTCGGTGGCCGAGGCGTTGGTGAGCGGGTAGACCTTGATGGTCGAGATGTCCGAAATGGTCGTGTCGAGCGCGCGGACGATCTCGGCCATGCGGCGGATGTTCTTCTGGGAATCGGTGATGACCAGCGCATTCGAGGTCTGGCTGGCGGACATGGAGGCTGACTCGGGGAGGAGACCCTCCAGAATCGTGGTCAACTCTTGGGCGTTGGCGTAGCGCACGGGTATGATCTGCGTGACGACCTTGTCGCTCATCGGAATGTTCTCCGGGACGTTGTCGCTGATGACCGGGATGTTCTTGTACTTCACGTTGTTGACGTCGTAGATGACCAGCGTGTCGTCCTCGCGGACGGCGGCGTAGCCCTTCTTGTAGAGGACGGTGTTCAGGAGCTCGACCACCTGGGTCCGGGTCTGCGGCTGCAGGCTGACGACCGAGACCTCGCCGCTGACGTTGGCGTCGTAGACGATCGAGAAGCCGGCGGATTCGCTCAGATAGTTGAGCACGGACTTGATGGACTCGTTCTCGAAGTTGAGGGTGATGTTGGCGGGTTCATTCGGGTTGGCGCGCATGCCGCGGGGGGCACCGAAACCGCCGCGAGGTCCGCCAAAGCCACCGCGCGGCCCGCGCTCTGCGGGCGGTTGCGCGGGCTGCGCCGGCTGGGTTGCCTGTTGGGCGCTTTGTTGGGCAAAATTGGAAATTCCGGGCGCCTTCTTTTCATCGGCCGCCGGTTGCGCCGGTTTGGCCTGGTCCTGCGCGACCACGGACGCGGCGCCCAGCGACAGGGCCGCGAGGAGGGTGATCAATCTCGTTTTCATCGTTCGTTGTTCCTTTCGGGTTTCAGTCGATAAATTCTCAGGGTTCGAATCAGCGGCTCAGTTGCCGCGGGCCTTTCGTCTCGCCTCCAGCAGGCGTTGCAACGCGGCGCTTCTTCCGGCGCTGGAGGAGGCGCCGGAATCGCCGGATGACGCGGACGAGGAGCCGCCGGAGCCGGAGCCGCCGGAGCCGAAGCTTCCGCCGCTGCTGAAAGAGCTGCGACCGGCCGCGCTCCAGGGGCCGTCGCCTGTCCGGGAGAGGCTTTCGCCGACCGCGAGGGTGAACACATTCGTGCTCAGCTTGAGCGTGGCGTTGGTGCGGGTGATCGAGGTGAGCTTGAACTCGCCCAGGTCCTGGTTCCTCTCGAAGCGTCCGCGGTGATCGGACAGGGTGCCGTCGAAACTGGCGAATTCCGCGTCCGGGGTCTTCATGGTGCCCTTGAGCACAATGTTGTTTTTTGGCGGGGGCGGGGGCGCGCTGACGGTGGCCGTGCGCGGCACAAACTTGCGGCGGTTGGGATCGAAGATGTTGCGCTTCACCACCAGGTCAAAATCCTCGAAGGTCAGCGGCTTGGGACCGCGCGTTGCGGGTTCGGCCTTCTTCGCCCCGTCCCTCTTCGGCGCGGGAGCCTTGGCGTCCCCGGCCTTGGATTCCGGAGCCGCAGCGTGGGGTGAGGCCGGCGCGGGCGCCGATTCCGGGGGCGCAGCCTTGGATGCCTCCGGCCTGGTCTCCGCAGGGGGCGCGTCGCCGGATCCTCCCTGCGAGGCGCGACGCTTCTTCAACAGGGCCTCCAGGGCGGCGCTCTTGCTGTCGGCGGCGTTCAGCGCAAGGCCCGACAACGTCGCGCAAAGCGCCAGGGTGATGATCTTGGCGGCCCGTTTCATGACTTCGTCTTCTTTGCCGCGGTCTTCTTTGTCGACGCCTTCTCCTCAATGATCTGCAGTCCCGAGAACTCCAGGTCCACGCCCAGCCTGCGGCCCTCCTTGTCGCGGGCGGTCAGTTCGATGGTCTCGACGCGGATGGCGGTCTCCTCGGCGTCCAATTCAAAAAGGAAACGCGCGATGGATTCGACGCTGCCGTCGCCGGACACGCGGCACAGCAGACGGACGTTGTCCTTCTCGTCGTCGCGCCAGCTGGGGCGGATGGCGGTCACGTTGAAGCGGCTCCTGGAGCTCCAGTCGCTGACCAGCTTGAGCACGTCGGATTCGGAACCGGCGCGGTCGGCGGTCAGTCCGCGGCGCTTGAACTTGTCCCAGCGGGCGCGCGTGGAGGTTGCGCGATCGAGGGTCTGCTGTCCCTTGGTCACCCTGGCGCGGAGGTCCAGGATCCGCTCGGAACGGGCCTTCCAGGCATTGGCCAGCGGCGTGAGGACCATGAAGTCCCCGGCCATCAGCACGACGGCGGCGATGGCGCCGATCGTCAGCATTTTCTGTCGTTTCTCAGCTTGATCCACTTGGAGCCCTTCTGCTTGCGTCCCAACGATACTCGAATGTGAACTGCACGGGCGAGGTGCCGCTCATGCGCTGTGTGCGGAGATCCTGCACCTGCGGCATCTTGCGCAGGCGATTGACGACGTCCATGACATCGAGCTGGTTTCCGGCGACGCCGGTGCAGGTGACCTTCTCCCGGTCGGTGATTTCAATGTTGCGCGCGGTGACCGCGCCGTCCTCGGGGAAGGCCTGGGCCAGGGCGAGGAAGATCTGGAGGTTGGGTTGAGAGGATTCGTACCAGGACCGGAAGCGGCTGGCCTTGCCGTTCAGTTTGTCCAAGGCCTGCACCTCGGCCTTCATGCCGTCCCATTTGGATTCCAACCGGCTCAAGGTCCTGCCCTGCCAGAGAAAGGCCAGCAGGACGATGAGGGTGAAGGCGCCAAGAATGGCGGCGGAGGTCCCGAGCTTGCGGGAGCCGGCCTGTTCCAGAAGCCGTTCCCAGGGCGTGACGTGAGGCGGCAGGTAGTCCAGCAGCGCTCCAGGATTGCCAATGTGCGACGCGGCCAGCGCGACGGGCGCCGGGATTGTCCCGCTCAGCGGCGGCGCCACGACGCCGTTCTCGACATGCGCCGACGGCTGGGCCTCGATCCCGAGTCCCAGGGCTGTGGCACGCGCCTGCAGGGCATCGACAAGCTTTCGGGCGTTGTCCTCCTTGCCGCAGACCTCGATCTTTTCAATGCCTTCGCGCAATCCCACGGGCAGCTGTCCCAAGGTCACGCGGATCTCGCGGGCCAGGGCCTTCTCTTCAATGGCGCCGCCCTCGCGGGTGACATCCTTGAGCGCGCGCAGGATCGCGATGTCGCCCCGGGCGGTCGCCACCATGAGCGAGACGCCGCCGGTGCGGGCGTGAAGAGTCAGCCGGGTGGAACCGGAGCCCTCCTGGATCCGTTGGATCGCCTCGAAGGGAAGCGAATAGCCGACCGGCTTCAACCCGGCGGCCTTCATGATTTCTCCGAGCCGCTCGATGTGCTTGTTCTGAACGGCGGTGACCAGGGCGTGATGGTCGTCGAGAGCGGCCTGGAATCGGGAGATGGAAATGGCCAGATCCGAGGGCGAGAACGGGAAGCTCTTCTCGATCTGCATGTCGAGGTAATCCCGGATGTCCTCCTCATCCAGGGCCGGCAGATCGATCGTGTTGGTCAGCATCCACTCGATCGGGATGCCGACGACGCACTGTTTCTCGCGCAGTTCGGCCTGGTCAAGGGCGACCTTCAGCGCGGCCCCGACATCCTGGGGGTCGTCCTTCCAAGGGTCGAGGGCAAGGTCGGCCTCGGTCTGTCCCAGAAGCCGGAGCCCGACGCCATTCTGACGCAGCAGGGCCGCGCGCATCAGCGGGCCGTCAAACGAGACGCCGAGCGCGGAGGCGGCTTTCTTTTTCCAGGGAAGATTCATTGCTGCGGATTGAGTTTCTGTTGGGCGATTTCCCGACGGATCTCCGTCCCAAGCGCCCAGCCTTCGCGGGTCATGTCGCGACGGTAGACGATCTTGGGGAGTTCTTCAGAGATATCAAATACGATTCTGCTGCGCCGATAACCCCGCAGGTTCTTCCCCAGCGCGGATATATCCGCGGTAAACTGGTATCCCTTGTCGGTGATATAGGGCGCGATCGCCGCGATCTTCTCGTCGTCGTTCAACGCCTCGGTCACCCAGGCCACGGAATTGAGGTTGCCCTGATTGCCCTGGCGATAGCCCACAATCGCGTCTGCGTCGCCCTCATCGAGTTCGGGCAGGCAGGCGATGACTTCGCGGCTGGCTTTGTTGATGTTGATCAAACCGGTCTGGGCGTTGGTCGAGGTGGTGAGAAGGTCGTCAAAAAGACCGAATTCCTCGATCGTTACGTTCTGAGAACGCTGCAGATTCTGGAAAAGTTGCAATAAACTGGGCGCGTTTCCGATGGCGTTGGCGATCTCCGTCCCCCGCCCGGAGCCGACCCGCTCCTCCAGGGCCTCGATCAGGTCCTCCCGGGAGGTCCCGCCCTGACCGCCGCCGCCCTGACCGCCCCCGATGTTGGCTATGTTGAACTTCGGCTCGCCGTTGGTCTGGATCGTCGAGGTTTTGCTGAAAACCGTGACAAACTCGAACAATCCCTTGTCCAGCACGCCGTCGCTGTTGTCGTTGGGCGGGGTCAGGTCGCCGTCGTCCTCGTTCGGATCCAGGATGCCGTTGCGGTTCAGGTCTTCGCCGACCAGCATGGCCTCGGTCGCGCCGGAAACCAACCGCAGTTCGTCGATGGTCTCAAAGGGGCCGTTCTTGGGGACGTAGGCAGGATCGGTCCGGGAATAGGCGTCGGATTCGGCGCCGCTTTCCCGGACTTCGTCGTCCTCGTCCACCCAGTCGCCGATCGCCGCCGCAAACTCCGGCGTCATGAAGGTGAACTTGGTCAGCATCGCCACGAGGTTGTCGGTGTTGTCCATGTTCAGGTTGATCTTGCCGGACTCGTCGATCAGATCGAAATGGGGCTCCGTGCGGTTCTGGTTGTCGTTGTCGCGGCCGACCGACCAGAAGCTGGCTTCGCCGACGGGAATCCGGTCCCAGCGGTAGTTTTCATCGAGGGGCACGACGCCCTCCTCCTCCAGATTCCCCAGATAATACTCGATGTAGCGGGCGGCGCCGTCGATCGCCTGCTCGGACTGCGCGCCGGCATGAATGTTCGCCGCGGACTTGAGCTGCATCGACATGCCATGCCCAAAGTAGAGCGCCACGCTGACCAGACCGAAGGCGACCCACAACACCACCGCCAAGGCGGCGGCGCGGGAATCGGCTCGGTGGGTTGTCGGTGGCTGGGTTTGCATGTCGAGGGTCTAGGGGGCGGTGGAAATCCCAGGCTTCAAGCTCCAAATCTCAAACAAGCTCCAAGCTCCAAATCCCAAACCGATCCCGGTCTCGCTGAATCTGGAAACCAACTGGTTCTGCTCTGCGTTGATGGATGCAACGGAGCGCGGCTGTGTCCCGTCCTCGGGACCAGCCGCAGCAACCTCCGAACTGAAAGCGACCTGGAATGAAGCAGGCCTTGCTCGCCGACCAGGCTGCTGCGGCTGGTCTTCGACACAGCCGCGCTCCGTTCCCCAAAAGCTCCACAAACTACCAACGCCCTTTGGAGCTTGGGATTTGGAGCTTTCTTGGAGCTTGGGATTTGGAGCTTGGAGCTTCACGTCATTGTTCCGTTGCCGCCGTCTCCACCGCGTTCGTGATGCCTCCGGTGAACACCGGGACGGCAATCTGCAGGATGCGCGGCTGAGGCTCGTTGGGTTGCTGCTTGAACTCGATGGAGAAGCGGATGGCCTCAGGCGCGGAGGCCGCCTGCGACGCGATCTGGGTGTCGGAATCCCAGTCCGGGATCCACGCCCCGCCGTCCCAGAACTCAAACCAGATCTGCGCGACGTCATGCAGCAGGATCTGCTCGTTGATGTCCTCCTGCACGGTGGCGAGGAGATTCCGGGTCGTGCTGCGGATGAGATCCATGCCGTTGGTCGCCGTGGTGATCTGTGGCTGGCGCAGGTAGTAGGAGACCCGTTGAATGTCGGGCCAGGGCTCGTATTCCGTCGATTGCCCGGAAGCGGTGTGGAACTCGAACTGTGTCCCGCCCGACGCGGCCAGTTCCAGCGAGGTTGTCATGTTGGTGGACAGGACTCCGCCCGGAACAGTCGACGAACGCAGGTCGCTCTTGATGATCATCAGGGCCTGCTGCAGTTGATGGACGCCGACGAGCGATTCGTCCGTGCGTTTGCGCAGCTTCATCGTGCCGAAGAACACCCCGCCCAACGCCGCCATGATGATGGAGAACATCGCTGCGGCGACGATGAGTTCGAGGAGGGTGAAGGCGGAGGAACGATGACGAAGCGTGGTCTTCTTTCGGGAATGCAGCCCCAACGGGGCGGGACAACAAAGCCCAGGTCGGAGCGAAGCGACGCCCTGGGTGGATGATGTATTACGGGATGAGCCCTGAAAGGGCGGGACAGCCTTTCGATCTCCGGATTGTCCCGCCCTTTCAGGGCTTTGAAGAACGTCCGTCAATTCCCGGGGCTGCGCATTGCTTGCCCCGGGCTTTGTTGTCCCGCCCCGTTGGGGCTGCCGGAGCCTGGAGCTTCTGAACCTCATTGCACCGCCTCCGATTCCTCCTCCTCAGGGACCAGCGTCGTAAGATAAATCACCTGTTGCCGCTGGCGGACGGTGTAGGTCACCTCGATGCGGAGCTCGGTGATTCCGGCTTCGTTCCAACCTTCGTTGGTCAGCTTCCAGGAATAGGTGTCCCACGGCTCCGGGAAGGTTCCGTAGTTCTGACCGCGCCGCCATTCATCGGTCGCGGCGAGCTCGCTGAGCTTGGACTCGCCGAGTTGCACGGCCGTGATCTTGCGTTCGGACACCGTGCCCGCGTCGCCGGCCATCCGGATGCCGTACACCGCCGCCGGCAGGACCAGCGCCACAAAGAGCATGGCGGCCAGGACTTCGGCGAAGGTGAAGGCCGAAGCGCGCCGAAACTGGCGACGCGCGAACCCACCCCGACTGCAATCCTCTTTCGCTTGCGCGGAGGATTGCAGTATCCCCTCCCTGGAGGGGACCTGGTCAGAGGTGAAACCCGCGCTTCGCTCAGTTGAGTTTTTCCTTGCGCGTAATTTCAAAGCTCAGGCGGTTGGTGGTGAGGCCGATCCAGAGGCGTTCGTCATTGGGGCGCTCGATCCAGAGATTGGTGATGCTGCCCTCGCCGATGCCGCCGTCGGGATGAAAGAAGATCTCCGGCCGCGTCGGCGCGAGCGTGGCGTTGTCCTGATAGTCCAGCTGCAACGCCCGGTTCACGCGATAGACGCGGCCGGTTTCCTGATTCAGCGCGAAGGTCTCGGATTCCCGCAATCCGTAGATCTGGTTGTCGGTGTCGATCCACAGGCTCATGGGAATGCCCTCGCTGATGGCGCGGTTCTGGGCGTGCTGGGTGAGCGCGACGATGCGATAGGCCTCGTCGTCGAGCTTGCGGCCCTTGAAAAAGCCGGCCATGCGCGGTGTGACGACGCCGGCGATGACGACCAGCAGGCCCATCACGACGATCAGTTCGATCAGCGTGAAGGCGCTGTCGGAAGCCCGATCAGTTGCCGCCCGACCAGTTGGTGATGTCGTCTTCATTGCCGGGTTGACCGTCGGGTCCGGCCGAGGAGATGTCGTAGGAGCCGGTGTTCACCTTGCCGGGGCTCTCGTAGATGTAGTCATTGCCCCAGGGATCCAGCGGGACCTCCTTGACATAGGGACCGCGCCACTCCTGCGCGTTGCCGGGCTGGTTCACCAGGTCGTTCAGGCCGTTGGCGCCGCTGGGGTAGTAGCCGTTGTCCACCTCGAAGGTGTCCAGCGCGACCTCGAAATTCGAGATCTGCGTGGTGGCCGCGGTGACCTTGGCCTGCTTGCCGCGGTTGGCGAACTTCGGCACGACGACCGCAGCCAGGGCGGCCAGGATCACGAGCACGAGCAGGAGTTCGACGAGGGTGAAGCCGGCGCGGCGGCGACGCGCGGCGCGGATGCGGGCGGGGGAGGTTTTGAGTTTCATAGGCTGTTCCAAGTTGTCGGGTTGCGTTTGTTGAAAATGCGGTTCCAAAGCTCCAAATGCCATATTCACTTGATGTGATCCTGCAAAGAGAAAATGGGCAACACCATACCGATGAAGATGGTGCCGATAAAGCCGGCGATGAAGAACAACATCAGCGGTTCTGTCAACGCCACGGCGGTCTTGAGCTGCCGATCCAGATCGGTTTCGGCGACGTCGGCGATGCGGACCAGTTCCTCGTCTAGTCGGCCGCTCTCCTCGGCCACGCCGATCATCTCGAGAATGGAGCCGGGGAACAGGTCCTTGCTGGCGCCGAGGCTGGGCCCGAGCGCGCCGCCCTTTTTCACGGCGTCGATGGAGGACGCGATGGTGTCGGTGAGGATCTGGTTGCCGATGGCCTTGCTGGCCACGGTGAGCGCATTGATCAGGGACACGCCCGCGCCGAGCAGGGTGCCGAGCATGCGGCAGAACCGCGCCATGGCGTAGCGGGCGACGAGGTTGCCGATGACCGGGAAATTGAGGATCACATTTTCCCGGGTGCGCCGGCCGGCGTCGGAGGTCAGCCACCTGCGCAGTCCGATGAAGGCAAAGACCATCCCGACCACGCCCCAGGCGGCGTAGGCCGAGGTCATGAAATCGCTGGTTCCAACGATGACGCGCGTGAGCCAGGGCAGTTCGGCGCCGAAGCCCTCGAACAATGTCTGAAACCGTGGAATGAAAAAGACCATCAGGAACACCAGCACTCCCAGGGCCATCAGCAACAGGATGGCCGGGTAGAGCAGCGCGGTCATGACCTTCGCCTTCATCTCTTTCTCCCGGGCCTGGAAGTCGGCAATCTGATTCAGGACGAGATCCAGGAAGCCGCCGGTCTCGCCGGCCTGAACCATGGCGGTGTAGATCTTGGGAAAGGTCTCGGGCGACTTGGCCATCGCCTCGTTCAAGGCCATGCCGTCGATGACCAGATCGTGAATCTCCTTCCATTTCTCCTTGGCGACCGGCGTGCCGGCCTCCTTGTAGAGGATGGTCAACGCGCGGCTCAGCGGCAGACCGGCCGAAAGCAGGCTGGAGAGCAGGCGGGTGAAATTCTCCAGCATCGCCGGCGTGACCTTCTTCGACTGCCACGGAAGTCCGCCGCCGGAATCCTTCTTCTTCGCGCCGCCCTTGCCGGCGCCTTCGATCACCTTGAGCGGATCGAGCCCCTGGTTCTCCAACTGGCGGATCGCCTCCGCGCGACCGCCGGCGTCGATCGTCCCCTCAGTGACGCCGCCGCCCGCCGCAATCGCTTTGTAGGTAAAGACGGCCATCAGTCTCCCGTCTGGTCCTTGGTGACGCGCATGACCTCATAGGGCGTGGTGACGCCCTTGGCGACCAGTCGCCAGCCGTCGTCGTTCAGGGTGCGCATGCCCTTCTTGATGGCGGCTTCCTTGAGCTGGCCGGAGGAAACCTCCTCCAGGATCATCTCGCGGATTTCAGGGCTGAGATCCATCAGTTCAAAGATCGCATGACGGCCGGCGTAGCCCATGTTGCGACAGGCCTCGCAGCCGGCGTCCTTGTAGATGGTTGATCCTTCCAGTCCGGGAATGCGGCGCTTCAACGCCTCGGTCTCGGCGGCGGTGTCCTCGACCTTGCACTCGGGGCAGAGCACGCGGACCAGGCGTTGGGCCAGAACGGCCTCCAATGAGGAGGCGACCAGGTAGGGCTCGACGCCCATGTCCACCAGTCGGGTCAGCGCGCTGGGCGCGTCGTTGGTGTGCAATGTGGAGAAAACAAGGTGACCCGTGAGCGACGCCTGCACCGCGATCTGCGCGGTCTCCTTGTCGCGGATCTCACCGACCAGCACGACGTCCGGGTCGTGACGCAGGATGGAGCGCAGGCCGCGCGCAAAGGTCAGGCCGGCCTTCTCGGAAACCTGGATCTGGTTGACGCCCTTGAGCTGGTATTCGACCGGATCCTCGATCGTGATGATCTTGCGGACCGAGTCGTTGATCTGGTTCAGGGCGGTATAGAGCGTGGAGGTCTTGCCGCTGCCGGTGGGGCCGGTGACCAGGGCGATGCCGTGCGGCAGACCCAGGACCTTGTTGAAGATCTCGACCTCGCGCGCGTTCATGCCCAGCTCGGTCATCGGCCGCAGCGAGGAATCCTGTCGCAACAGACGCATGACCACGGCCTCGCCATGCAGCATCGGGATGACCGAGACGCGGACGTCCACGTCGTAGTCGCCCGTGCGCAGCTTGATGCGGCCGTCCTGCGGCAGGCGTTTCTCCGCGATGTTCAACTGGCTGAGAATCTTGATGCGCGAAACGATCGCGGGCTGAAAACGTTTGATGGTCGCCGGGACCGGGATGTCCTGCAGCACGCCATCGACGCGGTAGCGGATGCGAAACTCATCCTCGAAGGGCTCCAGGTGGATGTCCGAGGTGTTGATCTCGATGGCGTCCTTGAGGACCTGGTTGACGAAACGGATGATCGAGGCGTCCTCGGCGGCGCTGTCGAGATCGCCCTCGTCGGCGTCCTCGTCAGCCAGCACTTCGAAGCCGGCCTCCTCCTCAAGCTGGTCGATCGTTTCCGCGCCGACGCCGAGCTGCTGCTTGATCTGCTTGCGCAGCGTCTCGGTCGGGGCGAGCACCGGCTGGAGGTGCAGCCCGGTGAGGGATTTGAGGGTGTCGATGCCCTCGGTGTGAAAGAGTTTGCTGGTGGCGATGCGGACCGTGCCATTGTCGCGTCCGATGGGGAGCAGTTCCTGCCGGGTCAGCACGCGCGCAGGAAAGGAGGCGAGCAGTTCCTTGTCCGGCTCGAGCTCCTCCAGGTCGTGGTATTCCAGCTCGTATTCCGAGGCGAGCCACTGAAGGACGTGCTCCTCGGATTCCGGCGCATTCTGGTCGCCGCTCTCGACCAACGAGGTCAGCAGCCTGCCGTCGTCCTCGGACAACTGCCGTGCCTCGATCATTTCAATGAGGAGCTCTTTCATGGCGGGGGCAGAGGGGGACACTTCGATTCGTAGCAACGGACGCTTGTCGCGCCGAAGCGCGCGAAGGCGGATGAGTCCGTTCTGTTCAACATCGTCGCTCGGAATTGAGCGAACTCACGTTCGCAGCCACGAGGCAAAAGGAGGGTTGGGCGGTCGGTTCGGAGAGAAGGAAGGCGGCGCCCATGGGAGCCGCCTTGCGGGGAAAAATGTCCGCTCAGCGGACGAGGCCCATCGTCATCGCGATGCCTTCCTGCTTCACGGTGAGGAGTTCCTTCAGGTCGTCCTGGGCCTTCTCAAGGGCGGACTGCTTGGAGGCGCGATCCTGGCGAAGGGCCGCCAGAGCCGACTTGATGGAGCCTTCGTTGCCGGACTCGATGGCCTTCTGCAGGGCTTCAACCTTCGGATCGGGCGTTCCGCCGAAACGGCTGCCGCCGCGTCCGCCGCGATCGCCGCCGGGACGTCCGCCGCGGTCCCCGCCACGGGCCTGGTC
>JAYPEY010000034.1:0-52590 GCA_038126035.1 Verrucomicrobiales bacterium | reverse complement strand
CATGTGGAATCCGCCCAGCGGGAACCGCACATGGGCCAGGGCCGCCAAACCGTCGGGCTCCTTCGCGAACAACTTGGGATCGAACTTCGTCCAGGCGCTCATGGCGCCGCGAAGCTCCGTGTCCTTCCAGCCGTATCGCTCGCCAAGCTTCCGCCACTGTTCCTCCGAGTGATACTTGCGGTAAAACTCCCCCGGAAAATCCCGCGCCAACTGCATTTCGGCGGACTGCTTCAACAGGCCTCGGATGACACGACAACGTTCCGGATCCGGTTCGAACTGATGCCAGGCGTGGACCCGAAAGGCGTTCTGGTTGGCGTAGATGGGGTGTCCGTTGATCCGCACGTGCGGTCCGGAGTGCGCCAACTGCCAACGTTTGCCGTCGCGTTCGCCAAGGAACGTCTCATAGGCCTCGCGCCAATGATCATCCCCGGTCCCCCGATAAAGCGCGGCCACCGCGGGCAGGAGAATTGACACGTGCCCGGCATTGAAACCCTTCCACGAGAATCCGACATGCGCCTGGGTGACGCCGTCGGCGCGCTTGATGGACCAGCCGTTCTTTTCCAATCGACGCCCCACCTGGTTCAAGGACCTGCGAATCCACGCCTTCTCGTCGGGCGTCGCGAGTCCCGACATCGCATAGGTCGCCAGGGCGATGATGTAGGTGGTGTGCTGATCCATCGAGGAGTCGTCGTAATACGCCGCCGGATCGTCCGGATGCGGGCCGCGGGGAACGAGTCCGACAAGCGCCGGTTTGCCGGGCTTGGGGTGGGTTTCGGGCAGGTCGCCGATGAACTCCAACGCTGCGAAGAGCCGGGCGATCTGTTCGCGCAGGAATGGATCCGGCCGGGCCTCATGGGCGTCCAGGCAGGCCGCAAGCAGGTGTCCTGTATGCAGGACGGTGTCGGCAATCCTGGATCCGTATCCCCAGGGATGAGGTTTCTCGAGCAGGACATCCTCCGGGCTGGTCCAGCGCTCCCTGCCGCTCAACCGGGCGCCGTAGAGCGCTCCGGTCTCGGGATGCTGAAAGGATGCGGTGTAGTTTCCCGTGAGCGCGAGGACCTTCCTGACCAGGCGCTTCTCAGGAATGACCGGGGCTCCGTTCGCCGCCCGGGAGAGCGGAGCGGCGGCCAGGAGTGAAGCGGCGACGAATGATGGCAACGTTCGTTTCATGGAGCGTAGGCGGCGTCTTTCTTACCGCGTCGCGATCTTTGGCGCGACCACTATCCTTTCCCCGCAAGTGGGCTCCAAAGGCCGCGGACATGAAACGCTGGATCGAGGAGAGCTTCCGCCAGGTCGCGCCCAGGAAGCTGGTCGCGGAATGGGATGGCTGACGAGCCAACCTCGCGTCGACCCGCGTCGTTAGTCGTTGCGCGTCCGCCGCGTATTCTTCAAGAATTCCGCTCCATACATTCAAGCCTCCCCGGCTCGCAGAAACGCAGCGAGGGCGGTTGCTGCAGAACAACAAATGAAAACCCATCCCCTTTACCTGAATGGCGAGTTCGTCGAGACCGGCGACTCGATCGACGTGATCAATCCGGCAACCGGCGAGGCCTTCGCCAAGATGGCCACAACCGACCGCGCCGGCGTCAAGCAGGCGCTGGAGGACGCGCAGGCGTCCTTCGATGGCTGGCGACGGCTCACCGGCATGGCCCGCGCCGATTACATCTACAAGATCATCGACGCCCTTGAGGCGCGCGTGGACGAATGCGCCGAGGTCATCGTCCGCGAGAATGGCAAACCGCTGCCGCAGGCCAGGGGCGAACTGGGCATGACCATCGATCATCTGCGTTGGTACGCGGAGGAAGCGCGGCGCGGCTACGGCCGCACCATCCCGCACCAACAGGACGGCAAACGCCACATGACCATCAAGACCCCCATCGGCGTCGCCGCGGCCATCGCGCCGTGGAACTTCCCGCTCGTGTTGGCCGTGCGCAAGATCGCGCCCGCGCTGGCCGCCGGTTGCCCCGTCATTCTCAAGCCTGCCAGCGCGACGCCGCTGTCCGCCGTCATCTTCGCCGAGGCCTGCCACGAGGCCGGCCTGCCCAAGGGCGTCTTCCAACTCGTCGCGGGCCGCGCCTCCGAGATCTCCGCCGAGTTCCTGGAGAATCCCATCTGTCGCAAGATCTCCTTCACCGGCTCGACCGAGGTCGGCCAGATTCTGATCGAAGGCGCGGCCAGGGATATCAAACCCCTCTCCCTCGAGCTCGGCGGCCATTCGCCCGTGCTGGTCTTCGATGACGCGGATCTCGACAAGGCGGTCGAGGGCACGCTGATCGCAAAATTCCGCAACACCGGCCAATCCTGCATCGCCGCCAACCGCATCTATGTCCAGAAGGGCATTCACGACCGCTTCGTCGAGAAGGTCGTCGAGAAGGTGAAGGCGATGAAGGTGGGCGACGGCTTTGAGGAGGGCGTCGAAATCGGCGCGATGGTCGATGAGAAGGCGCTGAACAACACCCTCAACCATATCGCCGACGCGCAGGCCAAAGGCGCGAAACTTCACTGCGGCGGCAGGCGCGTGGAAGGCTCGCCCGGTTGCTTCATGGAGCCCGCCGTGCTCACCGAGGTGCCTGATGACGCCATGGGCATGTGCGACGAGTCCTTCGGCCCGGTCGCCTACATCAACTCCTTCGAAACCGAGGAGGAGGCCGTGACCCGGGCGAACAACACCCGCTACGGTCTGGCCGCCTACGCCTTTACCGAGGACATCTCCCGCGCCTTTCGCATGACCGAGGCGCTCGAAGCCGGCATGATCACCATCAACGACGGCGTCCCCACCACCACCCAATGCCCCTTCGGCGGCGTCAAGCAGAGCGGCTGGAATCGCGAACTCGGCATCGAAGGAATGGACGCCTTCATGGAACAGAAACACGTCTGCATCAAGGTGTGAGGCGCGTTTATGACCGTCGTCGTCTATGACACGAAGCCCTATGATCGAGCGCATCTCGCGACGCCGGACCACGCGGACATCGATTGGCGGTTCCACGAGTTTCGCCTGAGCGCCTCCACCGCCTTCGCCGCCGAGGGCGCCTTGGCGGTCTGCGCCTTCGTGAATGACGAGATCGACGCGCCGTGCCTCGAACGTCTTGCTGAAATGGGCGTGAAGCTGGTCGCCATGCGCAGCGCTGGATTCAACAATGTGGACATCGATGCCGCGAAGAAGGCTGGCGTCACCGTTTGCCGCGTGCCCGCCTATTCGCCGAACGCGGTCGCCGAACACGCCATCGGATTGTTGCTGACGCTCAATCGAAAGATCCACCGCGCCTACAACCGCGTCCGCGAACAGAACTTCTCATTGAACGGGTTGGTCGGCTTTGACCTCGCAGGCAGAACGGTCGGCGTGGTGGGCACGGGGAAGATCGGCCGGATCGCTGCGCAAATCTGCCGGGGATTCGGGATGACGGTCCTCGTCAGCGACCCTCAGGAGGATCCGGATTGGGCGCGGGAGATCGGAGCCAGCTACGTTCGACTGCCCGCGTTGTTCGCGCAAAGCGACATCATCACGTTGCACGCGCCCCTGTTGCTGGAGACCTTCCACCTCATCAGGGCCAAGACCATCTCCCAGATGAAGCGCGGCGTCACCATCGTGAACACCAGCCGCGGCAAACTTATCGACACCGGGGCGTTGATCGACGGACTCAAAAGCGGACAAATAGGCGGCGTCGCGTTGGACGTCTACGAGGAGGAGGAAGGCGTCTTTTTCGAGGATCACTCCGGCGAGGTGCTTCAAGACGATGAGTTGGCCCGATTGCTGTCCTTTCACAATGTTTTGGTAACATCGCACCAGGCCTTTCTGACGGAGGAGGCATTGAACGAGATTGCCCGTGTCACCACCGCGAACATCCGCCGGTTTGGCGCAGGCGAGGCATTGTTGGAGGGAACGACAATCTGAATCTTCGACCGGGCGGTCCTAGAGTCATGTAGATCCTCATTGTGCGCAAAACAATCAAAGCAGAAGCGCTGTTCCTGCCAACGTCCGAGGGCGGTCGCCCGACGCTGCCGGACCTCTCAACGCCGACAACCTATCGCCCCCATTTCGTTGTCGCCCGCGCCGGCGGGGATTCCGATGTCCCGGTCATGCCATTGTCTGAGGCCCACATGGGCGTGATATTCCTTTCCGCCCCTGAAAAGATCGAATTCGGCGTTGCGTTTCCCGTTACTGTTGGACTTCTCTACTGGCCTGACGCCGACTACTCGGCCCTCACACCCGGCACGACTTTCCACATCTGTGAAGGCTCAAAGATCGTCGGCAACGGCAAGGTTCTCGACCGATGAAAGCCCTGTTCAAGACATCCCTGTTCCTCATGGCGGCGTTTGCGCCGGCGACCTTCTCACAGACCGCCGACGCCGGGAACGACGGGTCGGACAGCGCCATCATGCTGGCCGGAGACTGGCTGCCGGACGACCCGCATCAGATCGACTATTCGAAGCTCCCGCGCGTTCCGGCCGAGCACGCCATCATCAGCGATGTCCGCGGCCGCGCGGGCGCCTGGGTTCATCAGCACGCCTATCTCGCCCATCACGACGGCCGCTATTGGGCCATGTGGAGCGACGGACCGGGCCTCCCCAAACCCGGCGTCACTCCGGAACAACACCGCAACATCGTGCCCGGCCACGATCGACCGGACACCCGCAACTCCTACGCCACCAGCAGGGACGGCCTGCGCTGGAGCAGGCCCGCCGATCTGACCGGTCCGCCCCGGATCAAGGGCTTCGGCTGGATCGCCCGCGGCCTCTGGAAGCGCGACGGCGAACTGCTGGCCCTCGCCAGTCATTTCAACGCGCCGGGATACACCGGTCCCGGACTGAGCCTGGAGGCCTTCCGCTGGGACGGCGCGAACTGGGTCGCGCATGGCACGGTTCTCGATGATTCGATGAACAACTTTCCTCCAAAGCGCCTCCCGTCGGGCGAATGGATGATGACCCGCCGCGATCACCAGCGACAGGTCTCCGTCATGATCGGTGGAACGAAATCCTTCGACGACTGGCGCATCCACCCGCTCGCCGCCTACACGGGCGACGGTCGGCCCGAGGAGCCTTATTGGTACATCCTCCCCGACGGCAGGACCATCGCCGGCCTGATCCGCGACAACGGCGGATCGAAGTTTCTGCTGCGCACATTCTCCCGCGACAATGGCCGGACCTGGAGCAGGATGCATCAGACCAACTTTCCGGACGCCACCAGCAAGTTCTTCGTGCACCGCACCAGCCGCGGCTATTACGTGATGGTTTCCAACTCGAATCCGAGGAAGCGCGATCCGCTCACGCTCGCCGTCAGTCCGGACGGCCTCGTCTTCACCAAACTTTTCCGGCTCATCGGCGGCCGGCATATCGATTACCCCCACATCATCGAACACGACGGCCGACTGCTGATCGCCTTCTCCGGCGCCAAGCAGACAATGGAGGTCATGAAGGTGTCGCTCGACGCGTTGGAGCGTTTGGAAATGCCGAAGTCCGTCGCGCTTGACCGGCGGCTCCCGCCGGTCAGGAGGGCTCCCCAACAGCCGCCGCAAAAGGCTCGGCGACAGGCGGACTGGATCGATCTCGGCGACGAAGGGAAAACGCTCTTCGCCGCCGTGGATCTGGTCGTTCCCGAATCCGGCAAACAAGCCGCGTTGGCCCTGGCTACCGCCGGCGGCGCGGAGCGCGTCGTCATCGGAATCGACAGGCAAAGCCGCCTCACCGCCCAGCTTTACAAGGAAACCGCGACCGGCCCGAAGCTGCAGCCCGGCGCCCGGCATTCACTGCTGATTCGCATCAACAGCCACAGCAGGAACCCGGACAAGCTATTCGTGCGCGTCGATACACATGGCAGAATCCCCGACGAACCGAACAACTGGACGCTGTCGAACACGACGGGGAGCAGCGACGCCAACCTGTCGCGCGTTGTCCTGCGTGGAGACGCCATCGGTTTCGACAAGGTCCGCGTCGCATCGACTCACGCGGCTCTTGCCAGGCCGCAGAGCGTCGGCAAGTGATCCTATGAGCGGATGAACCCTGCGTTGTCCCAATGGCCCGGCTCCACCTCCCCCCACGGGCGTCTGCATCGTCCTTCATGCGGCGCGACACAGTTCAGTATTTGTAGCTCTTCGCAATCGGACGCCCGCGCATCGCGTTGCTCGCTCTGGCTGAGAAATGGGCAAACCGGCAGGTTTGCCCCACCTTGGTGGGGGATTGCTGCTTGTCGCGCCGAAGCTTCACTGCGAAGGCGGACCGCAATACCCATTCTTCAGCGTGCGAGCGAAGCGAAGCCCCGCGTGTTCGACTTTTCCTTCGTCGTATCGTTTTTGACCTGCGCCCCATGCGGGGGAACCCATCGTTATCCGCTCGCGCCGGGAGCGCTTCGTGTGAGATCATTCAACAGCAAGTCATGTATTCACTGAAAAAACAGACAGCAATCGTCACCGGAGCCTCACGCGGCTACGGCAAAGGAATCGCCAAGGCATTGATCGATGCGGGCGCCAAAGTATGGATCACCGGGCGCAACGCGGAGACTCTTGAGAGCGCGGCCAGGGAGATCGGCGCCAGTCCGTTTGTGGCGGACGTCAATGACGGCGATGGCTGGGACCGTTTGATTTCGGAGATCACTGAAGACAGCGGTCGCCTCGATATTCTCGTCAACAATGCGGGCGAGGGCGTCAGCATCGCTCCGCTGACGGAACAAAGTGATGAATCGGTCGAACGATCGCTGGCGACGAATCTCACGGGAGCCATCCTCGGCTGCAGGAGGGCTGCTTCGGTCATGGTCGGCCAACAATCGGGATTGATCATCAACGTCGGCAGTGTCTGCGCCAGGCATGCCTGGGGAGAATGGAGCGTCTATTCCGCGGCCAAGGCCGGTCTGTTGCAGTTTACCCGTTGCCTGCTTGCCGAACTGCGCCCCAGCGGCGTGCGGGTCACCTCGGTGATTCCATCCTGGGGGCAAACCGAATTCACCGATTCCTGCGGCCTGGGTCCCCGCGAAAGCGAGATACTGGAAAAGTGCATCGCGCCCGAGGAACTCGGTAAACTCATCGTTCAGATTGCCGAGCAACCGGCTCATCTGGTCACCGAGGAAGTCACGCTGTGGCCCATGGTCCAGCCCATCTCACAGCTGTAGACATTGGTATGGGCTCGACGGAGCCTCTCCCCACCGGTTTCACGAGCCATCCGGTTGTCGGAAGCGCCGTTGACAGCGAGTTGTGGAGGGTTCCGGCATGGAACAAGAAGGCATGAAGACAGCGGCAGCGAGTCGAAAAGGCGGTGGGGAGAGACTCCGTCGAGCCCACTTCGAAACCCTGAAGGGGTGACAGCAGTTCAACGCCGTCGCATTTCGTAGCGCAATGTGAATTGGTGTTGATCGCGGTCCTTGACGATGGAGGTCGATTCACACAGGGCTCCGGTCAGGGGATTCCAGGTGCGGACGACGATCTTGTTTTCCGCGGGGAGGAAGCGCATGACGCGCAGACCGTTCGTCCCGTAGTCGGACAGCAGTTCATGAACCACGTTTCCGTGGGTTCCCCTCGATTCCCGACGCATGGCCTGCGTCCGGCTTTGGTCGCCGCAACATATTAGGAAAAGGTTGGCGTGCTTCTTGAAACATTTGTCCCACATCTGTTGCGGGGAATTGCCGCGACTGCCGTGACGCTTGGTCCAGGTCATCCGGCCCTTGGGCGCATCAAAATAATCCCGGCTCTGCTTTGGCTTGTCGCGCGGCCCCAGGCCCATGTGGGTTGTGATCATGGCCCGCCTGTCGGAGTGACGGCGAAGGACCGCGTCGGCCCAGCGGAGCACGTCGTCCGGCGCGTTGCATTCCAGGTGCAGCGCGACGAACTTCAGACCGTTCGCCTCGAACAGTTGGACGCTGTTGGCGTTGTTCCCGGAAATGGACATGGAAGACGCCGGCTTCTCAAATCCACCGCCATGCCAATCGAAATCCATGAACCGCGAAGCGGGAAACTGTTCCTGGAACAACGAGGAATCACCCGCGCCGGTCATGTCATGGTTTCCCACGGAGATGCCGTAGGGAACGCGGCCGTGCAGCTTGTCCATGCAGCGTCGGGCCAACGCCCATTGCTCGCGATTGTTGATGTCCACGATGTCGCCAACGTGGCTGACAAAAACGATCCGTTGCCGATCCAGATTGGCGGCAATCCAGTCCGTGTAGCTTTCGAAGACCTTGTTGGACAACGGCGCGTTGTCGTCGCCCGAACCCTTGGTTCCGCGCCCCTTGTAATGCTGGGTGTCGGGTATGACCACAATGGAGAAGGAATCTTCCCGAGCGGCTGGAAGTTCGGCGCCCGTGACTGAAACCACGAAGGCGCAACTTGTCGCGACGAAGCACAACAGCGAAGTCCGAAGAACGCAAAGGAAAGTTCGTAAGGACATGGCGACTATTGGATCTTCGGCTGCAGGACCGCGCGATAGATCCGGTCCTTCTGTTCGTAGAGGACGGTCCATCGGCCGTTGACGAAAAACGGGTTGGACAGGGTTTCGGCCTGGATTGAGGCGCGAAAGTTGACCGGCTGTCCCTTGATCCATTGACGCAGGTTTTCCGAGCGCCAGTAGCGTCGTTTGCTCAAGTCCTTGGGTTGGGAGATGGCGACAAACTTCCCGCCCGCCCGGGTCACGGACAGGGAGGCAATTTCTTCGTCGACCGGAATGACGGGTTCGCTCTGCGACCTGCGCCAATGCTGCAGATCCGAGCTCACGGCGAGTCCGAGCCCCTGCGCGTTGTAGATCTGCTTCATGCCGCGGAACAGCAGACAGTATTGGCCGTCGACCTGAAACACCGGGGCGGGATGTGTGGAGAGGAATGCGTCCCAGTTGCCGGCTCGGCTCTTCAGGACGGGGTTGAGCGGGCTCTTGGTCCATGGCCCCGTCAACTTGCGCGCGGTGGCCAGACCGATCTGTTTCGTCCGCGGGTTTCTACCCGAATAGAAGAGATGGTAGACGCCGCCGCGTTGGATGACGCCGGCCGGCAGCTTGGCGACGGTCTGGTCCCAGGCGCCCGCCTTGCCGGTGGTCAGGACCGGATTGCCCGGGAGCTTCTCCCAAACGACGCCATCCTTGGAGGTCGCGATCCCGAATGCCTCGCGACCCCCCTGGGCAAACGGTTTGTCCTGGGCCTCGAAGAAACAGAACAGTTCGCCGCCTTCGCTGTGGACATATGGATTATCGACCGCCATCGCATCCCAGGCCCCGGCGATGCCGCGATCGATCACGGGTTCTCCAAAAGGCGTCTCCACCCAGACGCCGCGCGGATCGAGCGGCGGGGCGGAGGCGGCGACGTCACGCAGGACGGCGCGGAATTCCAGGGGATAATCGGTGAGCAGGCCGTCGATGCCCGCCGCGGCCGCGCGCCGCCAATACTCGTGATTCCGCCGCGCGGGGACGGCGCCCCCGTAGTTGTAGAGGACCTGCCTGCCGTGTTTGTGCAGGAGCGCGACTTCCTCCGCGTTGGGCGTCGAAGTCAACAGGAAGCAATCCAGCAGGCCTTCCTTCAAACGGGCGTCGATGTCCCTGCGGGGCACGTTCTGTCCGACTCGGAACGCCGGATTCAACCGCTTGAACCGGCGGCTCATCTCGTCGCTTTGATCGAAGGCGAATGACTCCTTCAACAGGCCGCGCCTCTCAACCATGGCGACCAGCTTGGCTTCGCCCGCCCGGGTGAGCCCCTTCACGTTCAAGGCGATGATGGTCTTTCCCCGTTTGCGCTCTGCGACCAGGGAGAGGGTTTCGTCGAGCGTGGGAACGCGGGCGCCGGCAAAGGCCGCATCGAACCAACCGCCGGCGTCGAGGCGCTTCAACTCCGCGAGCGTCATGTCGCGCACGGAGCGGTTGGGGCCATCGGTGGTGCGCTTCACGTTGTCGTCGTGAATGACGACCAGATGACCGTCCTTGGTCGTGCGGATGTCCAACTCGAAGCCCATCCCCAGATCCAGACAGGCGGCAAACGCCGGCAGGGTGTTCTCCGGCGCATGGCGCAACAGTCCGCGATGCCCGACGGGAATGGGCTCCGCAGCCAAAGCGGCGCCGAAGAAGCCGGCGGGCAGGGTGAAACAGGCGGCAATGAGGAGGAGGTTCTTCATGATTCGATGGAAACATCGATTAGTACCGCTGTCGGCCGGACCGAACAGCATAATCTGAAGCCCCAGACTGCGACGGTGCGGGATTTCAATCATCCGTTCCACCGGAAGCTTTGGGGACGACGAATGCCAATCAAGGAGCGGCGAGCATTGCTCGGCATTTCCTGTCGATCCACGCCCCGGCCGAGCAATGCTCGGCGCTCCGGTTCCATGGAGACGACCCCAGGAACTGAACAAGGGAGAGACTGAATCGGGATATCGACCTGAGTGTCGACCCAGGCCTGCGTCTTCACACCAAGCCGGTTCATCAGCCCCAGCCGAGATCCGCCTTGGTCCGGTTGCGCTTGTGCCTGGCGTCCAAGGTCCGCAATTCCACGGAGGCGCCGCCCTCGTGGAGTTTCATCAAGGCCCAACCGGCGGGCTCATCGGCATGGAAGGTGTAGCCCACGGCGGGCAGGGAGATGAAGTGGATCCTGCGCCACTTGAGAATGCGGAACTGATGCATGTGTCCGGTCACCACGGCCTTGACCTGGGGCTTGGACTGAATGAGATCGAGCAGGGCGTCGGTGTCTTCCAGACCGCCTCCGAGTCCCTTGAAGGGGCTGGAGCTTGGCAGCTCAACCTCCGCCGCGCCGAAGCGCTTTTGATACGCCGCGCCGGGAGTGATGTTGTGATGAAACATCACGATCGCGGGCTTGTCCGGCTCGGCATCGAGCGCGGCTTCAAACCACTTGAGCTGCTCCGGGCCGAGGATGCCTGGCCCCTTCACCGGGCTGCGCGGCTTGTCCATGGTGAGCGAATCCAACAATACGAAATTGGCGCGCCGGGATTGCACGATGGAGACGTGGCGGTTTTCCAGCAGCGCGCGGTCGCCGGTGGTTCGTTCGCGGAAGGCATGCGAGAAATCGTCGCGTTGATCGTGATTGCCCATGGTGACGTGGATCGGCGTGTCCTTGAACAGGTCGAACTTGGTCGCCAGTTGGGCGTATTCGTCTTTCCCGCCCACGTGCACGCAGTCGCCGTTCAGGAGCATGCCCGCCGGCTTGATCCGGTTCACCTGCCTGGCGGCCGTGTCGAAATTGCGGGACGCATCGGCCGCGCGCTTTTCCCTCGCGGCCCTGCTTGAGGCATAATGGCGTTGGATGGAATCCTCGGACAACAGGTGCGTGTCCGAGAGCAGCGTCCAGGTGTCCGGGTTGGCCTGCGATTCAGCGGCGATCAGGGCCGACGGTCCGGCGGCGATTGCCGCGGCCGAACCGGCCAGAAAGCGGCGACGCGAGAGGGGCAGCAGATGTGCGGGCATGAGTTGAGTTTATTCCCGCTCGATCAGCGATTGCGAAGCCTTTTCGTGTTCTGTTCCTCGTTCTCCATTCCGCAACCGTGATGGCGGAGAACCGGCCCAAGTGGCGCGGCCCAAGCGGCGACGGTTGATTCAGCTCAGTAGACCAACACGAGAACAGCGGCCTGCTCGGCCTTGACGATGACTTCGGGCTTTCCAATCGGAGCGCTGTTCGGGCGCTTCAGCTTGGACGCCAGTTCCGGGATCGCCTCCAAAAAGCCGAGCAGAAAGCTGCTCTTGATCGCATAGTTTACATTCTCGACCAAAGTTCCGGTGGTCTTGATCGCGACGTCCTGACTTAGTTTGGCGTTCACGACGCCGATCACGTTGCCTCTTCCATCGAGCAAGGCGCCACCGGAATTCCCCGGCTGGATTGGATTGCTGATCTGAAAGCTCCGCACGTCATCCCGGGCGCCGGACAACGAGGAAATGCTGCCTTCAGCCAGCTTTGGCGAAAAGCCCTGGAGCCCGATGTTGGGGAATCCCACGGTGAACGCTTCGTCGCCCAGCCGGGTCCAGCGGCTCGATTCCACCGGCAATGCCGAAAAGGCGCCGGACACCTTGAGGACCGCAAGGTCGGTTGCCTCGTCGCTGCGGATCAATTTTGCCGGAAGCGTCCCCGACTTGGTCACGATTCGAAATCTGCCGCCGTTCTCAACCACGTGATGATTGGTGACCAGATAGCCGTCATCGGACACAAAGAAACCGGTTCCGGTCGCCGCGGGCCGCGATTCGGCGATATGTGTCATCGGCTCATCTTGTCCCACCGGCCGGCTGGGTTTCCATTCACGTGCGAGACGCTGTCCTTCGGCCCGCTGTTCCGGGGTCAGTCGGGGTTCGACATACTTCGTGTAGTATTCTTTTGCGGCCTGGTTTCCCTGAGCGGCAGCCAGCAGCATCCACATATAGCCCTGCGCTTCATCTTTGAGGACGCCGTTGCCGCTGATATAGGCGAGCCCCAGGCCAAACTGGCCCCTGACATTCTGTTGGTTTGCGGCCTTGCGGTACCACTTGGCCGCCTCCGCCTCATCCTTGGGGATCCCCTCGCCCTTGGACAGCAGATTGCCCAGATTGACCTGCCCGTCGGCATTGCCCTTAACGGCGGCCAAACGAAACCATTTCGCGGCCTCCGCGTTGTCCTGGGCAACGCCGTTTCCAAACCAATACATCAGCCCAAGTTGGACTTGAGCCTTGTCCATTCCCTGGGCTGCCGCTTTGCGATGCCAGTTCAGCGCCTCGGCGAGATCCTTGGCGATCCCGTCGCCATTCTCGTACATGAGCCCCAGGTTGTATTGGGCGTGAACCAGCCCCTGTTCAGCGGCTTTTTGAAACTATCGAAAGGCCTCTTTCTT
Source organism: Verrucomicrobiales bacterium (assembly GCA_038126035.1). Classification (GTDB taxonomy): domain Bacteria; phylum Verrucomicrobiota; class Verrucomicrobiia; order Limisphaerales; family JAYPEY01; genus JAYPEY01. The sequence goes on along the minus strand of JAYPEY010000034.1, from coordinate 39,832 downwards.
GTCCCGGGGAACGCCGCGACCGGAGAGATGCATGAATCCCAGATTGAACTGCGCCGGCGCGAGTCCCTGACGGGCGGCTTTTTGATGCCATCTCAACGCCAACACGTCGTCCTTGGACACCTTCTCTCCCTCGTAGAAAATGGCGCCCATTTGGCCCTGCGAATACGCGTCGCCGGCCAGCGCCTGCTTGAGAACGGAAACCGTCTCGTCGATCCCGGGAAGCTTTGCCGGGTCCAACGACTGTTTCACGTAGGCAAGCATCTTTCCCTGGTAACTGTCGGCGGGGCCGTCGGAGAGCGACAACCAGAGGTAGGCGTGCGCCAGGTCCTTGACGACTCCCTCACCTCTGGCGTAGTGCGATCCCAACATTCCCTGCGCCAGCGAGTCTCCCTGATGGGCGGCTTCGCGATACCATTTCACCGCTTCGCCATGGTCCTGGGCGACTCCTTTCCCCGTGCGGTGCATGCCGGCGAGATTGACCTGCGCATCGACGTCTCCCTGCTCGGCGGCCCTCCGGTACCACTTGGCCGCTTCGACAGGGTCCGCGTCAACGCCTGTTCCATTGCGATACCCCTGGCCGACCATGGTCTGTGAATGCGCGTGCCCTTGTTCCGCGGCCTTGCGCCACCACTTCATGGCCTCGGCATCGCTCTTGTCCACGCCCGCCCCGCTCGAGTATTTGAATGCCAGCCGGTACTGCGCGTATTTCTGCCCCTGGTCCGCCGCCTTGCGATACCACTTCACCGCCTCCGCATCGTCCTTGGCGGCCCCTTTGCCTTCGTCGTAGGCCTCACCGAGCAACTGTTGGGCGTAACGACTGCCCCGTTCTGCGCCCTCGCGGTAAAGCCTCACGGATTCGGGCAGATCCTTGGGAACTCCACTGCCTTTCGCGTGAAGCTGGCCGAGAGATGCCATCGCGCCGGCATGCCCCTGCTTGACGGCCTTGCGATACCATGTCGCCGCCGCTCCGGCGTCCTTCGGGACTCCCAAACCCTCCTCATATTTGAAGCCGAGGATAAACTGCGCATGCTCGTTGTCCTGCTCGGCGGACAGACGATACCATTTGATGGCTTCGGCGGGGTTCTCGGAGACGCCCTCGCCCTTGTCCAGTTTCAGGCCGAGGTAGAACTGAGCTGCAGCCTCTCCTTGCTCGGCGGCCTTGCGATACCATTGCACAGCCTCCGCTTGATTCCCGGGTGTCCTCTCCCCAATATCATACAGGACGCCGAGCGCCACTTGCGCGCCGGCGATCCCCTGCTCGGCGGCCTTGCGATACCATCGCATCGCCTTCGCCTGGTTGTCGGGCGTCTTCTCCATGTCGTTGTACGCCGCCCCGAGCATAAACTGCGCCCCACCGTGGTCCTGCTCCGCAGCCTTGCGCCACCATTTGATGGCTTCGGAGAAATCCTTTTTGACGCCCTTGCCAAGATCGTACATCAGCCCCAATCGCAACTGGGCATCCACCTCGCCCTGGTCCGCGGCCTTGCGATACCATTTCACCGCCTCGGCCGGATCCTTGGCGACTCCGGCGCCATGTTCGTAAAGGAAACCCAGATTGTATTGCTCGATCGCGTCGCCCGCTTTCGCTTTTTTTCGGGTGGCGTCGATATTCAGGTGTTCCGTGTCGATCTGCGCGAACAGGGAAAACTGCGTCAGGCAAAAAAGAATGGCCGGCAGAACTTTCATCGGTGGGATTAAATCACTGCAGCGCTCCGAGTCCAGCAGCTTTGGTCCACCCTCGCCACAGTCGGGCCATTCGGAAACGATCCGATCCGGTTCGCCTGCGCGATGCGCCATCGGCTCCAAACATCCAAGAACCAACTCCCAACTCGACTCTTGTGCCCGGAACCAACACGGATAGTCTGCCGGCGTGAGAATACTCAGACAGACTCTTGCCTTGTTCCTGCTCTCCGCTGCAACCGTGATGACGGAGAATTGGCCCGGATGGCGCGGGCCCGACGGCGACGGAATCAGCTCCGAAAGGAACCTCCCCACCCGCTGGAGCCAGACCGAGAACATCGCTTGGAAAAAACCGATCGCCGGCGAAGGCCACTCATCGCCAATCGTCTGGGGCGACCGGGTGTTCCTGACCACGAGCCTGACGGAGAAGAACGAACGCCGGCTGCTGTGCCTGGATCGCCTCGACGGAAAGACTGTTTGGGAACGCGTTGTCCTCAACACGGAGCCTGAAACCCTTCATCGCCTCAACAGTCGGGCTTCGGGCACGCCGGCCACCGACGGGGAACACATCTACGTGGCCTTCATGCTGGCAAAGGGGGATATGGTGACGGCGCCAAACGTCGGTTCGGAACGCATGATCACGCCCGGCCGGATCGTGGTCGCCGCCTACGATTTCGCCGGGAAGGAGAAATGGAAGACGGACGCCGGCGAATTCATCAGCGCGCACGGATTCAACTCCTGTCCGACGCTGTTCGAGGATCTGGTCATCGTCAACGGCGACCACGACGGCGACGCCTACATCGTCGCGCTCGATCGCAGGACCGGCAGGGAACGCTGGCGCACGCCGCGGGAGAACAAGACCCGCAGCTACGTGACCCCGATCTTCCGCAAGATCGGCGGGCGCGACCAGATGATCCTGTCCGGTAGCCTCTCGGTTGCGAGTTACAATCCGCGAACCGGCAAACGGCATTGGGTCCTCGACGGGCCGACCGAGCAGTTCGTGGCGTCAATGGTCTATAACGGGGAATACGTCTTCGTGACCGGCGGCTTTCCGGAAAAGCATATTCTTGCCATCGATCCGAAAGGGAGCGGCAACGTGACCGACACGCACATCGTCTGGCGAACCAACCGCGGCGCCGCCTATGTGCCTTCACCGATCATTGCGGGCAAATACCTGCTGGTGGTCGCCGACAGCGGCGTCGCCACCTGCTTCGACGCCAGGTCGGGCGAGGTCCGCTGGACGAAGCGCCTGGCCGGCAAGCAAAGTGCGTCGCCGGTTCTGGCGGACGGGATCGTGTATTTCTTTTCCGACCGGGGCGAGGCGACGCTTGTCCGGCCGGGAGATGAGTTCGAATTGGTTGCCAGGAACAGCCTGGGTGAGCAGATCTCATCCAGCCCCGCCATCAGCCGGGGCCAGATCTTCGTCCGCTCCCACCAGGCCTTGTACTGCATCGGGAAGCCAGGGAACGAATGAGCGCCACAATCTTGATCGACAGCCTGGAGGAGGTTCTGGATTCGTTTGATGCCGTGGCGCTCGACCAGTTTGGCGTGCTGCACAATGGTGCGGTCTGCTACGGCTTCGCAAGCGAGGCGATGCGGATGCTGCGCGCGCACGGAAAGGAGATCATCATTCTTTCCAATTCCGGCAAACGCGCGGACCTGAATCTGAAGCGCATTGGGAAGATGGGACTGCCGGCGGAGACCATCTCGCAGGTGGTCACTTCAGGCGAGGCGCTGTGGCAGGATGTCAACGAATCCAGAATCCGCGTTGCGGGACAGGCGCCCCAACGCCTCTTTCCGATCTGCGGTCACCCGGATGACCCCAAAGTCTGGGCAGCCGGCAGCGACGTGGAGATCGCCGGCGAGATCGATCCATCGTGCGACGCCATTCTCCTGATGGGCCTGCCCGACGATACAGGCGAAACGGAGTATGACGCGCCGCTTCAACAGGCGTTGGAATTCGAACTGCCTCTGATCTGCTCGAACCCCGACAAGACCTCGCCCCGGGTCGGCCGCTTCGTCATGTCGCCGGGAGCCTTGGCGGATCGCTACGCGGCGATGGGGGGCGAGGTCATCTGGTATGGCAAGCCTCACGCGCCCGTCTTTCAGGCTGTCATGCGTTGTCGGCCCGAACTGGCTCCCGACCGTTTCCTCGTGGTGGGCGACAGTCTGGAACACGACATCGCCGGCGGGCAGAAGGTCGGTTTCAAGACGGCTCTGGTCCGAGGGGGGATTCACGCCGACGATTTCCCGGACAACGCCGACGCCGACCAGATCAACGCGACCCTGCAAACACTCGCCGAACAACATGGCGTTCAACCGCCCGACTTCAGCCTGGAGCTTCTCGCCTGAAGCTCGTGGATCGAACAACGAACATGAACCTGCCTCCCGAATTTGTTTCACTCTCCCAGGAAATCGGCGCCCAGCCCCTGCTCGTGCAGGGACCCGGCGGAAACACCTCCGTCAAGATCGACGGCCAGATGTGGATCAAGGCATCCGGAACGGAGCTTGCCGAAGCCTTGGACAAAAACATCTTCGTCGCGGTCGATCCCGCGAAGGCGATGCAGGAACTCGATGGGTCCGGCGATGGAAGCTGCCGCTCCGCGCTGATCGATCCCGACTGCGGCCTGCGCCCGTCGATCGAAACGACCTTTCACGCGATGTTCGATCACCGGTTCGTCTTTCACTTTCACTCCGTTGCCACGATCTGCCACGCGATCACGGAGGAGGGACGAACCGCCCTGGCCGAAAAGCTGTCCGGACTGCAGTGGGTTTCCGCCCCGTATCGGAAGCCCGGCATTCCGCTGACCAAGGCCATCCGCGAGGCGGTTGGCGATCGGGAAATCCAGGTGGTCGTGCTGAACAACCACGGCGTCATCATTGTCGGCGATTCGATTGACGAAGTCAGGGAACTGATTGATGACGTCGAGCGGCGCCTGGATCTGCCTGTTCTGGCGGAATGCAGGATCGACGATTCAACTTCCGATTACCCGGGTTGGAAAGCCGTTCCCGAAGTTTCCGCCTTGGCGACCGATCCGATCCTGTTCCAGCGAGCAACCTCGGGAACCTACTACCCGGACCACGTCGTTTTCCTCGGGCCGGCGATGCCTGCGCTGTCTGCATCGGAACTGGCGCGATTGAATCCCGATGATTTCCCGGTTCCCGCCGCGCTGGTCGAAGGCGAAGGCGTCTATCTGAAATCCGCCGCCAAACCCGCTCAACGAGCCATGCTGGACTGCATCCACAACGTGCTCGCCCGGATACCCGCGGATTGGACCCTGCTGCCCATCGGCGAAGACGCCGAAGCGGAACTGCTGAACTGGGACGCCGAAAAGTACCGCCAGGCTTTGGCCAAACGAAACGGATAGGCCGCCTGAATCGATCCTATGGCCGCGAATAACACAGGAACTCACAAAAGAACCGCCTCCCTTTTGAGCCTTCTTGTGCCTTTTTGTGGCCCAGAAAAGCCAAGCCGTTCTGACCATGAATCTTTACCTGGGAATTGATGTCGGCACGTCCGGGGTCCGAACCTCCGTGATCGACGATGCCGGAACGGAGATCGCATCGGCCTCCGTGGAAATGCCGGCGCCGGATCGCGTCGACGATCGTCCCTGCCAGGACGCAACGATCTGGTGGGAAGCGGTCAGCCAGTGCCTGCAGGACGAGGCCGCCAGTCTCCGGGAAGCCGGCCGGCAGTTTGACGAGATCGCCGCCTTGGCCGTCGATGGAACGTCCGGCACCCTGCTGCTGACCGACGCCGACCTGAATCCGCTTACGCCGGGCTACATGTACAACTCGGCAAACTTCATTGCCGAGGCCGCCGCCATCGCGCCGCACGCTCCGGAAACGGCAATGGCCCGCAGCGCCGGATTCTCCCTGGCCCGGTTGTTGTTCCTGCAGAAACAGGTCGATCCAGGAACCGCGCGACACGCCCTGCATCAGGCCGATTGGATCGCCGCGAAGCTGATGCGGCGCGGCGGGCTTTCCGATGAAACCAACGTGTTGAAAATGGGCTATGATCTCGAGCGCCGAACCTGGCCCGATTGGTTCTCCTCCTGCGGTGTTCAACCCGATCTCCTCCCCGAGGTGAAACCGGTCGGCGGGATGTTCGGCGTCGTCGACGCATCGATTGCGGACAGGTTTGGCTTCTCGAGCGAGGCGAAGGTGTTCGCCGGGACGACCGACAGCAATGCCGCGTTTCTTGCTTCGGGCGCTTCGCAGGTCGGTGAAGGCGCCACTTCGTTGGGAACGACCCTGGCGATCAAGTTGCTGTCCGACAAACCGGTCACGGATTCCTCCCGGGGCGTCTACAGTCATCGCATCAAGGACATGTGGCTGCCGGGCGGCGCGTCGAATTCAGGCGGCGGCGTCCTGCTCGATCATTTCACCGCCGAGCAGATGCGTGAGATGGAGAATGAATTGAAACCCGAAGCGCCAACCGGCTTTGACTACTACCCGCTTTCGCGCCCCGGCGAACGCTTTCCCATCAACGATCCGAACTTGCCGCCCCGTTTGACACCCCGTCCGGAAAACGATGCGGAGTTCTTCCAGGCATTGCTGGAGGGGCTCAGCGAGATCGAGCGAATCGCCTACAACGCGCTTCAGGAGCTCGGCGCGCCGACATTGAAACGCGTCTTCACCGCCGGCCGTGGATCACAGAACCAGGGCTGGACGAAGATCCGCGCCGCCAAGCTGGGCGTTCCTGTCGTCGATGCCCAGTCCAGCGCCGCCTCAACCGGAGTCGCCCGAATCGCCGCGGGTTTGGTTTGATCGACCGCCTGATCTCGAAGTTGAAACGCTGCTGGCTCTGATTACTGCTTCAGGTAAACATCCTTGAACTGCGCGGTCATGGGTTTGCCTGCGCGCAGTTGCAACCCGAGGATTCCTTCCAGATCGAGGTGCGCCTCCTCGTTGTCGATCATCTCCGACGCGGTCACGCCGTTGATTCGCAGGACCACTTTGCGGCCGACGGCGATGATGTGATAGTCGTTCCACTCGGGCCACTTCTTGAACGTCGCCTTTGATGTGATCGGTGTTCGTGTGCGCGTGCCATCCTTTTCGATCACGGTCTTGGAGCCATTGGCGCTGAGGAGTTCCGGTCCGTCGCGCTTGTGAAGCTCGTCGCAGACCCCGCCCAGATAGCCGCCCGACTGGTAGATGTCGGCCTGATATCCGATCGCGAGGCCGTCGTCGCGCATCTGGCTGCGGAACTGCACGCCGGAGTTGCAGCCATTGCCCTGGACCCGGAACTTGAGCTTCAGCTCGAAGTCGCTCACATCGCCGCCCTGCCAGACGATGAACTGATTCTTCGTGCAGGGATGCCCGGCCGAGGATTCGCCGGTGATGGCGCCGTCGCGAACGGACCAGTAGCTCATGTCGAGCGCGCTCCAGCCCTTGAGCGTCCTGCCATCGAAGATCTCTTTGAACTCACCCGGCAAACTCGGCGGAGGCGAAGCCGGGACGGCGGCAGCGGGTTTCTGAACCGCCGTAACGGCCTTGCCTGCCGGCGGCGCCTCAACGCCGCCCGCCTTGACGAGGGCCCGGATTTCATCGACCGAGAGCGCCCGATCGTAGATTCGCACATCGTCGATCAGGCCCTTGAACAACCTTCCCTTGGACTGATCGTTGGCTCCGATGAGCACGGAGTAGCCATTGACGGTGATCTTCGGCGAGGACTCCGCCGAGGCGTCCAGCGCGCCGTCGACGTAGATGGCGATCTTGTTCTTGTCGAGAACGCCGGCGACGTGGCGCCAGTGACCGTCGGCGACGTTTCTCTCTCCGAAGAGATCGCCGATCTCATTGCGCGACAGGTCGGTGCAGGCGAAGCCCACGCTCCTCGTGGCGCCGGCCCGGTGCAGTCGCCAGGAGCGATCCCCCTTGGTCACGATGGCCTGCCACGATTTCGTGAAGGACTCGACCCGGATCCAGGCCGACACTGTGACGTTGCCCGCGATGTCGAAGGCTTCCTCATTCGGGATCGCCACGAAGTCATCCCTGCCGTCGAATTCCAGCGCGCCGCCGATGACGCCCTTGGTCCACTTTGCGCCGCCCTTGACGGCGCCATCGTTGCCCCGGCCCGAAGCGTCGCGCGCGACGGCCCCTTTGCCGTCGTCGAAGGTCCAGTGGCCCACGAGGCCGCGGGCGGGCTCCCGGGGCGCGGCCTCACACCTTTTCTGAAGAGCGCAGCCACAGGGCGCCGCCAGGGTCAGGGCGACGATGAGTTTTCCGGTTCGGACGCTCGTTCGTATTTCAACAGCTTGCATGATCGTCTCGTTGTTGGTTCACAAATCAGGTGATTATCGTAGACTGCACGCCTCACCACAGCGAGGCTCATCTCGCCGGACACGAAACGAGAACGGAGAAACAAGAAATGAAACGCTCGATGGCATTCCTTTGCGTCCTTTGCGCCTTTGTGGTTCACGGCAACGCAGCCAGACCCTCCTCCGCCGGGACTGCGGAGGCCAGGCCCAACTTCGTCGTCATCTTCACCGACGACCAGGGGTACGGCGACCTCAGCTGCTTCGGCGGCGAACACGTCAGCACGCCCCGCATCGACAAGATGGCGCAGGAAGGCGCGCGCCTGACCAGCTTCTACGTGGCCGCCCCGGTCTGCACGCCCTCGCGCGCCGCGCTGATGACCGGTTGTTATCCCAAGCGCATCGACATGGCGACCGGCTCCAACTTCGGCGTGCTCCTGGCGGGCGATCCCAAGGGCCTGCATCCCGACGAAATCACCATCGCGGAGGTCCTGAAAGACGCCGGCTACAGGACCGGAATCTTCGGCAAGTGGCACCTCGGCGATCAACCGGAGTTCCTCCCCACGAAGCAGGGCTTCGATGAGTATTTCGGGATCCCCTTCAGTCACGACATCCATCCCTACCATCCGCGCCAGGACCGGTTCCAGTTTCCGCCTTTGGCGCTGCTGGACCAGGAAAAGGTCATCGAGATGGATCCGGACGCGGACTACCTCACCAGGCGGATCACCGAGCGCGCCGTTTCCTTCATCAAGCGCAGCAAGGACAAGCCGTTCTTCCTCTACGTCCCCCACCCCATTCCTCACAAGCCGCTCCACGTCTCGCCGCCCTTCATGAAAGACGTCGCGCCGGGCATCAAGGCGCAGCTGAAGAAGGAGGACGGCAACATCGACTACCGGACCCGCGACAAACTCTTCCGCCAGGCCATCGATGAGATCGACTGGTCCGTCGGACGCATCCTCGACACCCTGAAGGCCGAGGGCATCGACGAGAACACCTTCGTCATCTTCACCGCCGACAATGGACCCGCGGTCGGCAAGGCGGGACCGCTGCGGGGCAGAAAAGGCAGCACGTTCGAGGGCGGCATGCGCGAGGCGACCGTCGTCCGCTGGCCCGGCAGGATCCCCGCAGGCCAGGACAACAATGAACTCATGACCGCCATGGACCTGCTCCCCACTTTCGCCAGGCTCGCCGGCGCGAAGGTCCCGACCGATCGCGTCATCGACGGCAGGGACGTCTGGCCCGTCCTCGCGGGCAAGGCCAAAACCCCGCACAAGGCGTTCTTCTACCACCGCGGCAACGATCTCAAGGCCGTGAGGTCCGGCGACTGGAAGCTTCACCAGGACAAGGGCAGGCCCACGGCGCTGTTCAACCTGAAAGACGACATCGGCGAGAAGAAGAACGTCCTCCAGAGCCATCCCGAGGTCGTCCGACGACTCAACGGCCACTTGAAGGCCTTCGCCAGGGATATCGCCGGGAACAACCGCCCGGCCGCCTTCGTCGAGAACGCCCGGCCGCTCGCAAAGCCGCGACTGTGACGGCGGGGTCCGGTCGTCGTCGGACGCAGCGCTTTGGCCGGTCCTTCTACTCCTCGTCGTTGCCGGGCGCGGGCTCGTCGGCGCCTTGATTCTCCTCCGCCTTCGCCTCCAGCGGCGGCGGTTTCTCGTTCGAGACCCAGCCCTTCATCCGGTAGACGAGCCAGCCGACCTTCTCGTGAATGTAGCGGCTGGCGTAATCGTAGCCCCGTTCCTTGGGGAAGGGATTCCAGCCGCCGGGGTCGTCGCCCCGGGTCTGGAAGTCGCAGGGCGCCGGAATGATCGGCAGACCGACCTTGTTGAAGCAGCCCTCGGTGCGGTTCATGTGGTAGGCGGAGGTGACGACAATGATGTCCCGCCATCCCCGTTCTTCGGCCATGGTCCTGACCTCCAACGCCTCCTCGTAGGTGTTGGCGGTGACGCCCATCACGACGATCTCCGTGTCCGGCAGTTGTTCCGTGACCCAGTCGACCAGCAGGTCCGCCATGTTGCGCTGTTCGCCGCCATTGCGGTAGGGCGCGCCGCCGAGCACGACCACGGGGACCTTCGTCATCTTTGCAAACAGGATCGCCGACGTGATCCGGTCGCCGGCGTCGTTCAGGTTGAATCCGGAATGGTCGTATTTCGACGGCACATGACCGCCGCCGAGGAGGATCAGGGCGTCGCCTCGCGGCAGTTCGCGCGCATCGAATTCAAGGTAGGGCTTCTCCAGCCCGTTGAAGACCTTCTTGGGGATGCCCGTGCCCAGCAGCCACATGATCGCCGATATGACCCCGAGGATGACCGCGCCCAGCTTCTGCTTCTTCCAGACCAGGACCGCGAAGCCGATCACGGTCAGCAGCCACACAAAGGCCACCGGCCGAAGCAGCGGTTCGAAGAAATGGAGAATGCTGTAGAGCATCGCGGGGAAACGCTAACGAGGTCCCCCGAAAAATCGATGCAAAATACCGCGGCCCGGCCTTTGCCGCCCGCTACGCCAGGATGTCCCTGATCAGATGCCCGTGCACATCGGTCAGCTTGCGCTCCAGTCCGTTGTGGTAATAGGTCAGCCGGTTGTGATCGAGGCCGAGGATGTGAAGCATCGTCGCGAAGACGTCGTGGACGCCGGTGATCTTGTCGGCGGCCTGGTAGCTGAACTCGTCGGAGGCCCCGTAGGTGAAGGGCGCCTTGACGCCGGCGCCGGCGAGCCAGGCGGTGAAGCCCGAAGGATTGTGATCGCGGCCGCTGGCGCCCTTCTGAAAGGTCGGCATGCGGCCAAACTCGGTGCACCAGAGGATGAGCGTGTCCTCCAGCAGGCCGCGCTGCCTGAGATCGGCCATCAGGGCCGCCGCCGGTTGGTCCAGGACAGGGCCGTGCTTCTTGTATTGATCGTGAAGTTTCTTGTGCCCGTCCCAGTTGCTGACGCCTTCGCCGCCGGTCTGGTAGGCGCCGTTGAACAACTGCACGAAGCGGACGCCCTTCTCGATCAATCGCCGCGCCAGGATGCAGTTCTTCGCGAAGGAGGCCTTGAGCGGGTTGGAGGCGTCGTCGGCCCCGTACATCTTCAGGATGTGCCTTGGTTCGGAGGAAAGATCGCTGACCTCGGGCACGCTGAGCTGCATGCGCGCGGCCAGTTCGTAGCTGGCGATGCGGGCGGACAACTCACTGTCGCCGGGGAACTGCTCGAGGTGCCGCTCGTTCAGGCGTTGGAGAAAACCCCGGGTGGCGCGGTCGGTCTTCGCGCTGAGGCCGGTCGGCCGGTCCAGGTTGCGCAGCGGACTGGTCGCGTTGAAGTCGGTGCCCTGGTAGGCGGCGGGGAGGAAACCCGGCCCCCAGTTGTTCACGCTGGACTGCGGCGTGCCGCGGGGATCGGGAATGGCGACGTAGGCGGGGAGGTTCTGGTTCTCCGTGCCCAAAGCCCAGGTCACCCACGCGCCGGCGCTGGGAAAGCCGTCGAGCGTGTAGCCGGTGGACATGAAATTCTCGCCGGGGCCATGGGTGTTGGTCTTCCCCGTCAGCGAATGGATGAAGCACATCTCGTCGGCCATCCCGCCGAGCATGGGGACGAGTTCGGAAACCATCTTGCCGCTCTGGCCGCGCGGTTTGAACTCCCACGGACTCTTTGTGAGGTTGCCCTGTTCGCCCTGGAAGGTCTTGAGGCCTTCAGCCCCCGGCATGGGCTGGCCGTGGCGTTTGATCAGCTCCGGCTTGTAGTCGAAGGTGTCCACCTGACTGCAGGCGCCGGAACAGAAGATCACGAGCACGTTCTTCGCCTTCGCCTTGAAGTGCGAATCCCGCGGCGCAAAGGGCGCGGCCGGATCGATCCTCGGCCGGATCGGCGTCGATGAGGCCAGCAATGATTCCGATTGCAGGAGACTGGTCAATGCCACGCCGCTCAAGCCCAGCGAGCTCTCGCTCAGGAAGCGGCGTCGATCGAGGAGATGGGATCGGGAGGTCATTCGTGGTTCTACTCAGGGCACGAAGACGAATTCGTTGGCGTTCAACATGGCCCGGGTGAATTGTTCGATGCCCTCGGCGGCGATGAAGGCCTGCGCATCTTTCAGATCTTCTGCGGTCGGGCCGCGTCCAAAGCAGAGTTGGAAGGCGAGGGCGATCCGGGATTTCACGTCTTCGCCGGCCTCGCTTCCCAACCGCTTCGCCAGCAGCTCCGCCTGTTGGTTCACGAAGCGGCTGTTCAGCAGGTTCAAGGCCTGCAGGGGGGTGGTGGAGCGGCTGCGCTTGGGCACGACCTGGCTCGCGTCCGGACAGTCGAAGGCGCCGAAGACGGAGTCCTTCTCCTGGCGCACCTTGGTCATGTAGATCATGCGTCGCCAGTCCCCGGGGCCGTAGTTCTTCTTTGGGTGAAAGTGCCGCACGTTCTCCATCTCGACCTCGAAGGCGCTGAAGCCGGGGCCGCCCATGCGCAGGTCCAGAACTCCGGAGGCCTGAAGGATCCGGTCGCGAATCGCCTCGGCTTCCAGCCGCCGCGGCGGGAAACGCCAGAGCAGCCGCGAATCGCCGTCGATCCGAAGCTTCGCCGGATCGGGGCGGCTGTCCTGACGCCAGGCTGCGGACATGAGGATCAGGCGGTGGATGTGCTTGAGCGACCACTGGTTGTCCATCAATTCCGCGGCCAGCCAGTCGAGCAGCTGGGGATGGGTGGGCGGAACGCCGTTGGCGCCGAAGTCGTTCGGCGTGGCCACAATGCCCGCGCCAAAATGAAACTGCCAGAGACGATTGACGACAACGCGCGCGGTCAGCGGGTTGTCGCGACTCGCGATCCACTCGGCCAGGGCTCTGCGGCGTTCCTTCTCGGGGGAGGTCTTGTTCAGCTTCAGGGTCCCGATGGCCTCGATCGCATTGGGGCCGACCTCCTCGCGCTTGGCGCCCGGCTCGCCGCGATAGAGCCGATGCGTCGGCCCGGGTTGCCTGAATTTCCCGGCGTAGATCAGCTGCGGCTTGGCAAGTTCGCCGCGACGCTTCGTCGCAGCGTTCATTTCCTCCAGCCATTTGCGCCCCCGGGCTGCGTTCTCCTCCGGATGACCCGCAAAATCGTAGGTCGCGTTCGCGGGTTTGTTCTGCGAGGGGGCCATTCGATCGGCGGAACCGGCGATCAATTTCCACTTCCCGGGTTCGGTCGCCGCTTCGATCCGGTAATCCACCGCCAGGCGATCCGCGTATCTGCCCTCGCGGTCGCGCGCCCATTCGATGCGGTCGATGCGCGCGGTCTCCGCCAGTTCGATCTGGACCCAGCCGCCCGTGCGGCTCTTGGCGATCCAGCTCTTCGGGTTGCCGTAGGCGCCATCGTTGATGTGGGCCAGCTTGTGCAACGGGTGAACGAAGTCGCCGGACGAGGTCGCCTTGGCGCCGGCCTTGGCGAGCGCGAGATTCCTGTCGCCGGAGTAGATCTCCAACTCATCGATGCAGGGTTCGCCGCCGTTGTTGGTCTTCTCAATCGTGAAGCGGACGAAGCGCGCCTCCGTCGGCGCAATGCGTTCCACGTTGTGTTTTGCGGTGACCGCCGGACGAAGCCCGGGACGCTTCGGAGCCCTGGCGACATCGCCCTCCTCCGCCGGTTCGAGGTAGAGAACATCGGTCGTGATCGCCGTGCCGGTCTTGCCGCCGAGCAGGACGATGGCGTTGTCGGCTTTTAGCTGGCGCACGCCGGCGTTGAGGAAGCCGCTCCAGAGCGCCTTTCGAACCACGCCGCCGGAGCCGTCGGCGAAACGTTGCTGGTCGACCTTGGCGATCTCGACGCGGTCGTCGGCCGTCTTCAGGTCGCCGTCGGAATCAATCGCGTAGCGCGCGTCCTGCGAATGCGTGCTGTGCCCGGAGCCCCAGGAGAGCCAGACGCGATACCGGCCTTCGGCGCGCGGGCGATAGGCGGCGACGGGTTGTCCCGGCTTGTTGGTCCACCACGTGTATTTCCCGCCGCTGATGTTGGGCATGCGCGTGTCCGATCCGGGGTCGTTCGCATAACCCGGCTGCGTTCCCTTTGGATTGGTTCCGTTGCCGCGCGGCGCTTCCACGTGCTCGATGCCGATTCCGTTCCTGGCCGCGATCCGCGCGTCGTCGATCAGGAGATGCGCGTAATCCGCCTTACGCAGGAACGGCTTCAGGCGCGTCTTGAGCGCGGCGACCTGTTTGTCCAGTTGCGCAATCTCCGCGCTGCGCTTCTCGGGCAGCGGCAGCGAGCGGTCGGCGTGTTCGACTCCGGCGAAGACCGCCTGCAATGCGTAGTAGTCGGTCTGCGTGACCGGATCGAACTTGTGGCTGTGGCAACGCGCGCAGCCCAGGGTCAAACCCATGAATGCCGTGCCCGTCGTGTTGATCATGCCGTCGAGCTCGTCCTGTCGCTGCATCACCCGCAGCTTGGGATCCTGTCCCTTGACCAGGTCGTGCGGGCCGGCGACGAGAAAACCGGTGCCCGCGTCCGACCCCAGCATGTCCCCCGCAATCTGCTCCTTCACGAAGCGGTCGTAGGGCTTGTCGTCGTTGAAGGCGGCGATCACCCAGTCGCGGTAATGCCAGGCGTTGGGCCGCTCGCGATTGGTCTCGAAGCCATGCGTCTCGCCGAAGCTGACCAGGTCCAGCCAATGCTGCGCCCAGCGCTCCCCGTAGCGCGGGCTTTCCAGGACGCGGTCCACCAGGTTGCGCCAGGCGTTCGGATCGGCGTCGGCGACAAAGGCGTCGATCTCTTTCCGCGTGGGCGCGAGGCCGTGCATGATGAGATACAGGCGGCGGATGAGTCGGGCGCGTGGGGCTTCGGCCGAAGGGGTGAGATTGGATTCGTCCAGCTTCCGCCGGATGAAGGCGTCGATGTCGCCGCCGTCCCCCGCGCCTTTCACGCGTGGCGTCGCCGGGCGCGTCACGGGCTGAAAGGACCAGTGGGTGAGTTCCGCCTTCTCCTTGTCCGCGCCATAGGACTGAGGCGTCGGCGCGCCTTGGGCGATCCACTCGCGGACCAGCGCGACCTGCCTGTCCGACAAAGGCTCGCCTTTGGGAGGCATGACCGTGTCATCCGCCTTCCCGCTGATGGTCTGGAGCAGGAAACTCCGGTCCGGTTCGCCGGGGACCACGGCCGGTTCGCCGATTTCGCCGCCGGAGAGCAGGGAGGATCTCCGATCCACGCGAAAGCCGCTCTTCTGCTTGTCCGGCCCGTGGCAATCGAGACAACGCTCCCGCAGGATGGGCTCCACATCGCGAACAAAATCGATGGCCGGACAGAGCGGGGCCGCGGACAGAAACGTCGCGGCCAAGGCGAGATTGAGGACAATTTTGGTTCGGATCAGGTTCATCGGACTGCCATTTGGATCCAAGCAGGGAGTATTGCCTCCGCATCCGAGGCGAGAAGTCTTTTTTTGGCCGAATCCGACCCGGAGTCAAAGAAATCCCCACGGATGGCAAGGCCGACCCACGGATGAAAATGGAGTGATTTGGAATGATTCAAGCGATTCCAAGGATCTCCGCCAAGCCCAGGACCCCGCCCTATCCTGAGGATGCGGGCTGACTGTCGGAGGGCTCATTCTCATCGGGATCCTTGACGAGGATGTTCGTCGCGAGGTGCCGCTTGATCCGCCGATGGAGTCCCTGGCCCTTGGGGCGGGACATTCTGCGCTCGAGCCGGCCGACGGACTCCGGGGCGACCCCGATGTGAAAGATGGCGTCGCCGGGTTTGGCGAGCGGCATGGTGGACATGCCGAGGATCACGCCGTCCACCGGCGAGATCAGCCGGTTCTGCTCGCCGCCGAAGATGTCGAGATTCACCGCGAGCAGCTGGTCCTTCTTCACGACCTCGCCGGGCGCGACGTGGTATTTGAGCACACCGCCGCGTTCGGCGCGCAGCCAGGCGGTCTTCCGGATCAGGCTCTGAAAGGGCGGGTCCATGGGATCGCCCTCCATCATGTCCAGGCGTTTCAGGACATTGGTGGCGCCACGCACGCCGAGTTCCACGATGCCCGGCTCGATCTTCCAGGTTTCGCCGGCCTCGAGGATGATGGTGGGGACCCCCGCCTTCACCGCCTCGGCGCGCAGCGAGCCGTCGGGTCCGTCGCCGTCGACGATCAACCCGGCGCCGAAGGCGCGCGCCAGATCCTTGACCTCGGGATTCGAAAGCCCGCCGCGGACGTTGGGAAAATTGGTCCGGCCCTGGGCCGCGGTGTGGAAATCGATGCCGTAGTCGCACTTGCTGACGATCTCGTTGAAGACGGTGTGCGCCAGGCGCGAGGTGAGGCTGCCCGTGGAGGTCCCGGGAAAGGAGCGGTTCAGGTCGCGACGGTCGGGCAGGTAGCGGGAGTGCGCCTCAAGGCCGTAGACATTCACCGCCGGAACGGCGATGACCGTGCCGCGCGTCAGGTTCAACGGCTGCTCCAGCAACAGTTCGCGGAGGATGCCGAGACCGTTCAGTTCGTCGCCGTGCACCAGGGCGGTCATGAAGACAACGGGCCCGCGTTTGGGCGCGGCGATGACCCGCAACGGCACGGAGATGCTCAAGCCGGTGTAGCTCTCGCTGAATTGGAGGCGCAGGTCGCAGGTTTCGCCGCGTTTGATCCGCTTGCCGGCGATGGTCAATGGCGGTCTGCGGGCGGGCTTGTCGGCGGGCATGGAACGGGATGTTAAGACCCATTCCGCAAATACCCAAGCCTTATGGGAGAGGTCCGGCCCCCGGCGTCCGGGTCACGCCTCGGCGCGCTTCTTGCGCTTCTTCTTCTTCTTGGGGACCTCGCGGATCAGGGCGCGCAGTTCGCGAAGCTCGCCGTAGCAGAGCAGCTTGTCGCCCTCCTCGATGACGACATCGCCCTTGGGATTCGGCGTGACCACCTGGTTGCGGGTGATGCTGATGACCTGGATGTTGCGTTCGGTCAGATTGGCCTCGCGCAACGACTTGCCCTGCAGTTCCGGGATGTTGTGCACGACAAAGTCCGCGATGCCATAGCCGGCGGAAAGCGAGAGGCGCTGATGCAGATCGACCTCGGGAAACAGCACCTGCTGCTCAATCTCCTGAATGATGGCGCCGGCGACGTCCTCCCCGGTGGCCCCCTCGATGCCCTCCAGTCCGGGCGAGGAGTTGACCTCCATGATCTGCGGGCCGTCCTTCCCCTCGAGCATGTCGACGCCCGCCATGTCGAGCCCGAGTATCTGGGCCGCGCGCACGGCGGTCTTGGCGTACTCCGGGGAAAGCTCGACCTTGGTGGCGGAGCCTCCGCGATGGACATTGCTGCGGAATTCATCCCCGGCGGCCTGGCGACGCATGGCCGCGACGACCCGGTCGCCGACCACGAAGGCCCGGATGTCCTTGCCCTTGCTCTCCTTGACGAACTTCTGGATCAGCACGTTCTGCTTCGTGCTCTGCAGCGTTTCGATGATCGCCTGCGCGATCTTGACCGTGTCGGCCAGGATGACGCCGACTCCCTGGGTGCCCTGCAGCAGTTTGATGATGACCGGCGCGCCGCCGACCTGCTTGATCGCCGGCAGCACATCCTGCTTGCGGCTGACGAAGGCCGTGTGCGGAATCCCGATATCGCGGCGGCTGAGGATCTGCATGGAGTGCAGCTTGTCCCGGGAGCGCTCGATGGCGCGGGCGGGGTTGATGGTGTAGACGCCCATCTGCTCGAACTGCCGCAGCACGGCCAGTCCGTAGAACGTGACCGAGGCCCCGATTCTCGGAATGACGGCGTCATACTCGGAAAGCTCCTTGCCGGAGTAGAGCAGGCCGGGCTCCTCCTCCTCGACCTCGATGGAGAAGCGGAGCGTATTCAGGACGACCGCCTTGTGGCCGCGTTCCTCGGCGGCCTCCTTGAGTCGGCGGGTGCTGTAGCATTTTGCGTTTCGGGAAAGGATCGCGATCTTCATCGTGTGTGTTGGTTGGACTTGCTGGTGTTGGACGGGGCCTTCGGCGCCTTGACGCCGGGTTTCTTCCTTCTTGTCGTCTTCTTTCGCGCGGGCCTGCGGGAGACGACCGTCCGCTTGGTGACGTCGACCACAAAATCGTGCTCCAGCGCCTTGCGCCCGAGCAGCATGCGGAATAGCATCTTCTCGCGCGAGACCAGGGAAACCTCGATCTCCTTTTCGACCTCGCCGATGCGGATGCGCGCGAGGACAAAGCAGCGCTTCCGGTAGACGCCCGTGCTGGAGCGGACCCGCGCCCACTTCAACACGTCGCATTCCACGGTCCTGCGCCGCCAGGGTTTCTTTCTGCGGGTGATGACATCGAAGCGGACGCGCCCGTTCTCCAGTTCCTCCAGATTCTCCACATGTAGGGCGCTCGTCCGCGCGCCGGTGTCGACCTTCGCGCGCACGGCGGCGATTTCCCAGTCGGGAAAGTTAATGTACTCGGTCCAGCCGATGATGGTCTTCCTGGCGGGCATTGCAGTGGCCGTGTTCCTGGGCGACGGGATTAAATCGCCAGCCGGGCCGCGGAGTCACGCCGATTCTTGTTCCGGCGCAACCTGAAGGTTGCGGCTACGGGATCATTGAGAATGTCCTAATCATCGCCGCGACCTGCCAGACCATTGGCCCGCAGCCATTCCGTGGCGCGATCCGGCCAGGTGTGGATCTGCGATCCCTTGACCGGGCGCATCCCATAGCCGTGGCCGCCGTTGGCGTAGACGTGCAGTTCCGCGGGAACATCATGCTTCTTCAACCCGACGTAGATCAGCGCGCTGCCGAGCGAGGACGAGCGATCGTCGTGCGTGTGAACGATGAAGGCCTTGGGCGATGAAGCGGCGGGCCGGATGTCCGACAGGAGATCGCCGGTCTTCCGGTCGAGCACGTTCCAGGGATAGACCAACAGCGAGAAATCGGGCCGGCAGGAGCGCCTGTCCACTTCGTCGATCGCCTCGTAGTCGGCCTTCCCATCCCGCGTGTGAAGGATCGCGGCGACCTGACCGCCGGCGGAGAAGCCGAGGACGCCCAGCTTGGCAGGGTCGACGCCGAACTTCCGGGCGTTGTCGCGAATGAGGCGCAGGGCGCGCTGCGCGTCCTGCAGGGGGCGGCGCCAGGCCGGCTCGCCCTTGGGGGTCGCCTCGTTGGTCCGGTAACGCAGCACAAACGCGGCAATGCCCAGCCGGTTCAACCAGACCGCGGCCTCACTGCCTTCCTTGTTCGTGACGACCTTGCCGAAACCGCCGCCGGGAAGGATCAACACGCCCGCGCCGTTGGCTCCCTTCTCCGGCAGGAAAACATCCATGCCGGGTTTGCGGATCTTGACGACGCGTTCCACCGGCGGAATCTCGCCCTTGCGGAACGGCTGCAGCTCACCCGGATTGTCCGAGGACTCGCCCGGCGCAAGGCCCGGCCAGACGGGAATGTTGCGGGCCCTGTCCGCGGCGTGGATGGACGACGCGAACAACGCGAGGGTGAAGGTCAACCGGAGAACCTGGTTCGTCATGAGGGTTTGAAGTCTAGCGTTTGAAGTTGAGCGTTCAACGTTCGCTTTTCCTGGTCAGCCCATCACCTCGTTCACGACCCTGGTTTCCTCCACTCCGGTCAGGCGAAAGTCGAGGCCCTGGAAGCGATGGGTGAAGCGTTCATGATCGATGCCCATCAGATGCATCGCGGTGGCGTGCAGGTCGCGGACATGGACGGGATTCTTCGCGACGTTGAAACTGAAGTCGTCGGTCTGACCGTAGGTGACGCCGGGTTGGATTCCGCCGCCGGCCATCCAGATGGTGAAGCAGCGGGGATGATGGTCGCGCCCGCCGTCCGGGCTGTCCCATTTGCCCTGGCCTGCGACGCCGCGGCCGAACTCGCCGCCCCAGATGACCAGCGTGTCGTCGAGCAGGCCGCGCTGTTTGAGATCGCGGACGAGCGCGGCGCTGGGCTGGTCGGTGTCGCGGCAACGCGCGGTGCACCAGCTGGCGAGGCGGCTGTGGTGGTCCCAGTCCGGATGAAACAACTGGATGAAGCGCACGTCGCGCTCGGCGAGGCGGCGGGCGAGAATGCAGTTGGCCGCGTAGCTTCCGGGGCGGCGTGAATCGGGGCCGTAGAGTTCGAATGTCGATTCCGGCTCATCGCTGAGATCGGTCAGGTCCGGGATGCTGCGCTGCATGCGGAACGCCATTTCGTATTGTTGGATGCGCGTCTCGATCTCCGGATCGCCGGTCGCCTCGAGTCGCATCCGGTTCAGTTCGCCCAGGCCGTCGAGCATGCCGCGGCGCAGGTCGCGGGGAAGACCGTCGGGATCGCGCAGATAGAGAACGGGCTCCCTGGCGTTGCGGAGTTTCACGCCCTGGTAGACCGACGGGAGAAACCCGCTGCCCCAGTAGTGGTCGTAGAGCGGCTGGTCGCTGGGCCGCTTCATCTTCGAGATCATCACCACGTAGTCGGGCAGATTTCGATTCACACTGCCAAGCCCGTAGCTCAACCAGCAGCCCATGCTGGGCCGGCCCGGAATCTGGTGGCCGGTCAGCAGCCTGGTCATCGCCGGCGCGTGGTTGATCTGGTCCGTGGTCATCGATTTCACGAAGCAGAGTTCGTCCGCGACAGAACCGATATGCGGCAACCATTCGCTGACGGTGGCGCCGCTTTGGCCGCAATGTTGGAACTTCGTCCGCGCCGGCATGACGAGCTGCTTCTGGTTGCGCGTCATCGTGGTCACGCGCTGGCCCCGGCGGATGCTGTCCGGCAGCTCCTTGCCGGCCCATTTCGCGAGGCCGGGCTTGTGGTCGAAGAGTTCGATCTGTGAGGGACCGCCCGACTGCGTGAGGAAGATGACGCGTTTGGCGCGGGGCGCAAAGTGCGGCAGCGAAGCCAGGCCGCTCCCGGCCCGGGCGCGCTCGCCGACCAGGAGCGAGCCCAGCGCCATGGCGCCGAGATTGACGCCGCCCTGGTTGAGGAAGGCGCGTCGGGAGCTGAGGGTGTTCTCGTTCATGGCGATCATTCACGCGTGATGGCTTCATCGAGGTTCAGGATCAGGCTGGCGGTCAGCATGCCGGCGGCCAGTTCGGCGACGTCGTCCCCGGCCCGCGCGCGAAACTGCCCTCGGGAGACGAAGGCCACGGCCGCTCCGGGTTGCTCGGTGTATTGTCCCCGGGCCCGGCGGTATTCGCGCAGCAGGACATCGGCCTCGCGCGCTTTGGGCGGACGACCCATCACCGGTTCGAAGATGGCGGTGATTCGCTCCCGTTCGTCAGCGGTGTTCCGGATGGCGGCCGCCGCCAGTTTGCGCGCGGCTTCGAGCATGGACAGGTCGTTCATCAGGGTCAGCGCGTGCAGCGGGGTGTTGGTGCGGCGCGTGCGGACCTCGCAGACCCTTCGTTGCGCGCTGTCGAACAGAAAGGTCGGCGCGCTGGACCGTCGCCAGAAGGCGTAGAGCGTCCGGCGATATTGCGCCGCGCCGACGCTGGGCTGGTAGGTGAAACGACCCATGAAGATCTCCTTCCAGACCCCGGCGGGTTGATAGGGTCGGACGGGCGGCCCGCCGAGCGCGGGATTCATGAGTCCGCTCGCGCGCAGGGCGGCGTCGCGCAGCATCCAACTGGGCAGACGGCGCCGCGAAGCCCGGGCGAGCAGGCGGTTTTCCGGATCACGCTCCAGAACATGGGGATCCACCCCGCTTTTCTGGCGGTAGGTTTCGCTGGTCGCGATCTGCCGGACGAGCCGCTTGAGATCCCAGCCGTTCTCCATGAAATCGACAGCCAGCCAGTCGAGCAGGCCGGGATGCGTGGGCTGCTCGCCCTGGACGCCGAAGTCGTCCGGCGTGCGCACCAGACCGGCGCCGAACATGATCTGCCAGACATGGTTCACGACGACCCGGGCGGTCAGGGGGTTGTCGCGGGACACGAGCCAATGCGCGAGATCCAGCCGGGTTTTGGATTTCTCGTCGGGCCAGGGCAGAGCGGCGGGAAGAACATCGGGCGTGACCTTCTCGCCCTTCGCATCCCAGACGCCGCGAATGAGGATGTGCGTGTCCCGCGGTTGCTTGCGCTCCTGCAGCGTCATGACATTGAGGTCCTTGGCGCCGCGTTCGAACTCCCTGCGCTGGCCCTCCGCCGCCGCGTGGTCCGCCTTGGCGACCTGCCATTCCCTGTCGTCGGTCAGGAACTGTTCGAACAGCCGATCGCGCAGCCTGCCGGCGACATCGCCCGGCCCGGCGACCCTGGCCGCGGCAAGCTCCTCCATGGGCATGGGATCCAGGCTGCGCACCGCGGCTCCCGGTTGATCGGTCACCGAGATCCGGAAGCGTCCGATGTTCGCGTCGCCGATGGTCGAGCGGTGCAGCATCACGAAGATGATCTCCTCGTCCGGCTTCAGGCTCAGCGGTTCGGCGAGGGCGAACACCGCGGTGTGTTGCTTCTTCGCATCATGTCCCTCGGTGGTCCAGCCGTTGCGGGGATCGTCGTCCAGGGTGTCCTTCACGCGGCCGTAGTTGCGGCCCTTCACATTGCGCTCCACGTCAGCAACGGCGCCGGCCGTTTCGATGTCGCGCAACTGCGAGCTGCCCTTGATCTGGGTCATGACCTTGATGTCGGTGAGGATGAACTCGCCCTTGGCGCCGCGGGTGAGCCTGCCGCCTGTGTGCGACTCATGGGGAAAGACCTCAAGGCGGAAGCCGGTGATGCGCGGCAGCGAAACCGAGGCCCGCAGATGGTAGTCGTCCTGGCGGGGATTCGGACCAGACGCGCGCACGACGGCGTCGGCGCCCTGCTCCAGCTTCGTTCCTTCGACCGAGTGGATCGAATGGGCCATGAACGGATGCCACGCGGTGAATCCCTTCGCCGCCTCCTTCACCCGCTCCGCCAGCCAGGGTTTGAAGCGATCTCCGGCCTCCGCCCGGACGCGATCGCGAATCGTCCGTAGATGCGATTCAAACTGACGCGCCTCCGCCACCGAGCCCGAGGCCAGCGGGGAACTGTACTTCATGAACGGCTTGGCGCCGCCGCCGGCGCGGCCGTCCTCGTCGATGCTGTTGAAGAAGGCGAACATCCGGTAGTAGTCCTTCTGCGAAACCGGATCGAACTTGTGCGAATGGCACTGGCAGCAGTTCAGCGTCAGGCCGAGCCAGACCGTGCCCGTGGTGTTGATGCGGTCGATGACGTAGTCGATGCGGGACTCCTCGGGATCGCGGCCGCCCTCGCCGTTGTTCATGTGGTTGCGATGGAAGCAGGTGGCCAGCTTCTGTTCCGGCGTGGCGTCGGGCAGCAGATCGCCGGCGAACTGCTCAACGGTGAACCGGTCGAAGCCCATGAGCTCATTGAACGCATTGACCACCCAGTCCCGCCAGGGCCAGTTGTTGCGCGTGGCGTCCTGTTGATAACCGTCCGTGTCGGAATAGCGCGCGGCGTCCATCCACCACATCGCCATGCGTTCCCCGTAGTGCGGGGACGCAATCAACCGATCGACCAGACGCCCCCAGGCTCCAGGCGCCTTGTCGTTGAGGAAGACATCGATCTCCTCCCCGGTCGGCGGCAGACCGGTGATGTCGAAACTCGCCCGCCGAATGAGCGTGCGTTTGTCCGCCCGGGCGGCGGCGCTCACTCCGGACTCGGCGAGGCGGCTTTTCACGAATGCGTCCACCACGTGCGCGGCGCCCTCGGGAACGTCGGATTTCACCGGCTGGACGAACGCCCAATGCCGGCCCCATTCCGCACCTTCGCGAATCCATTGCTCCAGGGTTGCGACCTGCGCCGACGTCAGGGGTTCCCGATGCGAGTCCGGCGGCGGCATCAATTCATCCGCGTCGGTCGCCCTGATGCGGAGCATCGCCTCGCTCCGTCCGGGAGATCCGGGGATGAAGGACGCCCTGTGCGCGGCCTCCGCGACGTCGAGACGCAGGTCGGCCTTGCGCTGGCCGGCGTCCGGCCCGTGACAGCTGAAGCAGTTGTCCGACAGGATCGGCAGCACGTCGCGGCTGAAATCCACGGCGGCCCGGCACACTGACACTCCGGCCAACAGGGCCGCCGCCACGGCGATCGGGATCTTCACGCTCTTGGGAGGATTGGTCATTCGACCCGAAAACATGCCTTTTCCGACCTGGTCCGTATTGAATCGGATTCAGAAGTTTTGGTAAGTTTTGACCATGGCAGACAGCGAATCCGAGACCTTTCAGGCGGCGTTCTTCCAGTGTTGTCCGATGGCGGAGTCCGTGATCCGACTGTTTGACAACCTGCCGCAGACCTACTTTTACGCCAAGGACATCCAGAGCCGGTTCGTGAAGGTGAACCAGATGTTTCTCGACAATCATGGATTGACCGATGAATCGGAGGCGATCGGAAGGACGGACCGTGACTTCCACCCGCCCGCGATGGCCGAGGCCTACGTGGCCGAGGATCAGCGGGTGATGAAGAGCGGTGAGCCGCTGCCAGGGCAGGTCTGGCTGGTCCTGCACCGCCGGCGCGTGCCGCGCTGGTATGTTTCAACCAAGACCCCGCTGTTCGATCCGAAGGGCGGGGTTGTGGGCCTGGCGGGCGCGATGTACCGGATCAACGAACCCGGGGAACTGAGCCGGCATTTCCATGAACTGCTGCCGGTGGTCACACACATCGAGAAGAACTACGCGGACAACATCTCCATGCGTGAGATGGCGACGCGGGTGAAGTTGTCCGCCACGCACTTCAACCGGCGGTTTCAACAGTTGATGCGCATGACGCCGACACAGTACCTGCGCACGGTCCGCGTGCAGGCGGCGCGGCGGTTGCTGACCGAATCGTCGCGTTCGCTGGCCGATATCGCAGTGGAGGTGGGCTTCACCGACCAGAGCCATTTCACCAAACGTTTCCGCGAGGTCACCGGAATCACGCCGAAGGAGTATCGGAGGACCTTTGTGCGGGGGTAGCGGACCGCGGGTCTGTGACCCGCAGCAACCTTGGATCGGGAAACGTGTTGATACTTTCCGCAGCCGCGGTGTTGGCGAACGTTGCTGCGGGTCACAGACCCGCGGTCCGTGGACTTCAGTCGTCGGACGTGTCCGTTTCGACCACTTCCTTTGGACTCGCCTTCTTCTCCAACATCGGGAACAGCCTCGACGTGAAGCCCCATTTGGCGAAGCGGAACTTCAGTCCCGTTCCCAGGCAGGAGAAGCCGTATTGGACGCTGCGGCTGAAGTTGATGGAGGAGGCCTCGGCGAAGTATTTGGTCGGGCAGGTGATTTCGCCGATGGTGAAGCCGTGCCACCAGACCTGCGCCAGCATCTGGTTGTCGAAGGCGAAATCGTCCGAGTTGTTCTCCAGCGGGAGTTGGCGAAGGATGTCGGCGGAGAAGGCGCGATAGCCGGTGTGGTATTCGGAGAGCTTGGCGCCGATGAGGATGTTTTCGGCGAGTGTGAGAAAGCGGTTGGCGATGTATTTCCAGAGCGGCATGCCGCCTTTCAGCGCGTAGCCGCCGAGGATGCGCGAGCCCAGCACGCAGGGATAGAGGTCCGCCGCGATCAGGGAGGTCATGGCCGGCAGCAGCTTCGGCGTGTACTGGTAGTCGGGATGGACCATGACCACGATGTCCGCGCCTTCCTCAAGCGCCATCTTGTAGCAGGTCTTCTGGTTGCCGCCGTAGCCGCGGTTCTTCTCGTGGGTGTAGACCTTGACCTTGTCCAGCGACTTCGCGAGCTCGGTCGTCTTGTCCTGGCTGGCGTCGTCGACCAGGATGACCAGATCAACGAAGTCGTGCGCGATGGTCTCGGCGTGCGTCTGCACGAGGGTCTTCTCCGCATTGTAGGCGGGCATGACGACCACGATTTTCTTGCCATGAAGCATGATTCGAGAAACGGCGAAACGGCGATTGGAGCTGCGGCGTGTTGGTATCAGATTCGCCCGGCTTCGCCAAATGCATTGTCCGAGGGGCGTTGAAGCGACGGCCTTGGGTTGACGCCCGCGCGCGACTGCGGAACCCTCCGCGTTGTCCATCATGAAGCCCACGCAGAATTCATGTCCGCATCCCGCCGATCATTGTCGCGCGCTGTTTCCGGCGATGGATTACATCAGCGGCGACCCGTTTGAGGTTGTCTGTTGTGAGCGATGCGGCGCCGTGATGACCCAACCGGCTCCAACGGCGGAAGAGCTCGGACGTTACTATCCGAAGGTCTATTACCGCAGCTCGGATGGGGCGCGGTTTCCCGGCGTTGTCGAGTTCCTCCAGCGTTGTCTCTACGCATTGCGGGCGCGGCAGGTGGAACAGGCGCTCGGCGGGCGCGTCGGGCGGGTTCTCGACATGGGTTGCGGACCGGGCTGGTTGTTGAAGGCTTTCGAGCGGCGCGGCTGGGAGACGAAGGGGACGGAACTCTCGGTCGAAGCCGCGGCTTTTGCCCGGGAAGCGTTGGGACTGGATGTGGAGTCGCGCGAACTGCGGGACCTGGCCTTTCCCGGGCGCAGTTTCGACGCGGTGATCCTCTGGCATGTGCTGGAGCACCTGCCGGAGCCGGAAGCGGCCCTGCGTGAGGTCGCGCGCATTCTCAAGCCGGGCGGCGTTCTGTTTCTGGGCGTGCCCAACTGGGGTTCATCGGAGAGCCAGTCGAGCGGTCCGGCCTGGTTTCAGCTCGACGTCCCGCGCCATCTGAATCATTTCACGGCGTCGCGTTTGGAAGACCTTCTGGAAGCCAACGGCCTCGACATCCGAAAGCGTCGGTTCCTGGCGCCCGAGTTCGATTTCTTCAGTTTCGTGCAGACGACGTTGAACCGCCTCGGACTGCCGCACAACCTGCTCTACACGATGCTCCGCCGCGGCGACGGCGGGGCTGTCGGCAAATCCCCGACTCGATGGCTGCAGACGGCGGCGACATTGACGCTGACGCCAATCCTCGGATTGTTCGCGTTGCCCGTGGTTTTGTTGGCGGCGCTCCTGGAAGAAGGCGGATCAATGACCTTCCTCGCCACAAAGGGGAAACAGATCCCCGCGGGGTCGCCAAAGGGGGGCTGACCAGCAGGCGCGGACTGCGTTCCGCCTTGACCGCACAACGAACCGCTTGACCGTCCGCATTCGGGGACGGATACCATTGGTCCATGACCCGCAGATCCTTCCTCGCGACCGCCTCGGTTGCGGCCCTTTCCTCTCCCGCCCTTCTGGCTGCGCCGGACAAGAAACTCCGCGTCGCCGTCATCGGCCACACCGGCCGCGGCAACTTCGGCCACGGACTCGACACCGTCTGGTTGAGGATGCCGGAAACGGAGATCGTCGCGGTCGCCGACGCCAACCAGGCCGGGCTGGAGAAGGAGCTGAAGAAGCTGAAGATCGAACGTGGCTTCACCGACTATCGCAGGATGCTCAACGAGGTCCGCCCGGACCTGGTGGCGGTATGCCCCCGTCATCCGGACCAGCATCGCGACATGGCTCTCGCCGCGATCGAGGCCGGCGCGAAGGGCGTCTACATCGAGAAACCCTTTTGTCGCACGCCGGCCGAGGCGGACGACCTGGTGGCCGCCTGCGCGAAGCGCGGCGCCAAGATCGCGGTCGCGCATCGCAATCGCTACCATCCGGCGCTGCAGGTCATCGACAAGCTGATCGCCGATGGCGGCATCGGCCGGCTCCTGGAGATCCGCGGACGCGGCAAGGGCGACCGCCGCGGAGGCGATGAGGATCTCTGGGTCCTGGGTTCCCACGTGTTGAACCTGATCGCCTGGTTCGGCGGCGCGGCGACATCCTGCTCGGCGGTCATGCTGCGCGACGGCCGGCGCGTGACCCGCAAGGACGTCAGCGACGGCGCCGAAGCCCTCGGACCGCTCGCCGCCAACGAACTGCACGCCCGCTACGAACTGTCCAAGGGAGTGATCGCAACCTTCGACTCGATCGCCAATGACGGCACGAAGAACGCCGGCCTCGGACTGCAGTTGATCGGCAGCGAAGGCATCGTGAACATCCAATGCGACAGGAATCCCGTCGCCCATCTGTCGCCGGGGAATCCCTTTCAACCGACCGACAAGCCGCGCCCGTGGATTCCGATCACCACCTCGGGCGTCGGCAGGCCGGAGGGCAATGCGGAGCTGGTCGGACAGGTGCACAATCATGTCGCCCCGGCGCGGGATCTGATCGACGCCGTGCAAAACGACCGGGAGCCCCTCTGCGGTGTGCGCGACGGCGCGGCCACGGTGGAGATGATCTGCGGCGTGTTTGAATCGCACCGTCAGGGCTGCAAGGCCGTGCCTCTGCCGTTGGAGGAACGCGGGCATCCGTTGACGAAACTGTAGGAGATGAACTCTGTGAAACGCGTCCCGAAGACACCCGACCGGAGCGCCGAGCATTGCTCGGCAGGGTCTGCCCGCCAACGTCTGTGCCGAGCGACGCCCGGCGCTCCGATCTTGTTTTCGTTCGCGCTGCTTTTGATCGTCATCTCCGTCCCAGCCGCCTCATCACGCCCCAACATCGTCCTGATCATGGCCGACGACATGGGCTGGTCCGACCTGGGTTGCTACGGCGGCGAGATCCCGACGCCGAACATCGATTCACTCGCCCGCGACGGCCTTCGCTTCACGCAGTTCTACAACAACGCCGTCTGCGGCGCGACGCGGGCCTCGCTGCTGACCGGGCTCTGGTGTCAACAGACCGGCCACTCCGGCCGCGCGTGGAACCAACCCAAGGACTTCTCCAAGTGCGTTCTGATTCCCGAAGTCCTCCAGTCCGGCGGCTACCACACCATGATGGTCGGCAAATGGCAGGGCCGCGACCTGGCGGTGCGGCGCGGCTTCGATCGTTTCTTCGGCCCCAACTGCCAGTCAAAGATCAGTTACTTCCACGAGGTCCACGGCAACGACTTCCATCTCGACGACCAACGCTGGCATTTCCCGAAGGAGGGCTTCTTCATGACCGACGCCTTCAATGACCACGGGGAGCAGTTTCTGCAGAGCGCGGTCAAAGGCGACAAACCGTTCTTCCTCTACATGGCCTATATCGCCCCGCACTGGCCGTTGCACGCGCCGGAGAAATATGTTGCCCCGCATCGCCAACGCTACCTCGACAAGGGTTGGGACGAATGGCGCGCGATCCGTCATCGCAGACAGAAGGAGATGGGCCTGATTGCGAAGGACACGCCGCTGGCCGGGAAACATCGGGGAACATCAAACTGGACGAACGACCCGGACAAGGCCTGGCAGGCCGAGCGCATGGCGGTTTATTCCGCGCAGATCTCACGCATCGATCACGGCGTCGGGCGATTGTTGAAAACGTTGGAGAACAGCGGCAAGGCGGAGAACACCGTGGTGATGTTTCTCTCCGACAACGGGGCGGCTTTGGACGGGGGGACGCGGCCGACGAAGAGCGGCTTCGGCTTTGGACCCGGCGCCAAGGGGCCCAAGTTTCGTCGCGACGGCGTGCATCCCGTCGGCGGCAGCGGACCGGACCATATGCCCGGCGGTCCGGAGACCTTCGCGGGTTACGGAATCAACTGGGCCACGACCAGCAACACGCCGCTCCGCGCCCACAAGTCCACCGCCTATGAAGGCGGCATCCGGACGCCGTTGATCGTTCGTTGGCCGAAGGCAATCAACGCCAAGGGCGCCATCACCCGCCAACCCGGGCATATCATCGATTTCATGGCCACCTGTCTCGACCTCGCCGGATTGGATTACCCGACCGATTTCGACGGTCGCAGCCCCCTGCCGCTCGAAGGCCGCAGTCTGAAGCCGGTGTTCGTGGGCAGGCAGCGCGAGGCCCACAAGGCGCTCTTCTTCAGCGTTCCCCGCAACCAGGCTTTGCGCATGGCCGACTGGAAGATCGTCAACGAACAGCGCGGCAAACCGTGGGAGCTCTACAACCTCGCCGACGATCCCACCGAAAGAACCAACCTCGCCAAACGGGATCCGCAGCGCGTGAAAGAGATGGCCGAGGCCTTCAGGCAATGGCAGCGGAAGGTCGGGGACCGGTGACGCTTCAATCCCCCTTGCGCGCATGCGTGGATTGAAGGAACATGCTGCTGTGATTGCGACGGATACCATCGAAGTTCCCCAGAGGTTCCGCGAACGCCGCTGGACTTACGAAGAGTTGCGCAATGAGCTTCCGGAGAGCAATACTCCCGTCGAACTCTGGGATGGGGAACTGATCATGTCGCCTTCGCCAAATGTCGCACACCAACGCGTCATCGCGAGACTCTTCACTGCGCTGAATGTCTACGCGGAGGATCGCAATGCCGGCACAGTATTGTTTTCACCCATCGACATGGTCCTGTCGTCGGGGCGTGTCGTTCAACCCGACGTCGCTTTTATCGCCACCGAACGTCTCGATATCATCGACGACGTCATCAACGGTCCCGCCGACCTGGTAGCCGAAGTGATCTCGCCGGGTTCGCGCAATCGGGATCGCGTCGAGAAGCGCGATCTCTATCAGGAGCGCGGTGTGAAGGAGTATTGGCTCATCGATCCGGAGGCAAGGACAGTCGAGGTTCTGGTCTTGGAGGAGAATTCGTTCCAACTGCACGGATGTTGGGGGCCGGAGGAGCGGGCGGAGTCACGGCTGCTGGATGGGTTTCAGGTCGACGTTGCCGGATTGTTCGGGAAGGCGCAATGAACCCGGAGCGTTGAGCATTGCTCGGCATGTGCAAAGACGCCCGCCCCTTTTTTCACTGACGGGATTTTGATCGTTCGCGCATAATCCCTGTCCAAATTGAAACGCCCATGTCCGACACCGATCCATTGCTCAAACTGAACGGGGTCTCCAAAGCCTATGAATCCTTGGCCGACGGCGGCTCCGTGGATGTCCTCAAGGAAATCACGCTGGAAATCGCCCGAGGCGAATCCGTGGCGATCGTCGGCCCTTCCGGCTCCGGCAAGAGCACCTTTCTGAACATCATCGGCACGCTGGACCAGCCGAGTTCGGGTTCGGTCCTGCTCGAGGGCGAGGATCTGGCGGGACTGGACGAGGAGCGGCTGGCGGAGATCCGCAACCGCGAGATCGGCTGGATCTTCCAATCCCACCACCTCCTGCCGCAATGCACGGTGATTGAGAACGTGCTTGTCCCGACGCTGGCCTGCAAGGACTCGGAATTGAACAAGGACGCCGAGGCCCGGGCGCGGCGGTTGCTGGAACGCGTGGGTTTGAAGGATCGCATCGCACATCGCCCGGGACAGCTTTCCGGCGGCGAACGGCAGCGGGTGGCCGTGGTGCGGGCCTTGATCAACCGGCCCAAGTTGTTGCTGGCGGACGAACCGACCGGCGCCTTGGATCGTGTCTCCGCGGACAACCTGGGCCAGCTCCTGGTCGAGCTGAACAAGGAGGAGGGCGTGACGCTGATCATGGTGACCCACGCCCCGGACCTCGCCGGCCGAATGGGACGGTCGCTGGAACTGCGCGATGGGAAGCTGGTCTGAGGGTCGAGGGATGAAGGACGAATCGAGGGGCAGTGCGCCGCAGGGTAGAACGGGATTTATCCCGTTTGGCGGCGTCCGAATGCCCCGGGCTTTCAGCATGCCCGGGCGCGAGGTGTTTCGCAGTTGCGTTCGTGTATCATATCGTAGGCGCTGCAAACGGGATGAATCCTGTTCTACGTTGCCGGCCGCCTTCCCTTCCTTGGAATTTGGAGCTTGGAGCTTGGAACTTTCCTAGGCCTATGTCCTCGCGTCGGAGATTCTTTCGTTCGTTGATGACGCGGCCCACGACGCCGCGGGCGCGGGCGGAGCGTGAGTTGAAGAAATATTTCATCCGCGCGAGTGAGCGGGGCATCGAGGTGCGCAAGCCGACGCGCGAGGTCACGATGATCAAGTGGGAGGAGCTCCGCACGATCCTCATTCAGGCGCACGAGCCGGTTCCCGGGCTGCCCTCGATGATGTGGATCCTCAGCGGGGACAACGCGGTCTGCGTCGTTCCGGAAGGCGCGCGCGGCGAGGAGAGCTTTGTGAAATGGATCGAGCAGCTGCCGAAGTTCCGGAGCGACGAGCTCGCCACCGCGAAATCCAGCCGGGAGGAGAAGACCTTCACCATCTGGGAACGCCCCGCCGCCAACGCCAACGACAATCACGATGATGACCACGCGTAAGCTCATCCTCAGCAGCCTCCGCCACCATGCTCGTTCGCACGTCGGGACCTTTCTGGGCGCCGCGGTCGGCGCCGCAATCCTGATCGGAGCCCTGCTGGTCGGCGATTCCGTGCGCGAGAGCCTCAAGCGCATGGCCCTGCTTCGCCTCGGCCAGACGCAGGCCGTGCTGCTTTCGAACGACCGCCTGTTCCGGGCCGAACTGGCTGAAGAACTGGAGAAGGAACTGGGCCGCCCCACGGCGCCGGTCCTGATCTTCCTGGGGACGGCTTCGGCGAACGGCGGCGAGGCGCGGGCGAACCAGGTGCAGATTCTGGGGGTGGACGACCGGTTCATGGAATTTTCCACCATGACCCGGGAGATCGCGAAGGACTTCTACGATCTGGATGACGACTCCGTGCATTTGAATTCCCAGCTCGCCGCGCAACTCGGAGTTCAACGCGGCGATGAGATCCTGTTTCGGCTGCCCAAGCCGTCGCTGCTTTCCCGCGAGGCGCCCATGGCGCCGGAGGAGGACAGCTCGGTTGCGATTCGTCTCGAAGTCGCAGAGATCCTGGGCGACGACGAGAATGGCCGCTTCAGTCTCCAGGCCAGCCAGGTCCCTCCCTTCAACGCCTACATCAGTCTCTCCCTCCTGCAGGAGAAACTCGATACGTTGGACAAGGCGAACCTCATGCTCATCGGCGGAGGCGACTTCGAGGATGAAGACGCCTCCGCCGCATTCCTCGACGAAGCCAACGGCGCCATCAAGAAGCATTGGAAACTGGCGGATGCGGAACTGAAGCTGATCGAGGTCCCCGATCGCGCGCAACCGACGTTGGAGCTGCGCACGGATCGTGTCTTTCTCGATCCGCCGGTGGCTCAGGCGGCGACACAGGCCGGACCGGAACCCAGGAGAATTCTCACCTACTTCGTGAATCAGTTGAAGGTCGGCGATCGCACGACGCCTTTCTCCATGGTCACCGGAATGGACCCGCCGATGGTCCCGGCGGACATGGGCGGGAACGAGATCCTCATCAACCAGTGGCTGGCCGACGACCTCGAAGCCAAGATTGGCGACAAGCTCGACCTGTGCTATTACATGGTCGATGCCGGTCGCAAGACGGTGG
This sequence comes from Verrucomicrobiales bacterium, assembly GCA_038126035.1. GTDB lineage: Bacteria > Verrucomicrobiota > Verrucomicrobiia > Limisphaerales > JAYPEY01 > JAYPEY01. Next base: position 6,891 of record JAYPEY010000034.1, on the reverse strand, counting down.
AACGCACCAACAGCTTCACCGTCCGGGGCATTCTTCCGTTCGAGGGCCACGTCAAAGACCCCTATCTCATGCCGGACTTCCCCGGCATGACCGACGCCAAGAACTGCCGCGACTGGGACACCGGCTTCGAGATGGACACGAGCGCCATCCGCTCGCAGGACAACGACTACTGGGTGGAACACAAGGGCACGCCCAAGGCGTTCATCTCGTTGACGGCTGGCCAACAGATCTGGGCCAACCGGTTCGGCGATCTGACTGCCGTGCGTTACGCGGCGCCCGCCTCCGCGACCAATGAGATCGCGGCGAAGCTGATGGCGGCGATCGAACCGGAGGAGATCGGCCTGATCGTGACCGACGTCCGCAGCCGCGCCTTGGACGCGGTCAACCAGGGCCAGGACTTCGGGATGCTGTTCATCAGCTTCAGCTTCTTCCTGATCTTTGCCGCCCTGGCGCTGATGTCGATGCTGTTCCAATTCAGCGTGGAGCAGCGTTCGAAGGAGATCGGGACCCTGTTGGCCCTGGGCTTCACTCCGGCAAGACTGCGGAAACTCATGTTGGCCGAAGGCGTTTTGTTGGCGGTGGTTGGTTCCGTCATCGGCGCGGCCGGAGCAGTGGCCTACGCCCGCGGGCTGCTGCATGGATTGTCCACGCTCTGGGTCGACGCGGTCGGCACCTCGGAACTGGCGCTGCACATTCTCCCGGCGACCCTGATCGGCGGGATCGTCGCGTCCATCGCCGTGGCCGCGTTCACAATCTGGTTCGCCCTGCGGAAGCAGGCAGGACAGCCGGCGCGCGAACTCTTGATGGAAAGCGCGGACCTCGAGCCGTCGGCCGCGGCGACGGGCAAGGGCCGGGCGGGAATGATCGGGATGGTCAGCGTGGTGATGGGGCTGGCGTTGCTTGGTTTTGCCTTCGCGCAGGGCGACCTGAATCCCGGCGTCTTCTTCGGCGCAGGCTCGTTGCTGCTGATCGGCGCGCTCGCCTTCTCCAGCGCCTGGCTGACGAAGCTGGATCGGCAGGAGTCCGTCGCGCGCCCCACGGTCGCCGCCATGGGTTTGCGCAACGCCGGTCGACGTCGTCGCCGCAGTCTCGCCACGATCGCCATCCTCGCCTGCGGCAGCTTCCTCGTGGTCGCGGTCGGCTCCTTCGAACTCGACGCCAATCGCAACGCCGACAAGCGCTCCTCAGGCACGGGGGGCTTCGCCTTTCTCGGACGCTCCGCCCAGTCCGTGGTGCATGATTTGAACACCGACAAGGGACTCGACTTCTTCGGTTTGGAGAAGGCGGACATCGAGGGCGCCGAAGTCGTGCCTTTCCGCGTTCGCGACGGCGAGGAGGCCAGTTGCCTCAATCTCAACCGCGCGCAGAAGCCGCGCATTGTCGGTGTCGATCCCGCGGCCCTGGATTCCCGCGGCGCCTTCACCTTCGCCAAGGTCATCAAGGGCGCCTCGAAGGAGAATCCCTGGCTGGCGCTCAATCAGCCGACCGACGACGGCAGCATCCCGGTCATCGGCGACATGGCGTCGTTGATGTGGGCCATGGGCGGCAAGATGGTGGGCGACACCATCGAGTATCCGGAACCCGACGACCAGGGCCGGCCAATCCGTTTCAAGGTGGTGGGCGCGCTGGCGACCACGATCATGCAGGGCAACCTCATTGTCGCCGAAGATCGTTTCCTGGAGCTGTTTCCGACCGAGGAGGGCTACCGGATGTTCCTGGTGGACGCGACGCCCGACAAGGCCTCGGACATTTCGGCGACCTTGAGCCGCGCGTTGGAGGATGTGGGTCTGGAATTGACGCCGGCCGTGCGGCGATTGGCCGAGTTCAACGCCGTCCAGAACACCTACCTGACGACCTTCCAGATCCTTGGCGGCCTGGGGCTGCTGCTGGGCAGCGTCGGCCTGGGCGTGGTGGTCCTGCGCAATGTGCTGGAAAGACGCGGCGAACTGGCGGCGTTGCTGGCCGTGGGCTTCAGAAAAAGCGCGGTGCGTTGGCTGGTGATCAGCGAGCACGGGGCCTTGCTGGTGATGGGATTGCTGGGCGGCGTGATTTCCGCGATCGTCGCCGTGCTGCCCGCCTTGACCACACCGGGAACCGAGGTTCCCTACGGGACCTTGGCGATCACCCTGGCGGTCGTTCTCGCGAGCGGCGCCATCTGGACCTGGGCCGCGGCCTGCCTTGCCTTGCGCGGCGAAATACTGAAAGCATTGCGGAACGAATGATGACCTTCCGAACATTGATGTGCCTGACCGCGTGCCTCGCGGCTTCCCCGCTTGCGGCGGCCGACGCCGAGCCGATCTACGTCAACGACCTCGAGCAGGAGGACGTCGGCTTCGAGCCGCTGGACTTCCTGATCCTCGAAGGCGACTTCAAGGTGAAACAGGAAGAGGGCAACCGCGTCCTCGAACTTCCCGGCTCGCCAATCGGACGCTTCGGCCTGCTGCTGGGGCCGACACAACAGGATGGCCTGGAGATCCGCGCCCGCGTTCGCAGCGAAGGCAAGAAGCGGTTAGCCCCGTCGTTCGGCGTCGGGTTGAACGGCGTCGGCGGCTACAAACTGCTTTGCTCGCCGAATCGTGCGGAGATCGAGCTGAAGAGGAACGGCGTTGTCGTCGCGGCCAGACCGTTGAATTGGAAGTCCGGCGCGTGGACTGAGTTTCGTCTGCGCATCGTCAAGGTGAAGGACGGCGAGTGGAAGGTTCAGGGCCGACTCTGGGAATCCGGATCGAAGGAGCCCAAACAATGGCAGGTGGCGTTCACTGAGAAAGAAGAGCCGCCCAACGGTCGCCCCGCCATCTGGGGCACGCCCTTCTCCGACAAGGCGATTCAGTACGACGATCTGAAGGTCTTCGCCGCGAAGGCGGAATAGTCATTGGAGCGCGGGTCTGTGACCCGCAGCAGCCTCCGATTGCCCGGAGGTTCAAAGCAAGACCCAAGCCCTCCGTTCACCCAGGTCGCTGCGGGTCACAGACCCGCGGTCGTGTGCGTTTTGCCATCCGTGGGGTAGACTCCGGCGTGAGAACCAGCGGGCTCACTATTCCCCGATGCAGATGATTTCCTTGATCGTGTGGGCGTAAAGCCGGCCGTTGGCATGGCTCAGGCTCGCGCGATTCCATGACTCCCCCGCAGGCCCGAGATCGTTGATCGCGATCAGCGCCTTCTCGTCCAGCTTCGGCGCCGTCCAATCGATGACGAACACCGAGCCGCCCATGATCGGCACATAGAGGCGCTTTCCGATTGCGGTCGGGATCTGCGTCGCGATGTGTCCCCAGCCATTGCCCTTGGACCGGATATCGCCGACGACCGTGAATCCGCGTGAGTTCTTCATGTCGTTGTGCTTGAGCGACCAGTAGTTGACCTTGAGCGCTCCTTTCGGCTTTTTGCCCCATGGAGCGATGGATCCCTCGGCGGTCCAATGCAGGATGTCCGCCTTTCCCGGCTCCCGAATCAACTGGGCCGGCAATCGCAGATACTCAACCTGTTCCGTCCGCAGATTCACCCGGCCGAGATAGTTGCGTTGGTAACAACGAAACCAGGAGTAATCGCCGACCAACACATTCGACTGCTGCGTGATCTCGCGCTTGTTCCTGCCCGGTTTGATGGAGATCCGTTCCGATTTCCAACCCTCGTCCGTGTGCAACCGCGCGGGGATGTCCTCCACGATGGAAATGCGCTTCTCGATCTTCCTGCTCGTTGCGCCGACCTTGAGCAGTTCCGGCCCGTGATAAATCCAGGCATGACCGCCATGAATGCTGATGGTCTGCGTCGACATGAACCCGGGAAGCGGCAGCGTCCAGAGGGTCTCCCCATTGTCGGCGTCGACCATGGAGACGCCCTCGGGTTTCTCGGGCGGCGAGTGGCCACCGCCGCGACCGACCAACAGGACCTCACGGCCGTCGTTCAGCTTCTGCGGCAACGGCACGCTGCCCATGTTCACGCCACAGGTCGTGGTCCATTTCACATCGCCCGTCCTGATGTCCAAGGCCTGCAGCTGCGTCCACTGGTCGAGCGGCGCGTTCTTATGTTCGTGCGTGAAGTGGCCCTCGCCGTCGGGCGCGTAGATCTGGCGGATGTAGTGAACCAGCCCCTTGCGCAGGAAGGGTTGCGTGCGGCCGACGACCAGGCGTTGCACGGACCACAGTTCCTTACCGTCGAAATCGAAACAGGCGATGGTCCCCGATGCGTTGAAGAAAACGACTCGTTCGCCATCGGTGACCGGCGGCGGCGCGCTGCTGTCGCTGAAGCAGCCGGACAGACGCAGGGGGTGTTCGCCTTCGATCCTCCGCTTCCAGAGGATCTTCCCGTCCGATGTCCGGCAGCAATGGGCAATGACGTTCCGCCCCAGTTCGGAGTCGGCCTGGACGGGCTCCATGATGGTAAAGAACAGGCGATCGCCCCAGATCGTCACCGTGCACTGCCCGGTCTCCGGGAGCGTGAGGCGCCAGGCGATGTTCTCATCGTTTACGACGCTCCAAGTCGCGGGGGCCGATCCCTCGGAGACGGTGAAGCTGGCGTTCGGTCCGGCGCCTTGCGGCCAGTTCTGTGCAGTTGCAGACGCCGTGAGGAAAATCGCGGCGAAGAGCGGGATGAAGCAACGGAATCGCATGGGACGGGATGATGAAGCTGCCAGTCAAAAAGGCGAACCCTTTTCCGGCGGCACGTCGCCCATCTCAGGAGAACAGACCCCACGGATGGCAAGGTCGACCCACGGATTGATCGCAGTGGAACATGCATCATCGGAACCCGATGCGCGCAGCTGTGTCATCACGGAACTCAACATTGAAGCGCCTCAGAGGAGGTTTCTCATCCGTGGGCCGGCTTTGCCATCCGTGGGAAATCTCAGGTCGCTGCGGGTCCACAGAGCCCCGGTCCGGTTTCCGTCTCAGGACGCTTCCAGCTTCTCGAAGCCTTCCTCGATGAAGGTGGTGTTCTGGATGCGGGCGAGCTTGGCGTAGACGCCGTCGAGGGCCATCAATTCATCGTGCGTGCCGCGCTCGGCGATCTCGCCGTGACGGATCACGAGAATCTGGTCGGCGTTGCGGATGGTGCTCAGGCGATGCGCGATCACGAAACTGGTGCGGCCCTGCATCAGATGCTCCAATGCTTCCTGGATCAGCTTCTCCGTGTGGGTGTCGACGCTGGCGGTGGCCTCGTCGAGGATCAGGATCGGCGCGTCGGCCAGGATTGCGCGGGCAATGCTGACGCGCTGTTTCTCGCCGACGCTCAACTTGACGCCGCGTTCCCCGACGCGCGAATCGTAGCTGTCGGCCAGCCGTTCGATGAACTCGTGGCAATTGGCGGCCTTGGCCGCGGCCATCATCTCCTCCTCGGTCGCGTCGAGCTTTCCGTAGAGGATGTTCTCCCGGATGGTCCCGTTGAAGAGGAACGCCTCCTGCGTGACGATGGCGATCTGGCTGCGCAGCGATTCGAGGGTCAATCCGTTGTTGTCCTGGCCGTCGATGGTGATCGTTCCCGACTCGCGTTCGTAGAAGGCGGGCATCAGATCGACGAGGGTGGACTTGCCGGCGCCGGTCGGGCCGACCAGGGCGATCATCTCGCCCGGCCTGGCGTGGAGTGAAACGTCTTTCAGGACCTGCCGTTCCTCGTTGTAGCGGAAGTTGACCTTCTCGTAGATCACCTCGCCGCGGACCGGGAGTTTCATGGCCTGGAGGTTCTCCGTGTCTGTGCGTTCCTGCGCGGTGTCCATGATGTCGAAGACGCGTTCCCCCGCGGCCCGAGTGCCGGCAATCATCTGGTTGAGCGAGTGCAGTCGCTGGATCGGTTGATAAAGCATCATCAGGTAGATGAGGAACTCGGCGAGCTGTCCCTCGGTCATGGCTCCATCGATCACCCGGTTCCCGCCGACCCACATCACCAGCGGCAATCCCAGCCAGCTGGTCAGGTTCATGCCCGGCGAGTACCAGGCCCATGCCCGCATGACGCCGAGCGTGCCCTGGCGCAGCTCCTCCGCCTTGTTGGCGAAATGTTCATCCTCATGCCGCTCGCGGCCAAAGGCCTTGATCTGCCGGACACCCTGCAGGTTGTCCATCAGCAGTGAATTCATCGCGCTGGCAGCGCGGCGTTGTTTCCGATAACGCCCGTGCGCCGTCGTCGTGTACCAAAGCGCGCCGCCGATCAGCAATGGGATCGGAACCAGCGCGATCCCGGTCAGCGTCGGATCCGAAATCACCAACAACGCCAGAATGCCCACGACGCTCAAGACCGCGACCGTGCCCTGCTCGATGCCATCGATGAGCACGCGCTCAACTGTGTTCACGTCCTCGATCACCCGGGTCATCAGATCGCCGGACGCGCGCTGGTCGAAGTAGCTGATCGGGAGCCGTTGCAGGCGGCGGTAAAGCTCGTTCCGCATGTCATAGATCACCGACTGTTCGTAGTGGTTGTTGATCAGGATGCGCAGGGTGTTGAACAGGTCCCGAAACACGAAGGCGCCGATCAGCCCCAGGATCACCTTGGGCAGCAGATCGCTGCGACCGCCGTCGATGACCTCGTCGATCGTGAACCCGATCAACTTGGGAAACACGAGTCCGAATCCGAGCGACAGAATTGCGCAGGCGATCGTCCCCAAGGCCAGCAGCTTGTAGGGGAGAAGATAGACCCAGACCCGGCTCAGCACCTCACGCGTGGATCGCGCCCGCGCGGAGAGCGTCGGGTTGTTCTCGGTTTCGGTATTGATGTGGCCGTGGCCGCGCATGGTTCGTCAGTCGTTAAGCTCGGAAATCGGATGGATTCAAAGGGCGGAGAATATAATGGCCCGGACCCGCGGAACCAAGCTTCAAGGTAGGGAGACGGGGGGATCTCGTAGCGCAGGAGGCTCGCCTGCGAGTTCACAGGGCGTCCACGCCCGGCGCTTCCGACTCGCGGCGGGGC
>JAYPEY010000033.1:0-52967 GCA_038126035.1 Verrucomicrobiales bacterium | reverse complement strand
GCCAAGGAGGTGGGGGTGGGGGACCCCGCTGAAGAAACGTACCGTTACTCAGACCGAGGACAGGGATACTCCATTCCCGTCATGGTGTCCAATCAAAATATGAAAAAAATTGGCGCCGAAATCATGACCAAATCGATCAATTTGATTCATTTTCCTCAATTTTGGATTCACCAAGCAGCCACGCGATGGAGCAGGCGACCGAGGCGCCGATCAGGGTGTACCAGGGCCATGCGATGGAGGTCTTGAGTTTGATGGTCGTCATGACCAACAGGGAGACAGTCATTCCTGCGATCACCGGCATCGATCGTCCTTTCTTCCACCAGAGGGCGAGCAGCATGGCTCCCAGCATGGCGCCGGTCGTGAGACCGCTCAGGGCGAAGGCGGTGTCCAGCACGGACTGGACCTCGCGGGTGAGATAGGCCACGAGGACCAGGGCCGCCGCCCAGAAGAGGGTCGATTGTTTGCTGAAGCGAAGGTAGTCCGACTCGCTGCGTTTATCCCGGTCCAGGTCCTTGAGAATGTCCATCGTGCTGACCGACGCCAGCGCCGAAAGGGCGGAACTCACGGAACTCATCGCCGCGGCCAGAATGCCCACGATCAACAGTCCCTTCACTCCGGTTGGAATGACGCTGAGGATGAAGATGGGAAACACGTAGATGTGCTGTTTGAAGCCGCGGCTGGCCTCGGGCATGGCGATCGCCAACTCGTGATGCTCGTAGTAGACCCAGAGCCAGGCTCCCACGAAGAGGAAGGTGAGGAACAGGGGTAGAATGATCAAGGAGCTGAGAACAAGGGCCTTGCGGCCGTCCTTCACCGAACCGCAGGTCAGGACGCGCTGGACGATGAGTTGATCCGCGCCGTGGGTCGCCATGCCCAGGACGGCGCCGCCGATCACCCCCATCCAGATGTTGATCGGCCCGGTCCAGGCGAACCGGGTGTTCAGCCATTCCAGCCGCCCGCTTTCGCCCGCCGCATTCATGGCCGCGCTCCACCCCCCGTCGATCAGCGATGGAATGAAGAACAGGGTGAACAGACCGCCGGCGATCAGCAGAAAAAACTGCGCGGCGTCGGTCCAGACCACGGCCTTGATGCCGCCGACGTATGTGTAACTCAGGGAAAGGGCGACAAAGAGCAGGATGGCGGTGAGCGTGTCGATGCCCAACATCAATTCGATGGGCACGGCCGTCACGTAGACCCGCACGCCGGCCGCCAGGGTTCCCGCGATGAGAAACACGCACGCGGTCGCACGCCGCGCGCCCCGGCCGAAAGCGTCGGATATCAACTGGTAGGGGGAGTAGATCTCGCCCCGCAGGTAGGACGGGACCATGAAGATCGCCAACAGCACACGGGCGATGGCGAATCCGATGACAGCCTGGATGAAGGCGAAGTTCCCCGGCGCTCCCGTTTCCGGATTCGTGTAATAGACGCTGGCCGGGATGGCGATGAAAGTGAAGGCGCTGGTCTCCGTGGCGACGATGGAAAGGGACACGCCCCACCACGGCACGCTCCGACTGCCCAGAAAGTAATCGCGGGTGGTCTTCTGCCCCTTGCCGAGCCCCACGCCAAACCAGATCACAGCGATCAGGTAGCCTAGAATAATGAGCCAGTCAGCCGGGTGAAGGTGATCCATGTCTGCGGTTGCGCGGACTCATTAGTGGCCGAAGCCCCGCGCCATGGCCAGCAGAATCAGGGGCGTCACCTCGAAAGCGCGATGATATGGCGTTGGATCCGGTCGCGCTCCTCCGTCATGCCATGGCGCGCGTGGACCTGATGGAGGTTGGAGCAGACCCGCAGCAGCGTCTGCCGGGGGCTGATGGGCGCAAGAAAACGCTCGTCGTAGCGGCGGCCGGTCTCCCGCAGGAAGCGGATGCAGGCGTTCTTGGTGAGCAATCGCCCCTTGTGGAAGGAATCGACGTAGATCTCCTCGCGCAGGGTCTGGAACCGACAGAGAAAGTGGCCGGGCATCCCGATGCCGGCCACGGGCAGCCCGAGGCGTTGACAGACGAAGAGGTAGATCAGTCCCAGGTTCAGGTCGTCTCCCCGGCGCTCATTGACCACCTGGTTGAGGTAGCCGTCCCCGGGCGTCGCCTTGTCGCGGTTGCAGCCCTGGAATCGTTCCCGCCTGAAGAGGAAGTCGTTGATGTCGGCCAGCATGCCTTCAGGCTCGGCCCCGAAGTCAATGATGTCGAGCAGCGCTCCGGCGAAGCTGTCGATGACGGCCCGGTAACCCTCGATGTTGATTTCCGGATGACGGGTCCGCGCGAGCAGCCAGCAACCGACCTCCAGATCGAGATCCTCGCCGTTCCTCTGACAGAACTCCAGGAACTCCCGGTCGGCCTCGCCGCGGTCGAAATGGCGGACAATCTCCTGCGAACGCCGGCGGAGAGCCGGATCGCTGCAGAGGGAATACAAGCGCATCCACTCCGCGGCCGGCCTGCCGCGGGAAACAATCTCGCCGCGAATGGCGCGATAGACCTCGGGATCGTCGTCGACAAGAAGCTTCACCAGCGCCTGCTTTTCACCGGCGGTGAACGGATCGGACCTCGGTTTTGACAGCGTCGCTTCCATGGACCTTGGTAGGAGAGTTGCAGATCGGGCGCCGGCGTTCAACAAGGAAACCGGATCAAATCAGACGACGACGGGGGGTGGCGGATTCACCAGACGCCCGGAATGCAGCGCCATCGGACCTTTTCCCGGTATTTTCGATACTCCGGGAAACGACTGAGAAACCGCTCCTCGGTCACGATTCGCGTCACGTAGATCGCGGCCCAGGCCAGATAGGTCAGGACGTTGGAGAAGACGGCAAAGTAGGGAAGCCACTCAAAGAACCAGCCGCCGATTTTCGAGGTGTACTGAGGGTGGCGTATCCAGCGGAAAAGCCCGCGGGAGGTTGTGCCGCGGTAGGAGAGATTGGCATAGCGGAGGCCGAGGTTGACCGCCGTAATGCCGTAGATCGCGTAGCAAAGGACGCCGAGGACGGCGCAGATGTAGCCGGGCGTCGATTCCAGCGGGAAGAGTTGCGTCTCCGCGTCGATGCGCTTGGTCAGCAGCGACGAGGTCAGCAGCCAGCCGAGCGGATAGCAGATCAGGCAGCTCAGCCAGCCCAGCCAGTTGGTGTCCACGGCCTTCACGCTGCCGCCGGGACGGCGCGATTCCACCGCGTAGGCGATCGAAGAGACGACCGCATCCGAGGCGTCGATGGATATCTTGACGAGGACAATGATGAACCCGAGAACAAGGAGAAGCGGGGGCTCCTCCCCGGCTCGTTGGATCATCCGGGACAGGTTGGTGAGCGTGCCGGCGAGGGAGCCGGCCGCGATCGGCAGGAAATAGATCTTGATGATCAGGAGCAACCAGCGATGACGGATGAATCGGCGCCGCCAGTAGGTTCCCTTGGCGGGGCGAAGCCGGCGTTTTGCGAGTCTGCGAAAGGCGAACGCCCACGCGAGAAAGACGGGATACGATCTGAGGGCCGGACCGGATGGCGCCGCATTGCGGACGAAGAGCCAGCCGATGGCGGCGTAGCCGGCCAGCGCCGGCGGCCCCCAGGTCAACCAGCCTTGAAACAGCCGGCACACGGAATCGATGCGCTCCGCCGCATCCGCCGCGCCTTCTCTCAGCAGGTCGGCCAGACCGGACAGGGACGCCGCCAGCGCAAAACTGCCCAGATAGATCAGCGTCCACCACGCCATGTTGGCCAGGTGCACGCTCAACCATGCCGGAGCATTCCGCCTGGCTGCGGATTCCGGATTCTCGTTGGCTTGCGGGGCGACGCTCATGGGAGACGGGCTGCGAAAGACTGACCGCCTTCCGACAGACATGGAAGCCAATTAACGGTGGGCGCAAGCCCGCGTCCGGGCGATTGCAGGAAGGAGGCTGAAGCTGCGTCGGAATGAGGAAGACCCCAAACACGCAGGCGCAAAGGAAGTCCGAATGACGGGCTCCGGGAAAGTCCCGCCCTCTTGACTTTCAGGGAAATGAGGTTTGTGTATGGGCCTTTCATATCCATGACCGACCAGAACAAGCCAGCCAGCGTCGCGCAGCGACGGACCATGTATTTCATCCTGGGCCTCCCTGTGGCGGCCGTGGTGGTGATCCTGGGGATCGGGACCTACGCCCAATGGGACGAAATCACGCCGCGCTGGAAGCAAAAGGAGACCGCCGAACCGGCCACGCCGACGCCGGAAGGCGCGACCACCAACGCTGAGCCGGCCGCGCCGGTGTCCGAATAGTCAATCGTTCGCCGCCTCCGCAACTCGTCAGCGCTCCCTGGATTCCCCAACCACCCAACCCGCCAGTTGGATCTCGTAGATCGTCCCGCCGCCGATGGTGGGCGTGCCATCCCGCTCATTGAGATGGGAACTGACATGGAGATTGGATTCGCTCAAGGCGTCCTTGTGGAGGCTGAACGAACAGGTGGTGACGCCGTTCCTGACCCTGGTCTTGAGCTCGGATCTGCACAGCGCCCGACCCGCGGCGCCAAGATTCAACCAACAGGTTGCCGTGACCCGTCCCTTGTAGGGCTAGGGTTCGCGGGGCTTGAAGCGGACGGACAGCTTCACAAAATCCGGATTTCTTGAATCGGGCTTCGCGGTGATCTGGAGGTTTTCCGGGCAACCTCCCGGGCTGCCAATTTTGTGGAACAGGGTCAAGGCCTGCGTGTTCGCGCAGAGGACGAGCAGGACGGCGGAGATCAGCAATCGTGTCTTCATGCCAGATACGACACGGCGGATCCGGAATTCTTAGATTCTTGAAACCAACTCCACCCTCTGAAGCGAGGGCCACTGCCTGCGATGGCGGGGACGCCCAGGTGAGGCGGGCTATTGGCCGCCAAATTTCCGGCAGGCTTCCTCGTAATCCTCCGGGGTGTCGATCTCGACCGACTCGTCCGATTCCTCGTGATGGGCCCAGACGTCGTGCTCGGGAAGGAAGCGGTTCATGATGTGCTCCCAGTTCTTCAGCAGGTTCCCCTCGTCCGAAAAGAAATCCTCGCAAAGTTCGACAAGCCTCTGCCGGCGCTCCTCGTCGAACTTCAACACGCCGATCGCCTCGCCGGCGAAGTTGTATTTCGCCAGTTCCTCCTCCGTCACAGCGCGCTTGTCGACCGTCATGCGGGCGAAACCGGCGGCATCCTTCAGCGTCTTGGCGCACTCGATGTCGTCGAGGCTGCCGGGCCCGACAAGGACGCCGTTCGCGTGGTTGTCCTCAATGAAGCGCGCGAGGATCTCCGCCGCGTAGACGAGATCGCCGTCGAAGATCAGCGAGGAGCCGACCGCCTCCTGAATTCCGAAGAACATCGAATAGCCATTGCCGAGGCGGGTGTAGTCATCGTTGGCGACGAAGCGGATGTTCAATCGCCCGGCGAAGGACTCCGCGGCGTCGATGATCCGCTGTTTGCGATAGCCGACCACGATGACGACATCCCGGATGCCGAGCTTCTCGAAAATCTTGAGATGGCGGTGCAGGATGGGCTCGCCGTCGATGGGCAGCAGGATCTTCGGATCCTCGGTGATCTCGGCGATGCGGCTGCCGAAACCGGCGGCCAGAATGATGGCGGTGAAATCGGAGGCGGGCATTCTTGGCGTGGTTGGTTGTGTGGCGCAGGGAAGCCTGCCTGCAATACGAAAAATTCGAAACACGAAAACCGAAGTTCGAGACAGATCCGAAAAAGAAAATTGGAAAACACGAAACCTTGGATTCGCAGGCTTTGGTGAAGGGGACGCCTGTAGTCCAACTGTCGGCGATCAGGGGTTCGTATTTCGGTTTTCGAGATTCAGAATTCCCGCGTTTCGAAACGCGGGCTAGTCGTTGATCCAGAAGCGGCTGCAGGTGCGCTTGAGTGTCCGGGAACGGTCTCCGGTCAGGTAGTCCTCCAGCGAAACAGCGCTCTCGGCGTCGAGGAATTCCGTGCGGCCATGGAAGATCTGGCGGTCATTGATGACCGCGGTCTCGCCTGGCTTCAGGAGGTAGCGGAACTGGATGTCTCGGTCGTCCATCACCTCGTCGAGGCTGTCCATGGCGGCGACGGTCACGTCGGTCAGGGCCTCGCCGGTCTTTTGCGCGGCCTCCTCGATGTAGTTGCGCAGGTAGCGCCAGATGAGCTTGCCGTCCTCCACCTTCACGATGGGCTCGCGATAGAAGTCCGCCTTGATGCCCTTGTATTCCCAGACGAGCTCACGGTTGAGGACATCGAGCGCCTCGGGAGCCTTCTCCTGCAGCTTCTTCAGGATGGTGAAGCCATTGATCAGGATGCTCTCGCCGCCTTCCCTGGCCGGGGCGATGCAGCTGAGCAGGAAGCAGTCGTAGCCGGACTTGAGGTTTACGCCGTCGGTATGGAAAGAGCCGCCCTGCCGCGTCTGCGAATAACGCGCGCCTTCCTCCATGCGACCGCCACGGTCGGTGATGATGTAGGCGCGGTCGCCGTTCTCGTTCTGGACGAGCAGTTCGCCGAAGAGGCTCCCGATCACCCAGGGCACGGCCATCTGCTGCTCGAAGGTCAGGCTCTCGACCGGCCGCACCACCGCCATCCGGACGCCGCCCATGATCCGCTCCTCGCGCAGTCGGTTCATCTCGGCGGCGACCTGCGGGATCGCTCCCGCGTCCACCTTGATGCCCTCGATGGGTTGAATGCTGGTCATGCCCGCGAAGACGTTCTGTGAGTCGAGGAAACTCTTCAGTTCGGCCTGCGCGGCCTCGCTGAAGTCGAAGAAGACGCGCTCCGGATCGAGCGTCGCATCCCAGGCCTCCGCGGGGCCAATGTCAAAATTGCGTGGGGTCGTCATGTGATTCTGTATGAAAAAACGAGCGCGCATAAAAACGCGGGAGAAGGACCTTAGGCAATAGCAAATCGTCGGAGTGAACCGAATTGCGGGGAACTCTGAACGAATGTTGCGGTGGAGAGCGTTGTCGTGCCGAAACCGTGGCTCGATAGGAACGGGGCGCAGGATCTCGCGACAGCGTCTTGGACTGCGGCGCCGCGCGCCGCTTTGCAGCGCGGCGAGCATGGCCAGCCAGCCCGCTGAATCGACTCTCCGTTTGAACGCATTCAGTCGAACGTTCTGTCGTCCTCCCTCGCAAACGAACTATCTGTGCACTTGAGGAAACTCTTGAGCGCGCCGACCGGCCGAACGGGCACAAGTTGTATCCGTCCATCCAGCGGAATCACTTCGAACTGGTCTCCCGGCGTCAGAGCGAGTGCATCCCGAACCGCCTTCGGAATCGTGACTTGAAACTTCGGTGATACCGTCACAGCGCTCATGGCCATGAGCGTTTCACAGGCGGGACATCGATGCAATTCTCGCGTTCACGACGATAGCCTACCCCTCGCTGTCAGGCGTCCTTTCCCGCGCCATCAATTGCAACAGGTCGTCCTTCTCGTGCAGCGGCACGTTTGCCTCCCGGCGATAGGCGACCACGAGCCAGTCCTCCCTAATCCAGAGCCTTCGCGTCCTCCCTTGCCCTGCTGGTGATGCCCTTGACCGCGCCTTCCTCCTGGTAGATCAGGAGCCAGCCGATGACGCCGTAGAGCAGTTCACGGACGCGGCGGATGAGGGCGTAGGCGACGCCGACCGGCGCAGAGAGCGCGAACAACTTGAAGAGGAAGACGATGCCACCCTCCTGCACGCCGATGGAGCCGGGCGAGAACATGCCAACCGCCTTGGCCACGCTGATGAAGGCCTCGATCGCAAAGGCCTGCGTGAACGCCAGGTCCAACCCGAACAACCAGCAGACAAACCAGATCTCCAGCACATCGGCGAACCAGCCGATCAGGAAGACCAGCGTCGTCTCGACAAAGGCGCGTCGCTCCTCGAGGTAGAACCTCAGCGTCAGCGCGTCCATGTGCCGCAGGTGTTCCTCCTCGGCCTCCAGTTTTTTGACGCGGATCTTGAAGAAGCGCAGGAAGCCCAACAGCGAGGTGAACAAGCCGTGCTTCTGCATCCAGAACAGCGCGCCCACGGCGACGAAGGCCAGCACGGTCACGATCAGCATCCCCTGCCGCGCGCCCGTGTCCGGCGGGATGTAATTGAGGGAAAGCACCGCCCCGATGGCGATGAAGATCACCATGGCGAGGGTCTGGGAGGACTTGGACACGACGGACGCGGCGGCGCTGACCTTGGGATCGATCCCGCGCTTGTGCAGCAGGTAGACCTTGACCGCCTCGCCGCCGACATAGGCCGTCGGCAGCACGTAGTTCACCGCCTCGCCCGCCCAGCGGATCTTGAACAGCGTCCACCAACGCACGCCCGGCGTCCCATGTTTGCCGAAAGAGATCTTCCACGCCATGCAGTCAAAGACGAACACGGAGAGGTAGGGCAGCAGACAGAGCGGGGCCTTCCAACCGAGACTGGAAACGGTGGGCCAGATATTGTCCCAGCCGGTCTGGTGGATGAAGAAGGCAAAGATTCCCAGGCCCAGCAGGAACAGGATGATGCGGATGTTACGCTTCATGCTTTGCTCGATCTTCAATTGTCCGCGTTCTTGCTCGTCCCCGACCCGGTCATCTGCACGCCCAGCGCCGCCACCCAGAACACGTGCACGCCGATTCCGACCATCCAGAGGAACAACTTCATCTGGTCGGCGATGGCCAGGGCCAGCAGCACGACCGAGAAGTCGCGGTTGGTCATCTTGTCGATCAGGGCCTGCAGTCTCGCGTTCTGCTTCTCAGGCGGCGCGGTCATTCCGCGCAGGACAACGAGGAAGGATATCACCACGCCCACCCCGGCGCTGACCGCCAACGGGATCACCGGCGCCTCCACGCCCATCCGCCAAAGCCCCACGCCGATGCCGACAAACACCGCGATATGCACCACCTGGTCTCCGATGATGTCCAGCCACTTGCCCAGCACGCTTTCCTTGAACACCACGCGCGCGATGTCGCCATCGACACAATCGATGGCCGCGGAGATCTGCAGCAGGATCGCGCCGATGACCATGTCCATGTAGGAGCCGCGGGTGAAGAACCAGCCGGCGACCACGCCGACCAGGATGGCGAAGACCGAGACCTGGTTCGGCGAAACGGGGGTGTGGATCAGCGTCTTGGAAAGAATCCGGCCCAGGGGGCGGTTGAACCAGGTGTCGACCATGCCGTCGGTCGAACTGCCCAGCGAGGCCCACAGCGCGCGTTCGGCCTGCCTGGCGGAATCCGCGTCAATGACCGGACCTGCCACGCCTTCCGCGGTGATTCGTTTCTGCTCCCGGCCGACCGGCCCCTTGTAGTCGGTCACGATCCCGACCGGCAGATCGCGTTGGTCGGCCGAGGCCAGACGCCCCTCGCCGGCCCGGATCAATTGTTCGATGTCCCTGGCCTGAACCAGGCAGGCGGTTTCGATCAGCAGGGTCTTCCCGGAGAGCGGCGGAGGTTGGGCGACGACGGTTGCTTCGATGCCGAGCGCCTTGGATCGCGTCAGCGCCGGCGCGTCCCCATCACAGACGATGATGATTTCGCGGCCGCCTCCGCGATGCGCGGCGACGACGAGGCGATCGAGCAGCGTCAACGCCGCGATGCGCCTCGATCCGTTCTCCGGATCGCAGAGGATGATGGTGTTCATCGGCCGCCGATCAGACGTCTGACAGATAGGCGGCCAGCAGGTCGCGGCACGCGTGCAGGTCGTCGAGGTGGACGGACTCGGTGACCGTGTGGATGTAGCGTGTGGGGCAGGAAAGGGTGAAGACCTTCGTTCCCGAGCCGGCGCGCTGCATGGAGCCGGAATCCGTTCCACCGCGCGGGAGGATGGAGCGCTGGTGCCTGATCTTGTTCTTCCTGGCGGCGGCTTCCATGGCGTTGAGAACGGAGAGGTCGCTGATGAAGGAGCTGTCCATGCAGGTCAGCGCGGCGCCCGCGCCGAATTCGGTCACGCGCTCCTCGGAAGGAACGCCGGGCGTATCGACGCACAGGGTGGTGTCGATGGCGATGCCGATATCGGGCTGCACACCGTAGGCCGCCGTGCCCGCGCCGCGCAGTCCAACCTCCTCCTGCACCGTGAACACGCAATGAATCTCGCAGTCGTGCCGTTTGAGTTTCTGCAATGCGCGGATGGCGATCCAGCAGGCGACCCGGTTGTCGAGGCATTGACCGGTGACCATCTTCCCGATCTGTTGCGTCGGCGCCTTCAGCACGACCATGTCGCCGATCTGGACCTTCTTCTTCACGTCCTTGGCGGGGAGACCAAGGTCGACGATAAACTCGCCCACTTCGGGGATCTTCTTGCGATCCTCGGGGGAAGCGATGTGAACCGGCCGGCCGCCGGGGTTCATCACGCCGGGCAGGTCGCCGCCCTCCGCGCAGACGGTGACAATGCGGGCGAACAGGTTTCGCGTGTCGAAACCGCCGACGGGGTTGAGCCGGAGGAACCCCTTGTCGTCGATGTGCCGCACCATGAAGCCGATCTGGTCCATGTGCGCGGCGAGCATGACCTTCACGGGAGTCTTTGGAGCCTTCCTGCCGCGGGCGACGCGCGGCCTGCATACCCCGATCAGCGAGCCCATGGCATCGACGCGGGTCTCATCGAACAGGCCCTTGGTTTCCTTTTCAATCAACGCGCGGATGCGTTGCTCCCGGCCCGGAATGCCCGGCGTGGTGGTCAGTTGTTCCAGCAGATCCATGGGTGGAAGTGTAGGCGCCGCAAGGGAAGCGGAACAATCCGCAATCGCATCGAAAATAGTGATGTTCCCGCGCGCGGGCCCGGCGGGAGCTTTCCCCCTCCAGGTTGCAATGCCGCCCAGACCGTTGACTTGCGAAAAATACACGGTGTATCGTGCCCATCCTGATTGAAAGACGGGCGCGTCCCTGCGCCGACGAGACCAGCCATATGAAATCCACGTTCCGCACCGTTCTGACAACCATCGCCCTCACCGCCCTCGCCTGCTCCCAGGCCGCCGCCGCCGACCAAGCCACGCCCGGCTGGAAGTCGCTCTTCGACGGCGAGTCGCTCAAGGGCTGGAATTGCCCCGAGATGAAATACTGGTCCGTCCGCGATGGCGCCATCACTGCGGAATCGACCGACGAAATCCCCTGCCCGAAAAACCAGTTCCTCACCTGGACGCAGGGCGAGGTGGATGACTTCGAGCTGAAGCTGAAGTTCCGCATCTTCGGTTCGGACAGCGCCAATTCCGGCATCCAGGTCCGCAGCGGGAAGGCCGACGACGGACACTACTTCGGCTACCAATGCGACATGGACCGCGGCCGCAACTGGCTCGGCGCGCTCTATGATGAGCACACCGGTCGTCGGGTCCTCGCCCCGCGCGGCAAGAGCGTGACGATCTCCCCGCAGGGCAGGCGCAGCGAGAAGGAGATCGGCGATCCGGCCAAGCTGATCGATGGCGTCGATCTCGAGAAGTGGAACGAGTATCACATCAAGGCCGTCGGCTCGACGATCACCGTCAGCATCAACGGCAAGGTCACCAGCCAGGTGACCGACAACCAGAACGGCGAACGCGAACTCAGGGGCCTGCTCGCCCTGCAGATCCATTCCGGTCCGCCGATGAAGGTGCAGTTCAAGGACATCCAGCTGAAACGCCTTCCCCTGAGCGACGGCCGCAGGAAGATCGTCTTCATCGCCGGCGTCCCCAGCCATCCCGCGCGCACCCACGAGCACCGCGCCGGCTGCTGGCTGCTCGCCAAGTGCCTCAACGACTACAATTCCGACAAGGCCCTCGCCGCCGTCTACTATGACAACGGCTGGCCCGCGGATCCTTCCGCCTTCGACAACGCCGACGCCGCCATCATCTACTCCGACGGCAACGCCCGGCACCCGCTGATGGATGAGACGAAGATGCAGCTCTGGAGCAGGATCGACAAACGCGGCGTCGGACTCGGCTGCCTGCACTACGCCGTCGAACTGCCCACCGGCGATCCCGCCGACGCCCTGCGCAACTTCATCGGCGGCGTCTTCGAGACCTACTTCTCCGTGAACCCGCACTGGATCGGCAGGTTCGAGGTCAGGCCGACGCACCCGATCACCCGCGGCGTCGGCTCCTACGAGATCAACGACGAATGGTACTACCACATGCGCTTCCGTGAGCGCGCAGAGGGCGTCACGCCGATCCTCGTGTCCACCCCGCCCGACGACACCCGCACCTCGCGCTGGGGCCACCACCACGGCGGCAACGAACACGTGAAGAAGCGCATGGGGCAGCCGGAGATCACCATGTGGGCCAGCGAGAACCCCACCGGCTCCCGCGGCTTCGGCTTCACCGGCGGCCACTACCATGACAACTGGGCCAACGACAGCCACCGCAAGGTCGTCCTCAACGCGATCCTCTGGGCCGCCAAGGGCAACGTCCCCGTCACCGGCGTCCCCTCCTCCGTCTCCAAGGAGGACATGAACACCAACCTCGACAAGAAACCCGCCCCCAAGCCGAAGAAGAAGGCAAAGGGGCAGGCAAAGGCGAAGGCGGGGAAGAAATAGCCCCGGCCGCCAGGGCGGCCGACCGCTTCCATTGGCGCCCGCCGTCAGGCCGCACCCGCGGCGATCCCCCGCAACGGACGCACATCCACCGCCTCCATGCCGGCGGCGAGAATGGCCTGCATGCCAAGGTCCGTGTCCTCGTAGGCCCGGCAGTTCTCCGGGGCCGCGCCAATGCGCCGCGCGGCTTCCAGAAAGATATCCGGCGCGGGCTTCTGGTTCTCGATGTCCTCGTTGGTCACCAGGGCGTCGAAGTAATGGCCGATGCCGAGTTTTTCGATCACCTGCGTGACGATGCTCCGGGAGCCGCCGGTCGCGATCGCCATCGGGAGCTTGCCGTGGTTTTCGCGGACGATCTCCATGGTGATTTCGATCAATTCCGCTTCATGCAGGATGTCGAGGTAGAACTGTCCCTTGTCGCGGACGGCGGCCGCGTGATCGATCTCGACGCCCTGTTCCCCGGCGATCATTCGGATGATGTCGCGGGCGGGGACGCCGCCCAGCGCGTAGAAGCGCTCCTCGGTGATGGTGATCCCGTGCTTTTCCATCACCCGCCCCCAGGCCTTCCAATGCAACGGCATGGTGTCGGCGAGCGTGCCGTCGAAATCGAAGATGAGTCCCTCGGGGTTCATGGCGTCAAATTCCCGCCGCGGCGAGCTTTTCGCCCAGTTCGTGATCCAGGAGGGGCTGAATCAACCCGTCGAGGTCGCCCTCGATGATCGAAGGCAGGCTGTGGAGCGTCAGTTCAATGCGGTGGTCGGTGACGCGGTTCTGAGGAAAGTTGTAGGTGCGGATGCGTTCATTGCGCTCGCCCGTGCCGACCTGCGACTTGCGCTGCGCCGCATACTTCGCCTGCTCCTCGGCAATCTTCTGGTCGAGCAACCGCGAGCGCAGGACCTTCATCGCGCGCTCCTTGTTCTTGAGCTGCGAGCGCTGGTCCATGCAGGTCACGATCATACCCGTGGGCTTGTGGATGATCTGCACCGCCGAGTCCGTGGTGTTCACGCCCTGACCGCCCGGCCCCGAGGCCCGACAAACGCTGATGTCCAGATCCTCCGGGTTGATCTGCACGTCGACCTCCTCGGCCTCCGGAAGCACGGCGACAGTCGCGGTGCTCGTGTGAATCCGCCCCGAGGCCTCGGTCACCGGGACGCGCTGCACGCGATGCACGCCGCTCTCATGCTTGAAACGCTTGAAGGCGTCCTGGCCGGAAATCAGGAAGGCCACCTCGCGATAGCCGCCAAGGTCGGACGGGCTGGCGTCCATGTTCTCCACCTTCCAGCCGCGGTTCTCCGCGTAGCGGGTGTACATCCGATAGAGATCGGCGGCGAAGAGGGCCGATTCCGAACCGCCGGCGCCGGCGCGGATCTCGATGATGGTATTGCGCGAGTCCGTGGGATCCGGCGGCACGATGCCCCATTGGATTTCCTGGGTGAGCCGCTGGTCCTCGGCTTCGAGCCGTTCGATCTCCTCCTTGGCCATGACCGCGAGCTCCGAATCCGCCGGTTCGCTCTCGAGAATCTCGCGGTTTTCCTTCAGCTCCTCCTGCGCCTTCAGCCAGGCTTCGCCGGAAGCGGCCAGCCCCTTCACACGGCTGTATTCGCGGGTGAGTTCCTGGGCCTTGGCCTGGTTGTCAAAGGCGGCCGGATCGGCCAGCGCGGCCTCGGTCTCGCCAAGCCGCTTCTTGAAACGCTCAATATGGGATCGCAGTTCCATGCAAACGTTCCCTTCTCAACCGCGGATGAACGCGGTTGAACACGGATTGACGCCCCATCGACTCCGCTTCGGCTCTGTCTTGGCTCCGCGTTTCTTCATCCGTGTCGATCTGTGTGGATCCGTGGTTGAGACGTCCTTCCGAAATTCCCTCCCGGAAAAAACAATACACCCGCACGGAGGAATCCATGCGGGTGTATTGGCGTAAATGGAACTAGCGGCGCTTCTTCGGCTTGCGCGCGGCGGCCTCTTCCCTGGCGGCCTGCGACTTCGCCAGACGCTGCTTGAACTTGTCGACGCGGCCCGCGGTGTCCACGAAGGTCTGCTTGCCGGTGTAGAACGGGTGCGAAACGTTGCTGATGCCAAGCGTGACGCAGGGATATTCCTCGCCGTCGTCGTGCTTGATCGTGTTGTTCGTCCGGGCGCAGGACTTGCCGAGCCACTTGGCTCCGGAGGCCGAGTCCAGAAAGACAACCGGGCGGTATTCGCTTGGATGAATGTCAGCTCTCATAATTCAGGAGCCGGGGAATTTATCAATGAACCGGCCCCTGACAAGGGATTTGTGGAAGTTTTTTTGGTGCAAGGGCATGAGGGTGTGGGCGTATTGGGGTATGGGGGTCGCACGATGGCCAACGTTCAACGCACAACCTTGAACTTTGAGAAAACAGCGCGCGCAGCGCGCAAATCTCAGTTTGAAGTTCAGCGTTTAATGTCGGGCGTTGAACGTTGCCTTCATTGCGCGCGAGCAAAACCACACCGCGTTCGACAGGCCCTCATACCCCCATCCGCCCATACCCCGCCTTCACCCCTTCTGACATTTCGGACAAAAAAACGTGCTCCTTGCCGCCTGGACGATGCGCTTGATCGCAGCCCCGCAATCCGGACAGGGCTCCCCCTCGCGATCGTAGACCGCAAAACGCTCGAACACCGTGTCCGGCGCGGCTTCGGAACCGCCGTAATAGAACAACCCGTCCTTTTTCCCCGAACCCGCAAAATCCAGCCGGATCGTGCTGCCCAGCTCGATGGCGGCCGCCAGGATCTCCCGGATACCCCCCCGCAGGCGGTCCGCCTGTGGTCGGGTCAGCCGCCTGGATTGCCTGCGCGGAGAAATTCCGGCGCGATGCAGCGCCTCGCAGGCGTAGATGTTGCCAACGCCGGCGACCAGGGATTGATCCAACAGCTTCACCTTGATCGCCTGCGCGGACCGTTTCAGCTGCGCATGAAAACAGTCGGTGTCGAACGCCTCGCCCAACGGCTCCGGACCGAGGCCGTCCACCGACGACGTATCCAAGGTCATCCGACCAAAGTAGCGCGTGTCCTCGAAGACGAAATCGTGTCGGCCAAGCGCGAGTCGCAGCACGGCGTGCTTGGGCAGGTCCGCGGACTTTGATTGAAGATACATCCGCCCCGTCATGCCCAGATGCCCCAACATTTCGAAGGATTCACGCGCTCCCTTGGGTTTGAGTTCGAAGAGCAGGTATTTCCCCCGTCGGCGGAGACCCGTGAATTTCGCGCTGGTCAACGCCAGCGTAAAAGCCTTCTCGGACATGCCGCGCAGACTCTTCGCGCGGCGAACATCCACCCTGCGGATCGTCTTCCCTTCGATCAACGGACGAAGGTGACGCGCAAGGACTTCGACTTCGGGCAGTTCAGGCATTGTGGTTCAATTCAGCAGTTGTAGATTTCCAAGGCGAGACGCCAGCGCATCGCTCCGCTTGCCCTGGCTGAGAAGTCGGCAAACCGGCAGGTTTGCCCCACCAACAAAAGGTGGGGTATTGCTGCCGCAATACCCATTTTTCAGCGTGCGAGCGTAGCGATGCCCCGCGTGTCCGAAGCCTTGTTGGCGCCATGACCATAGGATCCCGTTTTCAGCGATCTTTCGGCCGGACCGCCCCGCGTTTCGCTCGCCATTGTTCAGCCAATCGAAACAGTCCAAATACTCCCAGCGCGCCTCCGCCAACCTTGGCAAGTTGTTGCGCTTCGTAGGACAAGATCATCCCGAAAACCAAAAGCCAGAGCGCTCCACCAACAATGAACGCAGCCCCGGACAAACAAACCGGCGTTTCGCATTTGGGGCACAATTGTCGGACAAACCAACGCCTCTTGTCATACGAACATTCAGCAGACTCGAGGGCTTCGCCGCATTTGAAACAGGCATACGTTTTCATGCGCGTGGCGGTCACCCATGCCGATACGGCGGCGTGAGATTGAACGTGTTCGGCAGATGCCGGACCTCGCTGACCTGCTCGCCTTCATCCAGCAGCACCTCGACGATGTCGAAGCGGATCTTCACCTGCGGGTCCTTGAGCAGCTTCAGGTAATCCAGCGCGGTCTGGGTAAGCAGCTTCTTCTTCCTCGCGTTCACGGCGGCGGCGGGTCGGGTCCATGACTCGTCGGAACGCGTCTTCACCTCGACGAAGACCAGGCAGTCGTCGTCGCGGAAGATCAGGTCAATTTCGCCTCGCTTGGATCTGAAGTTGGCGGTCAGGAATTTAAGCCCGAGCTGCTTCAGGTGTTTCCTGGCGGCGTTCTCGCCGAGTTCGCCGCGCCGGAAGTGCGCGGGTTTTTCGGTTTCGTCCGCAACCAGCCCCATCTTCTTCAGCAGGTTCATATCAGCTCCAACTGCTGCGCGCGCACCGGCGCGAAGCTGCGCCGGTGAATCGGGCAGGGGCCCAGTTCCGCCAAGGCCGAGAGGTGTTCCTTCGTCCCGTAGCCCTTGTGTTTGGCGAAGCCGTAACCGGGATATTCCGCGTCGTATTCCACCATCAACCTGTCCCGCGTCACCTTGGCCAGGATGCTGGCGGCGGCGATGGAGAAGCTCCTGCTGTCGCCCTTGACGATCGCGGTCTGCGCCACGGTCAGGGAATCCACGCGCAGGCCATCGACCAAGGCGTGATCCGCCGGTTCAGGGAGTCCGGCCAGGGCCTCGTTCATGGCGCGATGCGTGGCGCGCAGGATGTTGATCTCATCGATGACCGCGGCGTCCAGAATCGCCACGGCAGAATCGATCTCCTCATGTTTCGAAAGGAATTCATACAAGCGCACGCGCTGTTTCTCGGAAACCTGCTTGGAGTCATTCAATCGGGCCAGTTCGTCGGGCATGCCGGAATCCGCCCAGGCGCGGGGCAGGACGACCGCCGCCGCGACGACCGGGCCCGCCAGCGGCCCTCGTCCCGCCTCATCGATGCCGGCGACGCGGACCACTCCGTCGACGGCCAGGGCCTCGCGCTCAAAATGGAATCGGTCGTTGTCCTGCAATTCTCCCATCGGTTGTTGTTGTCAGGAACCCGGTTCAGGGGCTCCGGAACCTGCATTCTGGAAACGAGTCGGAATCGTCCGTCACTTCTCCTTCCGATAGCGCTCCAGCGTCTGCTGAAGCCCCAGCTTCTCGAGCGGATTATCCTCCAGATCGACCGCCTTCTTCTGCATTTCGATCGCCTCCTTCTTCCTGCCAGTGTCGAAGAGCGCGCGGGCATAGGTGTCGACAATGGCGGCGTCCTTTCCTTCGCAGCCTTCGTAGGCCAGCTTTGCCGCCTTCAGA
The DNA here is from genome assembly GCA_038126035.1 of Verrucomicrobiales bacterium. Taxonomy (GTDB): domain Bacteria; phylum Verrucomicrobiota; class Verrucomicrobiia; order Limisphaerales; family JAYPEY01; genus JAYPEY01. The sequence continues at coordinate 35,309 of JAYPEY010000033.1, read as the reverse complement.
GCGACCTCGAGGTGCCGGGTCAGCACGCGCTCGTCGGTGAGGATCAACCAGGCGACCTGGTTCAAGGTCGTGGGGTCGCCCTTCAGGCCGTCCACCGTTTCAAGGCCCAGCTTCTTCAGCCCTTCCGAATCCCGCCCCTGTGTCACGCCGCCGAAATAGACGCCCAGGTTCTGCTTCGCCGTCTCCATCCTGGCGGCGGCCTTCGCGTCCCAGGTCCCGTCGAGCACGCCCTTGACGACCGCCTCCAACTCGCCCATGGGGTGACCGTGCCAGACCAGCCGGCCCGCCCGGTCCACGACAAAGGAGTGCGGGATGCTCCGCACGCCAAAGGCGGAAAGAAAGGCGAAGGTGGTCGCCCCGTCGGCGTCCGCCCCCACGGTGTAGTCCATGCGGCTGCCCATGCGTTCCACGAATCGCTCCACCGTCCCGGGCGGCTCGTCGCTGACGCCGATGAACTGGACCCCCTTGGCCGCGTATTTGTTCTGCAGTTCGGTGATGTGGGGGATCGTCGAACGGCTGGCTCCCGCCCAACTCGACCAGAAATCGATCACTCGTATGAGCCCCTTGTCGTTGTCCGCAAGATCGACCGGACCGCCCTTGATCCACTTGGCGATCGTGAGCTTCGGCGCCTTCCCCCCCAGTGCCGCGGCGGCGTACAAATCCGCCGCGAAAGACAGCGCCAGGAACGCAAGCAGCGTCCGGAGCGGTTGTTTCAGAATTGCGGGAACGGTCATCATCCAGTGGACAGGCGTTCCCGAGTCTCCGCTCAATTCCCGCCGCGATCAATTCCGATCTGCTTGATCGATTCCGCATCTTCCGCGAACCTCCCATCCGACACGCCATGCCTGACCGACGCCAATTCCTCCATTCCTCCCTCGCCGCGGCAACAACGATCGCCCTCGGGGGCTGCGCCAGCCGCGGCTCCCGCCGCACGCTGGACAACCGCCTGTTTACGGTGCGGTCCATCGATCGCACGACTGTCCGGATTCCCTATCGTGAGACGCCCCGCCGCTCAATGGACCGCGAACTGCCCCACTGGCGCTATTCCGAAATCCTGACCGTGACACTCGCCTCCGGGAAGAAAGGCCACGGCGAGACCATGCTTTACTACACCTGGGGCGTCACCGCGGATGAAGACGTGCGGCGCGCCATCGGCCGGAATGCGCGTGAGATCATGTGGGACGACTCGCTCGGAGCCGGTCTGCAGATGGCGCTCTTCGACGCCGTCGGCAAGACGCTGGAGGAGCCCGTCCACGCGCTGCTGGGAAAAAAGGTCCACGAACAAACGCCGCTTTCGTGGTGGAACATCGACACCCCCGCCGCCGACATGGCCTCCGAATGCCGGCTCGCCCTGGAACAGGGCTACCTGTCCTACAAGACCAAGGGCCGCCCCTGGTTCGACATTCATGAACAGTTGAAGCAGTCCGCCGCAGTCGTGCCGGAGGACTTCAAGATCGACATGGATTTCAACAGCACCCTGCTGACCGCGGAGAAGGGCATGCCGATCATCAAGGCCTTGGAGCAGTATCCACAGGTCGACATCTACGAATCTCCGATCCCGCAGACCGACATCGAGGGCAACCGGAAGATCCGCGAGGCCACGCGCGTCCATCTCGCCATGCACTTCGGCCGCCCCGAGCCGGAGGTCGCCGTGCGCGAAGGGGTTTGCGACGGCTTTGTCATCGGGGGCGGCGCCACGCGGGTCCTGGAACAGGGCCGCTTCAGCGCCAGGCATGGGCTGCCCTTCTGGCTGCAGCTGGTCGGCACGGGAATCACCGCCGCATGGTCGCTGCATTTTGGCGGCGTCCTGCGCAACGCCACCTGGCCGGCGGTGAACTGTCATCAACTCTACCAGCGCGACCTGCTGGCCGAGCCGATCCTCGTAAAGAAGGGATTCGCCAACGTCCCCGACAGGCCCGGCGTCGGCCACGAGATCGACTGGGACGCCATCGACCGCTTCAAGGTCGCCAAGCCCGCCTCGCGCCCCGAGCCCGAACGTTTGATGGTCACCGCCTGGGCCTCCGGGAGGAAGATGTACGTGGCCAACAGCGGCAAGGTGAACTTCCTGCTCAACGCCGCCAATGCCGGCCTCATCCCCTACTACGAACCCGGCGCCCACACGGAACTCGTCCCCGACGACGGGACCGACCTCTGGCGCCGGCTTTACAACGCGTCACGACAACAGCCGGTGTTTCAGTCAAGGTAGGGACGTCGTCCGACGCCCTGCTCCGCGCGCAGCGGGGGTTGACAAATCCCGGGAATGCTGAGAAGCGTGCCTTCGAGCTTCGAAACATGACGACCAGGACAAACAAAGCGCTGCGCCCGTTCCGCCGGGCAATCGGTTGGACGCTGTTGACTTTGTTGACGACGTATCTGACCTGGCTTCCGGTCCATCTCGCCACCGAGGCGCATTGCCACGCCGTCAGCCGCGATCACGGCGCCGCCCCGGCCCATCATCATGATCATGGTCACGATCATGGTCACGGCCACGGTCACGGTCATCATCACGATCACGGCGAGAACGACGATCAGGAGAGCATGCCCGGGCATTCGCACCACACGGCCGAAGGCCATACGCTGGACGCCCTGAAGTCCGAGGTCTTCGACGCCGACCTGACGCCGGCCGTCCTCGCCGAAACGGACGTCGTGGCCGAACTGGTCGTTGCATTCCTGCCTCATCCGGCTGAGTCCCGGCCGGACCCCGGCGGTTGTCCCTCGCGACCCTCACAGTCACGCGCGCCTCCCCGCGCCTGATTCCCTCCCTCCTCTTGTTTCCCGATGCATTGGGCGCGACCCGTTGCGTCCGTTCGTCAATGTTGATCCTTTGTTCCTGCGCTTATGAAGCGTTTCACTCTGATCCGTAATACCGTTGTTCCGTCACTGGCCGTGGGCGCCGTCATTCTGCTTTCCGGCTGCCGTCCGTCCGAGGACGCCCTCGACGGGCATTCCCATTCGCACGGCGCGCACGACCACGGCGCCGGCGACGCGCACGAAACCGACGCGCACGAACACGACGAGCCCGGCTTCCAGTTCACCTCGTGGGCGGACGGCTTTGAATTCTTCGTGGAACACGATCCCGCCGAAGTCGGGGAACCGGCTGAGTACGTCGTGCACGTCTCCGAACTGGCGACCGGCGCGCCGCGGACCGCAGGACCGTTGACTCTGAGATTGGTCGCGCCGGGAGGGGAAAGCTCCGAGGTCGCCGCGACGGAACCCGCCCGCCCCGGAATCTACATCATGAAACTCAAGACACCGGCGGTCGGGGCCTTGGGGCTGGCCGTGGAGTTCCCGCACAATGGCCGCACATTGAAGCTCAACGTCGGCGTCGTTTCCGGTTTCGCGAATCACGAGGCCGCCCATCAGGCCGCGGACGCCATTGAGGAACCCCAAGGATTCGCCGTCCTGAAGGAGCGTCAATGGGGGCTGCCCATCAGGACCGTCCAGGTCTCGCGCCGCTCCTTGAAGAAGCGACTCGTTGTGCCCGGGGAGGTCCACGCAGCCGCGGGACACAGGGCAACCGCCGTCGCGCCGGTTGGCGGACGTTTGTTGCCGCTCCCCAACGCCGGCCTGCCCGTCGTCGGTCAGGCGGTGAAACGCGGGGAGACGCTGGCTTTGGTTCAACCGTTGTTCTCCGGTATCGCCGCCCGACTCACCGAAGCCCGGACGGCCGTGAAACAGGCCGCCATCGAATCGAACAACGCCAGGAAAACCTTCGAACGCGTTCGCGGCCTCGTCGGGAAGGAGGCCAAGTCCCAACGCGAACTCCAGGAGGCGGAACGGGCGCTGAGACTCGCAGAGGCCGCCCATGAAGCCGCGCATGAGATCGAGCGCGCCTACGCTTCGGCGACCGCCGGTGTGTTGGACGGCGATTCCGCCGCCGCGCCGACCTTCGCGCTCGTTTCGCCGATCGATGGCGTCATCGTGAATCATCCGGACGAGGCCGATGGCGAACTGGTCGCGGAAGGCGAGGCGCTTTACCGCATCTTGAATCGCGACACGGTTCACCTGCACGGCTTGATCCCGGAGAACCGACAGCTCGGCGTCGGCGACGTGAGGGATGTCGACTGCGTCCTCGGCGGAGAGGAAGGCGGGCGACTCAAGGCCTTTTCCAAAGATGTCGGGAGACTGTTGGCCATCGGCGGCGAAGTGGATGCGGACACCCGCGCGTTTCCCATTCACATCGAAACGCCCAATACCGCCGGCCGACTGCGCATCGGTCAGCGTGTTTCCCTGGAGATCGCCGGCGACGCCGCGAAGGAAACCCCCGCCGTTCCTGTTTCGGCCCTGGTCGAGGAAGACGGGGGCCTGACCGTCTATGTGCAAAGAACGGGTGAGCTGTTTGAGAAACGCCTTGTCCGGACGGGCATTCGCGACGGGGATTGGATCGAGATCGTCGATGGGGTCGGAGAGGGCGAACGGGTCGTTTTCGTCGGCGCCTACGCCGTGCGACTGGCCTCGCTTGGCGGCGGCGCCATTCCCCACGGCCATCACCATTAGGACCCCGCGCCATGGACTCCCTCATCCGATTCTCCATGCGCAATCGCGCGCTGATCCTGGTCAGCGCGTTGATCCTGGTCGGCTATGGCTCGTATGTCTCCACACGCCTGCCGGTCGATGTCTTTCCCGATCTCAGCGCGCCGACCGTGACCGTCGTGACGGAGGCGCACGGCATGGCCCCGATCGATCTAGAGCAACAGGCGACCTTTCCCATTGAGGCCTCGCTCAATGGCGCGGCGGGGGTTCGCCGTGTGCGTTCCGCCACGGCCGTCGGTATCTCGCTCGTGTGGGTCGAGTTTGAATGGGGCACGGACATCCTCGCAGCCAGACAGATCGTAAAGGAGAAACTCGATCTGGTGACGTCCAACCTGCCTGACGAGATCGACGAGCCCATCCTGGCCCCGGTCACATCCATCATGGGCGAAGTCATGTTCCTCGGTCTCGCCTCGAGTTCGCATTCCCCGATGGAAACCCTGACCTACGCCGACACGGTCATCCGGCGGCGCCTGTTGGCGGAGCCGGGCGTCTCGCAGGTCATCGCAATCGGCGGCGGCCGGCAACAGTTCCAGATCGTCGCCAATCCCGAATCCCTCCTCGCCTATGACGTCACCCTCGATCAGATCCTCGACGCGGTTCGACAGGCCAATCGCAACGTTTCGGCCGGCGTGCTGAATCAGGGCGGTTCCGAATGGCTGGTCACCGGCGTCGGCCGCATCCGCACGTCGGACGACGTTGCCGCCATCGTGGTGGACGCGCGGAAGGGCGCGCCGGTATTGGTCGGCGATGTGGCCGAGGTCCGCATCGGTCCGGCCCCGAAGCGCGGCGCGGCTTCCGTGAACGGCGAAGACGCGGTCATCCTCGGCGTGCAGAAGCAACCCCGGGCGAACAGCCTCGAACTCACCCGCCGCCTCGACGGCGTCCTCGACGAGCTTGAAGCCGATCTGCCCGAAGACATGCGCCTTGATCGTGAGATCTTCCGGCAGGCGGACTTCATCGAGGTCGCCGTCGCCAACGTGCTGCACGCGCTGCGCGACGGTGCCTTTCTGGTCGTGCTGGTGGTGATTCTCTTTCTTGGAAACCTGCGCGCCACGGTCATCACGCTCACCGCCATCCCGCTGTCGTTGGTGGCGGCGCTGCTGACCCTGGACTGGCTGGGCATCTCCGTGAACACCATGACCCTCGGCGGCATGGCCATCGCCATCGGCGCATTGGTCGATGACGCAATCATCGATGTGGAGAACGTCTTTCGCCGCCTCCGTGAGAATCATCATCTGCCGAAGGAGAAACAGGCGTCCGTCTTCTCGGTCGTGCTCGACGCCAGCATCGAGATCCGTCGCAGCATCACCTTCGCGACGATCATCATCGTGCTGGTCTTCCTGCCGGTCTTCTTCCTGTCTGGCGTTGAGGGGCGCTTGCTCGCGCCGCTGGGGCTGGCCTACGTTGTATCCCTGACGGCCTCGCTGGCGGTGGCCATGACCGTGACGCCCGTGCTGTGCTATTTCCTGCTGCCCTCAAGCGGGGCCGTGCAACGTGAGAACGAGGCGCCCCTGGCGGTCCTCCTGAAGAAGGGCTACGCGAGGATTCTCCCGGCCATACTCCGCCATCCCTGGTGGGTGGCCGGACCGACATTGGTCCTCCTGGCGCTGGCGATCTTTCAGATGACCCTGTTCGGCCGCGCCTTTCTCCCGCCCTTCAACGAGGGCAGCCTGACCATCGGCGTCGTGACCCTGCCGGGAACCTCGCTGGAGGAGTCGAATGAGATCGGCCGGCAGGTCGATCGGATTCTCCAGAAGCATCCGGAGATCGTCTCCTTCGGGCGGCGGACCGGCCGCGCCGAAAAGGACGAACACGTGATGGGTGTGGAATCCTCCGAGATCGAGGCGCGGTTGGTCATGGGCGAGCGCGACAAGGATGAGCTGCTGGCGGCCCTGCGCGAGGACTTCGGCGCGCTGCCCGGAGTCAACGTGGAGATCGGCCAGCCCATTTCGCATCGCATCGACCACATGCTTTCGGGCACGCGCGCCAATGTCGCGGTGAAGCTGTTCGGTCCGGACCTGCACCGGCTTCGCGAGACCGGCGCGCAGATCCGCGACGCCATGGAGAATGTGGAGGGCGTCGAGGATCTGTTCCTCGAACAGCAGCGCGATGTGCCGACCTTGCGGGTCCGGTTCCTGCGCGACGCAATGGCCCGCCACGGCCTGACCATCGACGCGGTCGGCCGGCATCTGAACGCCGCTGTGCAAGGGGAGAAGGCCACCGAGGTGATCCAGGGACAGAACACCTTCGACCTCGTCGTGCGGCTCCGCCAGGACGGGGACTGGCGGATTGAGACCATCGGCGACCTGTTAATCGCCACCCCGTCGGGAGCGCGCATCCCGCTGAGGGACGTTGCCCGGATCGAGCGATTCACCGGCCCCAATCGCGTCAGTCGCGAGCAGGTTGAGCGCAAGATCGTTGTCTCCTGCAATGTCGCCGGGCGCGACGTCACCTCGGTGGTCAACGACTGCCGCGAATTGATCGATCCGATCATCGCGGGGCATTACGGCTATCGCGTGGAGTTCGGCGGGCAGTTCGAAAGCGCCGCGCGAGCGACCCGCACCATCGGCTGGCTGGGCGTGGGGGTGGTGATCGGCATCGGGTTCCTGCTGCACATGGCCTTCGGCTCGGCGCGCGACGCGGCGCTGGTGATGCTGAACCTGCCCCTGGCGCTGATCGGCGGCGTGGCCGGCGTGTGGTTCTCCGGCGGCGTGTTGAGCGTGGCGTCGTTGATCGGCTTCATCACCGTGTTCGGCATCGCCACCCGCAACGGCATCATGCTGGTCTCCCACATCCGCCACCTGCAGGAGGAGGAAGGGGTGGCAGACTTCTTCGAGGCCGTGCAGCGCGGCGCGTTGGAACGTCTCGCGCCGATCCTTATGACGGCCTTGGGCACGGGACTGGCCTTGATTCCGCTCGCGCTGGGCGGCGGAGAACCCGGCAAGGAGATCGAGACCCCGATGGCGATCGTCATCCTCTACGGCCTCTCGAGTTCCATGCTGCTCAACATGGCCATCGTCCCCACGCTCTACCTGCGCTTCGGAAAACCGGTGGAGCCCCGGCAGGATCCAACCGCGGATGAACACGAATGAACACGGAATGAAAGCATGCAGCCTCTCAATTTCGGACTGCGGGCCCGCAACCCGCAGCAACCTTCGAATGCATTGCGCCGGTGCCCGATCCCGAATGGCGCGCTGCTGTTTCAACGCATTGACTCTGATCGGCGCCCTGCTCGTCTCACAGTTGCAGGCCGCGCCGACCAACAGCGTCACATTGAACCTGGAGAACGCCCTGCGCATCGCGGAGAAGCACAGCCCCGCGCTCCAAGGGGCCGTTGCGAGGCAGATCGCCGCCGAACAACGCGCGCGCGCCGCAGGCCTGCCGACGAATCCGCGGCTCGTCCTGGGAACTGAAGGCTATCGCGGCGGCGGCAGCGGCGAGGCGATCGTCGGCGTGTCGCAGACCGTCCCAATCGGAAAGGAGCGGCGTCTCGATCGTGAGGCCGCGCAGGCCGCACGGGATCGCGCGGCGACCCTGGTCGATGCCGCGCGCCTCAAGCTCGAACAACGCGTCCGCAGCGCCTTCGCGACCGCCCTGTTCGCGCAGAGGAACGAGGACCTGTTCTCCGAACGCATCGCGATCCTCAAGTCGCGACTTCAGCTCGCCGCGGCCCGCGCCGAAGCCGGCGACGCGACCGTCGAACTCCGCGAACTCGCCCACGCGGCGCTGGATCACGAGAAGCTTGAACGCGATGCGGCCGCCACGCTGCGCCGCAAGGCCTTCGCCGCGCTGGCGACAGACATCGGCCGTCCCGACATGCGCATCGGCGCGGTGAACGGCGCGCTGGAGACCAGCCTGGCCTTGGAAACGATCCGCTCGATCGTTGCCGATCTGAACAATCTTCCCGCCGCGCGCGCCGCGGATCAGGCCGCCATCGTCGCCGAACTCCGCGCCCGCCAGGCCCGCGCCTCGCGGATTCCATCGTTGAATCTCAATCTCCTCCACCGCCGCGACCTCGCCGCCCGACAGAGCGGAGCCGACGTCAATGTCGGGATTTCGCTGCCGCTGTTCGACAACAAGCGCGCCGCCGCCCGCGCCTTTGAAGCCGACGCCGAGGCGGCCCGCCAGAATGCGCGACAAATCCGGCAACAATCGCAACTCGCCTACCGGCGGTTGCTTGCCGACCTCGAAACCGCGCTCAAACGAAATGATCACATCAGCGCCGAAATCATCCCGCACCACGAGCGCATTGTCGCCCGCCACCGGGTCCTGTTCGAGGCCGGCGAAACGGGGCGCGACGATTACGAAGCCGCGCGCCTCGCCCTGACCGGGGAGCGACGCCATCACTACGAAACCCTCGGTGAAGCCCACCGCCTCTGGGCCCAGCTTGCGGCGTTGATCGAACTGCCGTGACATGGACGACAGTCCGCTCAACACCATGAACCACTTCCTGCCAGGCATGGGCGCGGACGGCGGCATGTATGCCGGCCCCTGGCGGACGATTCCGGATTCCAATTTCATCGATTGGCCGGAATACCGCGGCGAGACCGAACTCCGTCAGGTGGCCCGTCGGGTCGTCGATGAGAACGACATCGGCGATGGCGACACGATCGTCGGCTCTTCACTCGGCGGCATGATTGCGTGCGAGATCGCGACGCTGATCAAGCCAAGGCGTTTGATATTGCTTGGCGGCGTCTGCCATCCCGATGAGATCAACGGCCTGCTCAGGCTGATGCATCCGCTGGCCAACCTGACGCCATTTCAGTTTCTGGGTGGGCTTTCTGCGAGCGTGCCCGGCGAACTTGCGCGAATGTTCACCGGAGTCGACGCTGAGTTTGTGCGGGCGATGTGCCTGGCTGTCTTTCGTTGGCGGGGGCTGTCGTCCGACGCGATCCGGCCGGTTCGCATCCACGGCACCTTGGATCTCGTCGTGCCGCTGCCGGATGGCGTGGACAAGGCCATCCCTGACGCGGTTCATCTGATCGCCATGACGCATGCGGAGGAATGCGTGGCATGGCTGAAGGATGCCGGGTTGGTTTGAAACCGACGGTCTGAACGGCGGCCAGTCAATTCAAGTGATCGAACTCACGTTCGATTCTACGGCTTTTTGGAGGACACCGCCCCGCTATTTCTTCACCAGCTTCAGGGTGAAGCTGCCATTGTTGCCGGAGCGGGAGCGGTAGTTGCCGACCAGCGTCGCGCCGCCGGCCCGTCCGGTCCAGGTGTAGTCGTCGCCGTTGATCCGTGTCTTGCCGGAAAGCGTCACCTGGTTGTTCTTGGCCGATTTGATGATGTCGGCGTCGAAGGAGAACTTGCTGCGGATGCCGGTGCCGGTGAATTTGGCCTTGAGATTACCGCCGGCCGCCGGGGTGATCACGGCCTGCAACGGCCCCTTGGTGTTGTACCTCCTGTTGTTCCACGATCCCTCCCATCGGGTGGACTTGTCCTGCGCCTGACCGGGAACAGCCAGCAGCAGCAGCGCAAGGCACGCCAACAACGACGCGATGCAAAGGGGAGAGCCGCGGAAACGGACCAGTGGGGCGGAAGCGGTGTTCATTGGATCTGTGGGTTGGGGATTCAGAAGCTTATTCAATCCGTGCAACAAACTCCGACAACGCATCCATTTGCGCAAGTCTGACCGCCCGCTCCGCTACTTCTTCAACTCCGCCTGCAATTCCTTGAGATGTTCCAGGCGCTCGGCGGTGGGCGGGTGGGTGTGGGCGAAGTTGAGCCAGGTCTCGTGCCGGCCGTGGTATTTGTCGTGGATATGCTGGAAGAACTCCATGTAGCCGTCGGCGTTGCCGTAGACCGAATGGGCGAGGCGGAAGCCGAAGTCGTCGGCCTCGCGTTCGGCGTTGCGTGAGTGCCCCTTCTCGGCGAGATCGACGGCCTGGGAGACGATACCGCCATCGGAGCCGCCGAAGACGATGGCGATGGCGATGGAGAAGACCGCCTTGCGGCCGATGCCCTTGAGGGTGTGCCGGTGTTGGTGATGGCCGAGTTCGTGTCCGAGCACGAAGGCAAGGGCGGTGGTGTTGGTCGCGGCGTCGAGCAGGCCCTGGGTCACCATCACCGTGCCGCCGGGCGCGGCGAAGGCGTTGGGCTCGGGCGTGGCCATGTAGCGCAGCTTGTAGGGCAGCGGCCGGAGGCCGGGCTCTTCCAGCAACCGGTTGAAGACCTCCTCCGCCTTCGCGAATTCCTCGGGCGGGTTCTCCGTCGCGGAAAAATCAATCGATTGAAACAGCTGCGCCTCGGTCTCCTCGCTGATCCGGGTGACCATGAATTCGGCAATGGCCCCGAGCAGCAGATACACCAGCGTCATGCCGACGATGATGATGCCGACATTCTTGACCTTTTCCTTCCAATGTTCGCGACCGCTGGAGGCCTCGGCCGATTCATTCAGCTGTTTGGGAACGAATTTCATGGGAGGGCGGGTTCAACCACGCCCATCCGTGGTTGAAAAGCGGATCCTCATTCAGCCGCCTGGCGCAGTCTCACGGCGGTGCCGTAGGCGATGACCTCGGCGCAGCCGACGGCCTTGCCCTTGCCGTTGGAAATGGTCGAGGTTTCGAGGCGGCAGTTGAGGAACATGTCCGCGTCGGGGCAGGCCTCCTTCATGCGCAGGATCGCCTCGCGGCGACCACGGTCGATGACCGAGGCGTAGCTCTTCATCTCGCCGCCGAAGACCATCCGGAACTTCGACAGCCAGCGTTTGAAGTGATCGACCGAGACGACCACCGATCCGACGACGAGTTGGCTGTCGTAGGCGTTGGGGAGGTCCGGGACCTGCCTGCCGGTCAGGGCGGGGATATGGACCCAGGCGGCCTCGCGCTCGCGAATGCTCGTGTAGTGTTTCTTTTCGGCGATCCTGCCGATGATCCACGTGCCGAGCAGCATCCAGACGGGCGCGGTGTAGAACAGAATCCCGATGATCATGAAGATCAATGGGATTTCTTCCAGTGGCGGTTGGGGTTGCATGACGCCTCCTTGCTTATTGGCAGAGAACGGCGGTCCCGTAGGCGAGCATTTCGGCGGCGCCCTGGGTGACGGAGGTGGTGGTGAAGCGCACGTTGATGATGGCGTTGGCGCCCAGTTCCTGCGCCTGCGCGATCATGCGATTCGTGGCTTCCTGGCGGGCTTCCATCATGAGCTCGGTGTAGCCCTTGAGCTCACCGCCCACAATGTTCTTCAGCCCGGCCATCAGATCGCGGCCGACATGTTTCGCGCGGATGGTGCTGCCCTGAACGAGGCCGTAGTGTTCCGTGATGGTGTGTCCGGGTATCGATTCAACGTTGGTCAGAATCATGATTTCTCCTATTGGATGGTTGTTGGTGTCTCGCCGCTGTTGACGGTTCCTTCCCAGCGACCTGCCGAATCTGCGCGCGCTGGCGGGCAAAGAAAAGCCAAAAGGGCCTGCGCGCAACTCTTCCGCGACCACAGTGTTTGTATTCACTCGAACCACTGGTTCCCGCCGGGTGGCGGGGCCTGGGCCCGGGACGCAAGTTGTCGTGTGCTTGTCCCGGGCCCGTTTTCTTTCTGCGCATGCTCGACAGCGGCGGAGCGCGGTTGCGTCCTGTCTGCGTCACCGCCGCGCCCCGGAGGCGATTTTCCTTTTCGCGGTCGGGCGCGGGCCGTTCAATCCCCGGATGCCGCGCGACTACCAGCTCAAGCAATTCCGCCCAAAGGTCGACTTACAGATCGACTACGCGGCGGAACTGAACGGGCAGCAGCACGCTGCGGTGACGGCTCCCCCGGGGCCGTCGTTGGTGATCGCGGGCGCCGGCTCGGGCAAGACGCGCACGCTGACCTACCGCGTGGCCTACCTGATCGAGACCGGGACCCGGCCCGAGAACATTCTCCTGCTCACCTTCACCAACAAGGCCGCGAAGGAGATGATGGGCCGCGTCCGCGAACTGCTCGGCTCGGACCTCGCCAATCTCTGGGGCGGCACCTTTCACTCGATCGGACACCGGTTGTTGCGGCGTCACGCCGAACGCATCGGCTTCCGTCGCGATTTCACCATCCTCGACCGCGAGGATTCGAAGGACCTGCTGAAGGCCTGCATCGGCGCGCTGGAGTTTGATCCGAAGGAGACGCGCTTCCCCAAGCCGGACGTGCTGCAGAATGTCCTGTCGATGGCCGCGAACATGAGTCTGCCGATTCCGGAACTGCTGGGGCAGCGTTACTCCAACTTCGCGCAGCTGGCCGAACCGATCGGCCGGCTGGCGACGCTCTACGCCGACCGCAAGCGCGCGGCGAACGTGATGGATTTCGACGACCTGCTCGTGTTGTGGCATCGGTTGTTGAAGGACGACGCGGAGGTCCGCGAGCAGTGCCAGCGGCGCTTCCGGTTTGTGCTCGTCGATGAGTATCAGGACACGAATGAGCTGCAGGCGGAATTGATCGACATGCTCGCGGCGCCGCCGCCGGGGGACGAGCGGCCGCCGAACATCACGGTGGTGGGCGACGATTCACAGAGCATCTACTCGTGGCGCGGCGCGGACTATCACAACATCCTCGAATTCCCGAAGAATTATCCCGGCGCCCGGACCTTCAAGATCGAGGTCAACTACCGGAGCACGCCGGAGATCCTGGCGGTGGCCAATTCCGTCATCCGCGCGAACGTCCATCAGTTTGAAAAGGAGCTGGAACCGGCGAGGCCGGCCGGAGTCCGCCCGGCGCTGGTCGCCTGCGAGGACGGCACCCAACAGGCCGCCTTTGTCGCGCAGCGCGCATTGGAGCTGCGCGAGGAGGGCGTCGAGCTGAACCAGATGGCCGTGCTCTACCGCTCGCACTTTCACGCGTTGGAGCTGCAGCTGGAACTGACGCGCCGCAACATCCCCTTCTCCATCACCAGCGGCATCCGCTTCTTCGAACAGGCGCACGTGAAGGACGTCGCCGCCCACCTCAAGCTGGTCTGCAATCCATTGGATGAAGTCTCCTTCAAGCGGGCGGTCATGCTGTTGCGCGGCATCGGCGCCAAGGGCGCCGACAAGCTCTGGGCCTTGTTCCATGAAACGAGGACGAGCCTCGCCGCGGGCGCGGGCGCCTCGGGCGACGGCGATCCGGACTGGAGCGTGGACGAGGACGACGAAGCAGCGACCGGGGATTCAGCCGGATCGCCCCCGGCGGACCTGCACATCGGCGAGGCGTTGCGGGCCGTCGGAGCCAAGGCTCCGAAAAAGGCGCAGTCGGCCTGGACGCAGCTGGCCGACACCATGGAGCAGCTGGAGGCGCCGGATCTTCGGACACGGCCCTCGGACATGATACGGCTCGTGATGGACGCGGGGTATGAGGATTACCTGGGCGCGCAGTATGAGAACTACCGCAGCCGCCTCGACGACCTGGAGCAGCTGGAAAGCTTTGCCCGGCAGTTCGACGACATCGAGGAATTCCTGGGACAGCTGGCGTTGCTGACCAACGTGGAGGCCGAGGCCCAGCAGGCCGCGGCGGACGACGAGCAGATCAAGCTGTCCACCATTCACCAGGCCAAGGGCCTGGAGTTCGACGTGGTCTTCGCCATCATGTTGTGCGACGGCCTGTTCCCGTCCGCGCGATCGATCGAGGACCCGGACGGCGAGGAGGAGGAGCGGCGGCTGTTCTACGTCACGGTCACCCGCGCGCGCAACGAGCTCTATCTGAGTTACCCGCTGATCCGGGCGCAGGGCTACGGCGGCGACTACATGCAGTCGCCCTCGCGCTTTCTGGGGGAGATCTCGCCGGGACTGCTCGACGAATGGAACCTGCAGTCGACGAATTCCCAGAGCGGCGAATACGACGGGGACTTCGACGACGAGCCGTTTTGAACGAAGGCCGCCTTTTTCCGGCTCAATAGCCGGGGGATTGCAGCGAGCGAAGGAGGTAGAAGAGCCCGCCGACGACGACCGGGACGAGGATGACCACGACGATGAAGGCGAAGATCGTGCGGCGCGAGCCCTTCACGTGACGCGGCGGCATGTCCTTGAAGAATGGCATGGACCCCGGCTGCTCGTCCCCGGACGAATCATCCCCTTCCCCCTCGTTCTCGGACCATTCACTCATGCTGATCTGATCTGATCTGATCTACGCGGGCGCGCGCGACGCCCCGATTCAGAAATAGGCGACATACTGCCGCCGCTTGAGACGCTCGACGTATTGCTTGTAAAGGCGGCTGCGCTCCTCGCTGAGCAGGGTGTTTTCGATCTTTTCCGACACCTCGATGAGCGGACGGACGCCCTTCCCCTGCCGTTCCTCAACCTTCATGATGAACGCTGCGTTCTCGGTGGCGATGACGCCGCTGTGCTCGCCTTTCTTGAGGGTAAAAGCCTGTTCGGCGAGGTCCGCGCGCAGGACGGATTTTTCGACCCAACCCCAGTCGCCGCCGTTCTTGGCGTGGGCGCCCTCGGAGTAAACCCTGGCCATCTCCTCGAAGACGGCTCCATCATTGAGTTTGAGGAGGATTTCGCGGGCCATCTTCGCGGCCCGGTCCGCGGGCGCGCCCTCGGGCTGGTTGATCAGAATCATCCGCAGCCTGACCCGTTCCTCCAGTTGGAACTCGTCCTGATGCGCCTCGAAATATTCCCGGATCTTTTTGGGGGAGATGATGATGTCCGAGGCCACGTTGATATGGCTCATCTGGGTGACGATGATGTTCTCCCGCTCGCGTTCGCGGAATTTCTCGTAGGTGTCGCCCTGGGCGCGGAGCGTCTTGGCGAGCGTCTTACGGTCGCCATATTGGTCCCGGATGCGGCGTTGGATCTGCTCCTCGACCACGGAGTCCGGCAGGAGGTAGCCCTCGGTCTTGTAATCGTGGAGGATCAGTTCGTGCGCCACGAGCTGGTCGATGATCTCCTTCTGGAGACGCGGCGCCTGACGATCCGCCTCCTCCGGGGCCATGCGTCGCAACAGGGGAAACAGGATCTCCTGAACCTGGCGATAGGTGATGATTTCCTGGTTCACCTTGGCGGCAATGCCGTTCACCGGCTCCGGGGCGGGCGCCGCGGCAAGGAACATCGGAGCCAACAGGAACAGAAGCGCCACGAGTATGGATGGAATGCGTGTCATCAGTTGAATCCGGGCACTCTAGGGTTGGGGCGCATTCCGGTCAAGGCGGCCGGAGAATGCGCAATTGACGCCCCGGCCCCTTCTGGTAACGTCGCCCGCCCATGAATCAGGACAGCCTGCGATTTACCAGCTTTTCGGGCGGCCGATATTATTTCGGCCCCGCCGAACCGCGCGCCGGGCTGTGATCGATTTCTTTCACCAACCCCAACCCCGACCGCGGTTTCCGGCCGCGGTTTTTTTGTCGCCGCGGACAGGGCCGCCAACAACACCATGATCATTGTTCTCAAACCCCACACCAAAAAGAAGGACGAGACCGCCGTCCTGAAGGAAATCCGCAAGCTTGGCTACCAACCGCACATCATGCGCGGCGTGGAGCACGTCGTGATCGGCGCGATCGGCGACGAGCGCACGCATCACACCCTCGAGACGCTGACCACCTGGCCCCAGGTGCAGGACGTCATGCCCGTGCAGAAGAAATTCCAGCTCGTCAGCCGCGAGGCGCATCCGGCCAATTCCCGCGTCCGCGTCGGCCGAAACCAGATCGGCGGCAAGAAGGTGCATGTCATGGCCGGCCCCTGCTCCGTGGAGAGCGAATCGCAGCTGATGAAGACCGCCGAGGCGGTGAAGA
Organism: Verrucomicrobiales bacterium; assembly: GCA_038126035.1. Classification (GTDB taxonomy): domain Bacteria; phylum Verrucomicrobiota; class Verrucomicrobiia; order Limisphaerales; family JAYPEY01; genus JAYPEY01. The sequence goes on along the minus strand of JAYPEY010000033.1, from coordinate 19,105 downwards.
AGGCGGGCGCCACCGTGCTCCGAGGCGGAGCCTTCAAGCCCCGGACCTCCCCCTACGATTTCCAGGGGCTCGGCGAGAAGGGCCTCAAGCTGCTCACCAAGGCGCGCAAGGAGTTCGACCTCGAGATCATCACCGAGATGCTCTCACAGGACCACGCCGACCTGATGACCGAGTACACGGACATCATCCAGATCGGCGCCCGCAACGCGCAGAATTTCCAGCTCATCATCGCCGCCGCCAAGACCGGCAAGCCCGTCCTGCTCAAGCGCGGCATGAGCATGCAGATCCAGGAATGGCTCCTCGCCGGCGAATACGTGCTCGCCAATGAAAACCCCAATCTCCTCTTCTGCGAGCGCGGGATCCGCACCTTCGAGACCTACACCCGGAACACCATCGACCTCTCCACCGTGCCGATCGTGAAGAACGAGTCGCACTGCCCGATCGTCATCGATCCGAGCCAGGGTTGCGGCCGCAGGGACCTGGTCATGTCGGTCTGCAAGGGCGCGGTCGCCATGGGCGCGGACGCGCTCCTGATCGAAGTGCATCCGAATCCCGCCGAAGCCTGGAGCGACGGCGCGCAACAGGTGTCGCTGGAAGACTTCGCCAAATTGATGAAGGAATTGAAGCCCTTCGCCGAAGCGGCCGGGCGGACCATGTGAGCGCCCGCGGGGATGGCAGTGGTCAGTGGTCAGTGGTCGGACCGTGATGATTTGCCATTTGCCATCAACAGAAACGCCGGCTTCGGGATGAACCGAAGCCGGCGTTTTGTTTGGAGAAATGAACCGGGTGTCGATCAGGGGCCGGTGACATGGACCCGGGCCCCGGCCTGCTTCATCGCGGCGACCGCCCTGCGCATGGGGAATTCCGGGATCGGGTTGTCGGCCAGCCAGATCTTCACATAGGGCGCGAAGCGCTTCTCGCCCGCGGCGTCCTCCTCGACCATGAACACCAGGGGCGAGAGGTCCGTGATCAGGTTGTCGTGGATGAAGAGGAAGGACAGCTGGCGCAGGCCGTAAAGCGGCGAGAGGTCGCTCACGCGATTGCCGTTGAGCTCGAGGATGGAAAGCCACTTGAGCTTGTTGATGCCATCGATGTTCTTGATGCGGTTGTCGGCGAGGTAGAGGCTGCTCAGCTTCTTCATGCCCAGCAGCGGCGAGATGTCGGTCACCTGGTTGCGGGTGAGGTAGAGCGCCGCCATGTTGGTCAGGCCGGCGAGCGAGCTGAGGTCGGCGACCTTGTTGTCGCTGAGCTCGATGTACTGCAGCGCCTTGAGCGTGCCGAGCGGTTTGATGTTCGAGACCAGGTTGCTGGTCAGCGTGATTGTCTGCACGCGCTTCAATCCGGTGATCGGGGTGAGATCGGAGACGCGGTTGCCGGCGATGTTCAGCGCCGCCAGGCTGCGGCAGTGCTCCAGACCGGAAAGGTCCGTGATGCCCAGGCCGGTCGCCTTGATCGTGGAGATGTTCTCGACGTCCTTCGCAACGATCGGCTCGTCGCTGTCGCGCTTCTCAAACACATAACGCCGGACGGCCTTCTCCAGGTTCTTGTCCTTGAAGATCGACATGGCCGCCTTCTTGGCCGCCGCCTCGTTGCGCTTGGCGATCTCGGCGTCGACCGCCTTCTTCAACGCCTCGGCCGCTTTCTTTTTCGCTTCCTCCTCGGCCTTCTTCTTGGCGGCCGCCGCGGCTGCCGCCTTCTTCTTGGCCTCTTCCTCGGCTTTCTTCTTCGCCGCCGCCTCGGCCGCCTTCTTCTTGGCCTCTTCCTCGGCCTTCTTCTTCGCCGCCGCCTCGGCCGCCTGTTTCTTGGCCGCCGCTTCTTCAGCCGCCTTCTTGGCCGCGGCGTCCGCTTCGGCCTTTTTCTCCGGCGCCGGCTTGTTGTCGGCCGGCTTGTTCTTGTCGGCCGCCTGGATTCCAAACGTCGAGAGTCCCAGGACAAGGGCGGCGGTGAGGAGGAATGAGTTCGTTCTTTTCATAAAATGAGTCGTGTTGGGTTCGCAATAGACGACGCGGAAACGAGCGGGATTATTGAGCGTCACCGGAAAAAAATTCAACCCCTGTCTGGGCGGTCGCCAAGATCGTCGGAATCTCCGCCAAAATCAGGGCCGCAGGACGATTTTCCCGGAGAGGGATCCTTCGCCGCCGATGGTGTTCGCCTCCTGGACGCGATGAGCCTCCGCGGCGTCAGCCAACGGGAGGACGCGATCGATGCGCGCCTTCAGGCTTCCGCCGGCCAGCCAGCGGTTGATATCGTCGGCGCAGGCGCGTTGCTCATCGGGCGTCGCCTTGAACATCACGAAACCGTGGAGCGAGCACTCCTTCACGTAGAACGGCCCCACGGGGAACTCCGGTCGCGCGTCCCGCCCGGCCATCAGGACCATGCGCCCGCGTTCGGCCATCGCGCCGACTGCGAGATCGAAATCCGGCAGGCGCGCGGTCTCCCAGAATACGTTCACGCCGGCGGGCGCGGCCTTGGCCAACTCCCCGGCCACGTCCTGCGTCCGGTAGTTGATCGCCGTCTCCGCGCCGAGTTCGAGGCAGGCCCGGGCGCGCTCGTCACTGCCGGCCGCCGCGATCACCCGGGCTCCGGCCGCGCGCGCCATTTGAACCACAGCCGAGCCCACGCCGCCGGCGCCGCCGTTGACGAACACCGTCTCGCCCGACTGCAATCGCGCCGCGCGAAACAATCCCAGGTGCGCCGTGATTCCGACCAGGGCCGTCGCCGCGGCGTCCTCGTCGGAAACGTCATCCGGCGTCGGGTAGAGCCAGCATTCATCGACCGCCGCCAGTTCCGAGAAGGTCCCCTGCCTTCCGAGGAGCGACTGGTTGCTGCCCCAGACCCGGTCGCCGACCTGGAAACGCGTCGCCTCCGGTCCGACCGCCTCCACGACGCCGGACAGGTCGCAGCCGGGCACGTAGGGCATGGGCAGTTCCATGGGGATCAATCCGCCGCGCACATAGGTGTCGATCGGATTGACCGCGACGGCCTTGACCCGAACGAGAACCTGGGAGCCGGAGACCTCAGGATCCGGCAGGTCCCCATATTGGATGTTCCCGGGCGGACCGGTTTCTTCGATAAAGGCGGCTTTCATGAATTCTGTTGGAGCGATGGTCTGATCCGTTCCTTCGTAGCCGGGCCGGGCGACGCGGTAAAGCGGCGAATGGCGCATCTTTTGGCGGCCCCATGGACTAATCTCTGCGCCGATATCCCGGTCCGCGCAGCACGCGACCGGGGCGTTTGCCGGTGTGCCTGCCATCGGCGAAGACGAGTTCGCCATTCACGAACACGTATTTCATGCCGACGGAATGCGCGTCCGGTTGCGCAAAGGTGGCCTTGTCCTGGATGGCGTCGAAATCGAACACCACCAGGTCCGCAGCGAGGCCTTCGGCGATTCTTCCGCGGTCGTGGACGAGGACCTGGTTGGCCGCGAGGGCGGACATCTTGGCGACGGCCTTTTCCAGGGAGATCACGCCATGGTCGCGAACATACCGGGAGAGAATCCGTGGAAAGGATCCGAAGCCTCGCGGATGAGAGGCGATGCGCGAGCCGCCGGCGGGGCCCACATCCGTGCAGAACGAGACGAAATCCTCGCGCATGGCCATCATCTTGTTCGCCTCGGTCATGCTCTGCGGGAGACAGAAGGCGTTGTCGGGAAGGATCTCCCAGAAGAAGCTCCACGGGTCCTTGTCCTCGGCGGCGGCGGCGGCGGCGAGGCTGAGGCCGTTGTGTTTCTGGTAGGCCCTGGTGTTGATGCGGCCGAGGACGACCTTGTTCCAATCGTGTCCCGCGTGGCGGAACCAGTTTTCCCAGCCTTCGCCCTTCTCCATTTCGTTGCGCATCTCCTTCTGCATGGCGGGATTCTGGATGCGGCGCAGAAACTCCTGCGGTCCCTTGGCGGAATGGCGCGGATGGATGAAGGACGACAGGCTCAGGCCGTTGTTGATGTAGGGATAGATGTCGGCGTCGACATCCTGTCCGGCGGCGCGGGCGGCCTTGATGCGAGCGATGGCCAGCTGCATCTTGCCCCAGTTGGCCTGTCCGGCGGCCTTGAGGTGGAAGATGTGAACGGGGGCGTTGCCCTTGCGGCCGATCTCGAGCGCCTCGTCGATGGCTTCCAAAAGCCGGTCGCCCTCGTTGCGCATGTGGGTGTAGTAGCGGCCGCCGTGTTCGCCGGCGACTTCAGCCAGCGCGGCGATTTCATCGGTGGAGGCGTAGATCGCCGGCGGATAGATCAAGGCGGTCGAGACGCCGATGGCGCCTGCCTGCATCGCTTCGCGGACGAGCCCACGCATTTCCTTGAGTTCGGCGTCGGTGGGCTCGCGGTCGGTCCGCCCGATGACCAGCCGGCGCACCTGCGTGTGGCCGATGTTCTGAACGACGTTGACCGGCATCCCCTTGTTGTCCAACAGATCGAAATACCCGGCCATCGTGCGCCAGCCCGTCTTTTCTGCGTCGGCCTCGCTGAGTGGCGCGGCGGAACCGCCCTCGCCGGCGAGAATGGTGGTGATGCCCTGGGAAAGCAGGTTGTTGCCGGCGGCCGGATCCTTGAGGAAGGGCGTCGCGGTCTGCCCCATCATGTCGATGAAGCCCGGGCTGACGATGAGCCCCCCTGCGTCGATGGTCTGCCCGGCGGAGCGATCGCCAAGGGAGCCGATGCCGACAATTCTGCCATCGCGGATTCCGACATCGCCGCGAAACCAAGGCGCGCCCGTCCCGTCCACGATACGGCCATTGCGGATCAGGATGTCGAAGTCGGGCGTTGATTCCACCGGTTCGTCCGAACGTTCGAACTCCATGAAGTGCGAAAGCGAAAAGTAATCCCGCGCATGGGCGACGCCGACGCCGGTCAGCGCGTCATTCTTCCGTTCAAGACGGATCTTCAAGGTGACAAGTCCGTGAAAGGCGGGCTGGGTCTTGAGGCGCGTCGTGATCGAACCGGAAAGTCCGTCCGGGCTCAGGGCGAGATCGGCCAGGGCGACCGGAGATTCATCGTTGAAGGCGATCGCGGCGCTCGCATCAGCGGCCACTTCAAGTCGGGCGGTCAGATCGCCGTCATGGTGCGCGAGGCGGCCTTTCCAGACACCTCGCATGGCCGTCGTATCCGCGGATTCCCCGACACTCGCTGAAGCCGGGGCGACGCGCGCGGTTTCCCTTGCGGACGGGATCAACGCCTTGGTCAGCGCCTTCTCGATCTCGGATCGAAACCCATGGGAGCTGCTGTTGAGCAGGACAACATAGCCGCAGTTGCGCTCGGGAAATCCCCGCACGCGGGTCGATACGCCGGGCATGCCGCCGCTGTGCGCGAAGGCCGGAACGCCCATGTAGGGTCCGACGGCCCACGCGACGCCGTAGCCGCTCTCCGGGTCCTTCGGAACGCGCACGGCGGTGAGTTTTCTCATGGCAATGGCGGATTCTTTGGAGATCACACGCCTGCCGCCCAGTTCGCCGTCGTTCAGATGCATGAGCAGAAAGCGACCGAGGTCGTTGGCGCTGCTCCAGTTGGCCGAGGCTCCATCGTGATCGAAGCCATAGGGCGCCACGCGGATGAAACGGCCGCCCGCGTCCCGGGAATACTGCGCCGTCTCGTGTTGCTCCAACCCCTTCCGCACGCGATCCGAGGTGTGCGTCATGCCGATCGGATCGTAGACGTTCTTCTCCATGAACGCGCCGTAGCTCGGGCCGCCATGGGTCGCGATGAATTGATCCAACACGCCGAATGCAAGGTTGCAGTATTCCCAACTGCTTCCGGGCGGATTGTAGGAGAATCCGTAACGGCGGATCGTCTCGTCACGCGAGGGCGGCTTCACGCCGTTGTAGAAAAAGCTGTAGTGGATCGGCATCCCGGAGGTGTGGTTGGCGAGGCGGCGCACAGTCATGGCGTCGGCCGAACCGCGAAATGCGCGAAGCCTGGAACCGGAAAGGTAATCGTTCGCCGGCCGGTCGAGATCGATCAGGCCGCGATCGACCAGGACCATCAGGCCGGTCGCGGTCATGGGCTTGGAGACGGAGGCAAGGAGATAGACGCTGTCCGCGGTCGCCCTGCGCTTCGCCTCGATGTCGGCCATGCCGAAGCCCTCGGCCCAGACGATGGAGCCGTCGCGCACGACAGCGACCGCGACAGAGGGAGCCTTTCCTTCGGCCACACCCTGGCGGATTCTTGCACGGACCTGGGCGAACGCGCCTGGCGCGGGGACGCCGGCCGACACGCAGGAGAAGGCGACGGCGAGACTGAGGAAGCCGATGAGTGAAGCGGAGGAAAGTGGTTTCATGGAAGTCGAAGGTCCGGGACGCAAGGCTCCATCTAACGGGAAAGACGGCGGATGTCGAGATCGGGAAACGCGGCTGGAGCGCGGCTGTGTCGGGAGACCAGCCGCAGCAACGTCGGCTGGGAACAACGCCATGCAATACTCCACGCCATCCTGCGCCCCGAACTGCTGCGGCTGATCCCGCAGACGGGACACAGCCTCGCTCCGCCTTGTGCCGATAGCCCCATTCAGGATTCGACGTCACTCCCGCAAATGTCTTGAAAACGCCAGCGCCGCTCCGCAGGTTCTGGTCCGTTTTCGTCTCCCATGCCAGGCTACCCAATCCATGCCCTCGCCGCGTTCCTCGGGGCGTTTCTCGTGTTCCTCGTGCAGCCGATCATGGGGCGGTTCATCCTGCCCTGGTTCGGCGGCGGGACGTCGGTGTGGACGACCTGCATGTTGTTCTTCCAGACGGCCCTGCTTGCCGGCTACGCCTACGCGCATCTGCTGACGCGCTCGGCGCCGCTCCGGACACAGGCAATCGTCCATGCGGCGCTGCTGGGCGTCGCGTTGTTGTTTTTGCCGATCGAGCCGGCGGCGTCATGGAAGCCCGATCCCGGGACGGAGCCGGTCGGGCGGATCCTGATGTTGTTGGGCGCGACGATCGGCCTGCCATTCCTGGCCCTGGCCGCAACAGCGCCGCTGATTCAATCGTGGTTCGCGGCGACCCATTCCGGACGGTCGCCCTATCGGCTCTATGCGGTTTCCAACGCCGGATCCGCTCTGGCGTTGGCGGCCCACCCCTTCGTGATTGAACCATTGCTGACCCGACGGGCGCAGTCACTCTTCTGGACGGGCGGCATGATACTGTTCGTCGTCGTCTGCATCGGATGCGCGGCGACCTTGTGTAGGCGCGCTCCGACCCGCGTGGACGGCTCCCGGAATAAAACGGGGGGCGCGCCCTCACCCGCGCCGGAAAGGGAATCGCCCGCCTGGTGGTTGGGGCTGTCCGCCTGCGGCTCGATCCTGCTGCTGACAACGACCAATGAAATGAGTCAGGATGTGGCGGTGACGCCATTTCTGTGGGTGGCGCCGCTGGCGATCTACCTGGTCACCTTCATTGTCTGCTTTGGCGCGACGCGGCGCTACTCGCGGCGACGCTTCGGCGCCGGATTCGTTGTATCGCTGGCAGCGGTGTGCGCCGGCGTCTTCCTCCGTGAGGAACTGGGTTTTGCGCTGCGTTCGGCGCTGCTTGCCGCGGCGCTCTTCTTCGGCTGCATGGTCTGCCATGGGGAACTGGCCGATCTGAAGCCCGCGCCTGCGCGATTGACCGGATACTACCTCGCCATTTCGACCGGCGGCGCCATGGGCGGTCTTTTTGTGGGCGTCGTGGCGCCGGCCGTGTTTTCGGATTATCACGAATTCGGAATCGGATTCGTGGGCTGCGCAGTCCTGCTGGGGCGGCTGGTCTGGCGCGACGCCGCGGCAAAATGGGATCGATTCGCGTTCGCTGGAACGGCGGTCGTGTGCGGCGGCGTGTTCCTGTTTGATGGCTGGTTCTCCGCGAAATCCTCGATCCACGCCTCCCGGAACTTCTATGGCGCGGTTTCGATCCACGAATTCGGGAATCGCAACGCGCGCTACCTGAAACACGACAACATCGTGCACGGCCTGCAGTTGCTGGATGAGGGAATGCGGGGAGAACCCACATGTTACTACGGCCCGGGCGGCGGGGGCGGCATGGTGATGGACTCCTTTCGCATCGATCGCGCGAGAAGAATCGGCATCGTGGGGCTCGGCGCCGGAACGCTGGCCGCGTATGGCCGGGAAGGAGACGCGATTCGCGTCTACGAGATCGATCCGGCGGTGATTGACGCCGCGGAGAGCGCCTTCACCTTTCTGAAGGACACGCAGGCGACCGTGGAAATCGCAGAGGGGGACGCGCGACTTCTGATGGAACGCGAGGAACCGCGGCAGTTCGACATTCTCGTGCTGGACGCGTTCGCCAGCGACGCCGTCCCCGTTCACCTGCTCACGCTGGAGGCGATCGAGACCTATCGTCGTCATCTGGCGCCGGGCGGCGTCATGGCCTTTCACCTGTCGTCGCAAAGCCTGCAACTCGACCGCGTGGTCCGTTCGGCGGCCGGGGAACTCGGCCTGGCCCATCTCGCGGTGAACGATCATCCGTCGCCGCGGGCATGGCATCTCTACGACTCCAAATGGATTTTGGTCTCGGAGGACGCGGTGGCGTTGGACCGGATCGGCGCGGCGAACCCCTCGACGCGCAGGGGTGGTTCGGATGAGACGATCCGGGTCTGGACGGACGACTACAGCTCCTTGTTGTCGGTGGTGAAATGAACGAGCGTCCGGAAACCGATCGACCTGTTGAGCGAACGACGCTGCTGTACAGCGCGGCGGTGTTTCTCGGCGCCTTTCTGGTATTCCTAGTCCAACCGGTCATGGGGCGGTTCATCCTGCCCTGGCACGGCGGAGGGAACGCCGTTTGGACGACCTGCATGCTGTTCTTTCAGTTCGCCCTGTTGGGCGGCTACGCCTATGCGCATCTGCTGACGAGGAAGGCTTCCCAGAGAACGCAGGCGGGGATCCACCTGACGCTGTTGGCGATCGCGTTGTGCCTGCTGCCGATCGTTCCCGACGAGACATGGAAGCCGGGGCCGGACAGCGCTCCGGTCGGCAGGATCCTGCTGACCCTCGCCGCCACGGTCGGGCTGCCGTTCGTCCTGCTTTCCGCGACGGCGCCGTTGCTTCAGGCATGGTTCGCGGCCGCGGGCCATGGTCGATCCGCCTATCGTCTGTATGCCTGGTCCAATGCCGGCTCGATCGCGGCGTTGGCCTGTTATCCAATCCTGATGGAGCCCCATCTCACGCGCGTGGCCCAGGCCGGCGCGTGGTCGGTCTTGTTGGGGGCGTTTTTTGTCTGCTGCGCCGTCGTGGCGATCCGGCCGTTGAAGGACAAACCCGGCGCCGACAACGGCGCCGAACCGGAAGGCGGGTCATTGTCGGGGACGCCCGATGGATCGCCGTTCCGCGGCGGGCCGGCCATCTGGTTGGCGCTGTCGACGCTGGGTTCGGCGCTGCTCCTTTCGGTCACGAACAAGATCTGCCAGGACGTCGCGTCGACGCCCTTTCTGTGGCTCCTGCCCTTGGCCCTTTATCTCGCCTCGTTTGTGGTTGTCTTCCGGAATCCCCGCTCCTATCAGCGGATCGTCTTTGTGTCGGGGTACTTCCTTGCCCTTCTGGGCGTCGCGGCGGCGCTGTATCTGCGGGACGTTCTCGTGTTCTCATTGCATCTCTGGATCTGTTGCTTTCCATTGTTCTTCGGCTGCATGGCCTTCCATGGGGAGCTTGTCCGCCTCCGGCCGGATGCTTCGCGGCTGACCTCGTTCTATCTGGCGATCTCCGCGGGCGGCGCGGCGGGAGGCGTCCTCGTTTCGCTGCTCGCGCCGGCGCTTCTGGATCGGTTCTACGAGCTGCAGATCACGCTGGTCCTCGGCGCGGGAATGCTGATGTGGTTGATCCGAAGGGATCCGGATTCGCGGTTGAATCATGGCGCCTACCGGGTCAACTGGGCGTGGCTGGTCGCCGCGCTGATGGTGGCGACCCTGGCCTACCAACAGGAGGCGTCCTACACGCGACGCGACGCGATCCATGTGACGCGCAACTTCTACGGCTCCCTGATGGTGTTGGAAAAATGGGAAAGGGACCCGCTGAAGCACGCGCTCGTCATGCAGCACGGCAACATCGTGCACGGCCTCCAGCACCTGGCTCCGGGCCTGAAGCGCGAGCCGACGGCCTATTTCGGGATAACCAGCGGCGGCGGGCTGGCCTTGCGTGAATCCGAGGCGTTGGGAGGCCGTCGCATCGGCGTCATTGGTCTGGGCGCGGGGACGCTGGCGGCCTATGGCCGGGCGGGCGACATGATGAGGTTCTACGAACTGGACCCCGCCGTGATTGCCGCGGCACGGGAGCATTTCACCTACCTGAGCGATTCCGCCGCAGAAATCGAGATCGTTCCCGGCGACGCCCGGTTGTCGTTGGAGGCCGAGCCGGCCCAGGATTACGACCTGCTCGTCCTGGACGCCTTCAGCAGCGACGCCATCCCGACGCACCTCCTGACCCTGGAGGCGTTTGAACTCTACCTTTCGCACCTGAAGACCGACGGGGTGATCGCGCTGCATCTGTCCAACCGGCATCTCAAGCTTCCGCTCGTGGTCTGGGCGGCGGCCTACGAACTGGGCGTCAAGACGGCGCTGATCGAGGACCGGCCGGAACAGGCGAAGAACGACCAGACGCCGTCTCCGCGCGTCGGTTCCTCGACCTGGATGTTGATGACCCGGAATGCCGCGTTTCTGGAGCGCGAAGCGATCAGGACCAACACCGTCGAATTCGCCGTGATGCCCGGGCGGGTCCGGACCTGGACGGACGATTACACGGCGCTCTGGCCGTTGCTGCGGTGAGACGCGGGACCCTGTCCGCCAAGGCCTGCGAACAGGCCGGATTGGCGGGGCATTCCGCAAGCGATTCCATTGGCGTCGGGTGTCGGGGCGGGTTCGGCTCAGGTGAGCGGGCGCTTCGCCCCACCGGATTGCCCAATTGCCGGCTCGCGAGCGCCGCCCGCGCGCTTGGCGCGGCTTTGTGAAGGCGCTACGATCCCGGGCGTTCTATGACGACAACCGTTCTGATAGGCATTGCCCTCGTCGCCGTGTTCATCATCGGGAAGCTGATGATGAGCGTGGGGAAGTTCTTTCTCTGGTTGTTGTTGTTCGTGGGCATCGGACTGCTGGCGTTCGCCGGGGCGCAGCACATGGGCTGGATTTGATGGAGATGAGTTCGACCGGTCCAAGGCGCAGAACGAATCCGTGAAAGCCCGGGCCAAGTCATCCAAACGTCTGCTGGCGCGCGTGCGCGGTTACCTGAATGACCATTGGCAGCGTTCGCTTCGGATCCGGGAACGGTTGCGGTTCAACGAGTCCGCCGTTCACCTGATGCTCGCCGGGGTGGTCGGGGTCATCGGCGGGCTGACCAACTGGATTTTCTTCCTCTGCATCGACTCGGTGAAGCGTCTGACGCTCGGGCGTTCCGGCGACCTGATCGAGGTGGCGCGGCTGCTGGATCCCTGGCAACGCGCGACGACCCCGATGTTGGGAGGTCTGGCCGCCGGGCTGACCCTCTACCTGGGCGCCCGGCTGTTGCGGGACAAACGGAGCGCCAATTTCATGGAGGTGGTCGCGGCCGGCGACGGCCGCCTGCCGATGCGCGTGACCCTGACGAAAGGGTTGTCGTCCTTGTTGAGCATTGGCAGCGGCGCTTCGATCGGCCGTGAGGGCGCCATCACTCAGCTCACGGCGATGTTCGCGTCGAAGCTGGGCCAGTTGGCGAAATGGCAGCCCTATCGATTGCGTCTGCTGGTGGCCTGCGGGGCGGCGGCGGGAATGGCGGCGGCCTACAACGCGCCGATTGCCGGTTCGGTTTTCGCCGCGGCGATCGTGCTGGGAAACTTCTCGATGAACCTCTTCGGGCCGTTGGTCTTCTCGGCCGTGGTGGCGACGATTGTCTCGCGACATTTCTTCGGCATCGATCCCTGGTACGTGGTGCCGCACTACGATTTCACCGATCTGAGGCAACTGCCCTGGTTCGTGGTCCTCGGCGGATTTGCCGGCATCGTGGGCGCGATCTTCCTGCGAATGATCCACTACAGCGGCGCCTGGTTCAAGAAGCTGCCGGTGCCGGATTTCGTGCGGATCGCGTTGGGAGGACTGCTGGTCGGGTTGATCTCGATCCACTACCCCGAGGTCTGGGGCAACGGCTACGGAGCCACCAACGGGATCATGACGGGCAACCTGGCGTTGATGGCGCTGCTCGCGCTGTTCCTGGCCAAACTGGTGGCGACGCTGTGTTCCGTGGGCAGCGGCACGGTTGGCGGCGTGTTCACACCAACCCTCTTCGTCGGCGCCGCCGCGGGCGCGTTTGCCGGCGGCAGCCTGCACCAGATCGGCTTCGCAGACACGATCCCCACCGCCGCCTTCACGTTGGTCGGCATGGGGGCCGTGCTGGCCGCGACGCTGCATTCCCCGTTGTTGGCGATGATCATGGCGTTCGAAATCTCGGGAAATTACTCCATGGTCCCCGCGCTCATGCTCGCCTGCGCGGTGTCGTCCATGGTCGCGCGCTCGATCCATCCGGACTCCGTCTACAGCGAGGCGTTGAGCCGCAAGGGCGTCGAGGACGATCGCGAAAGCTCGGCGCCAGGCGCCGCCAGTCAGCAGAAGGTGGGCGATCTCATGATCGAGCCGGTGACGCCGGTGGCCGAAAACGCCACCCTGCAACAGATCGCCAAACGCTTTCTCTCCTCGACCTACAACTTTCTGCCGGTCGTCGACAAGGACCGGAGGCTGGTCGGCATCGTGGCGCTCCAGGACCTCAAGGAGCATCTGACGGCCGCCGAGGGGATCGGCTACCAGGCCGTGATCGCCATGGACGTGATGCGTCCGCGTCCGCCCTGCCTGACTCCCAATCTGCGCCTGTCCGACGCCCTGCCGATCCTGCTGGAAAGCGAGCAGCGAAACGTGCCGGTGGTGAACAACAGGCGCGAGTGCCAACTGGTCGGCGCCGTCATCAAGGCCGATGTGCTGGGCATTCTGTCGGAAGCGATCGCGCAGGGGAGCGCGGCGCGGAAGTGAGACGCGCGCGCGGCAAGCAATGGCAGATGGCAGATGGCAGATGGCAGATGGCATAACTGAAACATTCGTCAGCTCCCAGCTCCCAGCTCCCAGAACCCAGCATCATGTCGCGTAAGAAAACACCGCCGCTTCATCAGGCCGCGAAGGACGGCGATCTTGCAAAGGTCCGGGCGGCAATGGAGAAGAAATGGTGGCGCGCCGCGCCGGATGTCGACGCCCGCGACGAATGGGGATGCACGGCGCTGCACTACGCGGCCGAGAACGGCGATCCGGATGTGGCGGCCTGGCTGCTGGACCAGGGGGCGGACGTCAACGCGCTCAATCGCTTCGGTCATCAGCCTCTTCACAACGCCGCGCGTCACGGGCGCGCGGCCATGGCGGAACTCCTGTTGGAAAAAGGCGCGGACCTGAATGGAGAGGCGGGAGAGGATGAAACGGCCCTGCACCTTGCGGTCAAACGGGGACATGCGGACGCCGCGCGACTCCTGCTGGAACGGGGCGCCGACCGAAATCTGAAGAACAAGGAAGGCCGGACCGCCGCCGAGGCGGCGGCAATCACGAAGCGCGTGGACCTGACCGCGCTGTTTGGGTGACCTTGCGGTGTGCGGAGCCCATTCCGCTTCAGCCCTCGGAAACCGGCGCTCGAGGAAGACGACAACGCCTCCGGCAGCCCGAAGGAACCCGTCGGGCCTCAGCTCGGCCGCAGCAGGATCGCCTTCTTGCTGGTTCCCTCGACCTCGACGCTATGGGTCTCCACGGTCTCGTCGTCCTTGAGCGCGTGGTGCACAATGCGTCGCTCGTAGGCGTTCATGGGCTCCAGTTCGACGATATCACCCCAACGGCGGACCTTCTCAGCGGCCTCCTTGGCCATGGTCACCAGTTCATCCTGCGCCTGGTTGCGATAGTTGCCGACATCCACCGAGACCTTGGGGGCCGAGCGGTCCTTCTGAAACAGCATGCGATTGAGGAGATACTGCAGCTGGGAAAGCGTCTTGCCCTGGCGACCGATGAGGCGGCCGGGATCCTCGGTCTTGATGTCGAGCAGCAGTCCGTCGTCGAGCGGACGCTCCTCGACCTGCGCGTCGTCGAAATGCATGAGCTTGAGCAGCTCGTCCAATGTGGTCTTGGCTTCGTTGGCCATGGTCTTGCCTTTCCTGGGTTAACGGCGGTTGTTGGGATCGAAAGGATCGTTCCGGTTCTTCTTCTTTTTCTTCATGCCGGGCATGCCCTTGCGGACGGACTTCCCGCCCTTCGGGATGGTCCCGCTTTCCCCGGCGATCGTTGCGCCGGAGGACGAGGGGGTTCCGGAAGGCATGACGATCGGCTCGTCCTCGCTCTCACGGCTCTTCACCAGCTTCGTCTGGATGATGCTGAGGATGTTGTTCACGGTCCAATACAGCGTGAGCCCGGAGGAGTAGCCGTAGAGGATGAACATGAAGAAGATCGGCATGTACTTGAACATCTTCTGCTGCACCGGATCCATGGTCGGCGACTGGGGCGTCAGGCGCATCTGGTAGACCATGGAGATGCCCATCATGATCGGCATCGGATTGATGGGCAGCCCCTCGCCGGGAATGCCGAGGAAGGGAATCCACCCGAGTCCCGGAATGAAGAAGATGGTGTCGGGGCTGGAAAGGTCGCCGGCCCAGAGGAAGGAGGCGCCGCGCAGCTCGATGGCGGTCTTGATCATCTTGAAGAAACCGATGAAGAAGGGGAACTGCACGAGGATCGGCAGGCAGCTGGCCAGGGGATTCACCTTGTTCGCGCGCATGAACTCCATGATCTTCATCTGGGCCTTCTGCGGATTGTCCTTGTACTTCTCCTGAATCTCCTTCATCTGCGGCTGCAGCTTGGACATCCGCTTCATCGAGCGCGTGCTGGACTGCGTCAACGGCCAGAAGAGCAGCTTGATGATGATGGTGATGGCCACGATGCACAGGCCGTAGGAGAGGCCCAGGTTGTGCAGCCCGGTCATCGAGAGCAGCAGCATCTTGGAGAACAGGCCGAAGAAGCCGGTCAGGTTCATGACCTTGTCGATGTCGCTGTCGCGCTCCTCGGAGAGCTTGGAGAGGGTGTAATACTCCTTGGGGCCCGTATAGAATTCAAAGGCCAGCGAGTTGGTCTGGCCGGGCTGGAGAATGGTCGAACCATAGACGAAGGAGGACTGGTAACCCTTGGGGCTTTCAGCGACCAGCTTGGGTCCGAAGGCCGCCTCGATCAGGATGCGGTTGAAACGGGCGCGCTCCTCGCCCACGGGATTCCGTTCGGCCAGCATCCGCAGCTCGCCGCTGTCCGCGATATTGGCAAAGTAGATCTTGTTCTCCTCGTAGAGCGGCGCGGTCGGAAGCAGGGCGTTGAGGTCGGCAATGAAGCCGTCGACCAGCTCGGCGGGCGGCTGGGAACGCCCGTCGTAGGTCTTCAACCGGCCCTGGGTCTGGTCGGAAAGCCGCTTGAACAGGTTCTCAAAGAAGGGCTGGGCCGGTTGCGCGACCCGGTAGAGGACGGAATTGATTCCGACAAAGTCCGACTTGGCAAAGGTCCAGATTGAGCTGCTTTCATCCTCGTCGGGAGTCTCCCGCAACGGCGGCGTGGAAACGCTGGCGAGCACGTGCTGCTTCGGCGTCGATTCCGGAACGGCCACGGTGGCGAAGAACTGGCTGTAGCCGGCGGCCCATTTGAGCTCGGGGTCGGAGAGGGTGTAGTAATGCCGCGGATTGCTGCCGAGGCAGCCCAGGGTCTTGTTGGCGAAGTAGGGCGCCTCGATCGTCTTGGAGTCCTCCCCGTTGGACCAGAGGCCGCCCTGGAATCGGGGGTCTTCGCCGGGGCTGGCCGGGGCGGCCGTGCCCATGACGATCTCCTGGTCGGGCAGAGCCAGGGGCTTGTCGGTGGTGTTCTCGAATCGGACGGCGGCGGCGATGAGGTGGTTGGTCGCGCTGAGGTTGAACTCCTTTACGATGCGCAGGCCGTTGGTGAGCGTGGTTTCGGCGATGACCGACTCGCCGGACTTGCGCAGGGTGTATTCGTTGATTCCCTCGATGGCCGGCGAACCGCGGATGGCCATGATCGGCATCGGCGCGTTGATGTTGATCGTGGCCAGGCGCGTGTCGCCCAGGGCCGCGGCCTTCTTGGCGTCCGCAATGGCCGGGTAGTCCTTGAGCGCGATCGTCTTGATGCCGCCGCCGTGGGAGGTGAAGGTGTAGACAGCCTTCTCGTTCTCCAAGGTCTCGAAGACCTCCGGGCCGCGCGCGGTCGGCGTCTCAACGACGGCAGGCGCCGTGGCTGCGGGCGCCGCCTCCGGCGATTTGGCGGCGTCCGTCGGAGCGTTCGTCCCGGATGCGGCCGCGACCTCATTGGTCGCCTCCGCGGTCTGCGGCGGCGCCGCCTGGGACGGCCAGAGGGTGCGCGAGATCTTGCCCCACGAAAACAGCAGGACAAAACAGATCGCAAGGATGATGACGGAGGTGCGGTCCATGTCTCAGATGTGTTGAGAGTAATTCAAAGATGAGCCGCCTTCGCAAAGCTTCGGCGCGCCAAGGAGTTGAGGGAAGCGATCCGACTTGCAGCAATCGTCCGGACGCTCATCTCTCAACTCACTCCGCCTCTCAGCCTTCCCCGGCACCGGATCGGGACCGAAGGGGCCCCAGGGATTGCAGCGCAAGAGCCGGCGAAAGGCGAGCCAGCCGCCCTTGAAAACGCCGTGGGTCCGGATGGCCTCAAGGCCGTATTGCGAACAGGTCGGCGTGAAGCGGCACTTGGCCGAGGGGCCGAACAACGGGTTCTTGACCGGAGAGAGAAACAACTGGTAGCCCCGGATGAGCTTGATGAGGATCCACTGCAACGGGTTCATTCGTCAGGCTTGAGAAGGTTGGCTCGTTGCAGAACGTGCAGGTAGTCGGCTTCGACCTCGGCGTATTTGAGCTCGGCGATGGAGCGGCGGGCGATCAGGACAAGATCGACGGGCAGGTTCAGGCGGTGTTGATTCAGGCGGAAACATTCCCGTAGCAGGCGTCGCGCGCGTGAGCGGACGACCGATCCCCCGATCCTGCGGCTGGTGATGACGCCCAGTCGGGACGTCTCGTCATCGGAAAGCTCCAGCCAGTTCGCGATCAGGCATCCCTTGACGAGTCGCTCCCCGCGCGCCTTGATCCGGGCAAAATCGGCGCCGCGCCGAAGGCGCATGTCCGGCGTGAACTTCAGCGACCTGGACGCGCGGGCGGACATCGGCCGCGACCGGATCAGACCGGAGTCAGCCGCTTGCGGCCCTTGCGACGACGACGGGCAAGAATGGCGCGTCCGTTCCGGGAGGAATTGCGCTTGAGAAAACCGTGCTGCCGCACGCGGCTGGTTTTCGAGGGTTGGAATGTGCGTTTCATAAGCTTTTAAATTCGTTCTGGTTCACCCTCCGCCGACGGCCCGAGATCAGGACCCGGACCGGGTTGGCGAAAAAAACAGAGCGCGGGAGAATATCAGTGAAAAGAGGCGTGTCAAGCGCGCCAAACCAGTATTTTGCCGCGCTTTTGCGGCTGCCGGGGAGCGTTTCGGAAAGGGCGCGAAGATCCGATGGCGTTATTTCGCGTCCGGTTTTGGCGCGTCGTCGCCGCCCTCCTTGGCTGCCTCCTTCTTCTCGGCGGCCGGCTTGTCCTCGGTTTCCTCCTTGGGCGGCTCGGGGAAGCGGACCGTGATCTTGCGTCCGCGCAGTCCCATCACCATGCCGCGTTGATCGGAGTCCGCCGCGATGTCGAGGTCCGTCTCCTGGACCGACAGCCAGCGCAGGCTCAGGATTCCGGTGAGCTTGGTGATGTCGGTGATCGGATTGCCGTCCAGGTTGAGGCTCTTCAATGCCGGGAAGTCGCGGAGGGCGTCCAGGTTCTTGATGGCGTTGCCGGCGAGGGAAAGGGTTTCCAGGTTGGGCAGTTTGGCCAACGCCGAGACGTCCGTGATGGCGTTGTTGTCGAGGCGCAGTTCGCGGAGATTGGTCAACGAGGCCAACGCCTCCACATTGGAGATCCGGTTGCCGTTGAGCGAGAGCCGGGTGAGCTTCTCCAGCCCGGCCAGCGCGGAAATGTCCTCGATGCGGTTGCCGGAAAGGTCCGCATCGGTCAATGAGGCCTTGAAGCCGGCCAGGGTTGAGATGTCGGCGAGCTCGCAGTCCAGGATGGCCAACCGGCGCAGGTAACGCAGGCCGTCCAGATCGACGGTATTGGTCACGGGATAGTGGCTGAGATGCAGTTGGCTCAGGGAAACGAGCCGTCCGACGGGCTTCAGCGATGTCAACTCGCCCTTCAGCTCCTTGCCGCCCTGGTTGCCGTCGAGATGCAGGGTGTGCAGCTTCCGCAGGCCTTTCAGGTCGGCGATGTTGGTCAGGGTGTTGTGGGTGGCCGTGAGGGAGACCAGATTGGTCGCCTTTTCCAGGCCGAACAGATTGCGCGCCTTGAGATGGCGTTTGGTCCGGGGGGTGATTTCCAGCTTGCGGACCTCCCGCAGGTCCTGCTCCGTCAGATTCCCTGCCGCCTTTCCGATCGCATAGCGGACGGCCATGTCCACGGCGCGATCCTTCACCAGGCCGTTCAACGCCCCGCCCTTCTTCGTTACCTTCTTCCAGCCGATCTTGGACACCTTGCCGTCGACAATGGTGATCTCGCCCTGCCTGAAGTAGAGAATCTTCGAATTGCCCCGGTTGATGGTCCCGATGTAGCCGGGCGTCGTGGTGATGGCCTTCTCCTCGGTGTCGCCGATCTGGACCTCCTGCGCGAAGGCCGGAGCGGAGAGGATGAGGGAGGCAAGGATGGCCGTGAAGATCGATTTCATCGCTGATGATGGCTGAAGTTACGAATCCGCCCAAGGGCGATCCCGTTCTTAGCCAATCGAGGAACGACCCGCAAGGCGAATAATGGTCAACAACCCGCGAAGGGCTCGGTTGAAACTGGGATGAGGCGCGGAGGCGCTGCCCCAATGTCGCGAGCTGGTTGCGGGAGCGAAAACCCAAGCTCCAAGCTCCAAATCTCAAAAAAGTTCCAAATCCCAAGCTCCAAACTTCAGCAAAGGGCGACCACGAGCATTACTGGAACGTCAGCGATCAAGCCCGGCGACCGCTTTTGAGATTTGGAACTTGGAGCTGACCACTGACCACTGACCACTGACCACTGACCACTGACCACGGAC
>JAYPEY010000032.1:52424-54776 GCA_038126035.1 Verrucomicrobiales bacterium | reverse complement strand
GCCGGGACGCCTGCGCATCGCGTTGCTCGCTCTGGCTGAGAAATGGGCAAACCGGTCCGCCTTCGCTTTACAGCTTCTGCGCGACAAGCAGGTTTGCCCCACCGTGGTGGGGTATTGCTGCCGCAATACCCATTTCTCAGCATGCGAGCGTAGCGAAGCCCCGCGTGTGTTAGACCACCGATTACACAAAACTGACATGCCCCCAGACAGTTCCTTCGTCTTACCACTCGACTACGCCTGCCCCGGAATGATCTGACCGTGTTTGCGCAGGAGAGAGTGGATCTCCGGCAACGGAACCTCCAGGGGCGTCGTTCCGGCCTTCGCCGCCAGGGTCGCGGCCACTCCGGCGGCCTGGCCCATGCCCATGCAGGAGGCCTGGACGCGCAGACCGGAATTGGCCAGGCGATCGCTGCTGACGCTGCGGCCGGCGACAATGATGTCGCGGCTGCCCTTGGGGATCAGCGCCCGCAACGGGATCGTCGGCACCTTGCCGCGCTTCAGGGGCTTCGGTCGCACGCCTGACTTGGTGTGGAGGTCGACCGGGTAGAAGGCATGGCTGATCGCGTCGTCGAACACGCGGCCGGAGGTGTAGTCGTTCACCGTGACCACGGTTTCACCCACAATGCGATAGGTCTCACGAAAACCGGTCTCCGGCTGCAGGTGCATGAGCCGTTTCTTCTCCCTGCGCAGCTTGGCGAGAATCGTTTTGCGCCCGGTCAGATTGGCCTCGGTCGCGGTGCGCGAGTTGCTCGAATCTGCGCCGTGGACGTAGAGCCGATGGATCTGCTCGCGTCCCGGCGTGTGAGCCTTGCCAAGCATGAAGAGAAATGAGCCCGGCTGTCGCTCGTCCTCGCGCAGGCGCGGATACCCCAGCATGCCCGCCACCTCCGCGCCGCCGGTGCAGTCGATGATCTGTCTGCAGCGCACGCGGCGTCTCGTGCCGAACCCCACGCAATCGACCCGCCAGCCCTCGTCGGTCTTGGTCACCGTCTGGGGAAATTCATAATAGGCGATCTCCACGCCCGCCTCGGCGCACTTTTCTTCGGCCAGGATCGCGTAGAGGAACTGGTTCGTATAAACCTGATTGTGCCAATGGCGCTGCGGGACCTTGGAGAAATCCGGAAACTCGCCGCCATCCAGCTCCACGCTCTCCTTCACCAATTCCCAACCGATGCCCGCGATCACCTGTTTGCCCCACGCGTCGAACAATCCCGGAAAGGCCACGCCGCCGGTGGTCGTGGTGCCGCCGAGCTGGCTGTTGCGCTCCACGATCAAGGTCTTCGCCCCGGCGCGCCCCGCCTGGATCGCAGCGACATGACCCGCCGTGCCGCCGCCGACCACGAGGACATCCACGTCGTTCGTGATCTCGGGTTCCTTCGCGTTGGCGACGGTCTGAGCGGTGGCGTGGGAAGTGGAGGCAACGGTCAGGCCCGCGGCGGCGGCGCCAATGACGGATTGCTGCAGGAAGTCTCGACGGTCGGTCTTCTGGTCTCTTTGGTTCATGATCTGCTTGCCTGGAACTTGAATGGTTGGGGTTTCACGGCCGGTTCGGCGCCTCAGCGATAGTCCACGATTTCGAAGCAGCCAAACACCTCGTAGTCCCTGCCGTTGTTGGTCAAGACTCTTGAAATTCCCGCTTCAAGGAACGTGGCCGCCAACAATGTATCCAGAAGCCGCTTCCTTCCCAGTCGATGCTGTCGAAGCCAGGCGAGGAAACAGGGGACGCCCTGTCCTCCCGGAAAGACCCTGACGACTTCGGCGGCGTTCCACCAGGCTTCCGCGCGGGTGGTCGCGTCGCTCATGCCCAACGGTCTGGGCATCCGCCGGGCGTCGGTGACGATGTGCATGAACTCCGCCAGCGTCTGCGGGGCGACCGCGAGATCGTGACCGTCATCCAGCAACTCTTGGAGCAAGGCATCCGCCTGACCGTGAAACGGGTGATCGACGATTTCACTCGCGACCAGAAAGTCCGTGTCAATCCCGTGTGTCATCGAGCATCTCTCCCAGAAGATCGTCGTCCGGGGAAACCGGCGCGATCGGCCCGCCAACACTTGCCGGACGCCGATCCCGCAAGGTGGTGCGACGTTCAATGTGCCGCTGGCGATACTCCTCCATGGCTTCCCGGATCAATTCGGACGCCTTCCGGTCCGACCTCACCGCGTATTCCTGGAAATCCCGGTAGACCGGCTCGGATACATTAACCGTAATGGTCTTCATACATTGAAGGATGTTTATCTCTTGTGGGTGGATTGATCAAATGTTTTGAGAAGATCCGCTTTCACCCCTGCGGGGTTTTGAAGTGGGGGGGGGGGGGGGGTGTGCCCCCCCCACACACCAGTGGCCGCGCCGGCG
>JAYPEY010000032.1:26898-52414 GCA_038126035.1 Verrucomicrobiales bacterium | reverse complement strand
CCCCTTCGGGGTTTTGAAGTGGGCTCGACGGAGTCTTTCCCCACCGATCACCAGGTTTCGCCGCCGTTGCTTTCATGGCCTCTCGCTTTACGCCGGAACCGCACCCGACTTCGTCGCCGTCAGCGCGTCCGCCAACCGGACGGTTCGTGAAACCGGTGGGGAGAGACTCCGTCGAGCCCACTTCAATCCGGAACCAACAGCGCCTCACGCGAACTGTCTGATCCGCCTGATCAGCGGCTTCACAGCCCGGCCGGCGTTCCGCGCGGCTTCAAGCCGGGCAGGGTCGTCGGGGCGCCTTTCGCCGCCGCCTTGGCCGCCTTCTTTCCAAGTTCCCGCTTGATCCGCGCAGCGACCTGCCCGGCGAGAATGTCGCGTCCCTTGTCATTGTAATGCACGTCGTTCTCCGCGCGCTGCAGTTCGGCGCGGCGCTCGATGATGGGGTCGTAGAGATTGTTGACGCCGACCTTGTGTTTCGTCATGACCGCGAGCGCCGCTTGGTTGAACTCTTTAGCCCGGTCCTCGCTCACCACGATGTGCGCATTCCGTTCCGCGGCGATGCAGGGCGGCGTGGTGATTGCGAAGATGAGCCTGGCGTCGGATTTCTTCCGGATCTTCGTGATGATGCTCTCCAGGCTCTTCGCATAGGACTCCGGCGTCGCCTTCGTCTCCTGCCGCCAACCATACCAGTCCCAGAGTCCGAAATTGAAATGGATCACATCCCATTTCGAATCGCCGACCCACTCCTCGATGTGTTCGTCGCCGAAGGCCGACCAGCGGCAGTTGGTCTTCGGGCGATGCACATTCGCCACGCCGTCGAGCAGGCGGCGAACCCGCGGCGTGTAACCGATGGAGATGGAATCCCCGACAATCAACACCCGCGGCAGGCCGGGCTTGTCGACGGGATTGGCGAAGGCGTGTTGAAAGGGGTCGTTCTGCTTGGCCTTTGGCTGGGCTTGAGCGGGCGCGGCGCTGAGGACGAGAGCGAGGAGAAGAATCGCGGGAATGGGTCTCATGGGTTTGTCCGCGGATTGTGAAGTGTTCCGCGAAATGAGGCCACCGCTTTCTTCGGGAACGGCGTTGTCGCGTCTATATACCGGCGTGTGCGCGCCGCACGACCGCGCGGGGCCGCCGCCTTCGTTTCGAAGGCGGCTACTTCCGCTTCGCGCGATCCCGTTCTGAACGCGCCTTGAACTCCGGGGTGGCCTTCTTCGGCAACCAGCGGGCCAGCTTGTCCCGGGTCGCCCGGTGAGCCGGAATGTTGGCGAGGTTGCGGAATTCATCCGGATCGTTGCGATGGTCGTAGAGTTCCTCCGCCCCGTCGCTGTAGACGATCAACCGCCAGTCCCGCGTGCGAATGGAGTGGTTGCCGAAGTAGGACGACGTGATCGCGGGCCGTTCCCTGCGCGCCGCCGGATCGTTGAGCTGGGGCGCGAGGGAGACGCCTTCGAGACGCGGATGCTCCGGCAGGCCGCACAACTCGACCAGGGTGGGAAAGACATCGATCAAACCGGCGGCCTCCTTACAGGCCTTCCCGGGCTCGATGCCCGGCCCGGCAAACAGGAGCGGAACGCGCGTGGATTCCTCCCACAAGGTGCGCTTGGCCCAGTGCTGCTTCTCGCCCAGATGAAACCCGTGGTCGCTCCACAGGACCACGATGGTGTTGTCGACATGCCGACTCGCTATCAAGGCTTCGAGGACAACGCCGACGCAATGGTCGACAAAGCTGATGGCGGCCAGATAGGCCTGCGTCAGGCTTCGTTGCTTTCCATTTCGGACAACCTCCGCGTGGGTCGGGGCCACTGCGTAGTCGTTGATGCCGAGAAAGTTCTTCGGCAGGTCATCGAGATCGGAAAGGGGATTGTCCGGCAGCGTCAGGGCCTCAGGATCGTAAAGCTTGAACCACTTCGGCGGGACATAAAGGGGGACGTGCGGGCGGAAGAATCCGACCGACATGAAGAACGGTTTCTCAAAGTCCTCGCGCAACGCCTCCGCCGCCTTTCCGGCCAGCTGCATATCGAACATGTCCGCGTCCTTTTCGGGAAAGGCGCCCCAGTCCCAGGCGCCGCTCCAGTTGGCCGGGCGGTTCATCGGCTTCTTCGGCCGCGGACCGCCGCGGCGATTGGACAGGGTCCGGTCGATCGAGCCGGCCAGGGTTCCCGTGAATCCGTGATGCAGCACCTTCCCGCCCGCCAGGGTGTAATAACCGTTGTCCCTGAAATACTGTTGGATGGTGGGGACGTCCTTCAACGCGGGCAGATCCTGATACTTGGGGCCGAGCTCGTAACTGCCGTGCGTCGTGGCGGTCAGGCCCGACATCACACTGACCCGCGACGCCGAGCAGACCGGAACGGCGCAATGGGCGTTGACGAAGTTGCGTCCGCGTTTCGCCAGCGCGTCCATGTGCGGCGTCCGAGCCTGGGGATGTCCGCCGAGAAAACCGACCCAGTCGTTCAGGTCGTCGATGCAGATCATCACGACATTGGGCCGGGCAAACAGCGACGAGGCGCCGAGCAGGAGAATGGAGAAGAACAGGCTGCGTTTCATGGTCGTTGGCTGGTCGCGATGCATTCTGGATTCGTGGTCGGGGCGATCCGTGAGGCAATGGGCTGGTCAGGTTGAGCTTCAATGGCCGGCGTTCAGCAACCCGACCATCGCTTTGCCCATGGCTGCGCCGACGTTCATGTAGGTTTCGGCGTTGCCGTTGTAGTGTCCGCCGGAACTGCCGCCCCGGGAAAGCGGATGCGTGTAGACCGTGGCGACGTTTCCCTCGAATTCCGGGTATTGGCCGGAACTGCCATCGACCGCGAACATCGCGTCCAGGATCTTCCCGCCGTTGCCGGCGTCGCCCTTCTTTGTCTGTCCGAGCGTCGCACAGACAAACTTCGCATCGGGCGCCTCGAATTCCCTGCGGAGCTGTTTGATGAGGTGAACGAGGTTCTTCTCATAGCGGCTGGAAAGCGCTTCGCTCCGGCTGTCGCGATCGCCCTGCCACCAGAAGAAACCGGCGATCTCGTATTCCTTTGCGCCGGGATAGAACCTGTCGAGTTCGGTGAGGACCTTTTTTGTCCGGGCGACGTCGCCGTCGTACTGCATGCCGGCGTACCACTTGATTGGTTTGGGCTCCTCTCCCTTCCGCCATTTCTCGGGGGAGCCCTTGTAGCCGGGGTGGACCCAGGTGACGCCCTTGGAATCCTTGAACTCGAATCCCTCGCCGCCAGGCGGCAGCAGGTCCCAGCCCAGCGCGCGGTTTCCGATGCAGCTCTTGAGAATCAACACCGGCGCGTCGATCGCCCGCCCCAGGTGATGTCCGATGCCGATCTCGGGGCCGATCTTCCCGCCCTTGATCGTCAGCCACTCATTGTTGAAGAGCCTCATGCCGCCCGTTCCGCTGCCCATGACCCGCACATTGCGGACGTCCCTGCGTGTCGTCCAACGGCCGTCCTTGTCGATCAGGTAGGGATACAGCCCCTTCTCCTTCACCGCGTGCGTCAGGGATCCTTCAGGCCCCTTCCTGCCTGGTTCGACCCTGCCGGCGCCCAGCATGTTGGACTGCCCCATCAGGATGTAGACCTGCACGGGCCGGCCCATGTCGGCCGGCTTCCTGTCCGGATCAGGCCGCCGGCCCGGAGGATCTACAGCCGGAGAGGTTGTCGTCGCGCAGAATGCAAGCGCGGCGCCGAGGGTGTTTCTGATGAAGGCGTTCATTTCCAATCAGTCGCGGACGATGCGAGGAAGTAGCAGGCCGGGGCCGTCTTTTCAATCATGCGGCGCCGCGTTGCCGTCCGGCGTCCGGGTTGGTAGAACTCATCTTAAACATGAAAGCGCCCCTTCTCCAAACCATCGCCGTGATCGGCGCGGGGACCATGGGACGGGGCATCGCGCAGGTCGCTGCCACGGCCGGCTTTCCGGTCCGGCTGTTCGACTCGAGCGAAACCGCGCTTGCCGAGGCCTTGAACGGCATTCAGGCCAATGTCCGGAAGCTGGCCGAAAAGGGACGTCTCTCCAAGGAGGAGTCTGCCCGGCTTGAGAACGGCCTTCTCAGCGCGACTCCCAGCCTCGAAGTCGCCGTGCAGAATGCGGACCTGGTCATTGAGGCCGTTCCGGAGTCTCCCGAAGTCAAGACGGCCGTCCTGCAGGAACTGCGAGGGGCCCTGAAATCGGAGCGAACGATCCTCGCGTCAAACACCTCGACCTTCAGCATTTCCAACCTGGGCGACGCCAGCGGCCGGCCGGACCGTTTCGTCGGCCTCCATTTCTTCAATCCGCCGCCGGTCATGAAACTGGTGGAAGTCGTCCGGGGCGGGCAGACCTCGGACGAAGTCCTCGCCCGGGCGATCACCTTTGCGGAACAGCTCGGCAAGACGCCCGTCCTCGCGCAGAGGGATACGCCCGGCTTCATCGTCAACCGCATCAACGCCGCCTCCTTCGCGCTCTTTCAGAATCTCGCCGAGCAAGGCGAACGCAAGCCGGAGACGATCGACGCCGCCATGCGCGCCTTCGGCTGGCCGATGGGCCCCTTCGAACTGATGGATTTCATCGGACTCGATGTCATGGTCGCCATGGGCGACTGCTTCGCCCGGGAACTGCATCCGGACTACGGTCCGCCGGAGCATCTGCGACGCATGGTCGGGCGGGGAACGCTGGGGCGAAAGTCAGGCGGAGGCTATCACGATTGGAGCGCAGGCCGGCCGAGGATTGAAGCCGACGCGCGCGCCCTGCCCGACTTCGAACCGCTGGATGCAATCCTCGCGCAGTTCAACGAGGCGGCCAAACTGGTCGGGGCCGGAGTCTGCTCCGACGCCGACGCCGATCTCGCGATGCGGCTGGGCAATGGCGTGCCCCGAGGACCGGTGGAAATCGGGCGGACGATTCCGTCCAAGGAGCGGGAGAGCCGGTTGACGACGCTGGCCGGACGTCATGGGTTGGCCATGCTCCAGCCGGAAGCTTTGTTCCCCACGGATGGCAAAGCCGACCCACGGATGAAGAAGATTTAGGAACGACCATCTTTTCGATTTGCGGCGAGGTTACGAACTGACGACCAGGGTATGCACAAAATGTCCGCCTACTTCCCAATCGAGACCAAACAGGATCTGTTGGATCACGCGTATCGATCAACCTCGCTGATTTTCCGCTTGCTGCCGGTTTCTTGTCCTCGGTTCCTGTTTAGGAGAAGATATGGAACGAGTTTCAGGGACTTGGAGAGGTTGCGAACAAGCGGCGACCGGGTATGGCCATTTCATCTCAACAAGAGGTCATTGGCCATGCGAAAAGGTTGCGTCATTCTTCGAGCGGGGCAGCCATACGACGATTGGATTGCGGAGCAAAGCTGATCGGCGCCCGCCAACCGACATCCGGTGTTTCTCGGTCCTGCCTTGCGGCCATCTCATCCGTGGGTCGGCCTTGCCATCCGTGGGGGGATTCCCGGCTTGAATGAGGCAGGTGGGCGCAAAAAAAGCGCCCCGGAATCCCGGG
This sequence comes from Verrucomicrobiales bacterium, assembly GCA_038126035.1. Classification (GTDB taxonomy): domain Bacteria; phylum Verrucomicrobiota; class Verrucomicrobiia; order Limisphaerales; family JAYPEY01; genus JAYPEY01. Next base: position 46,942 of record JAYPEY010000032.1, on the reverse strand, counting down.
GCGCTTGTCAAACTGAGCTGTGGGCGTTGCCTCAGGCGAACTGCAGTTGCGCGGTATTGAGCGCATCCTTCCATTCCTGGATGGCGTGGCGGAGGTTCGTGCGCGCCTCGTGGAGTTCGTTCTGGATCTCGGCGAACTTCTCCTTGGAAGCTTCGACCTGCTTGCCGGCGGCCTTGCGGTAATCGGCGAGGCGGGCCTCCCAGTTCTCCTTCGCGTGCTGCAGGGATTCGTGGGCGGTCTCGAGGAGTTTCCGGCCGGAGTCGGACAGGCTGATCTTGCCGGACTCGACCTTGGCGTCGAACTGCCGGCGTTTCTCGGCCAGTTCCGCCAGCATGATCTTCTCATTGTCCACGGTGCGCAGGTCGCTGGTCATGCCCAGCTTGGACAGGGCCCAGATGCTCCACTTTGTGGGGTCGAACTGCCAGGGCTTCACGCCGTTGCGGTAGTCGTGCTGAAACTCATGGTGAAAGTTGTGATACCCCTCGCCAAAGGTGAAGAGCGCCATGAAACCGCTGTTACGGGCGGTGCAATTGGTCGAATAGGGGCGACTCCCCAGCGTGTGGCAGAGCGAATTGATGAAGAAGGTCATGTGATGGACAAACACGACCCGCGCCACGCCGGCGATCAGCAGACCGCCCAACGCGCCGACCCAGCCATTCCAGAGATAACCCAGCGCGGCCGGCAGGATGAAGCTCACGAAGACCGCAATGGAGACGTAGTTCCGATGCTGCCACATGACCAGTTTGTCCTTCTGCAGATCCTTGACCCAGCTCATCGGCGACGGCTCGTTGACGCGAAACAGGATCCAACCCATGTGAGCGTGGAAGAATCCCTTGTTGATGTCGTAGGGGTCCTCGTCGTGATCGACGTGCTTGTGATGGCGGCGATGATCCGCGCACCAACGGAGGGCCGAGTTCTCAAAGGCCGCCGCGCCAAACACCAGCGTGGCGAACTTCACCGGCCACTTGGCCTTGAACGAAAGGTGCGAAAAAAGCCGGTGGTAACCCAGGGTGATGCTCAGGCCGGTCGCAATGAAATAGAGGAGGAACATCCCGCCCAGGAACCAGTCCATCCCAAAATGCCAGATGTACGCCGGAACCGCCGTCAGGGTGATGAGGAGCGTCGATATCAGGAACGCACTGTTCATCCAGTCCACTTTTTTCCACGGATAATTTTTCATGATGTTCTGCTTTCCCAATAATAAATCAATTGCGGCGCGAGCTTCACCGACCGCGTCTCTCGCGCCGCTTCTTCTGCTTCTACAATTCAATCAACCAATCGCTGACCCCGGTCCGTTCTTCGCAGACCCTTGGGCCGATTCCGGATAAAACAGCGGCCAGAATCCGTAGATCTTGAGAAAAGGCAATGTTTCTTTCCCGAATTCTTTGCCAAAATTGCCACCAAAATTGTGTCAGGCGCGGGCTAATTCCCCGCAATCGGACAGAAATCGTCCCATTTCAGGATGCCAACGGAAGGTTTTGAACCTGATTGGAAGCCCTTCCCGGACCGACATCACCAGATAGGCCACGCCCGGGAAAATGGGGCCATTGCCATCTACGGCGCGGCGGACATCCTCTTCCGAGAAATAGGCGTCCGCATCGCAATGGGAATGGTAGATCGCCGCGACGACCTCCCCGCTCGCCCGACGCTCCTGTTCGACCGCCAGCAGGTCCGCGGGATCCATGAAATAGGCATTACGGGCCGTGCGCGGGAAATTCCGGGGGTCATGTCGATGGTGGATGTCCTGGGCATTGACGCACTCCCTGACGCGCAGCGGCGCCTCGGGATGGTCTTTCGGCCTCAGGATCAGCCCGCAGCATTCATTGGGATACTCCCGCCGGGCGTGGGCTTCCAGGAGTCCCCTCGTTGTCGGGCTCAAATCCCAATCCGACTGCAGGGCGTCATCTGGATTGTCGATGGGCATGCCCGATTCAAATCGCGTCGGCGCCGGCGCGCCAATCCAATTCTTCTCGCCACCGCGTCGGCGAATGCCTCAAAATCCCGGCCGGAAACTCGAGTTTCGCATGGCCGTCCTTGCCGTCATCACCGACGAAGACAAAGCCGCCGCGATGACGCGGTGGGCATGCCAGTTCGCGCACGCCGAGGATCAGCCCCTCTCGATCATCTACGCCGTCAAGAGCGGGGATTCCGGGGAGGCCCGCTTCATCACGCCGGAGACAGGCCCGGACGCCGAGCCTGCCCCGGTCCTGCAGGTCATCCTCGACACTCTGGAATCCGCGCACTGTTGCGTTGAAGACCCTGGCGCCCACCCTGCCGACGTCGCCGCGCCCGACCCGGCATCGGGCCCTGCAGATGCGGAAACCGAAGGAGCGAAGGAAAGCCCGGCACCGGCCACGGTCCGCAAGCTGGTCGGAGCCAACCGCCGATCCGCCATCCTGGAGGAGATCGCCGTCGGGAAGCCCGGCCTGCTCATCGTCGGCAAGCATGTCAGCGGTCGCAGCGAAGACGCCAACGCGCTGCTCGCGCGCCACCTCTTCGAGACTGCCCCCTGCAACACCCTGCTGCTTCGCCCCGGCGACACCGACGGTTCGGATTGCGACCGCGTCCTCATTCCGACCTCCGGCGGACACCATTCGCAGTTCGCCCTCCAACTGGAGCGCAAGATCGTCGAGAACAACGAGGGCGCCGTCACGCCGCTGTTTGTCGAACCGGACACCGACGAGGTCGCCTCCGAGGTCGGCGAGAGATTGTTGGCCCGGTTGTTGAAAAAGGCGGGCGTGGAGCCGGGCTCCCGCGTGCAGCCCAAGGTCGTTCTCGCGGACAATGTCAACGACGGCATCCGCAACGAGGCGTCCAGGGAATACGACCTCCTGCTGATCGGCGATTCGGATATCGGGGCGCTGCGCAAACGGCTCTTCGGGGCCGTGCCGGACCGCCTGCTCAGCGGCGACGATGGCATGGCCGTGGGCGTCGTGCGGCGGGCCAAGCCGATGGGCGAACGGTTGCGCCGCAAACTCGAGCAATGGCTCCACTTCCGGGTGCCTCAGCTCCAACGCGAGGACCGGATCAGTCTCTTCGAGAATCTCGAACTCAACTCACGTTGGAGTTTTGACTTCATGGCGCTGATCTCCCTCGCGACGGCGATCGCGGCATTGGGCCTGATTGTGAACAGCACGGCCGTGGTGATCGGAGCCATGCTGGTGGCGCCGTTGATGACGCCCCTGCTCGGCTCCGGCCTCGCCCTGGTGCAGGGAAACCTGCCGCTGATGAAGACATGCGCGCGCGCGATCGTTTACGGCTTCTTTGCGGCGTTGACCATCGGAGTCATCATGGGCTTTGTCACCCCCATCCGCGAATTGACGCCCGAGATGGCCGCGCGCGGCGGACCAACCCTGCTCGACATGGCCGTGGCGTTCCTGTCCGGCGTGGCGGCGTCCTATTGCGTGGCTCGCCCCCGCCTGACCGCCGCCCTTGCCGGCGTCGCCATTGCCGCGGCGCTCGTGCCGCCGATTGCGACCACCGGGATCTCCATCGCGTTGGGGGAGGTCGCCGTGGCCCGCGGCGCGGCCGCCCTGTTCGCCACGAACGTCGTCGCCATCATCCTCGGAGCCGCCATCAACTTCTACGCGGCCGGCATCCGCGGCGGCGGAACCTCCGTCGACGGAAGACTCTGGGTCCGCCGCACAGCGCTGGGATTGATCGTCGCCGCGGCCGTGCTCGCCATCCCGCTCGGATCCGCGCTTCTGACCAAAGCCGTGGAATTGCAGGCCAAGAAGCCGGCGGTCACTCCCGAGTTGAGATCAACACTGCAACAAACCGTCCAACGCCACGACGCCGGAAAGATCGTCAGCGCCGTCGCCACCAGGACCGAATCCGGCTGACTGCTCGAAGTCCGCCTCGCCGCCGCCAATCCGCCGGAACCCAGCCTCCTCGAAGCCTTCGCCGCCGCCGCCAAATCCGCGCTTTCCGGGAACACAGGTTCAGGCGACGACATCAAAGTCCGCATCCATACGGACCTCGTGATGGAGAGCGATTGAATCAAATCACCCCCGCCGCCGGCTCCACGATCTGCTTTTCCGAAGCGGCGATGATGGAGGTCACGGTGGCGTCGCCGGTGACATTGGTGACGGTGCGGAGCATGTCGAGGATGCGGTCCACGCCGGCGATCAGGGCGATGCCGGCCCCCGGCGCGCCGATCGCTTCAAGGATCACGATCAACATCACCATGCCGGCTCCGGGCACGGCGGCCGTGCCGATGGACGCCATGACCGCCGTCAGCACGATGGTCACCTGGTTCCCCATGGTCAGCTCCATTCCGGTCGCCTGCGCGATGAACGCGGCGGCGACCGCCTGATACAGCGCCGTCCCATCCATGTTGATCGTGGCGCCCAGGGGCAGCACGAAGGAGGAAACCTCCTTGGAGACGCCCAGGTTCTCCTCGCAGCGTTTCATCGTGACCGGCAGGGTCGCGCCGCTCGAACTGGTCGAAAAGGCCAGCAACTGCGCCGGACCGATCCCCTGCAGGAACTGCCTGATCGTGAAGGGGGTGAAGGCCTTGAGCAACAACAGGTAGACTAGGCACATGTGGGCGAGCAAACCCGCGATCACGCAGGCCGCGTAGAATCCGAGCGACTTGATCAACGACACCACCGAGGCCGGGTCGTCTTTCGCAATCTCGGTGATGGCATCCGCGATCAGGGCAAACACCCCGATCGGCGCGATTTTCATGATCAGCTTCACCATCTCGATCACGATCTCGTTGAACCCGCCCACCACATCGATGACGGGCTTCGACTTGTCGCTGTGCAACCGCACCAGGGCCACGCCGGCGAGGATGGCGAAGAACACCATCTGCAGCATGTTCCCGTTGCCGGAGGCGGAGAGGAAAAAGTTGTCCGGAATCATGTCGACCAGCGGCTGCAGCGCCGGACGCTTCTTCACTTTTTCAGCCGTGGCGGCCTTGGATTTCAGGCCCTCGTCATTTTCGAACTTCTCGGCCAGATCGGCGCGGGTCTGGTCGTCCAGCTTTGCGCCCGGCTTCACCAGGTTCACCATCAACAAGCCGATGACGACCGCCACGGCCGTGGTCAGGATGTAAATGCCGATGGTCTTGCCGCCCATCCGGCTCAACTTGTTGACATCCGAGAGCGAGGAGACGCCCAGCATGAGCGAGGTGAGCACCAGCGGCACAGCAATCAGCTTGAGCAACCGCAGGAAGATCTCGCCCCAAGGGGCGACCCAGTCCTCCACCAATCCACGCCAACCGAATTTCGCGGCGATGACGCCGAAAAGGATCCCCAGAATCAACGCGACGATGATCTGCCAATGAAGCTGCCGATACCATTTCATGAGCTGCGAAGGATGGTGGCGCCCGGCCACGTTTGCAAGGAAGCGTCGCCGCCTTTGTGACGAGTGGACGCAGTTCCGATCGTATCGACACAGGAAACGCCGCACACGCGGAGCTTCGCTACGCTCGCACGCTGAAGAATGGGTATTGCGGTCCGCCTTCGCGCCGAAGCTGCAAAGCGAAGGCGGACCGGTTTGCCCATTTCTCAGCCAGAGCGAGCAACGCGATGCGCAGGCGTGGAGCGCCACATTCTTGCGAACGCGGCTACTTGGAACGCGCACGCCGTTACGCCAGCTTCTTCCCCTTGCTCACATCGACCTGCTGCGTGGCGATGATGCGGAACTCAGCGTGCAGCCGCGCGCGCGCGTCCAAACCGAAGAACAGACTGAACGCCATGCCGATGGCGAACCAGATGGCGGTGTAGCCCTCTTCGCCCACATTGGGCCCGCCGTTGGGAATCTCGATGGCCAGGAAGGTCAGGAAATAGATGAACCAGGGCAGCAGGAGAATCCGCCAGATCGCGCCCCAGGTCGCGCGTGTCCCGTGTCGCGCCCGCAGCCCCAGCCACATGCCCAGCCAGGCCAGGGCCAAGGCGTCGATCACAAACACCACCATCCCGGCCAGGATCATCAGGACCCACTGCCGATCATCCCGCCAGACCAGCAGGAAGATGAAGTTCACCGACAGCGTGAACAGCGCCGGTCCGTGGAACTGCCGCCTCAGGGCCAGCGTCTGGCCCTCCAGAATTTCCCGGACGCTCAACGGCGTCGCCAGCAGCAGTTCCAACGCGCCGCTGCGCCGGTCCTCGCCGAACCGATGACAGGCCTCCATCGCGATCCAGACCTTCAGGACGACATAGCAGACCATCAGGGTCAGGACCTGGTAGGTCTGATCGATCCACCCCCGGCGATCCTCCAGATAGGCCCAGAGCCAAAGCGCGCCCATGAGCCCGAACACGCCCCAGACAATCGTGGGCTTGATCCGGTCGCGCGCCGCCACCCAGAAGAAACTGTTCACCGCCTGCAGCCGTTGTTGAAATGCCTTCCGCTCCTCGCCGGTCCCGTAACACCACTGCTTCCACCGTTCCCGAAGCCGCAGCCCCGCCGCGCTGGCGGGACGATCCTTCCAGCGATTCGGCAACGTGCGGCAACTGAAGAGAAGCAGCCCCCAGCCCATCGCGTGAATCAGCAGGAACGACGCCACGAAGGCCCCGCGCGCCGACGCCTTCGCCACCGCATCCGAACTCGCCATCGCCAGTGTGAAACAGGGCGACGGGATCAAAACCTTCTCGGCCAGGATGTCGCTCCCCCGAAACTGTGCGATGTCATCCAGGAACCACGCCAGCATCGGCAGCCCGACCGTGAAGAACAACACGGTCAACAGCGTGGCGCTCAGGGCGCGCCGCTCCTTCTGACTGATCGTCGAGACCGCCATCCCGATCGCCAGCGAGAAGAACAGGGCATTGGCCAATGACGCCAGCGTCCGCAGCAGTCGATCGATCTCCAGCCCGCCCAGGACAAGCGGAATGGCCAACAAGGGAAAGATCGCTATCAGGGAGAACACCGCGTTCAGCGACGTTGCCGCCAGCTTGCCGAACACGATGTCGAAGCCCTTGAGATCCGTCAGAAACAAGAGCCCCAACGTTCCCTCCCGCCTTTCCTCGCTGACACAGTCGCAGGTGTTCACCATCCCGGCGATCAGGCAGAGGAACAACGTTCCCCAAGCGAGGGTGTGAAAAAACGCCAATCCCAACTGCCCCGAGGTTGCATGCTTCCCCATCGAGACATTGACCAGCAGGACCAGCAACAGGGCCGCCGTCGCCGCCGAAACCCGAAACCAATACGTGGACGCCCGCCGCGCGCGGATCCGCAACTCCCGTCCCACAATCGGCAACAACGTCATCGGTCAGGGATTTTAGAATCAGCCCCAACGAGGGCAAGGCGGGAAAAACGGGGTTAAGACGAAGGTTCAACGCTCAACCTTAAACTCCAAACTTCAAACTGGGGTTTACGCGCTACGTTTGAACGATTGAAGCGGAAGGGCCCAGAATTGAAACAACATTCTGCCTCCGGACCGCGGGTCTGCGACCCGCAGCGACCGGGAAATCTTCCGGGGTGCGAAGCCTGGCTGAACCCGCCCTGCCGGCCGGAGGTTGCTGCGACTGGTCTTCGACACAGCCGCGCTCCGATCAGCGTTTGATTGCGTGTCCTTCAACCGTGCAGGTGGGCAGCTCATCGACAGCATTGATGGAATACCTGCCGTTCTCCGGGCAGGAAGGTTCTCCCAGAATGTGGAGATTCCCTCCGTACAAATCGGATTTGGTTGGAATTGCCTCCTTGCCCTTCTTGTTGTCGATCGCCCACTGCTCCTTGGCTCCGTCGATCTGTCTGAGGTTCATGACACAAGACATGCGATGGCGGGCCGCAATCTGTTTTTCGTATTCCACCGGATTCTGCTCTCGCATGATTTGCGCAAGCGAAATTGACAAAGTGTGGGACATGCCTTCCATGGCGCGCCGCATCTCCTCATTGGCTTCCTCCAATTCAACGACTCGTTCCTGCAATTCTGCAATTTCTGCGGTTTCAGAGCTGCCCGGGTGATCTGCTCGTTTCAGCGAGTCCAGTTCGACACGCAAGTCCTGAAGCCGACCGGACGTGGTTTGTGTCGTCCAAATCCCCACACAAACCAATGCTCCCAATGTCAGGATCACCCCTGATCGAAAAGCCTTTGAACTCGCCGCGTGGTCTTGGCCGGACCGCGAAGGATCGTTCTTCTCCATGTCGCTTGGACCGCCGCACGCAATGCGCGTTCAATACGAATGCCCCGGACCGCGGGTCTGTGACCCGCAGCGACCGGGAAATCTTCCGGGGATTGGCCTTGCCGAAGCCGCTCGGGCGGTCGGAGGTTGCTGCGGCTGGTCTTCGACACAGCCGCGCTCCGGTCGCGGTTCGGGACTACGCCCGCTCGCCGGGCTCGAAGCCCTTGGCCAGGGACACCGCCTTGAACATGGCGCGGGCCTTGTTGACGGTTTCCTTGTATTCCAGCTCGGGCACGGAGTCGTAGACCCAGCCGCCGCCTGCCTGCACGTGGGCCTTGCCGTCCTTGAGCAGCGCAGTGCGGATGATGATGCAGCAGTCGAGGTTGCCGTTGAAGGAGAAGTACCCCATGCAGCCGCCATACGGACCGCGGGCGGTCTGCTCGAATTCGGAGATGATCTGCATGGCGCGGATCTTCGGCGCGCCGGAAAGCGTGCCGGCCGGGAAGGTCGCGCGCATCAGGTCGTAAGGCGTCTTGTCCTCGGACAACGTCCCCTCCACCTGCGAGACGATGTGCATCACATGGCTGTAACGCTCGATGAACATCATGTGGTCATCCTCGCACTTCACCGTCCCGAAATCGCAGACGCGCCCGATATCGTTGCGCGCGAGGTCCACCAGCATCACGTGCTCGGCGCGCTCCTTGGGATCGGCGAGCAGTTCCTTCTCCATCGCCAGGTCCTCCTCCTCTGTGCGGCCGCGTCGGCGCGTGCCGGCGATCGGGCGGATCTCCACCTTGCGATCCTCGCAACGCACATGGATCTCCGGCGAGGCGCCCACGAGGGAGAAACCTTCCAGTTCCAACAGGAACATGTAGGGCGAGGGATTGATCGTCCGGGCCGCGCGATAGAGGTCGATCGGCGAGGCCTTGAAGTCGGTTGTGAAACGCTGCGAACCGACCACCTGGATGATGTCGCCGGCGGTGATGTACTCCTTGGACTTGGCGACATTCGCAAGGAACGTCTCCTTCGGCGTATTGGAGGTGAATGCCACATCGGGAATCTCGTCCCGCAATTCCGCCTGGTGGTGTTCGATCGGCTGCTCGAGCAGCGTCTGCAACCGGTCGATCTCCTCGGTCGCGATCTCGTACGCCTCCAAGGCCGTCACCGCGTCGTCGATGAAGGCGTTGACGAGAATGGTGATGGTCTGGTTGACGCGGTCGAAGATCAGCAACTGGTCGGCGATGACGAAGTACATGGTCGGCGTGCCGAGGTCGTCCTTGGGCGGACGCGGCACGACGGGCTCGACATCGTGGATGAATTCGTAGCCGATGAAGCCGATCGCCCCGCCGGTGAAGCGCGGCAGGTCCGGCAACGTGACCGCCTTGTATTGCGCCAGGATGCGCTCAATGGCCTCCAACCCGTCGCGGACTTCGTCCGGATTGTCGGTCGATTGCCCGGGCGTGACCTTGAATTCCTTCAGGACCTTGCCGTTTTCGATGTGCTGCACCTTGTCGCCGTCCTGTCGGATCAGCGCGCGCGGATTGCAGCCCACGAAGGAATAGCGTCCCAGCCGCTCGCCGCCCTCCACGGACTCGGCGAGGAAGGACTCCCCCTGACCGCGGATCTTCTGGTAGGCCGAGAGCGGCGTTTCAAAATCAGCCAGAATGCGCCGGGTGACCGGGATGACGTTTCCCTGCCTGGCGAGACTGACAAATGTTTCTCTGTCGGGCTTGTGCATTGTTCTGCCGGTTCGTGCTCAACCACGGATGAACACGGATTCACACGGATGGACCTTCGGGTCGTTGAGGCGCCTGATTTTCCGCGCCGTTCGCTCTTTTCCGTGGTCCAACGTCTTCGTCAACCATCGGCGGTCGATCCGAAGGGGGGCGAATCTGCCACATGGAGAGCAGGGAGTAAAATCCAACTGTCACCGCGTAGCCGATTATTCCGCTGCCGGTTGATGTTGCGACAGGGCGCGGAATCGCCGACCAACGTCAGCGCACTTCGATCAGGCGATCGCCTTGATCGATGAGCGTTTCGATTCCCGGCAACAAGGGTTTGAACCAATCCTGCAACGCCTTACGACTCGTGTTGCCGAAACGCAGCCAGACAATCACAGGACCGGAGTCGCGGCTCTGGCTCCGGCGATTCCTGAAATCCTCGTCTTTCGTAACGACAATGGCTCCGTGATTCTCTGCGTAGTCCCAGATTGCAGAATCGGAAGACGCCTCCATACCAAGTTCGGCGACATGTTCCGCCGTATGACCGCTCTCATCCAACAACCGGGCGAGAGCAGGCGGCAGTTGGGCATCAACGACAAAGCGCATGAATCAACTCGCCAGCAGTACGGGATGATCCGATTCCCCCGCGGCATATTCGAGGCAGGCGGTGATATCCGCGGCTTCCAAATACGGATAGTCTTCCAAGATTTCCTCCTTGGGCACCTCCGCGGCCAATAGATCGAGCACATCCTTGACCCGGATTCGCATCCCCCTGATGCACGGGCGGCCGCCGCATTTCTGCGGGTCGAATGTGATTCGCTCGTTCATACGCAACCAATAGCCCATTACGCGCGCGGCGTAAAGACCGGCGCGTCAGCCGTCGAGGTCACTTCTTCCCGTAGATCTCGTCCGGCGACTTGAGCATCTCCTCGGTGACCTTGAAATCATCGCCTTCCATCGAGCGGAAGAAGCAGCTCTTGTAGCCTTCATGACAGGCGGCCCCATGCTGTTCGACCTGGATCAGGAGCGTGTCGCCGTCGCAGTCGAAGGCGATGTCCTTGACCTCCTGCGTGTGGCCGCTGCTCTCGCCCTTCATCCAGAACTTCTGCCGCGACCGGCTCCAGAAATGCGTCTTGCCGGTTTCAATGGTCGACTTCAGCGAGGCCTCGTTCATCCAGGCCATCATCAACACACGGCCCGTGGACTGCTCCTGCACGATGGCCGGAATCAGCCCGTCGGCGTTGAATTTCAGCTTTTCGAATACGTTCATAAATCAAGAATCAGGAGTCCAGTTCCGGAATCAACCGCACTGGAACGTCGTGCTTCGCCAGGAAGTCCTTCACCTCGCCCACGGTGAATTCGCCGAAGTGGAAGATGCTCGCCGCCAGGACCGCGTCGGCCTTGCCGTCCAACAGCACATCCACCATGTGTTCCAACTTGCCCGCGCCGCCGCTGGCCACCACCGGCACGCCGACCGATTCGCTGATGCGACGGGTGATCTCGATGTCGTAGCCCGTCTTCATGCCATCGGCGTCGATGCTGTTGAGCACGATCTCGCCGGCGCCCAACCCGACCGCCTTGACCGCCCACTCGATGGCGTCCAGCCCCGTCCTTTCGCGGCCGCCCTTGGCGAACACCGCCCACCTGCCCGGCTCCACGCGCTTGGCGTCGATCGACACCACGATGCACTGGCTGCCGAACTTTTCCGCGCCCTCGCGAATCAGATCCGGCGTGGCGATCGCGGAGGAATTGATGCTGACCTTGTCGGCGCCCGCCTTGAGCATGACGCTCATGTCCTCAATGGCGCGGATCCCGCCGCCGACCGTCAGCGGCATGAAGCACTGGTCCGCCGCGCGCTCGATCACATCGACCATCGACGCGCGACCGTGGGCGCTGGCGGTGATGTCGAAGAACACCATCTCATCCGCGCCCTGCTCGTTGTAGCGGAGCGCGAGTTCGACCGGATCGCCCACATTGCGCAGGCCGCCCTTTTCGGCCACGCCGAACTGCTGGCCGCGGGTGACCTGGCCGTCGTGCACATCAAGACATGGAATGACGCGTCTGGTTAACATTCTATTGATTCTTCAACAAAACCCACCGGAGCCGGCAGGAAAAGGCGCGCATCATGGGAAATGGGCCACGCAGGATCAACGGTTAAAATGGGCGTAAGCACGTGATTCCGCTTCCTTCGCCCCTTCCGGGCTTTGAAGTGGGACCTTTTCGGCGAAAGGTCCCTGCCAATCAAAGGTAGGGACGCCTCGCCGCAGGCGTCCCACTTCAATGCTCCGCAATGCAATACAGATGCGCTCTCCCCCGCAGATAAAGCTCCGTCCCCACCAGGGCCGGGGAGGCGGCGAAGCTGTCGTCGAGTCGATTGAGCGCGATGAATTCGGGCTTGGCCGACGCGGAAATGACCAGCGTGGCGCCGTCCAGGTCCGCGATGTAGATGCGACCCTTGGCGGCGACAGGCGAGGCGTAGATGTTGCCAATGCCCGGCAGGCGAAAGGGGCCGGGGTCGTCGGCGCCGGTCCCGGCGTCAAGTTGCGTCAGTATGTTCTGGTAGTGATTGAAAAAGTGGAGTCGTCCCCGGTAGAGCAGCGGCGACGGGACGTAGGGCGTTCCGCGGACGCGGGTCCAGGCCACCTGCTCCGTGCCGGTGATGTCGCCCTTGGCTCCCGCCAGTTTGACCGCGATGAAGCCGCGCTTCACGTAGCTGCTGCCCGCGAAGACCATCCCATCGGCCGCGACCGGCGAGGCGCAGATGTTGGCGGACAGGCCGCCGCATTCCCAGATGACCTCGCCGGTCTTCAGATCGTAGGCGCGCACCCGATGCGTGCCCGGGACAATCACCTGCTTGCGCCCCTCTGCCTCCACCACGATCGGCGTCGCCCAGGAAGTGACTTCGTCGCGATTCCGACTCCAGATCTCCTCACCCGTCCTCTTGTCCAGGGCGACGACGAAGGACTTTTCCTGATGATCCCAGTTCACCACCAGGGTGTCGCCATGCAGCGTTGGCGACGCGCCTTCGCCGTGGCCATGCTTGGTGTGTTTCCTGCCAAACTGCTTCTCCCAGACAATCCCGCCTTTGTCGTCCAGGCAATACAACCCGCGCGAACCGAAGTGGGCGTAGACATGCGCCCCATCCGTCACCGGTGAATTGGAGGCCAGGCTGCCGCTCTCATGCGCGCCCTCGTGGGGAATCTCGTAACGCACGGGCTTCGTCCATTCGATCTCCCCCTTCGAACGACTGACGGCCATGACGGCGAATTCCTGTCGATTCGTGATGGGCAGGTTGTTGTGCGCGCCCTCACGACCGCTGTAACGCGGCTTCGGCAACGGATCGCCGACCGGCCGCGCCGAGGTCAGGTAGATCCGATCGCCCCAGATGACCGGAGTGGAATGGCCGCGCCCGGGAATCTCCAGCTTCCAGCGGATGTTCTTGTCCGCGCTCCATTCAGTGGGCGGGTCGGCGGTCGGCGACTCGCCGGTGTCGAGCGGCCCGCGCCAGCGCGGCCAATGAGCGTCTGAGGATTCCGCGGCAAGGGAGGAGCAGGCCAGCCACGCGAAGCACGCGAGAGCCATGATCGTAGCGCGGCCGTCCCGGCTGCGGGTTCCTGCGGCGTCCCGCCGCAAGATCCGAACAACCGGACGGGGACGCCCGGTTGCCCCGCAGGCGGGGACGCCTGCGCTACATGCCCTGACACGGATGCCCGTAGAACGGGATTCATCCCGTTTTCGCGCCGCCGGACATGAAGGGACTGAGGATCTGCGGTGCGTCATGAGATTCACGGCGGCCGGACATGGCATGTCGGACGCGCAACAAACGGGATGAATCCCGTTCTACTCGCCGCCGCCTTCGCCGCCCATCATGGCCTCCATGCGCCGGGCGATCTCCTCGTCACTGACGTCCTCGACGTGCGTTGCGATGGTCCATTGGTGGCCGAAGGGATCCTTCAACGTGCCGGAACGGTCGCCGTAGAACTGGTCGGCCAACGGCCGCAGGACTTCAGAACCGGCCTCGACCGCCTTGTCGAACATGGCGTTGCAGTCTGCGGTGTAGATCATCAGGTGCTGCGGCGACCCGCCGAACCTGGCCGGTGCCTCCGCGCCCATCTCGGGACAGGGATCAGCGAGCATGACCCGCGAATCGCCGATCAGGATCTCGGCATGCATGACCTTGCCCCCGGGGCCGGGGATGCGCAGGACCTCGCTCGCGCCAAAATTGGCGGCGTAGAATGCGATCGCGGCATTGGCCCCTTCGACGATGATGTAGGGGGTGACGGAATGATAACCTTCGGGTTGGAATTGAACGGACATGGCGGGAATGGGATCGGAGGTTGGAAGAACGTCTTCTGTGTGTGGAACGCACACTGCGCCGATGAGACGGGCTTGGCAAGCGCGGCGCCGTTGTTCCGGACAATCGGAGTTTTACATCCATCGAACTCTGGCGGAATGTCGGCAGTCGCACGCCATGCAAATATTCGTTCACCGCAACGGGGAAGATCAGGGGCCATATTCCATCGGGAAGATCCGCGATGGATTGGCCCGCAATGAATTCTCACCCGATGACAAGGTCTGGCGCGAAGGGCTTGCCGATTGGATCGCCTTGAGCGATCTGGAGGGAATCGGCGCAGGCGCGCCCGTATCGTCCCCATCCGCGACAAAGGGCGGAAGCAAAGGGGCTTACATCAAGCTCGCCGGCGCGATTGCCGGATGCGCTGTCATCGCCGGTGTCGCCATGGCGATGCACGGGAAGGATTCCGGCGGCGATCTCAAGTCGGAGTTGACGGCCGCTGCTGGCTCGCCGGAGCGCGCTTCTTTCAAACGGGACGAATCCGGCTTCGGAAGAACAGCCGAACCGTTTCTGAAAGAACACTGCCTGAGCTGTCACGGTCCCGAGAAGGACAAGGCCAACTTCCGCGTCGATCGCGACCTGACGACCGATTTCCTTGATCCAGCGACCAAGGGGAAATGGGCTGAGGTCGTCGATGTTCTGAACAGCCACGAAATGCCGCCGGAAGAAGAGCCCCAACCCGATCCCCAAGCCACGGCCAACGTCGTGGACTGGATCACCAAACAGATGGTCGCCGCGGAACTGGTGCGTCGCGACGGCTCCATTGTCCTGCGTCGGATGAACCGCACGGAGTACCAGAACGCCATCCGCGACCTGACCGGCGTCGACTACGACGTCTCCGCGTTTCCCCAGGATCCGCCGGCCGGCGGCTTCGACAACAACGCCAAGGCCCTCACCATTTCACCGCTTCATCTGGAGCTCTACCTGGAGATGGCGCGCGACGTCCTGGATCGCGCGTTGGTCGAGGGCGAACAGCCCGAGGTCATCAGGTGGCGTTTCCAGCCCGAGGAAGGCGACGGCGACCGCCACCGCATTCAATTGGGCAAACAGCGGCCGATTGTCCACGGAGCTCAAAACCGCAAGGAGGGCGACTTCACCGTGATGCATCATGACTCCTGGAACCTCGTCCCCAATGCCCGCGATTTCCGCGTCTTCACCGAAGGCGACTACATCATCCGCGTCCGCGCCGGCGGCCTGACGCCGGATCGGAAGGCGGTCCTCGAGGGCGCGCGCAAGGCCCTCGAATGGCGGATTTCGGAATCGGAGAAGAAGAACCGCACACGCGAGGCCCAACGCCAGAGGCAGAGCCTGCCCCAGGACCTGAAGCATTTCGAAACCGATCGGATGTACGACTACGGGCCGCCGCGCCTGCGACTGATCGTCAACCTCGGCGGACAACCCAGGCCCGTCGCGGAATGGGACGTGGATGCGCCCAAGTCCGCTCCGAAGATCTACGAATTCCGCACGCGCTTCACCACGGTGAAGGCCGGCATCAGGATCCAATACGCCTACAGCATCCCCAAGGTCCTTGAGAACTTCTGGTGCCAGACCGGCGACACCTTCGTGCGCCCCGAGGCCTGGCTGGACTGGTTTGAACTGGAAGGCCCCATCCATGAATCCTGGCCGCCGCCAAGCCACCGCAGGATCCTTCACGAGTCGCCCCTCGAGAAGACAGACGAAACCGGCTACGCGCGCGAGGTCCTCGCGAGATTCATGCCGCGCGCCTATCGGCGGCCGGTCTCGGATTCGGAGATCGACGAAAAGCTCGCGCTCTTTGAGAGGGTCCGCCCGGACAAGGGGAGCTTCGTTGAGGCGATCAAGATCCCGCTCGTCGCCGCGCTCGCCTCACCCGGATTTCTCTACCTCGCCGAACCCGGCGAAGGCTCGGGCGGCAAGCCTCGCATTCTCAACAGTCACGAGATCGCGTCGCGTCTTTCGTTTTTCCTCTGGTCCACCATGCCGGACGAGGAGCTGTCGCGCCTGGCCGACGAGGACAAACTGCTGGACCGGGCAACGGTCCGCAAACAGGTGGATCGCATGTTGGCGGACAAGCGCGCCGAGGCGCTGCCCAGGAATTTCGCCGGCCAATGGCTGGGACTGCGGGAAGTGGGGGCCAATCCGCCGGCCTCGGACCTCTATCCGAAGTACGACCGCCACCTCGAGACCTCCAGCGTCGCGGAATCAGAGAGCTTTTTCGCCGAGATTCTGCGCCACGATCTCAGCGCGATGAACCTGATCAAGTCGGACTTCGTGGTGATCAACGAACGCCTTGCCCGCTTCTACGGCATCGACGGCGTGAGGGGCGACCAGATGCGCAGGGTGTCGCTCCCGGCGGGCGTGAAGCGCGGCGGCGTCATGACCCAGGCTTCGATCCTGAGCATCACCTCGAACGGCACCCGCACCTCTCCGGTCAGCCGCGGCGTCTGGCTGTTGAAGAATATTCTCGGCACGGATCCGGGCCTGCCCGTCGCCAACGCCGGCGACCTGCAGCCCAAGGTCCCCGGCATCGACAAGGCCACCGTGCGCAAGCGACTGGAGATCCACCGCGAACTGCCGCAATGCGCGCGCTGCCACGACAAGATCGACCCGCTTGGCTTCGCCCTCGAGAACTACAACGCCGCGGGTGAATGGCGCGACCAGGAAGGCTTCGGCTACAAGGGCCGCATCGGCAGGAACGACCCCAGGATCAACGCCGCCTCCAAGCTGCCCGACGGCACGGAGATCGACGGCGTCGAGGAACTGCAGAACACGCTGCTGCAGAAGGAGGACCTCTTTCTCAAGAGCCTCGCCGGCAAGATGCTGACCTACGCGCTGGGCCGTGAACTCGGCGTCGCGGACACCCCCTTCGTCGATGAAGCCGTCGCCGCCATGAAGGAAAACGATTACACGATCCGCTCACTGATTCATTACATCGCCACCTCGCAGCCGTTTCTGACGAAATGACGAAAGCGGCCGATTTCTTGCCCTTCAATTTTGGCTCCGATCATGTAAAGTGTGGAAGTTCTTGAATAACAAAATGACAACCGGATGAGCTTGTTGACTGTACGAGTGGAGATTGAGGACGGTCGAGTGACCCCTACAGAACCAGGCATCCTTCCCCGAAACGGGAAAGGATACCTCACCGTGCTGCCCGAGCCCGAGGCAGACTGCCCAGCCAAGAGGGAACGAGTCCAACTCCCCTTGATCCCCGCAACCGGCCACCCGGTCAACCCGAGCCAGGAAGAACTGGATGCCAGCGCCTGGGACTAGCCTGCTTGATGCCAACGTGTGGCTCGCGCTCGCCGTGGGGGATCATTTCCATCACGCAGCCGCAAAGGAATGGTTCGACAATCAATCGGAATCCAGTTGCGCATTCTGCCGGGTCACGCAAATGGCGTTTCTGCGGCATCTGACAAATTCAAGAATCATTGGCCAAACCAATGTGCGTTCCCAAGCGGCGGCCTGGCTCGATTATGAAGCGCTTTCGAACGATCCGCGGATCGTCTATCTTGAGGAACCGACAGGAGCTGGCGCTCAATTCAAACAAAGAACACAGTCGCCTCATCCCAGCCATGCCGGTTGGACCGACGCCTATCTTGCCGCATTCGCCAAAACTCTCGGCCTTGGTATCGTGACGTTCGATGCAGATTTCTCGAACATGCCTGATCTGAAAGTGACGACATTGGGAGTCGTAGAGAATTGAGTCCAAGTCGCCAACTCCACCAACGCACCGCCATGAACCTCCTCCACAAACCCCTGTCCCGCCGCCACGCCCTGCGCGACCTGGGCGTCAGCCTTTCCCTGCCCTTGCTGGACGCGATGATTCCGTCCTCGTTCGCGGCGCCGTCGAAGTTCAAGCCCTTGGCGAATTCGGACAGCGTCAAGCCGCGCGCCATCTTCTGCTACATCCCCAACGGCGTGAATATCGCCGAATGGCTGCCGAAAGATGACGGTCCGGACTACACCCTGTCGCCGTCGTTGTCCACGCTGGTGAAACACAAGGATCCGCTGCTTTCGCTTCCCGAACTGGACAAGTCCGACTTCACCGTGTTGTCCGGACTCGGACATCCGAAGTGCACGGGCGGCCACAGCGGAGCGGACACCTGGCTCACAGGCGCGGACCTGAAGTCCACCCCCGGCTCCGACTACACCAATTCGCAGTCCATCGACCAGCTCATCGCCGCCAGGCACGGGAAGGAGACGCGCTTCACTTCGTTGCAGCTGTCGGACAATTCGGGAACCGGATCCGCCGGCCACAGCCACACGTTGAGCTTCGATCGATCCGGCACGCCCCTCCCCGCCGAGAACTCGCCGCAACGCCTGTTCGAACGCCTCTTTGTTCCGGAGACCGCCGACGACCGCGCCGCCACGCTGCGACGTTACGCCGAGAAGAAATCCATTCTCGACAGCATTCTCGGCGAGGCGAAAACACTGAACAAACAACTCGGCGGCCCCGACCGGGAGAAGCTCGAGGAATACCTCGCCTCGGTCAGGCAGACCGAACTGCGCGTCCAACGGCTCGAGGAATGGGTCGATGTCCCCAAGCCCGAGGTCGACAGCAGGCTCCTCCAACTCGCCATGCAGCCCGGCAACGCGCACGACCGGCCGATGTGGATCGATGTGATGATGGAGATCAACTACCTCGCGTTCCTCACCGACACGACCCGCGTCGTCAGTTATGAGTGGTCGCGCGAGGCCGGCGGTCGCGGCGGCGGCGGCGAGAACCATCACCAGCTTTCCCATCACGGCGGCGACGCCGGCATGCTCAAGCAACTCGCCAAGATCGACCGCTTTCACCTCGGCTGCCTCGCCCGTTTCCTCAAATTCCTGAAAGCCACCAAGGAAGCCGATGGCGCCATGCTCGACCGCACCATGGTCCTGTTCGGCTCCGGGATGAACTCCGGTTCCGGCGGCGGCCATTCGCCAAAGAATCTCCCCCTCCTGATCGCCGGCGGCCACAAGCTCGGGCTGAAACATGGCCGACATCTGAAGCACGATCCCGACAACCACCCACCCTTCTCCAACGTCCTCCGCACCATGGCCGAGGCCATGGACGTCGATGCCGGGCAGTTCAGCGACAGCCAGGGGCGGTTGACCGGTTTGGTTTGAGCGGCGCCGGTGGGGCTCCCGCTGAGCCGAGCGGCCGATAGTCCCGGACGCCGATCTGCAAGTTCCAACGTCCGGCTCAGGGTTTGCCCCACCGTATTGCCCAATCCGCGACTCCAGCCGGATCAAAGCACAACCGCTTTGCGCGTGACCGCAATGGCAGCGACTGCATAAATTCCCCGCTCAACCTGATTTTCGACAAACCAATCAACCAACGCCAAACCGCCATGACACCTGAAGAAAAAGCAGCAGAGCTCGGACTCCAATTCACCACTTCTGAACCGGGATATCTGAACCTCTGCATCCGCACGGGGAATCTCCTGATGACCTCCGGCCATGTGAGCGACCAATCCGGCGTTCTTGGCAGGGACCTGTCCGTCGAGGAGGGCTATGCCGCCGCGAAGAACTGCGCGGAAAAGATCCTGAACTCCGTGCGCCAGGAACACGGCACGCTCGACGGGCTCCGCGTGATCAAGCTGTTGGGCTGCGTCTACTCCGCCCCGGAGTTCACCGACCAGCACCTCGTTATCAACGGCGCCTCCGATCTGCTTCACGAGATCTACGGCAAGGATGGCGACGGCTATCATGCCCGCAGCGCGCTCGGCTTCGCCGCGCTCCCCACCGGCGCCGCAGTCGAGGTCGAGGCCATCTTTGAGATCAAGGAAGGGTGAAGGAACGCGGGTAGGGTCGCCTCGCCGCAGGCGACCCACTTCAAAGCCCTGCAGGGGCGAGACAAGCGCGCGGGCGAAACCCAACCCTCCGTGGCAGCCGACGTGAGGAGGCTCATTTCAATCCCGCACGACCGACATCAGAGCCTC
>JAYPEY010000032.1:15257-26888 GCA_038126035.1 Verrucomicrobiales bacterium | reverse complement strand
CCCGGGCGGGGGCCAACCCCACCCCGCGGGGCCCGCCGCGGTGCTGTGGCCATGATAACCCCCCCCCCACCGAAACCAGCGCCCCCACACGTCGGCTGCCACGGTGGCTTTTCGCTTCCTTCGGATTTCACCGCACCGGAGACATCGAATCCGCGCTCCGTCCTCCCCTACACCCCGGCCATTTGCCCGCGGGTGACACCGAGCTGATTCTTCAACTTCAGGTCGCGCCAGAGTTCGCCGCCTTCGAGCTCGCCGTTCAACAACTGCCGGTAGCGACCGATCGTCTCACGAACCTCGTCGGGGGACTCATTCAGGAATTCCACCCGGAATCGCCGCGCGCCCAGTTCAATGAACTGCGCAGCATACTCAGCCCCCGTCTGTGCCTGTGAGTTGAACACCGTGTTGCGACAGCCCACATCCGCCTTGAGCGGGTGTTCCATCCCAACGCGGTCGCGCAGCTTCACGTCATGCTCTTCGCAGGGGCGACCGCAGTCGCGGTGGTCCTTGCCTTCCGACATGAAGGCGCAGAAGACGCAGTGCTCCATGTGAAACATCGGCATGTGCTGGTGCAGCGTTATCTCGATCCGATGCGCCTCGGTCGCGCGCAGCAGATCCGCCAACTGGCCCGCATTGAGATCATAGGACGCCGTCACGGTTTCCAAGCCGTGCTCCGAAAGCAGATAATCCGCTGTCAGGCTGTTAGCGACATTGAGGGAAAAGTCGCCGATACGGCGTTCGTCCCTGAAGAACCGCAGCCCCTCATGATTGCGGATCAGATAGCCGTCCGCCTTGCTGGCGAGCACGGAACGCAGAACGCCTTCCTCGCCGGTTTTGAAGATGCGCGGCGGCGCGATGAAAATGCCGGCGTCCGAGGCAGTGGCGGGTCCCGAAACGCGCTCCCGATAGACACGCACGGCTTCACGCGCGGTCTTGGGATTCTCGAAGTCGCAGTAAATCGTTCGGATGTCACAGTCGATCACGGCCTCCAGTTGCGGGAGCGTTCGGACCAAAGCGATGAGGACCGGGGCCGCCTTGGAGCGCCGGGCATTGCCCGGCATGGACTGACGGTCACCCTCAATGCCGAGCAATGCCCGGCGCTCTGTTGACGCCTCTCCCGAAGCCCGCAATTCCCAGCGCAACGGCCGACGCCGTTGCGCCGCAAGCTCCGCGACCAGTTCACGACGCATCCGGTTCAGTTCACTGACCGGCGCCATGACCCCGCCCTCGAGGCGGTTGTCCACCGACTCCAGGTGAAACGGCGTTCCGCCAAGTCGCCCAAGCTGCTTGGCCAACGATTCCTCGGTCAACGGCCGATTCATCGCCGCCTCCAAGCCAATCTCGGATTCCGCCTTCGCGACATGCCCGTTGTCATCTCGTCCGATGACGGTCAAGGGTGTCCCAACAGCGCCGTGGACTTCAAAAGAAACCGGCCGCGTCCGACGCGGCTTGTCTCCGGCAAAGGTCTGACGGACGCGCTTGTCCAATTCCGGATCGCTGGTCTTCCAAAGTTTGTCGCCGGGTCGGACGCGCCGCGGATCGATCTGCCCGTCGCGGAAGCGCAACCGCGCCGCGCGGCCCTGGTTGTCGATGGTAAACACGCGTCCGCCCTGCTCGTGGTCGTCGCCGGTCCCCGTGTCGATGACCACGCCATCGCCGGCCTTGATGGGGGCCTTGGGCGCCAAGGAAAGGACCTGCCCGTTGACCTTCTCGATCTCGCCGAGATAGACGCCGCGCTTCTTGGCGAAGCGGGCATGGGCCAATCGCTGATTGTCGATGCCGCCAAGCCAGCCCGTATGGAGCCCGCGGGAGAACGCCATTTCCAGATCGTAGCGGTCCTCCCGGGATATCCCGGCGCGGCGCTTCCTGTCGCCATGGCCCGGAGCCAGCCGATCCAGGGCTTCGCGATAAACACGCGTGATGTTGGCCACGTATTCGGGCGCCTTGAGCCGCCCCTCTATCTTCAACGACGCGACGCCGGCTTCAAGCAATTGGGGAAGAACCTCGATTCCCGAAAGATCCTGCGGGCTGAGCAGGTAACGCCGGTCGCCAAGTTCGCGTTTCTCGCCATCGACGATCAGTTCGTAAGGCATGCGACAGGCCTGGGCGCACTCCCCGCGATTCGCGGAACGACCGCCGAGGGCCTCACTGGTCAGGCACTGCCCGGAGTAAGCGACACAAAGCGCGCCGTGCACGAAGACCTCGAGGGGGAGTTGGTCGCGCTGCGCGCCGGGTGTTGCATCGTCGGAAGCAGGGGCTGATTGGCGAATCTTCGCGATCTCCCCGATGGAACATTCCCGCGCCAGAACCACGAGATCGCACCCGAGGCTCCGCGCGAACGCCACGCCCGCCTCGCTGCTGATGGTCATCTGGGTCGAGGCGTGGATCGGGAAGTCCGGCGACAAACGGCGGATGAGGCGCGCGACGCCGACGTCCTGGACAATGGCCGCATCGACTCCCGCCGCGATGATCGAACGAAGAAACTGTTCCGCCTCGGCGAGTTCGTTCTCGAACACGAGGGTGTTGAAAGTGACGTAGCCCTTCACGCCGCGGAGATGCAGAAAGGCCATCAATTCCGGGAGATCCGCCTCGGTGAAATTGTGGGCGCGCATGCGGGCGTTGAAGCGCTCAAGGCCGAAGTAGATCGCGTCGGCTCCGTTCTCGACCGCGGCCCTGGCGCATTCCCAATCGCCGGCCGGCGCGAGAAGCTCGGGGATGCGTGGGCCGCCTGCCCTGTCAGTATCCGAGGTCGTCATCAGTCGTCGTAACGCTTCAGGAAGAAACCATCGAACTCGACGACATTCCACCCCGGGCCCTCGGCCCAGATCTCAATGGCGATCCTGCCCGGCAACCGCAGTTCGTCCCTGACAATCTCATGGCTCAGAACGGCCGTCCCGTTCTGGAAATGTCGGATACGCCCGCCCCTGGCCTTGATGACGCACGAATCGCCGCTGGAAGCCAGGTTCGTCGGCGTCGGTTCGAGCCGCCTCGCAATCTCCGGATCCACGCCTTCCCAGAACGACCCGCTGAAGTTTTCGGAAGTCGGGGAGGTCCCGTCCGATGGATGGGTGAAAATGCCGCCACTGTTCAGCAGCGGCGAAACCCCTTGAAAATGCCATTCCCCAACCGGCCCGCTTCGATAGAAGACCCCGGCCAGTCGACGCGGCGCCATCTGCATGCCGTCGACGTTGTTGTGAAACTCGTGGTTGAATCCGAGTTCAAAGTCCCGCAACGCGTCCATTTCGAAAACCAGGTAGGATTTGACCGCCTCGCCGACGTCCGCCTCGATCCTGCCTTCGATCACCCGGTGGCTGTTGACCGACCAACCCCAAGGTTCCTCTTCCGTCCAGGCAATGGGCCCTTCGATTGAGACAGCCCCCCCGTTCTGTCGGCGCAGGTTGTAGACGTCGCATCCTTCGAGCCCCTTCGCGGGGATCAAACTGATGGGCTCCGCATCTGAAATCGACGAGCCAACCTGGGCGGTTCCATCGTTCGCTGCCTCCCCGCGTCCCTCCCCGCCCCGCTCCTTCGCCTTCTTCAGGGCCGACATCAGGAACAGGAAGCAAATGACGCCAATGATGATCTTCTTCCTGCGCGCGCGCTTCCGCAGCTCCTCCGGCGGCTCGGAGGGCTCCGGCTCCGAAAGTTCAGTCGCTTCCGGGACGACCACATCCTCCTCCCGCTCTTCGACATCAGCCGCCGAAACGGCGCCGTCGGATTCCGGTTCGACCGCCGGCAGGGGCGGCGGTCCCGATGCGATGCTGGCGGCCGCCTCAGCGACCGCCGAGGCGCTCGCCGGGCGATGCACCGGATTCTTGACCAGGCATTGCATGATCAACGCGACCGCCGCTTCAGGCACAGGATTGGCGACGCTCAACTCGGCCAGCTTGTCGGGAATGGACTTGGGAGCGACCGACCGGATCTGGTGCGGGATGTCGCCCGAATGAAACGGCGGTTTGCCGGTGAGCAGTTCGTAGATCGTCGCGCCGAGGCTGTAGATGTCGTCGGAGGGCGAGGGCGCGCCGCCATCGAGTTGCTGGGGGCTCATGTAGGGCGGCGTGCCGCTGGAGCCCATGTCGCGCGAGACGCGGCTCAGACTGTCGGCCGCCGAGGCCGCGAGGCCGAAGTCGCAGAGTTTGACGCGCCCCTTGGAATCAATCATCAGGTTGCCGGGCTTCAGGTCCCGATGAACGACGTTTTCCTCGTGCGCGTATTGCAGCGCCGAGCAGAGCTGTTGGATCCAGGGCTGGATCTTCTCCCAGCGGAAGACGCGATCCGGCTGCCCGACCTGCAGGGCGGAGAGATTCGGCCCGTCCATGAACTCCATGGTGATGAACGGCGCCTCGCCCTCGAAGTTGCAGAAGTCGTGAATGCGCGCGATGTGCGGATGCGTCAACCGGCGGCTCTTCAGGGTCTCCCGGCGCATGTCGTCGAGCGCCATGGGATCGTGCCGGATTTCGGATGGGACGAACTTCAGCGCGACCTGTTCGCCAAGTTCGGTGTCGTTGGCCAGCCAGACCACGCCCATGCCGCCGCGGCCCAATTCCCTTTCGAGGACATAACGGCCGGCGCCGACCTTCCCGCCTGGTTGAAAATCTTGGGGCATGTGCGCGTGCAGATCCGGCAGGACGTTAGCCGAACATCCGCCCCGACGCCAGCGGGGAACAATCACGCCCTCGCCTCACCCTGCCTTGCCATTCCCCCAGAGTTGGGCATGCTTGAGATCCGTTCCTCGAGAATCCTTCATGAACCCGGATCTGGCATTCAGATTGATGTGCGTCGGACTGGCTGTCCTTGTGGTCGGCCTGATCGTTTACAACGTGTTGCTGCGCCTGAAGGGCAAGGTTCAGGTGGTTCTGGAGCGGAATCAGTATCATCCGGGCGAAACCATCACCGGCTGGGTCTACCTGAATCCGCGCCGAACCGTGACCATCGACAAGATCGTCTTATCCGTCGCGGCGGTTCAACGCACGCCCGGCGGCCGGAGGCGACGCGGCCACTCGCCCCAGAAGGTGGAGATCTATCGCGCGGACCTTGAACTGCCGGTCTCGGGCGATCATGCGCCCGATGAAACCCACTCATTCGAATTCGAACTCGTTACGCCGGACCCCGACAATCTGGACACCGGCGGCGCCGTGGAAACAGCCGTCCATGTCGTCCGTAACACCGCGCTGGGCATGGCGAAAGGGACCCTCGGCGGACCCGTGCGCTGGAGCATCCGGGCGCGCATCCACGCAACCGGAATCGACCTGTTCGGCAAAAAGTTCTTTGAAATCTTCGGAAACTGACGCGAACCCCGGCAGCGCATACGCAGATATTGCAAAACACATCACACCCCCAATCATCGATGAACAAGAACACGTCTTTCATTTCCCGAAGAAGCTTTCTTGGCGCGTCCGCCCTGGCGCTTTCGGGCCTGCCCGTCGCATCCAAGGCGGAGACGCCGCTCATCAAATCCATCGACAAGGAGACCGTCCGACGCAATCGCGACGGCAGCGGCGGCACGACCTGGTTTCATCCACGCGCCTGTCGGGTTCCGGGCAACGATGGCCGTCCGGACACGACGTTGATGACGCTGCAGTCGATCGGCGGTTCGGATTACTTCGGGCCGGTGCATTGGTCCGAGTCGGCCGACCTTGGCAAGACCTGGTCCAGGCCCGCGCCCATTCCGGCGCTTGGTTGGCATGAGATGGACCCCAGATACAAGGGCCTCAAGGCCGGCGTCTGCGATGTCGTTCCGGAGTTTCATCCCCAGACCGGCGCCGTTCTGGCTCTGGGGCACGTGGTCTTTTACCGAGGCGCGAAGTTCTCCCGAGGCGAACAACTGGCGCGTTACCCCGTCTACGCCGTGCGCCGGAAGGACGGGACCTGGTCCGAGCGCCGCATTCTGAAGTGGGACGACCCTCGCGGCTCCTTCATCTACACCAACAACTGCGGCCAACGCGTCACCCTGCCCAACGGCGACATCGCCATGTCCTTCACCTTCGGCGACCAGGCGAACTTCCGAAAGGTCGCCGGCGTGCGCTGCTCCTTTGACGGCGAGTTCCTGAGGATCAAGGAGGTGGGCCCGCCCCTGGAACTGAAGCACAAACGCGGCCTGTTGGAGCCTTCGGTCACGCAATTCACCGACAAGTTTTTCATCACCATCCGCGCCGAGGACAACCACGGCTACAACAGCGTCAGCGACGACGGCCTCAACTGGGCGCCCAGGAAGCCCTGGACCTGGGACGACGGCGAACCCTTGATCATGTCCACCACCCAGCAGCACTGGCTCACGCATTCGGACGGTCTGTTTCTGGTCTACACAAGAAAGGACAAGAGCAACGCCAATGTCCTCCGCTGGCGGTCGCCGCTTTGGGTCGCGCAGGTCGATCCGGAGAAGCGCCATCTGATCCGCGCAACCGAAAGAGTCGTTCTGCCGCTGGTCGGCGACGGCGTGGACGATCCCAACCGCGTCGCCTTGATGGGCAACTTCCATGTCGTAAACGTCAGCAGGGACGAATCCTGGGTGACGGTCGGCGAATGGATGCCTCGCGGCGGAGCGCGCGGCGATCAGTTGACCGCCCGCATCCGCTGGATCCGACCGAACCGGTTGCTGTAGCGCAGGCGTCCCGCCAGACAGGCGAATCGGGGGAATTGGCAAAAGGCCGCACCAGTAGTCAGTAGTCAGTAATCAGTGTTCAGTAATTCAGGGGATAGTTCCTGAATTCGGATCGCTGCTGACTGAATACCGGCCCCGGGCCAGTCAATACTTGCCTTGTACAGGACAATTCCGGGTGGGACTGAATCTGAAAACTCGCGTCGAATGCAGATTCATTGACACCCGATATGAGTGAATCCAACTGCACCTCACGCGGACGGACGCTGGCGTTGCTTGCGACGGCGTTTCTGATGTTCACCACCACGGCCATGGCCTCGGAAGCCGGAGCAACCGGCGACGGCGGCGGCCCGTTTCAATGGTTCCCATTCCTGGCGCCATTTCATTCGGTGGTCCTGCACCTGCCGATCGGCTTTGTGCTGTTGGCCTGTGTGCTGGAGCTCTACAACATGCGGCGCGCCAGCGAGGAGGGGCGACGCATCATGACGCTGGTCCACATCTTCACCGTGTTGGCCATGATCGCCACGATTGTCCTGGGACTGATGCGCGGGGTTGGAGGCGGCTACGACGAACACACCTTGTCGGATCACAAGTGGTGGGGCATCGCCGCAGGCATGGTGGCGCTCGTCACCATCGCGATTCACCAGGCGGCCTTCCGCAAGGATCGGGAGAACGGCGCCCTGAAAGGCGTCTATCGATTCCTGCTCGCGTCCAATTTCCTGATCCTCTCGATGACGGGCCATTCGGGGGGCAATCTCACGTATGGCTCCGAATACCTCGTCGCCAACGCCCCGGAGTTTGTGAAGAAACTGTTGGGCGAAGAGGAGGAACCCGGCGTCGCCGCAGCCGGAACAAACGAGGCGGAAGCCGCCGGGGATCCGCGCATGGCACATTTTGTCGAGAAGGTCTGGCCCGCCCTGAAAGCCAAATGCATCCGCTGCCACGGCGAGGAGAAGCAGAAGGCGGATTACACGCTGACCGACAAGGAGATCGCCTTCAAGGGCGGCGAAAGCGAGGTCGAGGGCATCGTGCCCTTCAATCCCGCGCGGAGCTTCCTGGTGGAGACCATCCTGCTGCCCGAAGACGACGATCTCGTGATGCCGCCCGAAGGCAAGGAGCCTCTGACACAGGAGGAAATCCTGGCCATCATCCAGTGGGTGAAGGATGGCGCGGTCTGGCCGGACAAGCTGCCGTAGCCGCGGCCTTAAGGCCTTGTCTCTACCCACAAGTTTTCGATCTTGGGCACAACTCAAGCCGAAGGCTTGAAAGCCATCAGCGCGGGGTTGAACCCGCAAAGGCGGGTGATACCCCGGGACCATATTCCCGATTTCGTGCGCATCCTGAAAGGACGCCAGCCCGGCGGTCGAATCGTTTGGTCATCAATCAAAGCAGGCTCCACCGCTGGCATCCATTCAGGATGCAATTCGCTTTTGGTCTGAGATCCGGTGGTATTGTTCGTTCCTCACTGCAACCACCGGCTAATGGCTGTCATGCCTTCGGCATAATCCGGCTGCAGTCCAGCGCCTTATTGAGCCTTCTTGCGGCCATAAGAAAAACGGTTCAGCGCCAAGCGCAATCCTCAGTCCAGATAAACAAACTCGTTCAGATTGAAGATCGCGCGCGCGGCGGCGGGCCAGCCGTGGTTGTTCGCATAGCCTTCGATCATCGCCCTTTCCTCCCCCGTTGCCTCGCGGCCAAACGCCAGCCGGACCGCCTTGCCGGCCGGGTCGTCCTCCTTCTCCACCCGCGCGGCGAACTGCTTCGCCATGGCGGTCATGAAGGGGTTGTTCATCAGGGTCAGCGCCTGCAGCGCGGTCGTGGTTTCATCGCGCCTGGGGACCATCTGCGAAGGGTCCGCGCAATCGAGCGTCGTCATGAAGGGCTGCGTCTGACTGCGGGCGATGAAGCGGTAGATCGAGCGGCGATGCGCCGACGGGTCGTTCGGATCATGGAGGTGATACCAGAACTTGGGCGTGTGATCGTCCTTGAACTTGAAGTCCTGGTAGCTGGGGCCGCCCATCCTGCGATCGAGTTTTCCGGCGACAACAAGCACGGAATCGCGCAGTTCCTCAGCGCGCAGTCTGCGTCGATTCATACGCCAGTAAAAGGCGTTGGAGCCATCGACCGCGCTCTTCGCGTCCACGTGCGACGAGGCCTGCCGATAGGTCGCGCTCATCACGATCAACCGATGAAGCGCCTTGAGCGACTGACCGGGGTCGTCGCGCAACGTGGCGGCCAGCCAGTCGAGCAGTTCCGGATGCGTCGGCGTGGCGCCCATGCGGCCGAAGTCATTGGGCGTCTCGACGATGCCGCGGCCCATGTGGCCGAGCCAGATGCGGTTGACGATGGAGCGCCAGGCGAGCGGATTGTCGCGGGAGGTCAGATACTTCGCCAGGGCGAGACGGCGGGCGGCCTCGTTGTCGGGATCGGTCAGGCTGAATTCCGGCGTCGCCGCCCGCCAAAGCGCCGGCGCGCCCGGCTGCATCTTGTCGCCGGGCGAACGAAGGTCGCCCCGGTGCAGGTAACGGATCTCGCGCGGCCTGCCCTCGGTCGGCGTCACCTTGCCGAACTTCTTGAAATCCGCGGCAATGGCATAGACGAGCTTGCCAGGCGGGAGTCCGGCGATTTCCTTCCTGTTCGCGGCCAGCTTGCCTGAGATCTGTTTGCGTCGTTTCCGGATCTCCGAAGTTTCAAGTTCGGCCATCAGTTGCCGCAACCCGGACTTGAGTCCGGCCAATTCCTCCATCACCGCGGGATCGCCGGCCGTGGTGAACTTCCCGTCAACCAGATTCGCGCGCCGCCAACGCGGGAGCGCCTCGATGCTGTCCTTCGCCGTGACCTTGGCTCCGCCCGCCTTGTTCGCCCCTTCGACGTCCAGAATCCGCAACTCGGCCAGGGCGAAGATATGGTCCTTCTTCCGCTCGACCAGACGCGTCGCGGTCACCCGGACAAACTTCGCCCTGATCCCCTTCCCCTCGATCCGGACCGGCGTCACGCCCGGATTGGCGAAATCGCTCTGCGTGAAATCGGCGACCATCGTGACGCCCTGCTTGAAGGTTCCGTCATTTGAAGCCTCGACCTTGAACCGGACCGGAAAGCCAAATCCGGGGCCGATGCCCGCATAGTCGTCGTGGCAGCCGATCAATTCGATGGCGGCGATTTCCGTCGCCTCCGCCAACTCGACCTGCGTCCATTTCACCTCGTCTGGACTTTTCACGATCTGGCTGTGGTAGCCATGCTCGGGCACGGTCTTGAGCTTCGCCTTCGGGCTCTTCTCCAGTTCCTTGATCTTCGATCGAAGCTGCGAAAGGCGGAAACCGCCCGCCTTCTCAACGCCCTGATCCAACCTGCGCTGCTCGTCCGTCAGATCGGCGCTCTCCGCCTGCAATCGACGCCGCTTCTTCACGATTTCAGGATCCAGGTCATAGACGCGGTCCGCCCGGTCCACGGCGGCGAACACCGCATGCAGCCGGTAGTAGTCCTCCATCGAAACGGGGTCGAACTTGTGGTCGTGACATTGCGCGCACTGCACCGTGGCGCTCATGAAGGTGTTGAAGACCGCGCTGACCATGTCATGGCGGTCCATGTGCTTGGCGATGCGGCCGTCGAGTTTCCCTTCGCCGACCTCGAAGTGCGCGATGAAGTCCCACGGTCCGGCGGCGACAAAGCCCAGCGCAATCACGCCGTCCGGGTCGCCGGGATAGAGCGCGTCGCCGGCGATCTGTTCCTTCACGAACCGCGACCAAGGCTTGTCGTCGTTGAATGAGCGGATGACGTAGTCGCGGTAGGGCCAGGCGTTGAAACGCGCCTTGTCCTTGTCGTAGCCGTGCGACTCCCCGTAGCGCGCGGCGTCGAGCCAGAAGCGCGCCCAATGTTCCCCATGGTGCGGCGAATTCAGCAGGCGCTCGACGAGGCGTTCATAGGCGCCGTCCGGATCGGATTCCGACTCCTTCAAAAAGGCGTCGATCTCCCCGGGCGACGGCGGCAGGCCTGTAAGATTATAGGTCACGCGGCGGATTAATGTCCGTGCGTCGGCCTGCGGCGAGGGGGCAAGTCCTTTCGCCTTCAAACCGGCCAGCACGAAGGCGTCGATCTCATTGCGCGCCCAGCCCCCGCCCGTCGACGGAATCGCGGGTTTGGAAACCGGCCGCAGGGACCACCAATCCAACGGATCGGAATCCGCCTTCTTCGCCGCGTTGGCAGAAAACGCAGACAGCGCGACCACAAGAAGGATCCAAAATCTGAGCATGGACCGGCAGATTGGCCAAGCGGTGGGGCGAAGCTCCTGCTGAGCCGAACGTGTGACTTGCAACCCAACGCCGCGGATCTTCGTGGGCTCGGCTCCGACTTCGCAGTACTTCACCGCGACAGGTCGGTGGGAGCCTCGCCCCACCGAAGCGCCTCGCAACTCTCTGCAGCTTGGGGAAATGGTGATGGAGGCCTGTCTCATGAGTTCCAGCCTGTTTTGATCTCACGATTCATCGTCCGGGGTCAAGCGCGTCAACAACCGCCACCCCAGCAGACTGCCGATGACGTAGTAGGGAAAGTCGGACCACGCGAAGGTCGATCCGAGAACCGTTCGCGCGACGAAGTTCGCCCGCAGCGCCTCCAGAAAGGGCGGATGCCAAAGTTGCAGGAACTCCAGGCCGCAGGTCGCGATGAAGACGCCGACGGCGATCCGACGAATCGAGGCTTTGGGCAGGCAGAACAAAACGAACAACTGCCAGAAGACCTCGTAGAACACGCCGCCCAGGGAATTGTTCGCCCAATCGGCTCCCGGTCCAGGGTAGAACTTGGAGCCGAGCCCGACCGCCACCGTAATCGGAAGCGCAACAACGATGCGCAGGCGAAGGCGGCGCGTTAAGGAATCGTTGGTTTCGGGCGGAGGCATGAGGGCTGGGGATTACAGAGCGCTATGCCACTGAAACATCAGGCCGGAGCGCCGAGCATTGCTCGGCGGGGGGGGGGCTGCGGAGGGCCCAAACCGCCCACAACCGGCGGGCCCCGGCGGGGGGCCCCAGAACCCCCCCCCCCCG
>JAYPEY010000032.1:0-15247 GCA_038126035.1 Verrucomicrobiales bacterium | reverse complement strand
GGGGGTGACCCCCCCGCACACCCCCCCCCAACCCCCCGGGGGCCCCCCCCCTTCGGCCGCGGGGGGGCCCCACCCGCGCCCCCACGCCCCCAACCCGGCCGGCGCTCCGATCTGGAGGCAGCAGTCACGCGCCCAGGCGCGCAATGCGCCCCTCTTGCCGTTGAACCTGGCTTTCGAGCGCCCTGTCTTCAGGACCAGCCGCAGCCGCTTCCGATTCGCGGGGGCTTGAAAACGAATCCAACCCTGACCGTTGCTCACGTTGCTGCGGCTGGTCTCCGGGACGGCTGCGCTACGTGCGTTTCGCTTCTCATTCATCGCGAAGCAATGCCATCCACATCAACCACCCTTACCTTCAAATCCCTGAAACCTTCCGGCAACTGTCGTTCGGCGGTGTAGTTGTGCTCCTTGTTCGTCCAGACCGGCAGGAACCTGCCGTTGCTCCGCCGTATCCGGAGGTTGTCGAGATACACCTTGAACTTTCCGGGCTCCCCGCCGTGAAACCAGACCCCGTGATAGCTGCGCAACAGGGGCGCCTCGTGACCGATGCCGACCACGCGTCGTTCCCATATGCCGGGCACAACGTCCGCTCCAGCCCCAGTCGCCTGAACGCGGCCGCGCTGATCAATGCCGACGCCCGGCTGGAACATCGGCGGATCCCCGTTCCGATAGGGCGATACGAAGACGCCCTCCCGCTTGTAGCCCCCTTCGGGAATCAGGATGTCGAATTCAATCTCATCGCCGATGTCCACGGCGTGTCGACGAAACGCAAACTGAACCCCAAGGGCGTTATCGAACGAAACCGGCGCGGTCTGCGTGAT
The DNA here is from genome assembly GCA_038126035.1 of Verrucomicrobiales bacterium. Taxonomy (GTDB): domain Bacteria; phylum Verrucomicrobiota; class Verrucomicrobiia; order Limisphaerales; family JAYPEY01; genus JAYPEY01. The sequence continues at coordinate 14,429 of JAYPEY010000032.1, read as the reverse complement.
GGAAATCTCCAGAACATCGCCTTCCGGCCGGGGCTCGGGATTTCGCGTGGGCGGAACCAGCGGCGAGGCGACGCCAAGCTCCCGGTGCCAGCGCTCAAGTCGCGATGACAACTCCCTGACAACCTCCGGATGATCCTCCGCCACGTTGTTCGCCTCCACCTGATCCGTCGTCATGTCGAACAACTCGACGCTGTCGATATGACGGAACAGTTTCCAGCGATCCGTGCGCAGGACCTCGCTGTTTTTCCAGGCCCAGTAGTTGTCGCGGACCGGCGACGCCGTCCTGCTCCGCAGCGCTTCGGAACAATCCACGCCGTCCGGGGGTCGCGCGGTTTCCAACTCCTTCCCCAGAAGTCCGGCCAAGGTGGGCATGACATCCAGATGCCCCAACATGTCAGGATAGGCGCCGCCATTGAATCCGCCGGCCGGCCAACGGATCGCGGCGGGCACATGGATGCCGCCTTCCAACACGGAATGCTTCCCGCCGCGGAAGGGCAGGCTGCTGCCCACCGGCAGACCGCCGTTGTCGCTGAAATACCAGACGATCGTGTTGTCCCGCTGACCCGTGTCGTCGATCGCGGCGAGAATCTTCCCGACGCTGTCGTCGAGCGACAAGAGCATGGCCGAGTGCTTCCGATGGACGGGCTTGCTCACGTGTTCCGGAATGCGCTTCAACAGCTCCGGCTTCGCCTGAAATGGCGCGTGAACCAGATCGAAGGGTATGTAACAGAACCAGGGCCGCCCCTCCCGCGCCGCCGCGCCCTGTTCCTCAATGAAGCGGACGGAGTGCCTGACGATCAGATCGGCGAGGTAACCCTCTTCATCCGGCCGGTAGTCGAGGTCGTGGAACCAGCTGATCAACTGGTTGGAATAGGCCATGCGATTCCATTTGTCCGGCCCGCCGCAATAGTAGACGACCGCGCGATCGAAACCATGGGCATTCGCGCCGGCGCCGGTGATGTAGGGCTTGTCCGGCAGATGCTTGAACGCCTTCTTGAAAGCCGCGTGAAACTTTGGCGTGTCCGGCTCCATCCCGTTGTGCCATTTGCCAAAGATGCCCGTGCGATAACCAAGCCCCTGAAAAAAATCGCCCAGCGTGGTTTCCGCGACATCGAGTTCGCCGCCGACGTTTGGCCCGGCGCCGAGGCGCAGGGAATGACGCCCGGTCAGCAATCCCGCGCGGGTCGGGGAACAGACGGGGCAGACCATGAAATTCTTCAGTTGCAGCGACTCGCGAAACAGCCGGTCAATGTTCGGCGTCTTGACCCGCTGGTTGCCGTGCAGCGAGAGGTCGCCCCAGCCCTGGTCGTCGGCCAGCAAAATGACGACATTGGGAGCGGAAGGCGCGGCGTTGCTGGATAAGACCTGCATCGTCAAAGCGAGCGCCAACATGATGGTTTGCCGGAACGACATGGGCGGAGCTTAGACGTTCACGAGACGGAACTGAACCGGATTCGTTATGAGAAAGAGCCGCGAATTGCCGGTTGCGCCGCGCGAACCGCCATGGAGTTCGACGGCTCGGCAGGTCCCCTCCTTCGGAGGGGCGTCTCGATCCTCCGGCGAAGCCGAGCATGAGGATCGAGACGGGGTGGGTTCGCTCAGTATGACAACCTGCGTTCCATCGCGCCGTGACCCTCGCGGTGTCATTTGACCATTCACGCCCCCCCGGCGCCAAAGATTAACGAATCCTGCAACCGGAGGTTGCATCGGTCCTGCGAACATCTGGATTACGGCCTACCCGCTTCTATTCAGGTGTTCATTCATGTCTGCCATGCTCCAATCGTTCCTATTGACCTTCCCCAGAAATAGTCCAAATCGCCGATTGCTATCGTATGCGGTATCATATACGGTATCGATGTGATTCGAGTCGTGATCGACACGAACGTGTTGGTTGCGGCCTTGCGATCATCCACCGGCGCCAGCCATGAGATCCTACTGGCAGCGGATCAGGGTGATTTTGAGGTCGCTCTATCTGTTCCGTTGCTCGCGGAATACGATGATGTCTGCCACCGGCCGGAGAGTGGGATACTCATCCCTTCGAACGCCGTTGACGATGTGATCAATCGAATTGCGCAGATTTCCCAGAAGCAGGCCATACACTATCTTTGGCGTGGCATCCTTCCGGATCCGAAGGATGACATGGTTTTGGAATTGGCGGTCGCGGCGGGAGCCAGTCACATTGTTACATTCGACTACAGGCATCTCAAACAGGCCTCGGAGTTTGGGATTGCTGTCGTAACGCCATCCGAGTTTTTAGACCTGTTATGAGCACACTCAGCCTAAGAATACCGGACTCGTTGCATCGGACGTTAAAAGACGCAGCCGAGCAGGACGGCGTTTCCATCAACCAGTTCGTGAGTCTTGCCGTGGCCGAGAAGTTGTCGGCCTTGCAAACGTACAATCTGATCGCCGAGAAAGCGGCAAAAGGCTCTCAAGGGAACTTCTTTGAAGCCATGTCGATGGTTCCCGCTGGCAAGCCGATTGAAGGCGACGAGATTCCGCCGGGATACAAGAGGAAAGCAAAACATCGCTCCTCTTGAATTCAACATCCATCGCTCCGTCTTTGCCCATGTCCCAGCCTTCTCGATCACGCGCTATTGCTTTCATTCGCCTGCTTTGCCAGCCTCCGCCGGATGAGATTGTGTCGATTTGAACGCGACGGGCGCATTGAGGGCGGGTTCTACCATGACGATCGGGTCGTTCCGTTTCCGGACGCGGGCGACGATCCCAACCTGACCGCGTTTCTCCCCGGTGGCTCGAAATTCGAGCAGGCGAAGGAATGGGCCGGCAATGACACTTTGCCGTCGGTCCCGATGACGAAGGTCAAGCTGCTCGTCCCCAATCCGAGGCCCAACAAGCTGCTGTTGCTGGCGGGCAATTACGCCAAGCACATCAAAGAATGCGGCGGCGCGGCGGTGGAGCGCGCGGAGACCTTTCCTTATGTCTTCATGAAGCCGCCGAGCACGACCCTCAATCATCCGGGCGCGCCGGTGATCATTCCGCGCAATTCGCCGGACCGGATCGACTGGGAACTGGAGCTGGGCGTCGTCATCGGCAGGGGCGGCAAGCACATCGCCGAGGCCGATGCGCTGGATCATGTCGCCGGCTACACGATCTTCAACGACATCTCGAACCGAGGTTTCCGGCCAAATCCGGACCGCAAGGAGCGCCCCCGCGATCCGCACTTCGACTGGCTGCACGGCAAGTGGCACGACGCCTCCTGCCCCAGCGGTCCGTGCATCGTCTCGTCGCACGCCGTGCCCGACCCGCAAAACCTGGCGATGCAACTGCGCGTGAACGGCGAGTTGAAGCAGGACGCCAACACGGCGCAGCAGATCTTCCCCGTCGCCGCGGTGATCGAGTTCATCTCCGGGATCATGACCCTGGAGCCCGGCGACATGATCTCCACCGGCACAGCGGCCGGCGTCGGCCATGCAGCGAAGACCTGGTTGAAGCCGGGCGATCACATCGAAGCGATGATCGAATCGATCGGGACCCTGGTCTCGCCGGTGGCGGCGGAGTGAACCCACTGAGAACAAACCATCATGAGCAATCTGATCGCATCATTGATTCATCGCCGATTTCGTAGCGCAGCCGTCCCGGCTGCGGGTTCTGGCGGCGTCTCGCCGCCAGTGTCGCAACACCGGGCGGGGACGCCCGGTGAACCCGCAGGCGAGGACGCCCGCGCCACACCGGCCAGGCGCTCCTCCACTTGTGGGCCGCTGGCGCTGGCAATCGCCGTGTTCACGACATTTGCCGCCGCCGCCCACGTGGCCCGCCCCAACATCGTCCTCATCCTCGCGGACGACATGGGCTATGGCGACGTCCAGGCGTTGAACCCGAAGTCCAAGATCCCCACGCCACACCTGAATCGACTGGCCCGCGAAGGCATGACCTTCACCGACGCGCACTCACCCTCGGCGGTCTGCACGCCCACGCGCTACGGCGTGGTGACCGGACGCTACTGCTGGCGGTCGCGGCTGAAGCGCGGCGTGTTGAACGGTTACGGCTCCCACCTGATCGACACCAAGCGGAAGACCCTCGCCCGCTTTCTGAGCGGCCACGGCTATCACAGCGCCGTGATCGGCAAGTGGCACCTCGGCATGGACTTCGCGAAGGCCGGCGACGGGAAGAACAACTTCGACTTTTCCAAGCCGGTCAAGAACGGGGCCAACGACGTTGGTTTCGATCACTCCTACATCATCCCGGCCTCGCTGGACTTCCCGCCGTATTACTACATCCGTAATCAACGCGCGGTGATGCTGCCGACGATGAAACAGGAGAAGCAGGGCTTCCCGGCCTATCTGCGCGAAGGCGAGATTGCGCCGAACTTCATCATGGAGGAGGCTCTGGATCACCTGACCGATCAGGCCGTGGGCTACCTTCGGCAACGTTCACAGTTGGAGCAGCCGTTCTTCCTCTATTTCCCCCTGACCGCGCCGCACAAGCCGGTCCTGCCCCACAAGCGCTTTCGCGGCAAGACCAGGCTCGGGCCCTACGGCGATTTCGTCGTGCAGGTCGATGACACCGTCGGCCGGGTGCTGAAGGCTCTGGATGAATTCAAACTCGCGGACAACACCGTCGTCTTCTACACGAGCGACAACGGCTCCTTCATGTATCGCTACGAGGACGGTCGTCCCGGCCACGTCGCCGATGAAACCGTGCAGGGCTACAAGGCCGAAAACCACACGGCCAACGGCCCCTTGCGCGGCACCAAGGCGGATGTCTGGGAGGCCGGACATCGCGTCCCCTTCTTCGTGCGCTGGCCCGGCAGGGTCCGCGCCGGCTCCAAGTCGCATTCGACCATCACCCACACGGATTTCTACGCGACCTGCGCCGAGATCATCGGCAAGCCGTTGCCGGCCGACGCCGCCGAGGACAGCTTCAGCCTGCTCGCGCCGATGTTGGGCAAGCCGCGCCCCACACCGCGCGCCCCGGTGATCAACCATTCCGCCTCCGGCATGTTCGCCATCCGCGACGGCAGGTGGAAACTTGTCCTCGGCAATGGCTCCGGCGGACGCCAGCAACCCAGGGGGAAACCCTTTCAAAAGCCCTATCATCTGTTCGACCTGGACGCGGATCTCGGGGAACGGGAGAACGTGGCGGACCAGCATCCGGACCTGGTCGAGCGCCTGATCAAGCAGTTCGAGCGGATTCACCAGGTCAGGGGCAGTCGGAAGCTTTGATGGCGAACGTCCAACGTTAAACGTTAGACTCTCAACGAGAGAATCCGCGCGAAGCGCGCAAACTTCGGTTTGAAGTTGGAAGTTTGACGTCAAGCGTTGAACGTTCGTCTTTCATTTTCGGCGCGATCCGCCACGGGCTCCCCCTATTCTCCTTGCCCCATCGCCGGGCGTTCCTGTTTAGTCCTCCGATTCCCATGAGTAAAACCGCATTGCTATTCGCCGGTCAGGGCGCCCAATCCGTGGGGATGGGGCGCGATCTGGCCGGGAACCATCCGACCGCGAAGGCGCTGTTCGACCAGGCCAACGAAGCCCTTGGCTACGACCTGACATCGATCTGCTTCGACGGTCCGGAGGACGAACTGACCAAGACCGAGAACGCCCAGCCCGGAATCTACCTGGTAAGCTGGATCGCGCTGCAATTGCTGAAGGAGCAGGCGCCGGACCTGGAGTTCAGCGCGACAGCCGGCCTGTCTCTGGGCGAGTTCACGGCGCTTGCGGCGGCGGGAGCCACGAGCTTCGAGGATGGACTGAAGGTCGTGCGGCAACGCGGCCGCTTCATGCAGGAGGCCTGCGACGAAACCCAGGGCGGCATGGCCGCAATCATCGGCCTCGACGAAGCCCAGACCCGCGAGGTCTGCGAAGCTGCCGGCGTCACCCTGGCCAATCTCAACTGCCCGGGGCAGTTGGTCATCTCCGGCGCGGCGGACAAGATCGAAGCCGCCTGTGAGGCAGCCAAGGAAAAGGGAGCCAAGCGCGCGCTGCCCCTGCCCGTCGCCGGCGCCTACCACTCCCCGCTCATGGCCGGCGCGCAGCCCAAGCTCCAAGCCGAACTGGACGCGATCACGATCAACGCGCCCTCCGTCCCGGTGATCTCCAACGTGACGGCCGAGGCGCACGGCGCGCCCGATCAGATCGCGCCGTTGCTCGTGGACCAGGTCACTTCCTCCGTTCGCTGGGAGGAGTCCGTCCGCCTGCTGATGAGCCAGGGATTCACCCGCTTCATCGAGCTCGGCCCCGGCAATGCCCTGACCGGTTTCATGCGCCGCATCGACCGGGGCGCCGAGATTCACAATATCGCCGACTGCGCGAGCCTGGAGAAAACCGTCGCCGCGCTGAAGGGCGAATGAGCGAAGCTTTGGGATGGGCGACGACACTCCCAAGCGCGAGACCCTGCACTATCGCCGGTCGCACTTTGTGACGCGGCTGCCGGTGGATTTTTTCTACACGCCCTCGCATTGCTGGCTGGAGCGTCGGAATGAAGACGGCCTCTGGCGCATCGGACTGACAAAGTTCGCCACCCGCATGCTCGGCGAACTGGTCGATTTCGGATTTGAAGAGCAACCGGGCGCCTCGGTGAAGACCGGGCAGATCATCGGCTGGGTCGAGGGGTTCAAAGCCATCTCGGACATCTATTGCGTCATCGACGGCAGCTTCGTCGGGACGAACGCGGCCTTGGAAAAGAAGATCAATGCCATCGACAAGGATCCCTACAACACGGGCTGGCTGTACGAGGCGACCGGCGAACCGGACGTCAAACTCATGAATGTCGAGGCCTACACCGCCGTCTTGGACAAGACCATCGACAAGATATTGGAAAATCAACGCGCGGATGAAATTGAGTGAGGCGTGATACGTGTTGCGTGTTGCGTGATTCGTTCCAAATGTCCCGGGATCTCCCCAAGCGCACCACGCACCACGCACCACGCACCACGCCTTTATGACCGAATCAGACGAACAGCATGCCTCCCAAGCCCGCTACATCATGATCGGCGGATTCCTTGGCGCGGGGAAGACGACCTCGATCGCCAGGATGGCGCAGATGTTGAGCGACCAGGGGCTGAAGGTCGGACTGATCACAAACGACCAGGGCAATGAACTGGTCGACACGGCCATGCTACGCTCGCGGGGGTTTGCGACGGAGGAGATTTCGGGCGGCTGTTTCTGCTGCCGGTTCAATTCACTGGTGGATGCCGCCGCCAAACTGAACGACGAGACCCGCCCGGATGTTTTCATCGCCGAGCCCGTCGGCAGCTGCACGGACCTGGTGGCGACAGTGACCTATCCGCTGCGCCGGATGTATGGCGAGGATTTCAGGATCGCGCCGCTCAGCGTGGTGATCGACCCGGTTCGGGCGGCGCGTGTGTTCGGGCTGAACGAGGGCGGCCGTTTTTCCGAGAAGGTCCGCTACATTTACAAGAAGCAGCTGGAGGAGGCGGACGTCATCGTCATCAACAAGTGCGACATCCTCGAGGACTGCGACATCGCGATGCTCGGCGACTGCCTCAATGAGAATTACCCGAACGCCCGGATCTTCGAAGTCTCCGCGCGCGAGGGCAACGGCCTGAACAGCTGGTTCGCGCATTTGTGGGACGCCGAACAGGAGGCGCGCGTCGCGATGGAGGTGGATTACGAGGTCTACGCCGAGGGCGAGGCGCTGCTCGGTTGGCTCAACTGCACGGTACAGCTTTCTTCGGAGTCGGATTTTGACGCCAACAAGGCGCTGCGCGTCTTGTGCAAGCGGATTCAGGAGCGGTTGGCCGGACAGGACGCCGAGATCGCGCACCTGAAAATGACCTTCAGCCCGGACGGAGGCATCGGCGACATCGCCGTGGTCAACCTCGTGCGCAACGACTACGTCGCCGAGCTTTCCCAGGAACTGGACGACACGGTGAAGTCCGGGCAGTTGATCATCAACATGCGCGCCGAGGCCGCGCCGGAAGTCTTGAGCGACACGGTGGAACAGGGGCTCGACGCCTTGAAGGAACGCTTCCCGGAGTTGACGACCAAGATCGAGCACTCCGAACATTTCCGTCCAGGCAAGCCCGAGCCGACGCATCGGATTGCGGATCCGGCGGTTTGATGGCTTGCCAAGCTCGCCAAATCCGAAATTCTGAATCCGAAACACGAAACAAATCCGAATGAACGAAACCTTCAAACGACAGGTTGAACGGCCCGGAAGACACGATGTCCTGATGTCGGGTTTCGACTATTCTCTTTTTGAACTTTCGAATTTGTTTCGTATTTCGTTTTTCTGATTTCGTATTTGAAACACCAATGTCCGACCAACCCCGCATACTTTACTGCAACTGCGCCTACGCAAAGATCGTCCCGCCCAATGTGAAGGAGAGCGTGCTACGGAAGCTGTGTGAATCGGGCGCGGCGTTCGATGCGGTGGCGGACTTGTGCGAGATGTCGGCGCGGCGGGATCCGGGATTGAAGCGATTGACCGAGGGCGGCGCGGTAAAGATCGCGGCCTGTTACCCGCGCGCGGTGAAGTGGCTGTTCGCGGCGGCCGACGCGCCGTTGGACAAGGACGCCACGGAGGTCCTCAACATGCGGGTGGAATCGGCGGAGGAAGTTTCGGCGGCATTGCTTTCCGCAGAATTGAATCCCAATATCCCGGAAGGCAAACCCCGGGCAACCGACGCGCCGGGAATTGAATCAAGCGGAGCGCCGAGCATTGCTCGGCAGGAGCCCGATTGAGCAAAACCGGGCCGAGCAATGCTCGGCGCTCCGATCACGCACCACGCACCACGCACCACGCACCACGCACCACGCACCACGCCCATGAGTCTGCTTGAAGAAAACACATTGCGGGTTGTCCTCTACGAAGGCGAAGGCGCCGCGGAACTGCCGGCAGAGGAGCGGTTCGAGATCATGTCGTCGCTGCTGGCCAAGGGATACACCGTGACGCGGGCCGGAGCCGAAGGCCGCGTCGCCCCGGCCGACCGCAGATCGATCGTGGCCTTGGGCCGCTTCGACAACGGCCAGGCGCCCCAGGCCGAGGACGCGGCCGGCGAGGTCAGCGTGCGCTTCGAACACATCGACGGCCAACCGCCCGCGGACCTGGCCGCGCGCGTGGACGCCATCCGCGAAGAGACCCACACGTCCAGGCACGGCGAGTGGAAGCCCTGGTTTCCGGTCATCGACTATGACCGCTGCACCAACTGCATGCAGTGCCTGAGCTTCTGCCTCTTCGATGTCTACGGCGTCGATGACGAGCAGCAGATCGAGGTCCGCAACAACGACAACTGCAAGACCAACTGCCCCGCCTGCTCGCGCGTCTGCCCCGAGGCGGCAATCATGTTCCCGAAGTACAAGGCCGGCCCCATCAACGGCGACCTCGTCAGCGACGCGGACATGAAGCGCGAGAAGATGAAGGTGGACATCTCCTCGCTGCTGGGAGGCGACGTCTACGACATGCTCCGCCAACGCAGCGAACGCGCGAAGTCGCGCTTCTCCAAGGAGCGCAGCTCCGACAAGGCCTTGAACGAACGCAAGAAGTGCCTCACCAAGCTGGTGCAGGAGGGCGACATCCCGCCCGAGGTGCTGATGTCCCTGCCCTCGCCCGAGGAAATCGCCCGGAAGGCCGAGGAAGCCGCCGCCAAGGCCCAGGCGGCCCTGGATGCGCAAAAAGGTTAAGGCGCGAAGCGCCTCCGCGAAGTCCCGGACTGCCCGTCTGCCTTTGGAGCTTCGAGCATTGCTCGGCATCGATTTGAAACGTCGCAGGTTCTGCCGAGCAATGCTCGACGCTCCGCTGCGGGAATCCTTTCCCAGGCGCGGAGCGCCGGAACATGAATAGCCGTGGTCGAGGAACGAGGCCACGGTTCCGACGCCCAAGACGATTGAGCCGCGTCGCGGCGACACCGAATACGCCTGGGTTGCGCCGCTACGCGGCTGGGTTCCTTGTTGGCGTCGTTCCGTGGCCTTGGCGCGGCTCGCCTTCGACCACGGCTGTTCATGTTTCGGCGCTACGCGCCTGAGAGCGGCTGATCCACACCGACCTTTCATGTTTCTCCCGACGCGCCCCAGCATCCGAAACAAACCGTGAAAACCCGTGTTTCACGGGGCCAGCATGCGCCCGCTTGAGCCATCCAACCAACTGGAGTCCACTGCGAGGAAAGTCCTCGTCGGGCTGATTCTCGCAAGCCTGGCGTTGCTGGTCTTCGTCGGTCTGCTCGAAGCCGGCCACGATGCCACCAAGTACGGGACCATCGATTCGAATGGCTATCCCCTGGGATTCAACGATCCGATCACACTGGGTCATGTGCGGATCATGTTTGGAAACGCCACCTGGTCCGGGTTTATGGAATCGCTGGAATAGTATGGACTTCTCTGTTGCGCCGCTCATCTGATCGGACTGTGGGCCGTGTCCGATTCCGCCATCTCCTTGCGCTGGCGTCAAATCTACTTCGCTGCGCAGCTTTTTGTATTCCCTATCGGATGGTTCTTTCCACTCTGGGTGTGGTTCTTGGCGACCCTTTTGCCGGGAGGCTGGGACGGCGAATCCATTCAGGACGGCCCTCTCAACGCGCTGTTCGCCCAGGGAATCTGGACCATGGTCAGTCTGGCGGTCCTGATTCACCTGCTTTGGCTGGAAGCGCGATTGAAGAATGCGAAGTCCAATTAAACCAGGGTCGGACGCAGATGGATTCATGCTTTACACCACACAGGTATGAATTCATGTTTGGAGTATGAAAATTGGAGAACGAGGACAAGTGACAATCCCCAAGGCACTCCGGGACAAGTTTGGCTTGAGCGGCAATTCTGAAGTCGAGTTTGTCATCGAGCGGGGCGCGCTGATTCTCCGAAAAACGACGGACGACAAGCGACGGCAAAGACGGTTGAAGATTGAAGCGTGCAAGGGAGCGCTGAACGGGGAACCCGCCGACGTGGACGAATTCATCGAGGATATTCGCGGGCGATGATCAGCGCCATCGACACCAACATCCTGCTCGATCTCGCGCGGCCAAATCCCGAGTTTGTCGACAACGCCGTCAATTTGATCGATATCGCCGGAGAGCAGGGAGGATTGATCGTTTGCCCATTGGTTCATTCCGAGCTGTCGGCGCACTTTTCCACCAGGACTCAGTTGGATCGATTTCTCGATCGCCTGGAGATTTCCGTGGATCCGTTGGATGAGAATACAACCTGGCTTGCCGGCCAGACATGGAAGTACTACCGAAAAGCCGGAGGGAAACGTGATCGTGTCATCACCGATTTTTTGATTGGAGCGCATGCCCTCGGGCAAGCAGGGAGATTGTTGACCCGTGATCGCGGTTTCTATCGGAAATACTTTACTGACTTGATCGTGATCGAGTCATCGGAGCATTTGTAACCCATTCCTTTGAAGCGATCCGCGCAAACGCGCGTCAGTTGCAGGAGGATTCGCGGCGCATTGGCGATTTACCAAAAATTGCTATTACCTGCACAATCCTTGGTAACCTCTTGAGCTAACAGATCGTTGGATCAATGAACTTTGGGCGGCATTCGGCGCTCGGCACGCATTGCAGAATGACGCGATTCACACGGAAAACCGCCGGTTTTGGCCGCAGAAGCCGGTCTGTTTGGGGGCTGTGAAACGCTTGACGATGAACGAGTTCCTACAGCAAGCTCCTCAGTCCGACGGTCAATTACAGATTTAAGCACATGTCCACTGCGCCCATCACCATCCCACGTCCCGTTCCGACGCAGCGCATTCGGCCGCCGAAAAAGAACATTCCGCAGACCAAGGAAGAGCGGAACGCCATCCTGAAGTTCATCCGGAACTATGTCGCCGAGCACAATCCGGTGCCGCCGCAGCCGCTGGAGGACCTGAAGATCCACGCCGATCACATCATCGCACAACTGGGCTGCGATCCAATCTACCGCGATTATATCGGCGTCCTCGTGAACAACGAGATGTGGCGGGAGACCCTGGCCGCGATCCCTTTCGAACGGAGGTTGCTGCTCATGCCGAAGTGTCTGCGCGTGGAAAGCCGTTGCCCGGCGCCCTTCGATGAATTTGGCCTGCTGTGCAAGCAGTGCGGTCTCTGCACGATCCAAGAATTTCAGGAGGCCGCCGAAAAGCTGGGTTATGCCGTGTTGACCGCCGAAGGATCGGCCGTGGTCATGGCCCTGATCCAGACCGGCAAGGTGGACGCGATCGTCGGCGTCAGCTGCATTTCCGTGCTTGAACGCGCCTTTCCCTACATGGAGGCCGGCGCCGTGCCCGGAGTCGCCGTTCCCCTCCTCCAGGACGACTGCATCGACACCACCGTCGATGAGGACTGGATCTGGGATTACATCCATCTGACCAGCGACGACAAGACCCGCCGCCTCGACCTGACCTCGTTGCGCAACGAGGTCGATTCGTGGTTCACCCCGGAGAGCCTGGCCGAGATCATGGGCGCGCCGGAGGGTGAGACCGAATCCATCGCCCACGACTGGCTCTGCCGCGCCGGCAAGCGCTGGCGTCCCTTCCTTACCGTGGCCGCCTTCGAGGCCATGCGCGAGGATGTGGGCGGCGAATTGCCCGAGGACCTGAAGAAGATCGCCGTCGCCGTGGAGTGTTTTCACAAGGCCTCGCTGATCCACGACGACATCGAGGACGAGGACGCCGAGCGCTATGGCGAGAAGACGCTGCACGAGGAACACGGCGTGCCGGTGGCCTTGAACGTCGGCGACCTGTTGATCGGCGAGGGCTACCGCCTGATCGGGGACTCCGAGGTTTCCGCCGGGCAACGGGCCGAGATGCTGCAGGTCGCCACCAGCGGCCAACGGCAATTGTGCCGCGGCCAGGGCGCCGAACTGTGCTGGACCCGCGACCCGCAACCGATGAAGGTGAAGGAGGTGCTGGAGATTTTCCGCCTGAAAACCGCGCCCGCCTTCGAGGTGGCCCTGCGACTGGGAGCGGTCTATTCCGGACGCCACGCCGAGTATTCGGACGTTCTCGGCAAATACAGCGAAGCCCTTGGCATCGCCTACCAGATTCGCGACGACCTGAACGACCTGGGGGCCGAGGAGGAGGCCACAGACATCGAGGGCCTGCGTCCCAGCATTCTGCTGGCGATCTCCCACGAACGCGCCCGCGGCGAGGCCAAAACGGTCGTCGAATCGCTTTGGAAGCGGGCTCCGATCAACGGCGCCAACCGCGAAATGGTCGAGTCGCTCTACCAGGAACTGAAGGCCGACGAGAAGGCGAGGGCTTTCCTCGAGAGTTACAAGGAAGCGGCAGTCCACTCGCTGGTCGATGTGGAGAACCCGAGCCTCAAGGGTCTCCTGCGCCGGGTGATCGGCAAGATCTTCAACGACGCGGAGATCACGGGCTGGTGCAGCGAATTCCAGGAACAGCGCGCCGTGGCCGGGTTGAAGGAAGCCGGGGCGGCCGCCGCCCAATGAACCTCGCTTCGCCCGAAGGCCGGCCCTCATGAGCCTTCGCCTTGAAATGCTCCAGGTGGCGCGCCTCGCGCCCAAACTCCTCGGGGAATCCACCGAACTGGTCGAGGCCTTCATCCACAGCCGCCAGAACGACGATGGCGGCTTTGCCGACCGCGACGGTGACAGCGACCTCTACTACACCGTCTTCGCGATCGATTCCCTGATCGCCCTCAACGCCGAAATCGATTTTCCGCGCATCGAGAAACACCTGCGCGGTTTTGGCGACGGGGAAGGACTGGATTTCGTCCACCTGGGCTGCCTGGCGCGCGCCTGGTCGGCCCTGCCGGACAGAAATCGACTTCCCCTGGAATCAAGGCGCCGCATCTCCGAACGTCTTGGGGAATACCAATGCCCCGATGGCGGATTCAATCCCGATCGCGACGCCCAAACCGGCACCGCCTACGGCGCCTTCCTGGCGCTGCACGCCAATCAGGACCTGGGCCTCGAGCCGCCCGATCCCGAAGCGCTGATCGCGTCATTGAAATCATTGGAAACATCGGATGGGGCTTGGACGAATGATTTCAGCGCGCGAACAGCGGCAGGCTCCACCAATGCAGCCGCCGCGGCCATCGTTGCATTGAAGCAGTTGGAAGCGCCCATTCGTCCGGAGGCCGCCGACTGGTTGTTGAATCAACTCCACGCCCAGGGCGGATTTCGCGCCATGCCGACCGCGCCCGTTCCCGACCTGCTTTCCACCGCGACCTCCCTGCACGCCCTGGCCACGATCGGCGCCTCGATCGATCCGATCAAGGAGCCCTGCCTCGACTTCATAGACACGCTCTGGACCAACGACGGTTCATTTTATGGCAACTGGCTGGAGGAGGATCTGGACTGCGAATACACCTTCTACGGCCTCCTGGCCCTCGGACATCTGAGCCTTTGAAGCAGCCTCAGCGATCGGAGGTTCCGACGCGAAACGAGGCCGGCAAACGAAAGGAGTGTCGAAAGAACACCGGACGCTGCCTCGTTTTGATTGTCCCAACATTCGAAGTTCAAACGTCAGGCAGGGAGAGGCTTTCGGGGAGAATCGGAGAGGTACAAAAA
>JAYPEY010000031.1:0-56839 GCA_038126035.1 Verrucomicrobiales bacterium | reverse complement strand
CCTGTAAGGGCGGAACGAAGAAAACGACCGTGATTGCCACTTCGTCTTCGAACCGTGTAAGGGAACCGCGTTTCACCATTGAGGGCGCAACGCGCAGTCATTAGTATCCACGTCAATGTCAGCCGTTTTCCTTCATCGCGGACGCTTGTCTGCGACGTTTGTGGTTTTCTTCATGGGCGGTCTTCTTTCTTCCCGGGCCGCCGACACTCCCGTCAGTTTCTCCCGCGAAGTCCTGCCGATTCTGTCGGACAAGTGCTTTGTCTGCCACGGGCCGGATACGCGGAAGAAGACGGAGTTGCGTCTGGATTCGTTCGAAGGCGCGACGGCGGATCGGGGCGGCTACCGGGCGATCGATCCGGCGAAGCCCGCGGAAAGCGAGATCCTGACGCGCCTGTTCGACACGGACGATCCGATGCCGCCGAAAGAGGCGGAGAAGCAGTTGACGGACGCCGAACGGGAGACTTTGGCCAGGTGGGTGAAGCAGGGCGGGAAGTATTCGAAGCACTGGGCCTTCGTGCCGCCGACGCGCGAAGAGGGCGAGACCATTGATTCGTTGATTGAGGCCAAGCAGCGCGAGGCGGGCGTCACTTTTGCCCGGCGCTCGGATCACGCGACGTTGGCGCGACGCGCGGCCCTGGTCCTGACCGGACTGCCGCCGGAGCCGGAGCGTCTGTCTGAATTCCTGGCGGACAAGGGTGCGTCCGCCTACGCGGCCCTGGTGGACGATCTGCTGGCCAGTCCCCGATATGGGGAGCATCAGGCGCGCTATTGGCTGGACGCGGTCCGTTATGGCGACACGCACGGGCTGCACCTGGACAATCGGCGCGGCATCTTTCCCTATCGCGACTGGGTGGTGAAGGCCTTCAACGACAACCTGCCCTTCGATCAGTTCATCCTTTGGCAGATCGCGGGCGACCTGCTGCCGGATGCCACCATGGAACAGCGCATCGCCACCGGCTATGTGCGGATGAATCCCTCGACCGGCGAGGGCGGCGCGATTGCCGAGGAGTTTCAGGCGAAGAACAATTTCGACCGGGTCGAGAATCTTGGCACGGCCCTGCTCGGGATGTCGATGAACTGCGCGCGTTGCCACACTCACAAGTACGATCCGATCTCGCAGGTGGAGTATTATCGGATGATGGCGTTCTTCAACAACACGGCGGAGAGCTCGCTGGATGGGAACCGCTACGAGTATGGGCCGGTGGAACATATTCCCCGTGATCCGTCGGATTGGAAGAAATGGGAGATGGTCCTGCGCGAGATAAGGAGCCTTCCCGCCGAGGTTGGGGCGGAAGATGTCAGGAAGCTGATCGATCATGCAAAAAAGGCGGCGGACGTGGAGAAGGAGGATGGGGAGTGGAAGCAGATCGAGGGTCTTCCGGAGCGGGACAATTCGCGGTGGGTTTCGGTTCGGGTCACGGCCGCCGTGGATACGACGATCCGGTTGGCGATCGTCAGTGATTTTGGAGGCGAACTGTATGTTGACGGGCGGGAGCTCGGTCCGGTCGGCAGTTCCATGTCGTTGAAGCTGAAGGCGGGAGCCCATGATATCCGGTTGAAGTTGATCAGTTCGTATCGCGTCGATGTGAAGGTGAGGAGCCCGTGGGCGGAGCTGGCTCGGCACAAGGACTGGGGGCGCTGCGAGGAGGTCGATTGCTTGCTCATGCTGGCCGACGATCATGGACTCGATCTGGACAAGGGCTTGATTGAGCGCGCGAGGCGGGCCGGCGACATGCGCTCCCGGTTGCAAGGGAGGGTGACCACGACGTTGATTGCCCGGGATACCGCAAATCCCCGTGAAACCCGCCTGCTGAACCGCGGCGAGTACGATCAGCCTGTCGGCGAGCCGCTGGAGCCGGACGTGATCGGGGTCATGGGGAGGCTGCCTGGGGATGCTCCGCGCAACCGACTGGGACTGGGACGTTGGCTGATTGCGAAGGACCACCCGGTTGTGGCGCGGGTATTGATCAACCGCGTCTGGCAACGGGTCTTCGGGCACGCGCTGGTGCGTTCGCCGGAGGATTTCGGCCTGCAGGGGCAACAGCCGACCCATCCGGAACTGCTCGACTGGCTGGCGGTGGAATTCCAGGAAAGCGGCTGGGACCTGAAACACATGCTGCGGCTGATGTTGACGAGTCGGACCTTTCAACAGGATTCGGCCTGGCGGAAGGATGTGAACGATCCGGAGAACCGCCTGTTTGCTCGCGGCCCGGGGCATCGGTTGGACGCCGAGGTCCTGCGCGATGTCGCGCTTTGGGCGGCCGGATTTCTGGAGCCTCACATGGGAGGCGAGGGCGTGAAGCCCTGGCAGCCCGAGGGAATGTGGAAGGCGCTCACGCATCCTTCCAGCAACACTGTCAGCTACAAGCCCGACACGGACGAACGCGTCTTCCGGCGCAGCCTGTACGTCTATTGGAAACGCACGAGCCCGCATCCGATGATGACCCTGTTCGACGCGCCGAGTCGCGAGTCGGGCTGCGTGCGGCGGTCGCGCACGAACACGGCTTTGCAATCGTTGGGCCTGTTCAATGAGCCGCAACGATTGTTGGCGGCGATCAGGCTGGCGGAGCGCCTGATCCGGGAAGGCGATGCGGCGGGGCGATTGAACCGGTTGTATGGCCTGTTGGCCTGTCGGGAGCCGGACGATGCCGAACGCGCAACGTGCGAGGGCTTGTTGAAGGCGATGCGCGAACGTTACGCCAAGTCTCCGGAGGACGCGAAGAAACTCCTGGGCGGAGCGACCGGACCGGACGCAGTTGAACATGCCGCCTGGACGCAGGTCGTGAACGCCGTCCTCGCCAGCGACGCGGCGATATTGCTTTATTGATTGCGAACTGAAATGAACTGGATTGCCCTCACCCTCGGGGAGAGGGATGTCTGTCGAGCCTTTGGCGGCCGCAAATTGCGAGAGTCTTTTGCAAACGCTTTTGAGATCATGAACCACACCACGTCACACGAATTGGGATTGATGCAGACGCGGCGGCAGTTCTTTGGTCGCTCTGCCCTGGGCCTGGGCACGGCGGCGATGGCCGGTCTGTTGGGGCCGGAATTGCTGGCCGAGAGCGCGAAGCATTCGCATGGGGGCTTGCATCACAAGCCGCGGGCCAAGCGCGTGATCTACCTCTTCATGAGCGGCGGCCCAAGTCACCATGACATGTGGGACTACAAGCCGGAGATGCGGGACATGTTCGGCAAGGAACTGCCTGACAGCGTGCGGGATGGGCAACGCATCACCGGCATGACGTCGAAGCAGGAGACGCTGCCTGTGTGTCCCAGCAAATACGAGTTCACGCATTGCGAGAACAACGATCGCGGCGTCTGGGTGAGCGAGCTCCTGCCGCACACGCAGAAGGTGACCAAGGAACTGTGCGTGGTGCACAGCGCCTTCACCGAGGCGATCAATCACGATCCGGCGATCACCTTCATCCAGACCGGCAGCCAGGTTCCCGGTCGGCCGAGCCTGGGGGCGTGGTTGAGCTATGGCCTTGGCAGCACGAACAAGAACCTCCCCGGCTATGTGGTCATGCACGCGCGGACGCAGCACGCCGAGCAAAGTCTGTTCGGTCGCTTGTGGGGCAGCGGCTTCATGCCCTCGGATCATCAGGGGATTCTGATGCGCAGCCAGGGCGATCCGGTGCTTTACCTGAGCAACCCGGCGGGCGTGTCACGATCGGATCGCCGAAAGCAGTTGGACGCCTTGGCCGCATTGAACCAGGCGCAGTATGACCGCTTCGCCGATCCGGAGATTCTCTCCCGCATCAAGCAGCACGAGATGGCCTACCGCATGCAGGCCTCGGTGCCGGAGTTGATGGACCTTTCTGGTGAGGGCGACAAGACCTTCGAACTCTATGGCGAGGATGCCAGGACGCCGGGGACCTTTGCCGCCTGTTGCCTGAACGCCCGTCGATTGGCCGAGCGCGGCGTGCGCAACATCCAGATTTTTCATCGCGGCTGGGACGCCCATGGCGGCCTGCCGCGCGAACATGGCAACCAGTGCCGGGACATCGATCAGGGAAGCGCGGCTCTGATCCAGGATCTCAAACAGCGCGGCATGTTGGATGACACCCTCGTCGTTTGGGGCGGCGAGTTCGGGCGCACGGCCTATTGCCAGGGCAAGCTGACAAAGGAGAACTACGGACGCGATCACCATCCTCGATGCTTCAGCATCTGGATGGCGGGCGGCGGCGTGAAGCCGGGCATCACCTTCGGTCAGACCGACGACTACGGCTACAACCCCACTGACAAGGATGGCAATGTCATCAAACCGGAACCCGGCAACGCGCATTACACGCCGGACACCATGCACGTCCACGACCTCAACGCCACGATCCTGCACCTCCTCGGGATCGATCATCGAAAGCTGACCTATCGCTATCAGGGGCGCGATTTCCGCCTCACCGACGTGCACGGGCACGTGGTGAGGGATGTGTTGGCGTAGCTGTGCACGCGAAAGCGTGGCGGGCGTTCGGTTCTGCGGGTGTTGACGGGGCGGGCGAAGCCTTTGGGAGCGCGGAATTCACCTCAACGTTGAGACGACTTGGGCCTTGGTCCGAACGCCAACCCCGGACCTCCGGAGGTTGAAGCGGAATAATTTCCGCGCTCCGTTTGCGAACAGCTTTCATGGCAAGATAACGAATGATGGAGCCCATTTCTGGTTGCGCCCTGGCGGACCGGGCTGTTGACTTTGGGTTTGCGCGGCAATCGAGGGGCGCTAGTTTGATGAAAGATGACGAACGAGAATCCAGTGAAGGTGAGGCCGCTGCTGAGCGAGGAGCGGATGCGGGAGATCGTATCGTCGCAGCCCTCGATCACTTCCGAGACGTTCTATCGCGAGATGGAGACTCATCTTGGGAGGAAGAATACCGGCCGCAGGAAGCTTGTCTTCGAACATGGGCGGAAGATCAACATCTCCTGCTGAAGCCGGACGATTGCCCGGAGTTCCGGAGGGGAGGTCAGGAGCATGACGTTTCATTCGATGATGCGTCGGGACGCGTTTTCAAACTGACCCGTCATGGGGTGTTTGGCTTTACGCCCGGGATCAATATTGAGGTGGTTTCGGATGGCGATGATCCTCGGAGATTCAACCTTTGGGACGCCACTCCATACCGTTATCTCGAAAGGCTGCTCCTGCAGAACGAACTGACTCCGGGACTGAATCGACTTGAAGGTGTCGTCTCATACGGGAACGAAGTTGCGATCATGATTTCGCAAACCAGATTCCCCCTGAATCCGGTCTCCCAATCCGAGATCGATCAATGGTTTGCCTCGCGTGGCTTCGAATGGATTGCCAACGCCGCTTACTATCGCAAGGAGGACAATCTCGCGGTGTTTGATGCGCACGACAAGAATGTCATCCGGGTGGGCGAGGATCTGGTTCCGTTCGACATCATTCCCGTTCGGCCGAGTGGCGGGTTTCAGGCGTTTATCGAGGACACGATCAAGGCGGGGGCGGGGCTACGGGCGAAGCGAACCACCCGCACGACGGATCGGTAGGGGGCAGGTGTGAAGAAGTGATCGAACATACCCGCCTTCGCAAAGCTACGGCGCGGCAGGCGTTTGATTCTACAGGACGGAGGTCGGAGGAAGTGATCGAACTTACGTTCGATTCTACAGGGCTTGGCGGGTCGGGCTTTTTTGATTCACGAAGTTCTTCGCGGAGCCTCCCTTGAGGAGGCTGTCCAGGTCCTCCGCCACGGCTGAATGCGTTCGGCTGAGCGCCTCCTTGGTCCAGCCGCCGACGTGGGGGAGGACGATGACGTTGTCCAGGGCTTCCAGGGCGCCGGGTTCGCCGGGCGGTTCCTTCTCGCGGACGTCCAGGCCGGCGCCGCCGAGATGACCGCTTTGCAGGGCTTCCGCCAAGGCCCCCTCATCGACGATGCCGCCGCGGGAGGTGTTGATGAAGAAGGCCCCGGGTTTGGTTGCGGCGAAACTCTCCGCGTTGAACATGTGTTTCGTCTCGGGCGTGAGCGGTGAATGGGCGCTGATGTAGTCCGCCTGGGCGAGGGCGTCCACCAGTGTCCCGCAAAGTTCGGCGTCGAACTCGGCGAGGGCGGGGGAGTCGGCTTCGACAAAGGGATCGGAGACGACAATCCGCATTCCGAAGGCGCGGGCGAGTTTGGCGACTTTGCGGCCGATGCGCCCAAAGCCGCAGATGGCCAGCGTCTTGCCGGCGAGTTCGACACCGGTGCCGCCCTTGCGATCCCAGCCGCCGGCGCGGGTCTTGCGATCGGACTCCGCGATCTTGCGGGCCAGTCCAAGCATCAGGGCCAGGGTCATCTCGGCGACGCTGGTGGAGTTGGCGTCGAGCGGGGCGACCACGGCGATGCCCAGTTCGGAGGCCTTGGCGACGTCGATGTTGTCGAGGCCCACGCCCATGCGGCCGATGCCGATCAGCCTGGGCGCGGCTTCCAGGATCTCGGCGGTGAGTTGGGTCTGGTTGCGCACAATGATGGTCCGCGCGTCGGCGATGAGCGCCTTGAGTCGGGCGGGGTCCTTGAAGGCCGCGGGTTCGCGGACGACGTCGTGATCCTCGTCCAGTCGGTCGATGGCCGGATCGTCAAAAGCCTCAGTGATGAGAATGTCCATGGGGAAATCGCTAACCGAATTGGCGGGGTGAGACAAGCAGATGAATGCGGAAGCGAAGCGATACGCAGGCGTCCTGGCGGCCACTTTGGATGCCATTGTGGCGTGCGTTCAAGCGCTTGTTCGGGGGCTTCGCCGGCTTGCATTTCCCATCTGGACGCAACAGGCTGCCTGCATGACACGTCTTCTTTCCTTGTTGGCGTTGGCGGCCGTCGTTGCGCCGGCCCAAGCCGCCTTTCATCACGAGTTTCAACGCATTCGCCTGAGCGATCAGTATTTTGCCGAGGGCGCAGCCTATGGCGATTTCAACAAGGACGGAAAGGTTGACGTCATCGCCGGGCCCTTTTGGTATGCGGGGCCGGACTTCAGGGAGAAGCATGAGATCTACAAACCCGTCATTCAGAACCGGAACAGCTATTCGCTGAACAACTTTTTCGCTTTCGTTTACGACCTGAACGGCGACGGCTGGGATGACGTCCTGATAAACGGGCTGCCCGGTCGACCGGCCCATGTCTATGAGAACCCGAAAGGCGCGGCGGGCCATTGGAGGAAGCGCGAGGTCTTCGACTGGGTGAGCAATGAGTCGCCGACCTTCACGCAACTGGTCGGCGATGAACGGCCGGAGTTGGTCTGCACGCGGCAGGGCGTGTTTGGCTATGCGGCTCCGGACTGGGAGAATCCGACGAAGCCGTGGACCTTTCATCCTGTCTCCGGGGCGATCGCGTCGAAGCAGTTCGGGCATGGTCTGGGCGTGGGCGATGTGAACGGCGACGGCCGCCTGGACGTGCTGCACAAGGATGGCTGGTTCGAGCAGCCTGAATCCTTGGACGCGAAATGGATCGCCCGGAAGTTCACCTTCACGCGGCGCGGCGGCGCGCAGATGTTCGCCTACGATATTGACGGCGACGGCGACAGCGATGTGATCACCAGCCTGGCTGCGCACGAGCATGGGCTGTCGTGGTTCGAGCAGGTGAAGGACGATGCGGGTGCCATTTCCTTCAAGGAGCATCCGATCATGGGCCTGCGACCGAGGGACAACCCCTACGGCGTCTGCTTTAGTGAACTGCATGCCGTGGAGTTGCACGACATGGACGGCGATGGATTGAAGGACATCGTGACCGGCAAGACCTGGTGGTCGCATCATGCCAAGACGGCGAGTTGGCACGACGGCGCGGTGGTCTATTGGTTCAAGCTGGTCCGTCTGAAGGATGGCGTGGATTTTGTGCCGCAGTTCGTCGATGACAACTCGGGCATCGGGCGGTTGATTTCGATCGGCGACGTCGATGGCGACAAGTGGCCGGACATCGTGACGGCAAACATGAAGGGCGCCTATGTCCTGCTGCATACGGCGAGGCAGATTCCGTCCATCTACCTGCGACGACTGGGGCCGCATCCCCATGTCGAGCCGGAGGAGGATCCGGTCGGCGTCCTGCCGAAGAACAGCGAGGGGCGCGAGTTGAACCTGGATTTCGAGGCGGGCTCATTGAAGGACTGGACGGCCGAGGGAGACGCCTTCAACGGGCAGCCGGTGAAGGGCGAAATCCGGCCGGACCGGAAGTTCGCGAAGTCCGGGAACAGTTTCAAGACCGCCCGGCCGCAGGGGGGATTCTGGATCGGCGGGTTTGAGATCGATGAGAACGATGCGGGCACGGGGACGCTCAGTTCGGCGCCATTCAAGGTGACGCATGGATATGCCAGCTATCGGATGGGCGGCGGCGCGCATCTGCAGACACGGATGGAACTGGTCCTGGCCGAATCGGGGGAGGTGGTGTTCCGCGCCTATGGCCGCAACAGTGAGACGATGTTTGTCGAGACGGTGGACCTGTCGGCGATCAAGGGAATGGAGGTCTTCATCCGGCTGGTCGACAAGCACGAGAAAGGCTTCGGGCATCTGAATTTCGACGACTTCCGTTTTCACGCGAGTCCGCCGGTGTTCCGCAATGCCGTCTGCATGATGAAGCGCGCGCGCCGGAACTGGGCCGATTTCTGAAATGGTTGGCAGCCGCCGTCGTAAGACAGTGGCTGTAGTTGTTCTCGCTGCATGTCCGTCTTGCCCTTGTGCGGGCGCTGCGGAGGCACAGTTCAGTTTTTGTGCGCCTCCGCGACCGGACGCCTGCGCATCGCGTTGCCCGCTCTGGCTGGGAAATGGGCAAAGCCGCAGCTTGCCCCACCTTGGCGGGGTATTGCTGCCGCAATACCCATTCTTCAGCTTGCGAGCGAAGCGAAGCCGCGCGTGTTGGACGTTTCCCGTGTCGTATATTCTTTGATTGCGCCCGCGCTCATCATCGCCGCGCATTCCCTTTGATTTTGCTGGTCCGTTGGCCTATACCGGCGTCCGTCATGATCACGCGCAAGATCGGAAAGATTCTCCGGGGGACGGCGACGCCGTTTCAGCTGTATTCGGCCTGCATTCTGATGTCGGTCGCGGGTTTCATGCCGGGCCTTGAACAGGCTACAGGCTCTCTCATTTTCATCTTGTTGGCGCTGTTGATTCTCAACGCCAATCTGGTGCTTGGCGCCTTCGCCGGCATTGCCGCCAAGCTGCTGTCCCTGGTCATGATGCCGGTGACGTTTTCGGTGGGGCAGTTCCTGCTGGATGGTCCCACGCAAGGTTTGTTCAAGGGCCTGATCAACGCCCCGGTGGTTGCCCTGTTTGGACTGGAATACTACGTGGGCGCCGGCGGCTGGGTCGTGGGAACGGTGTTCGGCGCGGGGTTTGGATTTGCCACCGTTCATGGCATCAACACCTTTCGGAGGAAGATGGCGGACCTGGACGAGGCGTCGGAGAAGTTCAAGGAGTTCAATTCCAAGGC
Source organism: Verrucomicrobiales bacterium (assembly GCA_038126035.1). GTDB lineage: Bacteria > Verrucomicrobiota > Verrucomicrobiia > Limisphaerales > JAYPEY01 > JAYPEY01. The sequence continues at coordinate 47,444 of JAYPEY010000031.1, read as the reverse complement.
CTGGGTCAAGGCCTGCAAGTTCATCTTCATCGGCGGCGCCATGAAGAAGTCCTACAAGGAGATCCTCGACAAGCAGAACTGGGTGGGGAATCCGATCCGCCCCGTGGGCGTGGTGGCCGCCATCCTGACGCTGGTGGTGGTCTTCTGCGTGCAGGCCTTCTTCGGCGAGCAGATCATGACCGCCGGCTTGCGGAGCGGATTGGAGCAGGCCAATGGCGCGACGGTCGATGTCGAAAGCGCCGAGATGGATCTCAAGGAGAACAAGCTGTTGGTGAACGGCCTCGCCGTGGCCGACCCGAATGCGCTCGACACGGACCTGCTTCGCGCGGCGACGCTTGAAGCGGACATCAGCGGCGCCAATCTCCTGCGCAAGCGCATCCAGTTGGACCGCGTCGTCATCAGCGACGCCTCGACCGGTGAGAAACGGCGGCTGCCGGGGCGCCTGGTCGGCAGGCGCAGTGAACCTTCCGCGTCGGATCCGGGCGCTTCGGGCGATGGAGCCAAGGGCATTGACGATTACATGGAGGACGCCAAGAAGTGGAAGGAGCGGTTGCGGCAGGTTCGCGACTGGCTGGAGAAGATGTCCGATCCGGAGCAGGAGCAGGGGGACGGTCCGGCTGACGAGACGCTGCAGGAGCGCTTGGAGCGCGAGATCGCCGAGTTGGGCTATCGCCGGGTCAAGGCCTCCCACCTGATTGACGGCAGCCCGACGGTCGTGATTGCGGAATTGATCATCAACGGCATGCGCGTTCCGCAACTGGCCGGGGAGACCCTGGACATCAAGGCGAACAATCTTTCGACGCAGCCCTGGCTGGTGGCCGGGGCTCCGGCGATTGTCGCCAATTCCAGCTCCAATTCGCTCGCGCTGAATCTCGTCATGGGCGAATCCGCCGCGACCAAGTCGGAAAACATCTTTGACCTGAAGTTCAACGGGCTGGAGACCGACATGGTGGCGTCGGGATTGAAGCTGGGCGGCGAGCAGACCCTGAGCGGCGGGACGATGGACCTGTTGATGAAGGGCTCCTGGTCGACCGCCGGCGGCGTCAGCGTGAACCTGCCGCTCAATGTCACCCTGCACAACGCGAAGCTGAACATCCCGCAGCTGAAGAACGCCATGGTTGAGACATTGACGATTCCCATCGGGATCGAAGGCCCCCTGGATCAGCCGCGCATCAAGACCGACACCAGGCAGTTCGCCGACGCGTTGGCCAAGGCCGGACTGAACGCCGCCAAGACCGAGGTCACGGACCGCGCCATGAAGGAATTGAACAAGCAGTTGGACGGCAAGCTGCCCGGGGGATTGGGCGGGGAAGCCGGCGACGCCGCCAAGGGCCTCATCGACGGCCTGTTCGGCGGGAAGAAGAAGTAGTAGGTTTCAATAATCCTCGCCGTTCAGGCTGTTCACCACGGACTTCAGCCACGTCTCCAATCTGCCGCGGAGTTGGTCTGCCCGACCTTCCTCGTTCGCCAGCAGATTCTTCGTCTCACCCGCGTCGTTTGCGAGGTGGTAGAGTTCCCAGCGCACCTTGCCCTTTTTGTCCTGGATGCGGTGCAGCTTCCAGTCGTCCTCGATCCAGGCCGCGTGGCCGGGGAAACTGTCGGTTGCGTAGGGGGGCGTCGGCAGTTTCGCGGAAGGCGGAACCTTGGCGTTTGGCGGCAGATCCCTGCCGGCCTGCTGGGCGTCGTGAAGTTCCTTCATCCATTCGGCGGCGGGTGTGCCGATGCCGGGTTTGGCGAAATCCCAGAAACCCATCGAACGTTTCGCGCGCCACTTGCCCTTGGTGATCAGGGGGACGAGGCTGACCCCGTCGAGCGGCGGTTGGCTCTTCAGCTTCACTCCGGCGAACTCCAGCAGGGTGGGGTAGATGTCGCAGCTGTTGCAACGGGCGGCGGTGACGGCGGGCGACTTCAACACCGCCGGCCATTCGAAGATCGCCGGCACAAGCAGGCCGCCCTCGTAGACCTGGGCCTTCTTGCCGCGGAACGGTCCGGCGGATCCGACTTTTTTCAGCGCGCCATTGTCGCTGGTGTACCAGAGGATGGTCTCATCGCGGATGCCGAGTTTCTTGATGCCGTCGCGGATCATGCCGAAGGCGCGGTCCATACCGGTGACCTCGCCGAGGAAATGTTGATCCGCCTCGGGCAGGCCGGCGTAGTGTTTCAGGTCTTCAGCCACAGCGCGATGCGGGCTGTGCGGCGAACCGAACCAGACCACGGCGAGGAACGGCTTCTTGTCCCTGGTCGCCTTCTTCATCCATTTCAACGCGGCCTCCGCGGCGACGACGGAGCTCTCGCCCTTGACCGGAACGGCCTCGCCCTTGTGGCTGAGGATCGGGTCGTTGTCGTAGAAGTTGGGCGCGCTGAGCCATTCGTCGAAGCCGTTGACGCCTGGATGGGCATCGCTTTGTCGGCGGACGGAGCCGAGATGCCACTTGCCGAAGTGACCGGTTGTGTAGCCCGCGGTCTTGAGCGCCTCGGCAATGGTTGTTTCCTGCGGGCGCATGGGATAACCCCACTTGAACACGCCCATGCGATTCGGATGCCGGCCGGTCATCACTGACGCGCGGGTCGGGGAACACACTGGCGCCGCGGCGTAAAAGCGATCGAAGCGCAGCCCCTCGTCGGCGGCCCGATCGAAGTGCGGTGTCTTGACGCGCGGGTGGCCGTTGTAGGCCATGTCGCCCCAGCCCTGATCGTCCGCCATGACCAGGACGATGTTGGGCTTGTCCGTCGCTGCCGCATGTAGGTGAAGGGAAAGCGTCAGGAGCAGCGCGACGGGAATCAATTTGAGGATTCGCATGACAGGATCAAATCGGAGATGGCGGGAAAGTCAACGTAGGACAGGCATGCCCGGACCGCGGCCCTGTGAGCCGCAGCGACATTGGAGTGCAGTTTGCCTGAGGAATTGCTCGGCGTGAGTGGGTTCCCACGGCTGCTGCGGGTCACAGACCCGCGGTCCGGAGGAGATGGCTACTTCACCGCCCTGGCCGCCGCGAGCATGCGCTGGACGATCTGCGGATTGGCGGCGGCGAGGTTCTTGGATTCGCCGATGTCTTCGGTGAGATTGTAGAGCTCGGCTTCCTGTGTGCCGCGATCCAGTTCGGGCCATTTGCGGAGATTCTTCAGACCGGGCAGGCGGAGCTTCCAGGGACCTTGGCGGATGGCCTGAAGTTCGGCGCCGTCGTAGTAGAGGAAACGGTCGCGGGCGCCTTTTTCGTTCCTGCCCAGCCAGAGGTCCCGCTGATCCACCCCATCGATGATGCGGTCGCTCGGCACGGCCTCGGTTGCGCCGGCGAGGGCGGCGAAGGTGGGCAGGACGTCGAGGGTGGAGACGATGGCGGCGCTTTCCCGGCCGGCCGGAACCTTCCCGGGCCAGCGGACGATCCCGGGCACGCGCAGGCCGCCCTCCCAGGTTGAACCCTTGGCTCCGCGTAGCGGGCCGGCGCTGCCCCAGGGGAGCTTCGGACCCTTGGTCCATTTGACGAATCTCGCGTTCTTGGCGCGTTGGCGCTTGTGGTCGTTGGACCAGGGACCGTTGTCGGAGGTGAACAGCACGACGGTGTCGTCGCGATGGCCGAGCTTGTCGAGCGTCGCCAGCAGTCGGCCGATCTCGTGATCCAGTTCCTCGAGCGTGTCGGCGTAGAGCCCCTTGCCGGTGCGGTCGCGGAACTTCGGCGAGGCGTCGATGACCACGTGCATCATGGTGTGCGCGAGGTAGAGGAAGAAGGGCTTCTCGTGATGGTCGTTGAGAAACTTGACGGCCTCGTCGGTGTAGAGCTTCGTGAGGCCGGCCATGTCGTTGCTGGTCTCCAGTTTTTGGCGGTCGCGCCAGAGGGTGACCTTGTTGCCGTCGTTGGCGCCCAGCGCGCCGAAGTAGTGGTCGAAACCCTGCGAATTGGGGACGAGCTTTTCCTGGTAACGTCGACGCGACATGTCCCACTTGCCCACGCAACCGGTGGTGTAGCCGGCGGTCTTCAGGACCTCGGCGACCGTGACCTCCTCGGCGTTGGTCGTCCAGCCCCCGCCCACGCGGATCGGATAACGCCCGGTCATCAGGGCGCCGCGCGACGGGCCGCAGACGGTTTGCGCGTAGAAGGAGGTGAAGCGGGCGCCTTCCCTGGCGAGCTGGTCGATGTGAGGCGTGCGGGCGTTGGCGTGGCCGCCGTAGCAACCGGGATCGCCGTAGCCCATGTCGTCGATGAAGATGATGAGGAAGTTGGGCTTGCTTGTCGCGCCGGAGGCGTTGGAGGAGGCTGGATCGGCGGCTGCGGCGAAGGTTGTGACAAACAGAAGGGCCAGAAAGGCGGTGAGATGCTTGGTCATGGCGTGGGATTTTAGGCGGCGGGAGAGTTGGAGGCAATGGCGGCTTGTTCGCTTTCGGATCGGAGCGCGGGATTCATCCCGCTTCGACGTGGGGTTGGCGACGCCGAGGGGGCATGCCATTGATCGTGATTGTCCGAAGGTTGAAGCGGAATGAATTCCGCGCTCCGGCGCTCCGCTTTGTTTTGCTTCCGGCCCCTTGGGACGCTTTACTGTCTGTCATGAAGAAACTCATCGCAATCTCCGCGGCGTTGTTTGTTGGCGCTTCCCTCACCTTCGCCGCCGTTCAACCCGATCACAAGGATGTCGCGTACGACAGCGATCACAAGGCGCAGGCGCTGGACGTGTATCTCGCCAAGGACGCGGGCAAACCCGCGCCCTGCATGGTCTACATCCATGGCGGCGGTTGGCGGGCGGGATCAAAGAATCGCATTCCCGGCTGGCTGGCCCGGTTGCACGAGGAAGGCTGGCTGGCGGTGGTGTCGGTGGAATACCGCTTCACGGATGTCGCGACGCATCCCGCGCAGGTCGACGACTGCGCGCGGGCAATCCAGTTTGTCCGCCACAACGCGAGGAAGTGGAAGATCGATCCCCAGCGCATCGGCGTGACCGGCGGCTCGGCGGGTGGGCATCTGTCGGCCTACGTGGCTTTGCAGGACGACGAGGCTGACCGGAGATCGGACGATCCGGTGGCGCGGCAGAGTTCCCGGGTGTCCTGCGCAGTTCCTTTTGCCGGGCCGACCGATTGGGGGTTGTTGGCGACGATTGAGCATGGCCACCCGGCGTATCGGCAGTTGATCGGGTATGAGCCGGGAACACCGGCGGAGAAGATGTCGGCGAAACTGAAGCGGGACGTGTCGCCGGTGAGTTTCGTATCGAAGGACGATCCGCCGATCCTGATCGTGCACGGCGACGCGGATGCTGTTGTTCCGATCCAGCACGCCAAGGTCCTGGAGAAGGCCTTGAAGGAGGCTGGCGTTGAACATGAGTTGGTTCTGGTAAAGGACGGCAAGCACAGCGTCGCCGGCGCGGGGATCGGCGACACGCCGGAGCGGGCGACGGCGTTTGTCCGGAAGCATTTGAAGGCCTCGGCCAGGTAGGGTTCATGGCGCGCGTTCGAATGCCCCACGGATGGCTTATCGCTGTGTTCAGCGTTGTCGCCGTGTGCGCGCTTGAAGCGTCGCCATCGCCACCCGTCCATTCCCCGTTGGAACAGCAAGAGACCTTTCGCTTCGCCGAACCGGGCTGGCGAATCGAATTGGTCGCGGCCGAGCCGTTGGTTGAAGACCCGGTGGCCATGGCCTTCGATGGGCAGGGTCGGTTGTGGGTGGTCGAGATGCGCGGTTTCATGCGCGACATCGATCGCTCCCGGGTGAAGGAGCCGGACGGGCGCGTGGTTGTCCTGGAGGACCTTGATGGCGACGGTCTGATGGATCGGCGGACCGTCTTCATGGACGGGCTGATACTTCCGCGCTCCATCTCAATCCAATCCGACGGCATCCTGATCGCGGAGAACAAGCCGTTGTGGTTCGCGCAGGATCTGGATGGGGATTTGAAGGCGGACCGGAAGAGGCTGATCGATCCGCGTTACGCGAAGGACAACGTCGAGCACTCGGCCAATGGTCTGCTGCGCGGATTGGACAACTGGATCTACAATGCGAAGGAAGGGCATCGCTATCAGCGGGAGGGCGACAAGTGGATTCGTGATGAGACCGAGAAACGCGGTCAATGGGGAATCTGCCAGGACGACTGGGGGCGGTTGTTCTACAACTACAACCACTCGCAGCTCCACGCGGACATCGTGCCGCCCAACACCCTGACCCGGAACCCGCGTCATCGGCCCACGACAGGTTCCGCCCCTGCGCGCTGACGACCGGACCGGATGGCGCGATCTACATTGCCGACCTGTATCGCGGCGTCATTCAGGACGGCGTCTATATGTCGCCCTATCTGCGCGAACACAGCCGGGGACGACGGATGGGCCAACCCATTCACCTGGGGCGCATCTGGCGGATCGTTCCCAAAGGTTTCGAGCAGCCGGCCAAGCCGGACTTCGCGGGGAAGAACACGGACCGATTGGTTGAAACACTGGCGCACGAGAACGGCTGGCAGCGCGACATGGCGCAGATGCATCTGGTGGAAGGCGGGATGAAGGCGGCCGTTCCGGCGTTGAGGAAAATGGCCTTGAACCACGCGAGCCCGATTGCCCGGTTGCATGCGCTGTGGACGCTGGAAGGTTTGCGCGATCCGGAGCCCTGGAAGTTGCTGGGTGTTCTTCGCGACGAGTCGCCGCGAGTGCGCGCCGCAGGCTTGCGTGTCCTGCAATCGTTGGATCTGCCGGGCGACCATTGGCCTGAGATTGTCTCCGAACTGGAGGGCGCAGACCTGCCCGACGAAGTCGCCATGCAGGCGCTGTTCGCGTTGGAAGGCGTGAAGATCCCGATGCCGGTGCGATTGAAGGCAATCCATTCCATCCTGATGCCGCGGGTCATGGATCCCTTGATGCGCGACGCGGCGATGAGCAGTCTGGGCGGTCGGGAGGGCGCCTTTCTTCGGGTTGTTCTCCAGCTTTCCGGCAAGGAGTTGGATCCTTTTCAGGCTTTTCTCATCGAGTCGTTGAGTTCGGCGATCGTCGCTTCCGGGAATGCCTTTCGGGTTCGGGAGTTCATGCGTGAGTTTGGTGAATGGGCTCCTTGGAAACGCGAAGCCATCTGGAATGGCGTCAGAGTCCATGGGCCCATGTTGGCGCGGCATCCGATCAGTTTGTCGTCACGACCGGAGATCAAAGGCCGTGAAGATGAGGCGAGGCGCTGGTTTGCCTGGCCCGGGCACACGCCTGAGCCGCCCAAAGACTCCGATGGCCGTCCTCTGACCGAGGAAGAGGCGGAGGATTTCGCCCGAGGTCGGCAGGTTTATCTGGCGACCTGTGTGGCCTGTCACGGATCGGATGGCCGCGGCATGAAGATGCTGGCCCCACCGCTGGCCGGATCGGATTGGGTTCAGGGCGGCGAGCAACGGTTGGCGCGCATTCTCCTGCACGGATTGAGCGGGCCGCTGACCGTGAGCGGCAAACGCTATGCATCGCCCGAGATCCAGCCGTCCATGCCGCCGTTGGCCATGTTGAACAACAGCGACGTCGCCGCCGTCCTGACCTACATCCGCCGCGAATGGGGCAACACCGCCGATCCCGTCGCCGAGAAGTCCGTCAGTCGTTTGCGGATTGAGACGCAGGGACGGACCGTCCCGTGGACGGAGGCGGAATTGAAGCCGTTTGATATTCTGTTCGAGGCAGGGCGATGAGCGTGAAGTAGAGTTGGGCGATCAACGTGTCATGAAGCATTTGCAAAGATGGTGGGGCGAAGCTCCCGCTGAGCCGGACGTTCAGACTTGCAGGCCCATGCCCCGGAAGGTCGTAGGCTCGGCTCAGCGGGAGCTTCGCCCCACCGCGTCGCCAAGGCGACTTATTGACGCCCCAAGATGGGCGGGTGCGATTGCGCTGACATTGTTCGCGGTTCATCCCGTCTTCGCCGCCCAACAGGTTCGAACCGCAGACGAGCTTGTTGGGGCGGTGGAAGATGGAAATGAAGGCGACACGATCCAGATCGGCAGCGGCGTGTTCAGGTTGAAGCGCCCCTTGTCGCCGAAGCCCGGCATGACTCTCAAGGGCGCGGGTATGGATGCCACCGTGATCACGCACATGGCGACCTGGAGGCCTTTCACGAAGGCTCTGCCCACGCCGGAGACAACCTTGAATGGGTTCGACAAGGACGCCTACCTGATCCGGTTGCCGGACAAGGCGGTGGGAATCTCCATTTCCGATCTCGCGCTGCGCGGGCCGTGGATGCACGGCGCGATCTTCGGCTCCAACAACCGGGAGTTGAGCGTCACGCGCGTGCGTGTTCAGGACTTTCTGGCGAACGGAATCCGCACCTTCGGATTGAAGTCCTCCAGGATCATCGACTGCGAGTTCGTCGACGCCGGCGGGCGTTGGAAGCGCGGTGGGATTCGCGGCGACGATGGCGGTATTTCCGGGGGAGCCATCTTCGGAACCTGGACGACGGATTCCGAGATTGCCCACAACCGTTTCACCCGCACGCAGCGAGGCAGGGCGCGGGGGCACTACGGCATCAAGGGGCGACAGTTCAAGCGCACGCGGATTCATCACAATACGATTGGGGTGAACTTCGCCATCGAACTGCCCTTTGAGAACGACGAGGACGTGGAGATCGATCATAATGTCTGTCACGGAGCCATCTCGATACCGAAGCATGCCGGCGGTCCCGTTCCCGCAAGCGGCCGGACGTTTCGCATTCATCACAACTATTTCACAACCAGCCATGCCATCGAGTTCGTGCGCAACGGCGTGGAGATTGATCACAATCTGTTCGACTTCGATGTGAGGGAGGACGGGGGGGGTCTCGTCTCCGGGTTCGGCAAGGCGCCCGCCAAAGGCCCTGCGGTCTTTCACAACAACCTCGTCAACAACCCCGGCCGCGGCGTGATCTGGATCAATGAGCCCTACGTCAATCTCACGGTCCGGAACAACCACATCGTCACGCGCCTGACGGTCGCGCCGCGCACGGAGGGATTGTTCGGTTTCAACCGGGACTGCGATTTCGAATCGTTCCGCTTTACCGGCAATGTGATCGAATGTCGTGAACTGCCGCGAGCCTTGTTCCGCAATGAGGAAAGCCATGCCGCCCATGTCGAGGGGAATCGGTTCCTGAACGTGACGGATGCGGAGCGGTTTGGGAATCAGGGGGGCGCGGCCAGGGCCGGGTTGGAGGAACCGTTGAAGTTCCGTTGCGGCGCGCATGGCGAATCCACAGTGGATGGGTGGCGGTTTGTCCGCGGCGGAGGGGGTTGAATTGCCTGCGGGACGCGGCGTTGAGAGAGGATTCAACGAATCCCGTAGCCGCAACCTTCAGGTTGCGCATCGAGCGCGTCTCGCGCGAGAGGTGGGAACGCCCGAACGCTCACTTCTCGTCCATACGGACTCGAGGCGCAGCCTAAAGGCTGCAGCTACGAGATGCGTGTTTGCGATACTTGGCTTCCCGTCCCCGGCCTGCGATGATCCCGATCATGTTGCGAGTTCTCCTGTGTCTTGCCTGCCTGTCTGCCACGGTCGCCCACGCGGCGAAACGCCCCAATATCCTGCTGATCACCGCCGACGATCTCGGCCCGCAACTGTCCTGCTACGGCGATCCGATCGCGAAGACGCCAAACATCGACCGGTTGGCGGCGAGTTCGGTTCAATTCCGCACGGCCTACGTGGCCCAGGCATCGTGCAGCCCTTCGCGCTCGGCCATCTTCACCGGCCTGTATCCGCACGGCAACGGACAGTATGGCCTGGCCAATGCCAACGTCGGATTCCAGGTGCATGAGCGGCTGTTCGACGACCTGCTGCCGAACGTTCTCAAGCGCGCGGGTTACCGCACCGGCATCATCGGCAAGCTGCATGTGAATCCGGAGAAGCGGTTCCAGTTCGACGCGCGTCACAACCAGGGATTCGGGACGCGCGAGGTGAAAAAGCAGGTGGGATTCGCGAAGGACTTCATCGCCGCGGCCAAGGGCGGGCCGTGGTTCCTGATGTTCAATGTCTTCGACCCGCATGTGGCGCGGAAGCAGTTGAAGAACGGCGGGCGCGGGCCGCAGTATTTTCCCGATCAGGTGCAGGGCTTGCCGAAGAAGGTTCTGTCGGCCGACGAGGTCCCGGCCTGGCCCTGGCAGGGAATCGACACCCCGGAGCAGCGGAAAAAGATCGCCGGCTACTACAACTGCGTGCATCGCATCGACGCCGCGATGGGCATGCTGATGCGGGAGCTGAAGGCATCGGGGCACGACGACGACACGCTGATCATCTTCACCGGCGATCATGGACCGCCCTTCACGCGCGGCAAGACGAGTTGCTACGAGGCCGGACTGCGCGTGCCGTTCCTGACGCGTTGGCCGGGGGTGTCGAAGCCGCATGTTTCGGATCGATTGGTGGGGACGGTCGACATCTATCCCACGATCCTGGACGCGGCGGGGATCAAGCGGCCGGAAGGACTGCACGGACGTTCACTGCGTCCGGTATTGCGGTCGACCAAGAATCTGGACTGGCGTGAAACGTTGGTCGCGGAATTTCACTTTCATGGGGCCGATCCGTTCTTCCCGCGGCGCGCGATCACCGATGGCCGTTTCAAGCTCATCCACAACCTGCTGGCAGGGCAGGCCGAAGCAATCAGCAGCGTCGATGGCGACAAGGCGTGGACTTACGCGCGGGAGTTGCCGGCAGACAGTCCGGCGCGTCGCGCGATGGACCGGTTGGTCGATCCGCCTGAGTGGGAACTCTACGACCTGAGCAAGGACCCGGTGGAATTCGTCAATCGGGCGGGTGACAAGGCATTGGCGGAGGCGGAGGTCAGGTTGAAGGCGAAGTTGGCCGAATGGGGCAAGCTGACGGGCGATCGATTTGGCGACGCCAGGTTTCGCGCGGAGGTTCGCGCCAAGCATCGGCGGTGAATGGCGTAGCGCAGGCGTCCCGCCCGGTGATTGGATCTGGCGGCGAGACGCCGCTGGAACCCGCAGCCGGGACGGCTGCGCTACGATGCTGTATCGCGTGAGCCACCGCTTTGAGGGAAAGACACAGGAATGAAGACAAGGGAATGCAAGGCAGAGATTTCCATGTCTCCAATTTTTTCGCGCTCTTGGGGAGTGGTCGGAAGCCTCGTGCCGCCGCGCGACAATTCGGGAGCCGGACCGCGGGTCTGTGACCCGCAGCGACGCGGGAACGCATCGCGGTTTGTGGCATGCTCTACGCGCGTCTCGGCCGGAGGCTGCTGCGGGTCGCAGACCCGCGATCCGGACGCGCTTGGTTTTTCAGCCCCAAAGGGGCGAGACAGCAAAGCCCAGGGTGAAACCCTGGGGCATTGGGCACAAGAGGCATCAAGCCCTGTAAGGGCGACACAAACCCGGATTTTCCAGTCGCACGATTGTCCCGCCCTTTCAGGGCTCATTGTGGTTTTGGTCGGACACCCAGGGTTGCACCCTGGGCTTTGTTGTCCCGGCCTTTCAGGCCTGAAAGGCGTTCACCCCAACACGCCCTTCACCACCCGGCCATGAATGTCGGTGACGCGGTAGTGGCGGCCTTGGAAGAAGTAGGTGAGGCGTTCGTGGTCGAGGCCGAGGAGGTGGAGGATGGTGGCGTTCAGGTCGTGCACGTGCACGCCGGTGTTCTCGCGGTCGACGATGTTGTAGCAGAAGTCGTCGGTCTGTCCGTAGCGCAGGCCGCCCTTCACTCCGGCTCCGGCGAGATAGATTGAGAAGCAGCGGGGATGATGATCGCGGCCGTAGGCCTTGGGGTTGCCCTGCTTGTAGACCGTTCGTCCGAATTCGCCGCCCCAGACGATCAGGGTGTCGTCGAGCAATCCGCGACGCTTGAGATCCTGCACGAGGGCGGCGGAGCCCTGGTCCACCTCCTTGGCGATCTTCGGATGGCGGCCGGGGAGGTTGGAGTGGTGATCCCAACCGCGGTGATAGAGCTGGATGAAGCGCACGCCGCGTTCGGCGAGTCGGCGGGCGAGCAGGCAGTTGGCCGCGTGCGTGCCGGGGTTCTTCGCGTCCTCGCCGTAGAGTTCGAAGGTGGACGGCGGTTCGTCCGAGGTGTCGGTGAGATCGGGCACGGACATCTGCATCCGGTAGGCCATCTCGTAGGCGGCGATGCGGGTGAGGATCTCGGGATCGCCGACCTCCTTGTGCCGCTCGGCGTTGAGGGCGGCGATGTCGTCGAGCAGTCGGCGCTTTCCGGCGGCGTCCGTGCCGGAGGGATCACGCAGGTAGAGGACGGGGTCGCCCGAGGCGCGGAGTTTTACTCCCTGATGATTGCTGGGCAGGAAGGCGGCGCCCCAGAGGCGGGAGTAGGTTGGTTGCGCCTGCGGATCGGAATTCTTGTCGAGCAGCACGACGTAGGCGGGCAGGTCGGACGAATCCGAGCCGAGTCCATAGCTGGCCCAGGCTCCGAGCGAGGGTCGGCCGGGTTGTTGGTGGCCTGTCTGGAAGAAGGTGATCGCGGGGTCGTGATTGATCGCCTCGGTGTAGGCGGAATTGATGATGCAGATGTCGTCGGCGATCTTGCCGTGGTGCGGCAGCAGGTCGCTGATCCACTGGCCGCTGTTCCCGTGTTGACGAAAGGGCAGGAAGCTCTTGGCGACCGGGAAGGACTTTTGCCGGGCGGTCATGCCGGTGAGGCGTTGGCCCATGCGGATGGTGCCGGGCAGTTCCGTGCCGTCGTATTTCTCGAGCGTGGGCTTGTAGTCGAAGGTGTCGATCTGGCTGGGCGCGCCGGATTGGCAGAGATAGATCACGCGTTTGGCCTTGGGCGCAAAGTGGCTGGGGCCGGGGGATCCGGGCGCATAGCCGGGGCCGTTGTTCTCAGCGAGTGAGACGCCCTTGCCCGAAGCAGAGAAAAGCTTCGGCTCCAGCAGCGAGGCCAACGCCGCCGAGCCGAGCCCCACGCGGCCGGCATGCTTGATGAATCGTCTGCGGGTGACGCTGAGTTGGGATTCTAGAACGGGGTCCATGGGAAACGGGGTTCAGCCTTTGGTGATGAATTCGCTCAGGTTGAGCAGCATGCGGGCGAGAGTGGTGTAGGCCGCGAGTTCGGCGGCGTCCAGTGACGGATCGCGCGGGGACTGCCCGACGGAGACCAGCTTGTTCGCGGCTTCCGCATCGCCCTTGAAGCGAAGCGCGGCCTCGTCCAGCGACTTGCGCAGCAGCTTCAGTTCACGTCCGGTCGGTTGGCGCGACAGGCAGAGTTTGAAGCCGTGGCGAATGCGTTCGTCCGGCGAGGCGCCGCCTCTCTTGATCACGCGTTCGGCGAGTTTGCGGGCGGCTTCGATGAACTGCGGATCGTGCAGCATGACGAAGGCCTGCAGCGGGGTGTTCGTGCGCGAGCGTTTGACGACGCAGAACTCGCGCTCCGGCGCGTCGAAGGTCGCCATGCTCGGCGGCGCGACAGTGCGCTTCCAGAAGGTGTAGAGGCTGCGCCGATAGAGCTGCCCGGGATCGGTCGTGTGCGGGTAGGCGCGGGAGTAATTGGGCCGGTTGTTGATCTCCAGCCAAAGCCCCTCCGGATGATAAGGGAACACGCTGGGGCCGCCGACGGACTCGTCCAGCAGGCCGCTCACCGCCAAGGCCGAGTCGCGGATCGTCTCCGCGTCGAGGCGGAATCGGGGCGCGCGACCGAGGAGTCGGTTGTTCGGATCGGCCTCCAGCAATGCGGGTTCGATCCTGGAGCGTTGGCGATAGGTCCCGCTCATGACCATGGTCTTGAACAGGCTCTTTACGTCCCAGCCGGATTCCATGAACTCCACCGCGAGCCAGTCGAGCAGTTCGGGATGGCTCGGGTATTCGCCCTGCGAGCCGAAGTCTTCGATCGTCTTCACCAGCCCGGAACCGAACATCTGCGCCCAGAAGCGATTCACGGTCACGCGCGCCGTGAGCGGGTTGTCCCGCGACACCAGCCAGCGGGCGAGGCCGAGGCGATTGCGGGGGAAGTCTTCCGGCAGCGTCCCCAAGGCGCGCGGGGTGTCGGGCTGGACGGGGCGGTTCTTGTCGGGCTTGTCATACTCACCGCGAACCAGCACGTGCGTTTCGCGCGGAGTGGGCATCGAGGCCAAGACCATGGTCTCGGGAATGGCCTTCCGGGCGGCGTCGAGCTGTGAACGCAGTTGCTTCAACTCATCCGAGATCGCCGTGATCTCGGCATTGCCGAAGCGAATGGCGAGGTAGTCGCCCAACTTGTCCTTGTCTGCGGCGCCGCGTTTGGCGGCGGCGGTTGCGAGGATCTTGCGAATATTGGCCGGCACGGGCGGTTGCCCGTCGGCGGGTATGGAGATGCGAAAGCGACCGATGGTGTGCGACCCGCCCCAGGAATGGATCAGGCTGACCTTCACCCGCGAACCCGCCGCAATCGCATCCTTCAACGTGAACACGGCCGAGCTGTCTTCGAACCGGGTGTTGCCATCGATGGCCCACCCTGTGCGGCCGAGCTTTCCGTCGATGGCCTGCGTGACGGGGTAGCCCTTCTGCTCGTAGTTGGCTTCGGCTGCCGCGATCCTGGCCGGCTTGAATGCCGATCCGGCGTCGGTTCCCGCGACCTCCACCTTGATTTCGCTGAGTACGAAGTTCCCATTGTGGCCGCGACCTGTGGACTTCTTGACGTGCGAATCGTGGGTCAGTGCCTCCAGCCGGATCGCGCGCGGCGCCTTGTCGCCGAGCGTGAACTCAATCTGGTAGGTCTGGGTCGCGGGATTGGGGCCGGTCGCGAGGACGCTGCCGTCTTCCTGCTTCACCAGCTTCGTTCCGCCCTGCGCGCTGAGCGCGTCGATCTTCACGGACTTCGACTCGGCGGAGACGAGTTGGTTGAGTCTTGTCTCCCACTCAGCCACGGAGCCGCCCGCGGCCTTGATCGCGGCGGCGAGGCGTTTCTCCGTCGCGGCGATCCTGGCGGAGAATTCCGCGGTCCGATCCGGACGCAGCGGGGAGCTGATGCGGGCCTTGGGATTGAAGCCGTTGAGACCGCGCTCGGGCACGCTGTTGAAGAACGCGTAGAACGAATAGAAGTCGTCCATGTCGATCGGGTCGTATTTGTGGTTGTGGCAGCGGGCGCAGGTGAAGGTCAGCCCCAGCCAGGTTGTTGTGGTGGTGACGACGCGGTCCATCACGTATTCCGTGCGATACTCCTCGTCGATCACGCCGCCCTCGATGGTGATCGGATGATTGCGATGAAACCCTGTCGCCAGACGCGTCTGGTCTGTGGCGTCGGGCAACAGGTCTCCGGCGGTCTGCCGGATCGTGAACTGGTCGAAAGGCAGGTTGGAGTTGAAGGCGTTGATGACCCAGTCGCGCCAGACCCACTGATGGCGGATGCGGTCATACTGATAGCCGCTGGTGTCGGCGTATCGCGCGGCGTCCAGCCAGAACCGCGCGCGGTGCTCGCCAAAGCGGGGCGAGGCGAGCAGACGGTCGACCACCTTTGAAAAGGCGTCGTCGTCGGGGGCGGGGTCATCGAGGAAGGCTTTCACCTCGTCCGGCGTTGGGGGAAGGCCTGTGAGATCTAGGGACGCCCGCCGGATCAACGTCGCGCGGTCGGCCGCGGCGGCCGGTTTGAGTCCTTCGGTTTCGAGCCGTCGGATGACAAAGTTGTCGATGGAATTGCGGACGGCATCGGATCGCCGGACCCTGGGGGGCGCGACTTTCTTTGGCGGGATGAAGGCCCAGTGGGTTTCGTATTCGGCTCCCTGGTCGATCCATTTTCGGATCAGGGCCTTTTCGCGGGCGGTCAGTTGCGTGTGGAAATCCGGGGGCGGCATCTGGTCGTCGGGGTCCGACGTGGCGATGAGCTGCCAGGCGAGACTGTTCTTCGCGGAGCCGGGGACGATCGGCCGCGCGCCGTCCCGTTCGGCGACGGCCTGCTCGCGGATGTCCATTTGAAGGTCGGCCTTGCGGGCGTTGGCGTCCGGGCCGTGGCAGGCGAAGCAGGTCTTGGAGAAGATGGTCCGGATGTCGCGGTTGAACCGGACCTTTTCCGGGAGGTTCTCCGGGGCGGCCGCGTGGAGCGGCGCCGCGCAGGCAAGGATGGCGCAACCAATCGCGAGAAGGAGAAGGCGGCGGGGACGCATGTTCGTTGATGGGAGAGCCGTGCTTGGGTGGGTTGAATCGGGCGTCATGGCGCTGATCGCAATCGACGGTGATCCTGATGCCACGGGAAGACGGTGATGGCAATGCGATTCGAAGAAGGGGGACGAACGTCAAACGATCAGCTTTGCACGTGGCGGTTCAACAAACTCCGTAGCCGCAACCTTCAGGTTGCGCATCGTTCGACATGGCAAACTGGCGCCCGATTTCGCGAGCCGCGCGAACCGCAACCTTTGGGCTGCGGCTACGAGATGACGAGTTCGGATTTTTTGTCGCCGTTCGGCAGCGACTTGCAGGCCTCCAGCCGGGTCGCGGGATTCAGGTCGTGGGCGTTTTGGTTTGCGCGCAGACTCGACGCCGTCCGCCGGTCCGCAGTAGTCTGCGGGGATGAAACACATGTTTTCCGGATATCGAGTTGCGGTCTGCCTGTTCGCGTCGGCGTTCTTGTTGTCGGCTTCATCGCCGGGCGCGTTGGCGCAGGACAAGAGCGTCAAGCCCGGCATCAACAAGAGGTTCCTTGATCCGGAACTGAAGGTTGGCGAGTGGGTGGAGCGATTCGAGCGCGAGGGGCGCGAGGTCTACGATCATCGCGACGCCATCATGAACGGCATCGGCCTGAAGCCGGGCATGGATGTGGCGGACATTGGTTCGGGCACGGGCTTCTTCACCCGGATGCTGTCGGCCAAGGTCGGCGACAAGGGGAGCGTGGTCGCCGTGGACATTGTGCCGGCGTTCCTGTCGCGGATCGAGTCGTTCAAGAAGGAGGAGGGCCTGAAGAACATCACGACCCGCCTGTGCACGGCGAAGTCGACGAAGCTGCCGAAGCAGAGCATCGACGCCGCGTTCATCTGCGACACCTACCATCACTTCGAGTATCCGCAGGCGACGCTGAAGTCGTTGCGGGCCGCGCTGCGGCCGGGCGGCACGATCGTCCTCATCGATTTCAAGCGCATCGAGGGAAAGAGCTCCGATTTCATCATGAACCACGTCCGCGCGGGGCAGGAGGTGTTCACGTCCGAGATTGAAGCGGCGGGTTTTGAGAAGATCGACGAGCCGGTTGAGTTGAAGGACAACTACGTCGTCCGTTTCCGCAGGACGGGCGGCAAGGGAAAGAAGTGATGGGGAGGGCGACGAATCTCAAACAGACGAATTGGCGACATGAGCGAAGACGAATGGAAAGGGCGGTTCCGCGAGATTTATGACGCGGGTGTGGAACGGTATCGGGCAGGGCGTCAAACGCCGGGCGTCATGTTCGAGCCGGATGAGGTCGAGTATTTGAAAGGCATCGGCTGCACGGCGCAGGAGCTGTTCGATTTCGTGGAGGACGGGTTGGGCGGTTCGCCAACCTATGCCGAGGTGGAGGAGGTTACGGCCATTCGGCGCGACTATTTCCTCGACCAGATGAACGGCGGGTGGACCGGGCATGAGATCGACATGGACGCGCTGCCCGCCAAGAGCGAGGCGGTCGACGGGATTGCCTGGCTCCCGCGCATCATCCCCAAAGCCAAGGCCAAGCTGCGCGGAGAAATGCCGCCGGACCTGATGTATGGCTGCGGCGGGGACCGGCCCTTCCTGAAGGGCGTCAACGTCGGACTGGGCGAGTTCCTCCGCGTGGTCCGCGACTCGGAGAACAACCGCGAGGTGATCGAATTCGTGAAGCGACGCGCGGCGGGCGGGTGAGGCTTGGGGCGGCGATCAGCCTGCCGCCTGCATTGATTCCCAATCGACGAGGAACTGCACCTGGCCCTGGGTTTCGATGGCGCCGGGGCGGGCGTGCCTCACGGCGCCGATGGCGTCCATGGTCCTGGCCCCCTTCGCGATCAGGTAGGCGGCGAGCAGTGTTCCCGTCCGGCCGTAGCCGGCGTGGCAATGCACGACCACCGGTTTGCCCTCGCTCTTCATCCTGTCGATGAACTCCACGACCTGTTGGGCCTGCGGGGGGGCGGGAGGATTGAAATCGGGAATGGGCACGGAAATGAAATCGAAGCCGGCATCGTGGTAGGCGAGTCCGTCACTGGGATTGTTGATCAGCGAAACGACGGCCCGGATGCCGGCGGCGTGCAGTCTGGGGAGGTCGTCGTCGAACGCGTTCAATTCGCCGCCCTGGTTCGCGCGTCGCTCCGGATGAAGCTGCGGCATCGGCATGCCCGCCAGTTCTCCCGGTATCAGCCAGTATAGGATTTCGGCACCCATGGGCGTGCATACTCAGGGCAAGCGGCGTTGTTTGTCAAACCCGCCGGATTGGCGGCAACGGTGAATTGAATTATCAAGGCCCGCCCGATAGCCTTCTCCTCATGAAGCAAAGAACGATTGCGGCCGCGGTCACGGCGCTTGTCGTGGGCGTATCATGGGCAAATGCGGATGACGCGGCGACGTTGCTCTCCCAAAGCCGCGTTCAAGGCGGTCTGGCCGCGATCGTGGGCAGCGGCGCCGGCGGCCTGGCCGGGCGTCTGGCCGAGGCGGCCCCTTCCCTAGTCGTCCACGGATTGGACGCGGATCCGGCGAACGTGATTGCGGCGCGCGCGCATGCCCGAACGCTGCCTTCCGCAGACCGCGTTTCGTTCGAGCATTGGAGCGGTTCGCAACTGCCCTATGCGGAGAACCTCGTGAATCTGCTGGTCGTCGAATCGGGCCGGACGGTCGCGCGCGACGAGGCCATGCGCGTTCTTGCTCCCGGCGGTTCCGTGTTTTTCAACGACGACGGTAAATGGAAACAGGAACGCAAACCCCGCGGCGCGGCCAACGCCGATTGGACGCACTACCAGTACGACGCGGCGAACAACCCGGTCGGCGAGGATCCGGATTGCGGGCTGCCGCGACGTTTTCAGTGGTCCGGCAAGCCGCTCTGGTCCGCGGCGCATGAAAGCATGGCGAGCCTCAACGCCATGGTCTCGGCCAACGGTCGTGTGTTCTACATCATGGACGAGGGGCCGAGCGCCTCCATCCAGTTGCCGGCCGACTGGAATCTCGTCGCGCGGGACGCCTTCAACGGAGCCGTGCTCTGGAAGAAGCCGATCACGCGATGGCTTACCCGGTTCTGGCCATGGAAGAGCGGGCCGGCCCAGATGCCCCGGAAGCTGGTCGCTGTCGGCGACCGGGTTTACGCGCCCTTGGACATCAACGGTCCGCTCAAGCAGTTCGACGCCGCCACCGGGCGGGAATTGCAGACCTATGCCGGCACGGGCGCCGCCGAGGAGATCATCCACACCGACGGCATCCTGCTCGTCCAGGTGAACCCGGATCCCAGCAACATGGCGGAACTGGAGGAGCAGCGCCGCAAGCGTCGCCACTTCAGCTACGATGGCCGCAATCGCGCGGTCATCGATCATGACAAGGCGCGGCGCGTCGTCGCGATCGAGGCAGGGAGCGGGAAGACGCTCTGGACGCGCATTGGTCCGCGGGTTTCGCCGCTTTCCCTGGCCTCGCTCAACAACAACGTGATCTACCACGACGGGCAACATGTCGTCTGCCTGGACCTGAAGACCGGGAAGGAGAAATGGAAGTCCGAAGCGATTCCCGAGCGGTTGCAGATGTATTCCGAGGAGGCGCCCACGGTCGTGCTGCATGAGAAGGTTGTCTTCTATGCGCGGGCGAAGAAGCTCACCGCGCTTTCGATGGCCGATGGCGGCGTCCTCTGGAAGTCCGACTGGACCACCGACGATTATCGCAGCCCGGTCACGGTCATGTTGATGAACGGCCTGGTCTGGTCGATGAACATCACGAGCGCGCGGTCCAATGGAACCTTCACCGGACGCGATCCGGTCACAGGGGAGGTCCGGAAACAGTTCGACCTGCCGCCCTTCAAGGGCATCGGCCATCATCGGTGCTACAAGGCCAAGGCGAGCGGGGACTACGTGCTGCTGTCGCGTTCGGGGGTGGAGTATGTCGATCCGACGAAGGAGTCCTACGAGGAGAATCACTGGGTCCGCGGCGCGTGTCTCTATGGGATCATGCCGGCCAATGGGATGCTTTACTCCACGCCGCACGCCTGCGCCTGCTACATCAAGGGCAAGCTCAACGGTTTTACCGCCATGTCGCCTGGGCCGACGGCGCGGCTTCCCCTGCCGGACTATGAGACGACGCCGACGGAGAAGGGGGCGGCGTTCGGTCGGGCTGCGAAGTCCGGGGTCGCTCCGGGCGACTGGCCGACCTACCGCGGCGATGTCGCGCGCAGCGGTCGGTCGGTCACCAAGGTCACGACCGATTTGAAGCAGGCGTGGAAGACGCGGCTCGATGGCGACCTGACCAGCCTGGTCGTGGCGGAGGGGAAGGCGTTTGTCGCGCAGCGCGACCGCAACACGCTGCACGCCCTGCACGCCGACTCCGGCAGCCCGGCCTGGCGATTCACGGCCGGCGGCAAGATCGACTCGCCTCCCACCATCTCGGGCGGGCGGGCGTATTTCGGGTCCGCGGACGGATCGGTCTATTGCCTGGGCGCGGATGACGGCGTCCTGGTCTGGCGCACGCGCGCGGCGCCGGTTGAGCGACGGGTGATGGCGTTCAATCGAGTGGAGTCCGCCTGGCCGGTTCATGGCAGCGTCGTGGTCCAGAAGGGCGCGGTCTATGCCGCCGCCGGCCGTTCCTCCTTCCTGGACGGCGGCATTCACATCGTGAAGCTCGACGCCGACACCGGTGAACTCATCTTCACCTACAACGTCTACGATCTTGAATCCGGCAAGCAGCCGCCGCTCACCAGTTCCTTCGACATGCAGGGCGCGTTGCCGGACATCCTGTCCGGCGATGGGGAGCGGGTCTTCATGCGTCATCTTGGTTTCGACGCGGAGACTCTCTCGCCCCGCGAGCCCGCGCCGCACGCCTTTTCGCCGGCGGGCTATCTCGACAACACCTGGTGGCACCGCATCTACATGGTCTATGGCGACGACACCAAGGCCGGTTACGGCGGTTGGTGGCAGGCTGGAAACAAACTGCCCGCCGGAAGGATCCTCGTTCACGACGACAAGTCGGTCTACGCCTTTGGCCGGTCCGCCTACCCGGGGATGAACTCGGCGCAGTTCGGACGCGGGGAGAAATACATCCTCTACGCCGCCGAGAAACGCTCCGGTCCCGAACCGGACCTGACTGAGATCAACCAGGCCCGCCGACGGGGCAAGGACCTGGGGATCGACTGGGCCAAGTATCGGACAACGCCGATCAAGTGGTCGCGCGAGATTCCCTTTCACGTCCGCGGCATGGCCATCGCCGGCGACACGCTGTTTGCGGCGGGCCCCTATGGCGACGCCGTCCGTTCGATGGATTCCTTTGTGGGCCGGCGTGGGGCGCGCATTGGAGCCTTTTCGACGAAGGACGGTAAACCGCTTGCCAATGTCGTTGTCGATGCATTGCCCGTCTGGGACGGGTTGGTGGCGGCGAACGGTCGGCTCTATGCCGCCATGAGCGACGGCACGGTGCAGAGCTTCGGCGCCCGGGGGGCGGCGTTGGAATCACGGCTCGGCGAGAAGGTTGAGATCCTGAAGGAGTTTCTCCTGCCGAGCGACGAGGAGTATCGCAAGGAAACCGACAAGCTGGTCCCGCGAGGCAGGCAGGGCGGCGGCTCCCGGTCCCGTCGCGCCCCGCTCAAGGGCGCCAGCCTGGACAAGAGTTTTGACAGCGTTGCCGGCGGCAGGTCGATCAAGTCCCCACTCGGAATCCGGTTGGGCGCGGACGATCAGAAGATCGCCCTCGCTTTGAACCGGCTGGAGGCGCCCATCGCCTCGAATGCGAAATGGAAGTTCAAGATCCAGGCGGCGAAAGGATTTCCAAATCCGCCCTACTACCAGAACGGTTTTTTTGCGTTCGGCGACGGCGCCGTGGATGGAAAGCTGGTCAAGTGCGGGATTCAGTTCGTGCGGGGAACGCTCCGGATCATCCAGGGGCCGACCGACGGCCAGAAGGGCGCCGCCCTGAAACTCAAGGGTGATCCCCTGCGTGAATTCGAAGTCGAGGTCTCCGTGAACCTGGGTGAACGCGAGGTGACCGTGCGGGCCGGAGGTCAAACGCTCAAGGCCAGGATCGCTCGGCCCCTGAAAGCCATCACTCACGCCGGCTTCGTTTCGTGGAATTCCGTGACCGACTTCAGTGAACTGCAGACGCTGCAGGCCCGTTAGAAACCATGGAGCTCTTGAGAAGCAGTTCGTTGTTGGCGATTGGCGGGTTGTGTCTGGCGGTCGTGGGGGGCGTGACGGGAGAGGAAGTTTCGAAGCGGCTCGACCTGGCGATGCAGACCCATTGCCACGATTGCCATGATTCGGAAACGGCCAAGGGCGGGCTGGATCTGACGAGGACTCCGTTCGATCCGGGCGATCGAAGGTCGCGGGACGCGTGGGTCGGGATCTTCGATCGGATCGAAAAGGGGGAGATGCCGCCCAAGGCGGAGAAACTGCCGGACGCCGAACGGGCGAAACTTCTGACGCTTCTCGACAAGGCGCTGCACGAAGCGGATCTTGCGGATGTGCTGGCCAACGGGCGGGGGACATTGCGTCGTCTCACCCGCGTGGAGTATCAACACAATCTGCGCGACCTGCTGCGTCTGCCGCATCTGGACATCAAGGACAAGCTGCCGGAGGATCGGACCTCGGGAGGGTTCTCCAAGGCATCGGATACGCTCGACATGTCGCGAGTGCAGATGGAGGCGTATCTGAATGCGGCCGAGGCCGCGCTGCTTGAGGCCGTGGCCGGCGGCGTGGAGCCGATCCCGGCTGTGAAGTATCGTGGAGTTGGGACGGATCTTTACCCCAAGGTGGGCGAACATGGCGGGCGCGAGGCGATGTTCTTCGCGAAGCGCGGAAGGATGGTCTCGATTTCAAATGCGGATGTCGCCAAGGCGGCGAAGAGCGGCCAGCGCGACGAGGAGTTGGAGGTCGGCGTGTTCCGTTCGGCGACCTGGCCCTACTACGCCTACCCGCGCGGTTTTCTGGCGAAGCGCGACGGCGCCTATCGCGTCCGATTCTCTGCCCGGGCGGTGCTGCAGAAGCCGGGGTTCTGGATGGTGCCCGCCAGCAAACCGTTGGGGATGACCTTTCGCGCGCGGCAGCCTTCGGCGGCCGATGTCTCGGGCGATGTGCGGGCGACGGGAGGTTGGATGGACATCCAGCCGGAGCAGGCTGTTCACGAAACCACGGTCCTGCTCAAGGCGGGCGAGACCTTTGAATACAGCCTGTTCGGTCTGCCGGTGCCGCATCCGATCACCAGCCATGGCGGCCCCTTGTACTACAACTTTCCCCCGATGCCGCCGGACGGGCATCCCGGCGTCGCGTTTCAATGGCTGGAGATTGAAGGCCCCGTTCAACCCGAAAGCTGGCCGCCGGAATCACATCGGGTCCTGTTTGGCGATCTGCCGTTGGCTGCTCCCAAGCCGGGATCGGGGCTGGGCGTCGATGTCGTCAGCCACGATCCGTGCGAAGATGCGCGACGCCTTCTGGTGCGGTTCGCCAAACGCGCCGTGGGGCGGCCGGTGAAGGGCGAGGATTTGGAAGCGCAACTCAGACTCATCCACGCCGAACTCGATTCCGGCGCGTTGTTTGCAGAGGCAATGCTGACGGGATACAAGGCATTGCTATGCTCGGGGCGCTTTCTCTATCTCAACGAACCCGCCATGAAAGGGGGGGGCGCGGCTTTCGACATTGCCGCGCGGCTTTCGCATTTTCTCTGGAACACGCGTCCGGACGCCCGCTTGCAGAAGGCGGCCGAGAAGGGGGGGCTGCGCGGCCGCGCCAAGCTGTTGTCGGAGGTGGATCGCCTCATTGCCGACGAGCGTTTTGACCGCTTCGTCGAGAACTTCACGGACGAGTGGCTGAATCTGGACGAACTCAAGCGCGACCTGCCGGATATCCGCCTCTATCCGGAGTATCGCAAGGACGATTACCTGATTGAGTCGATGCGACGCGAAACCCGCGCCTTCTTCCGCGCGATGATCCGCGACAACCTTCCCGCGACGACGCTGGTCGATTCGGACTTTGCCTTTGTGAACGATCGGTTGGCCCGACACTACGGGCTGAAGGCGGTGGAGGGATCTGCGTTGCGTCGTGTGGCATTGCCGGACTGGAGTCCTTACGGTGGATTGCTGACGCAGGGGGCGGTCATGAAGGTCACAGCCAACGGCACGACGACCTCCCCGGTGATTCGCGGGGCCTGGATCATGAAGAATATCGTCGGTGATCCGCCGCCCAAGCCGCCGGCCGCCGTGCCCGCGGTCGAACCCGACATTCGCGGAGCCAAGACCATCAAGGACATCCTCAAGGCGCATACCCGGGACAAGGCCTGCTCCGGTTGCCACGCGCGTTTCGATCCCGTCGGATTTGCTCTGGAGAACTTCGACATCATGGGCGCCTGGCGGGACCGTTATCGCGGACTGGAGAGGGGCGACAAGATCACCGGCGTCGATCCCGCCGGCCATGCGTTTGAGTATCGCGTCGGGGCTGCGGTGGTGTCATCCGGCAGGTTGTTGGGCGGTGAAACGTTCGAGGATGTGCGTGATCTGAAACGAATCCTGGCTGCGAGGCCCCGCCAACTTGCGCGCAACCTGCTGCATCAATTCACCCTGTATTCGACCGGCATACCCGTGCGTTATTCCGACCGCCGCGAGATCGAGGCGATTCTGAACGCCTGTCAGAGAGACGGGTATCGCGTGGGCGATCTGTTGCGCGGATTGGTCGGAAGCCGGGTGTTTTTGGGAACGGAAATCGTCGATGGGCCGAGTGTGAAACAAACGCTACGGTGACGTTCGATGAAGTCAGAGAGCAATACCTTGAAGAGTTGGCGGAAACAGATGCGGGCCGCGAAACGCTACTACTCGAATCCGCCATCGCTCACGCGCGAGGAGTTTCGGGACTAGGTGTCGCGCCTTCAGGCTTGGAGCGGCGACGGGTCACAAATCCCCAAGTCGAATTCGCGGATGGAATCTCGAGGTTGACGGAATGGGCTGAGGTGGGAGGAGTGTCCGTTCGATATGTGGGCCAGGCGTATTCAGTTGCCCGATTGAGCAAAGGTGCGCGAACGTGTGTGTATAGGAAGGTTCCGCGTTTCAATTGGAAGCCTTCTTCCGTTTGGCTCTGCGGCGTCTTGCAGCGCATCTGATCCTCGCAAACGCGACATCGGCCGGAGTTCCGTGATTGCCGCTTGCGTATTGTTCCGAAGCGACTTGCAGACGAAGATTCATGACGGCAGTCTGACAGTTGGTTCTGTGTTGAACAGCGCTTATTGATGAATGAATGAATTTCCGCACATAACTCCGCAATCGATGCATCGTCGCCGATTCGTTCGCGGTCTGGGCGTCGGTATTGCGCTGCCCGCATTGGATTGCATGACGCCTGTCTTTGGTCGTTCGGCAGGCGCGAACGATGCGCCTCGGCGGATGCTGATTGTCTCGAACAATCTGGGTGTTCTGCCGAAGGGGTTCTTTCCTTCGGAGGGGGGCGCCGATTATGCGTTGTCGCCGTATCTGATGGAATTGGAGGCCTTCCGGAATGACTTCACGGTGTTCAGCGGCCTGTCGCATCCGGCCTGCGTGGGCGGGCATTCGACGGAGAATTGTTTTCTGACCGGCGCCAAGGATCCGACCGGCAGCGGGTTTCGCAACACCATCTCCCTGGACCAGTTTGCGGTCGATGCGCTGGGGCAACGCACCCGGTTTCCGACCCTTAATCTTGGCGTGAACATCGACCGCGGCAATCGGAGTCTCTCATGGACCCGCGATGGGGCGCTGCTTCCGGCCGAGGACAGCCCGGCGCGGTTGTTTCAGAGGATGTTTGTCCAGGGGAACCGATTGGACGTGGAGGGGCGGCTCCAGAAGCTGCGTGAGCGGGGCAGTATTCTGGACGCAGTGGGCGACGACATGCGTCGCTTCCAGAAGAACCTCGGCGCCGACGATCGGGAGCGGCTCGACCAGTATTTCACTTCGGTCCGGGAGTTGGAGGGAAGGCTGCATACGGCCGGCGAATGGGAGAGGAAACCGAAGCCGACGACCGATCTCGAACCGCCGAAGGACATCCTCGACAAGGCAAAGTTCTTCGAGAAGTTCCAGTTGATGTTGTCGATGGCGAACCTGGCGATCGAGTCGGATTCCACGAGAATCGTCACGTTGATGGTGGATGCCTTTGCGACGCCGGTGTTTGAGATCGCGGAGGATGTGCGGTCGATCAACGGCTACCACAATCTCAGTCATCACGGGCAGGTGAAGGCGAAGGTGGCGCAGTTGGAGAAGGTGGATCGACGGCAGATGCGCCTGCTGCGGGAAACGTTGACGAGGCTCTCCGAAACCCGCGAGGGCGACGCGCGCCTGCTGGATCGGACCATGGTCTTCTACGGCAGCAACATGGGCGACGCCAACACCCACGAGAACACGAATCTCCCCGTCCTGCTTGCCGGCGGCGGCTTCAAGCACGGCCATCATCTCGCCTTCGATCCCGACAACAACACGCCGCTCTGCAATCTGTTCGTCTCGATGCTCCAGCGTTTGGGCGTGGAGGCGGATTATTTTTCAAGCGGGACGGGGACGCTGGCGGGGTTGGAGCCGGGGTGAGCCTGACATGGGAATGGAGACAAAGGAATTAATGCATTTATTCCCATGTCTTGATTCCTTTGACTTTGATTTGTGGAGGTAGAGCGGCTTATCACGAATGCATCACCTGGCCGCCGTCGATGTTGATGGTCTGGCCGGTGATGTTGGCGGCGTGTCTGGAAGCGAGGTAGGTCGCCATTGAGGCGAGTTCCTCCGGTTCCTGCCAGCAGGCGAGCGGGGCGACCTTTGCCGTTTTTTCCCTGCCCCAGTTCTCGTAGGAAAGGCGTTCGCTCTCCGGGAGATGCTCCTGCGCCGCGGCCCAGACGGAGCGGTTCAGGTCTGTCTTCACCATGCCGGGGGACAACGCGTTTGCTCGGACGTTGTGCGGCGCAAAGTCTTTTGCGGCGCACTGCATGAAGTTGATCAGGCCCGCCTTGGCCGCGCTGTAGGGCGGGTCGGTCTGCGAGCCGATCTGGCCGGCGACCGAAACAAGGAACAGAATTGATCCCGATCCGTTGGCGATCAGCCCGGGGGCGAAGGCGTGGGCCGCATTCACCGCGCCAAAAAGATTAACCTCCAAGACTTTTCCCCAGTCGGAAGGCTCCAGATTCCAAAAGGGAAAGCCGAACTTTCCCGAACCGACGCCGACGGAATAGATCACATGATCCACGGCGTCGAATTCGGAGGCGAAGCGGCAGACGTCGTCCGGATTGGTCGCGTCTCCGAGGAAGCTGCTGATGTCAGGGGCTGTCGATTCGGGGGCGGTCAGGTCGAAGCCGAAGACCTCGGCGCCTTCACACGCGAAGCCGCGGGCGATGGCGCGACCAATGCCGTTGGCGGCGCCGAAGACGATGACCTTCTGTCCGTTCAGTTCCAGATCCATGGGCGCAGTATGCCTGTGGAGCGGCAAGTGGGCCAGCCGCGTGAGCAGGACCGTGTTTCCAGGCTGTTCGTCCGCGCTTCGAATCGGGGTCTCGATCAACCGGCGCAGAAGCATCCGCCGCCGCAGCAGCCGGAGTTGGTCGCGGAGCCGCTTGAGGCTTCCTGGTCAGCCTGCAGTTCCTCGGCCCCGACGAATTCGGCGAGGCCGCAGATTTGCCCGTAGTAGTCGTCCACGGTCACTCCCATCAGTGCGGCGCCGTATTCGAGGCAATGTTCGTCGTTCACGATCTGGCCGCAGTTGACGACCGGGATCATGTAGGAGACTGCGAGGGCGATGAGGTCGGGGCGGCTTCCGAGGATGGGGCGCAGGTAGATGACGCGGGCGTCCGGTTGGTCGCTGCGGTAATCACGATCCGGTTGCGCAAACTGGTGTGGGCCCATGTCGCCAAACTCCAGCACGAGTCGCGTTGGATAGCGCACGCAGTCGCGGTCATTGAGGAAGGTCTCCAGATTGGTCGGGCCGAGGCCGCCGTGTCGGCCGCGCGCGCCGGTTGCCTGGTGGCGGAGATGGTCCAGCAGACTGTCCTCGCCCAAACGGGCCAGTTCCGCCTCTGACATGCGTCGGAGTTCGTCAATTTCCTGGAGAAAGTCGCTCATGAGCTTTGCAATGGCAGATGTTTCATGGCGGATGGCCAATGACAGAATTCTGAATGCTGACTGCCGGTTGTCGAATACGACCTTGCTTCCCGCGCGGGCCCTTGAAGTCGCTTCCCGGCTTGTCGCGGCGGGGTGAGTTTTCAGGCCGCCGGATGTTGATCGGCGTAACCGACCTCATGACATGGGGGCGGTTGGGGTTTGTCAAGCGTGAGAGGGGGTCTGCCGGGGCGGCGCGGCGGCGCGCAGGCTTCCGTTGAGAATGGGAATGGCCACGCGCAACATCCAGGAGTAGATCAGCGATCCAAAGGCCCAGATGCCGAAGCAGACCAGCGTCTCGTTCCAGGTGGGCGCGTATTCGACGACCTGTCCGAGCGGCGTTGGCACGAATCCGGGGACGATCAGGCCCATGCCCTTCTCGATCCAGATCCCGATGAAGGCCAGGATGCAGGCGGCGTTCAGCCAGGGAAGGCGCCGACTGACCGGCGAGACGAGAAGGATGAGGCCGACGAAGTTGAGCGCGACCGCGGTCCAGATCCAGGGGACGAGCGCGTTGTGTCCGTGCAGGCCGAAGTAGAGGTAGTTGGCCGAGGCGACGTGGTAGGTGTCCGAGTAGAACTCGGCGAAAAGTTCGCAGGCGAGCAGGAAGACATTGACGATCATCGAGATGGCGATGATCCGTCGGAGCAGGAAGATGGGCTTGTTGCCGATGTTGTAGCCGGCGAATCTGCGGATGAACTGGAAGGTGATGATCAGCAGGGCCGGGCCGGCGGTGAAGGCGGAGGCGAGGAAGCGCGGCGCGACGATGGCGTGATTCCAGAAGGGGCGGCCTGGAAGACCGACATACAGAAACGCGGTGACCGTGTGGATGCTGATGGCCCAGACGATCGCGATGAAGACGAAGGGCGCGTAGAACATCGGCGTCGGCTTGCGGTCGAGGTAATTCATGTAGAGCAGATAGCCGCAGATGTGCAGGTTCAGCAGCAGGAAGCCGGCGAGGACGATCACGTCCCAGGAAAGCATCGAGCCGGGCCAGTTTAGTTTTCCGAAGGGCGGAATCATGTGAAGAAAGCGCTCGGGGTGGCCGAGGTCCACCGTGACGAAGAGCAGGCACATGACGATGACCGCGATGGACATCAGTTGGCCGAACAGCACGACCTCGTGCATCTTCTCATTGCGATAGACGTAGGCGGGGATCACCAGCATGACGGTCGCCGCCGCGACGCCGACGAGGAAGGTGAAGTTGGCGATGTAGGCGCCCCAGGCCACCTGGTCCACCAGACCGGTCGTGGAGAGGCCGTCCGCAAACTGCTTTGCGTAGGCGTTCAACCCGATCAACGAGACCGCCGAGCACAACGTCATCCACGCGTAGAAACGCCAGTTGCCCTGAAAGGACAGGCGCCAGACGCGGCAGAGGAAGATGAGGTAGTCTTTCATTGGGGCGGATGGCAGATGGGCGGATTTCTCAATCGAAGAAGTAGTAGAATCTGGGAACGGTTCCGACCTCCTCCTTGAGGATGTAGACGCGTTTGTGTTTCAGGATGTAGTTGATTTCGCTGCCCGGGTCCAGAATGTCGCCGAATACGCGGGCGCCGACGGGGCAGACCTCCAGGCAGGCGGGGTATTTGCCTTCGCGGGTGCGGTGCAGGCAGAAGGTGCATTTCTCCACGACGCCGCGGGGGCGGACGCGATTGCTCAGATAGCCCTGGTTGGGATTCATCTGATCGGCCGTCAGCTTCGGCTTGGAGAAATTGAAGCGGCGGGCGTCGTAGGGGCAGGCGGCCATTCAGTAGCGGCAGCCGATGCACCAGTTGTAGTCCACGACCACAACGCCGTCGGGTTCCTGCCAGGTCGCCTGGACGGGGCAGGCCTTGGTGCAGGGGGACTCACGGCACTGGTGACATTGCACCGGCATGTAATACTTGTCCGGATGGGGAACGGTCTCGTGATCGTAATAATGATTGGACGTCTCCAGGTTGATGCTGCCCTTTTCGAGTTCCAGCACGCGGATGTAGGACATGTTGATGTCGTCGTCCGCTTCGCGTGACTGGTTGTTTTCGGCGAGGCAGGCATGGGCGCACTTGCGGCAGCCGACGCACTTGCTGAGGTTCAGCGCGTAGGCGAACTCCACGCCGTCGATCGGTTTGGGATCGTTGATGGACGGGCGTTTGCCGTAGTCCTTTTCGGTCTTGTCCTCCAGTTTCCTGACGACGGCGGCCAGGGCCTCAGGCGTGAGTTCGGAGTAATGCGTCTTGAGCAGGTCGTCCAGGGTGATGGTGCCGCTCTCCATCTGCATGAGCGGGCGCAGGGCGGCGACCAGCCCTGCCATGCCGGCCATGGCACCTCCGGCCCCCTTCAGGAAGGTGCGGCGGGTCAGCGGCCTGACCGCCTGCTCGATGCTTCGGGGCTGGCCGTCAGTCTTCATGCGAATCCTTCCTTTCGGGTTGGGCCGCCCGTTTGGGATAGCTGGGCGGCGCCTGGGGCTTGATCGGCTTGAACTTGGGGGAATGCGGATCGTGGCATTGGATGCAGCGCAGACGGGTTTGCGGGCCCTTGGATTTCAGCCAGTAGCCATTCTTGCGACCGTGCACGCCAGCGGTCCAGTCCCGATAGGTGGGGCCGTGGCAACGGCCGCAGAGTTGCACCACATTTTCCCGGGGAATGATGGAGCCGTCGTAATCATTGAAGGCGGTGCGATCCGAGGCGTGATGACAGTTGATGCAGAAACGGTTGGCGCCGTGGTTGAGCGTGATGTTCCGGTGCTCGACGCGCTGGAGATGGGTCCACTTTGCGGGCAGGAGTTTGTGGCATTCCATGCAATCGTAGGACCAGCTCATGCGCGTGAGATCCAGCCCTTCGGTTGCCCGCACAGGCATCTTGTCGAGGTGGGAATCCTCGGCCGGTCCGGGGGTGGGTTGCGCCGGCTTCGGCTTTGCCACCGTGGGCAATTGGATGGAAGCGAGCTCGTTCGTGATCGCCCCCTTCGGCGCATAGTGTGGATGAGGGTCCGCCGCAAAGAGCCAAGAGGCGCCGGCGACGGCGAGACCGGCGAGAACGACCGTTGTCCGGGCTGTCTTCATGAGGCTTCCCCTCCGGGGCCCAAGCGATGCATGCCGTTTCCCACAGGCCCTTTGTATGGTTGGGGCAAGATTGCTCCCAACCGGATCTTGCCGCTCAAGCCGGCATTTTTGTTCTACTTGAGGAACTGAGGGGTGAGCTTGCAACCGACCCAGGCATGCCGTCGTTCCGCTGCAACGTCGCCTGAACCCGCAACATTCGTCGGCCTTGTCGTGGCGAATCCGGACTTGATGGCGACCGGCCTAAAAGCGCTCCAACTCTCCCCATTCGTGGCCGAAAGCAACCTGGGCGGATTTGACGCGAGGATCAGATCGGCTGTAGTGTCCCCGATCAAGGCCGGTCGAAGCCATGACGGGGAAACACGACACATTGCAGGAAATTCCGGAGATTCGACAGATTCCCGATGCTGAGAGTCGCCGGTGGTTCGTCAGCCGGGATCTGGATCTCCTCGTCTGGTTTTCCGCGGACGGAGAAGTCTACGGATTTCAATTGTGCGGCGGGGAGGGCGAATCGGAGGGCGCGCTGACCTGGATGGCGGATCGCGGCTTCCTGCTCAGCCGTGTCGATGACGGCGAAGGAAGCGGGGCGGGAAAGCCGAAGAAGACGCCGATGCTGGTCGAGGGAGGAGGGACGGATGTCGCGGGGGTGGCGGCGAAGTTCGCCGCGCAATGTGGGGATCTGCCTGCGGAAGTCGCGGCGTTGGTGATGACGCGGATCGGGGAGTTTGTTGCGCGCAGCTGACTCGGCGCGGTGAACCCGGGGTCAACCCAACTGACGCTGTCCTCCGGAGTTCCCTTCGCCCAGGTTGGAGGATGGCGCGTTGAGCCGTTTGTTGGCTTCCTTCTCCGCCAAGCGGTCTTCGAAGGACTTGGCGCGCATCCCGCTGTTGGAGCAGACGATTGAGGCGTTGAAGGCCGTGGGGGAGGATTGAAGGGGGGGAAGCGCGTTGTCAGTCCGGGCGCACCCACACCGACTCACTGCTCAACGCTTCCGCGTTCGCAGTGAATATCCCCTCCCGAGAGGGGACCTCCTTTGGGCATGCCAACGCGCCGGTCCCCTCTGGGGAGGGGATATTTCATCCTCCGGCGCAGCCGAAAATGAGGATGAAATAGGGGTGGGTTCGTTGGGGCTTGCCTGTGGCGTTGTGTTTCCTCTCACCCCCCAATCAAATCCTTCACCATCTCCTTCTCCTGCTTCAGCTCATCCACGGTGGTGTCGAGCTTTGCCTGGCTGAATTCGTTGATGGGGACGTCCTGGACGATGGAGACGGTCGTGCCGTCGCTGCGGACGGGGAAGGAGGAGATGAGGCCTTCCTCGACGCCGTAGGAGCCGTCGGAGCAGAGGCAGAGGCTGTTCCAGTCGCCCTCGGGCGTGGGGTTCACGATGGAGGCGACGCTGCCGATGATGGCGTTGGCGGCGCTGGCGGCGGAGGACATGCCGCGGGCGGCGATGATGGCGGCGCCGCGCTTCTGCACGGTCTCGATGAACGGGCCCTGCAGCCATTCGTCGTCGCCGATGACCTCGTTGGCCGGCTTGCCGCCGATGCGGGCGTTGAAGAAGTCCGGATACTGCGTGGCGGAGTGGTTGCCCCAGATGGTCATGTTGGTGACTTCGGTGACATCGACGCCGGCCTTCTGCGCGAGCTGGGTCCTGGCGCGGTTCTCGTCGAGACGCGTCATGGCGAACCATCGGTCGCGTGGGACGTCCGGCGCGTTGTTCATGGCGATGAGGCAGTTGGTGTTGCAGGGGTTGCCGATGACGAGGGTGCGGACGTCGCTGGCGGCGTTGTCCTGGATCGCCTTGCCGGTGGGGCCGAAGATCTGGCCGTTGGCGCTCAGCAGGTCGCCGCGCTCCATGCCCTTGCCGCGCGGACGGGCGCCGACGAGGAGGTTCCAGTTCACGCCGTTGAAGCCTTCCTTCGCGTCAGCGGTGGCGACGACGCCCTTGAGCAGCGGGAACGCGCAGTCATCCAACTCCATGACCACGCCTTCCAGGGCCGGCAGGGCGGGCTCAATCTCGATCAGGTGCAGAATGACGGGTTGGTCGGGGCCGAACATCGCGCCGGAGGCGATGCGGAAGCAGAGGGCGTATCCGATTTGACCGGCGGCGCCGGTGACTGCGACTCGAATGGGGGCTTGGCTCATGACTGGATGCTGGGTTCAGGATTCTAGGTTCTGGATTCTTGTTTAAATTCTGTCCGCCGCGATTTCGGCGGGCGGGAAATATGAACGGATGGGCGGGGGGGGGCAAGTGTTTCAGTGATCAGAGGTCAGTTTTCAGAAATCGGACGTCTTAGGACTTTGCTATTTGCCATCTGCAATAGCCCATTGCTGATTGCAAATGGCAGAAGGCCGACGTCCGAATACTGACCGACTGACTACGCCTTCGTGCCATCACCCCGTAGAACGGAATTCATTCCGTTTGCCTGGCGCAGGGAGTTGAAAGGGGCTGATGTGGTCCGGCGCTTTCGGGCGCGCTGGGCGTTGGCATGAAAGTCCGGGCGCGCAGCAAACGGGATGAATCCCGTTCTACACCTCCACCCACCGTTCTTCCCTGTGGCTTTTCAAGATCGCCTCGCAAAGCAGGATCTCGCGGTGGCCGTCGGCGAAGGTGGGGAAAGTCGGTTCGGCGGAGAAGTCTCCGGCGGCGATGTAGCCGTAGAAGTCCTTGTAGAGCTGCTTGAAGCTGTCGGGGAAACCCTCGTTGTGGCCTCCGGGATAATCCGCGGCGGCCTGGCCGAGTTTGCCCAGGAGGGAGGGATCGCGGAGCAGGTTTTCATTGGGGCGGTCGCGGTGGCCGATCCAGAGTTCATTGGGCGCCTCACTGTTCCAGGCGAGGGCCTGTTTGGAACCTGCGATTTCGAAGCGCAGGCAGTTCTTGCGGCCTGCGTTGACCTGCGAGACATGCACAACGCCTTTGGCTCCGCCTTCGAAACGCAGCATGATGCAGCCGTAGTCCTCGGTGACGATGTCGACGGGCTGTGTCTCAACCGGTCTGGAGTCGCCGTCGGTGAAGGTCTCCACGCTGCCCATGGGGCTTTGACGGACGGGGAAAACGGTCTTCAGATCGGCGCAGACGGCTTCGGTCTCGAGTCCGGTGATGGAGTGGATCAGGT
This sequence comes from Verrucomicrobiales bacterium, assembly GCA_038126035.1. Classification (GTDB taxonomy): domain Bacteria; phylum Verrucomicrobiota; class Verrucomicrobiia; order Limisphaerales; family JAYPEY01; genus JAYPEY01. The sequence continues at coordinate 13,221 of JAYPEY010000031.1, read as the reverse complement.
CGAGCCAATGGGTGCCGATGTCGGCGACCGCGCGCAATTCGCCGCCATCCTCGGCAACGACGCGCCAGTTGAAGTCGGTGTCGTGGAAGAGCCAGTCCTGCACATAGCTGCCCGCGATGTGGTAGACATCGCCGAGCGTTCCGTTGCGGGCGCGGTCGGCGGCCTCGCGGCAGATGGGGTAGTAACGGATGTTGTAGTTCACGCCGGCGGCGAGATTGCGTTTGCGGGCTTCGTCGGCGAGTTCGACCAGTTTGGCGGATTCGGTGGAATTCATGGCCAGGGGCTTCTCGCACATGACGTGCTTGCCCGCGGCGAGGGCGGCCTTGGCCTGTTCGAAATGGAACCGGTTGGGCGTGGTGATGTGAACGGAATCGATATCTGAATCGTTCAGGATTTCATCGAACGAAGCATAACCGCGCGGCAGTCCGAGGCGCCCGGCGGCAGCGTCGGATTTTTCGGCGGATGAGCCAAGGATGCCCGCGACAAGGACGCCGGCGCGGCGCAGGGCTTCGACGTGAACGGGGCCGATGAATCCCGTGCCGACGACGGCGGCGGTGGGTTGTCTCTTGTTGGCAGGCATGGCGTGGTGTGTTCTCTGGCAAATCGACAATGGCAAATGGCAGATTCATTTGCTGATCTCTGGATTCTGAACACTGATTACTGATTGGTGATTGCTGATTACTGAACACTGATCACTGATTACTTCCTCGCCCGCTCCTTTGCTTCCTGCAAGCGTGTCATCAATTCTCTCGCTTCCGGTGTGTCCACGTCCGGAAGGATTTCCATGGCGAGCGCCAGGGCGTAGGTGGGCTTCTTCTTGTCGAGCGCGGATTTCAGAGGTTGCAGGTGATCGGCCTTGCCGGTGAGTTTGTAGAGCGCGACGCCGGAGATGATCTGGAGTTGAGGGTTGGCGAAACCCTGTTCCAGGGCCTGGCGCGCTGCCGGCGTGTCGAACTTCGAGAGGGCGGCGGCGCAGCGTTTGCGGTTCATCAGGCGGCCCATGAAGCTGTTCATTGGGTCGTCCTTGGCATCCGGTTTGGTTTCCTCGGCGCCGGCGTTCATGGTCTCGATCAGGATGGGAACGGCGCGGGCGTCGCCGAGTTTCCGGATGGCGCCGGCGACGTCGGAATAGAAGTAGGGGCGCGAATCCCGTGGCAGGGCTCCGATAAGATCAGGGAGGATCTTTGGACTGCCGGCCTCGGCAAGCGCGTGCGAGGCGCTGCGGGCCGTGCAGGTCGACCGGGCATTGCGCAGGAGTTGAAGAAGGTGGTTGGCGCCGGCTTCGCCACGGGTCTTGAGTTCGGCGTAGATTTCGTCCTCAACCGGACCGTGGTCCTCGTGATGGTGACAGAGCAGCGCGAGGAAGGCGGTGGCGGTTTCGGACTTGTCGCGCTTCAGGCCCCCGATCAGCGCCATGCGATTGGCGCGGGCGCCCTTGGCGGGTTTGTCGCCGAGCAGACGGGGATTGAGCATCATTGCTGTCTGAAAATTCTCCGCGTTGTAGTCCAGGTCGAACGGCGAAGGAACCCAGTCGTGAAAGGCTGCGCGATGTTGGGCCTGTTTCGCTTTTTTCGGTTGGTTGGATTCAGAATAGATCGCAGCCAACGCCTCGTGCGCCTCCGTGGAACGGGGGGCGAGTTTCAGCGCGGCCTCGTAGCGGGCGGCCGCGTCGTCCGGCCGATCGAGTTTGTGCAATGCGCGCGCCCAACCGAGTTGGAACTCCGCTTCGCGGGGGAATCGGGAAGCTCCGGTCTCCCAGGATTTCAGAGCCGAAGCGTAGTCGCCGGTGGCGTGTTCGAGGTTGCCGATGTGCGCCATGACGGAGGGTTCGTTGGGCCGCAGGGTGAGCGCCTTTCGGTAGGCGCTCAGCGCCCGGTTGGCGTTCGTCCGCTTGAACGCGTCCTCCGCGTTCTTATCCTTGGACGGGCCGTAGCTGACGGCGCCTCGTTTGTAGGTGATGGTCGGACCGTCCTCGCTTTGGCGACGCCGACGGTCGGCGATGGAGATCAGCAGGGGATAGTCGGAATCCTTGTCGCGGAGCCCCTCCTTCCAGATGCGGATGGCGGCTTCGGGCTTTCCGTCGAAATCGACGATGCGTCCAAGGAGTTGGCGAAGTTCAGTATTGTCGGGATCGGCTCCCAGGGCGGTGTTGACGAGTTGGATGGCGGTCTTGACGTCGCCTTGGCGGAGTCTGGCGAGGGCCTGATCGCGGACGCTTGTCGCGGGGACGGCTGCGGTCGCCGTGCTTGGAGGCGACACGGCAAGCAGACCAAGCAGGCAGATGATGCGAAGCGCACGAATCACAGGCGCAGCCTAGGCGGGAAATGGACTGAAGGCAATGGATCAACGGCGCGGCAACCGGCGAAGGGCGCTGCTGGAACCGGCAATTGCAGTTGAGACTCCTCCGTTTGGAGTTCCGCCTTTAGGCGGTCATGACGTTGGGACATGCCGGCGCCGGAACCGCGTAAATGCGGAACTTCAAACGTTTCATGTCCCACCCGCTATCACGCCCGCCGATGTGGGGAAGTTCATTCGTTCGCAGTGAATCGAGCCTCTTTACGCCGGCCCTCTCCCCATGTGGGAGAGGATGTCGCTTTTGGCTACTCCGAAGGCTTGTCTTCCTCCTCGCAACCCTGACCGCAAGTGGGCGCGTAGGTGATGGCCGCCAAGCCGGCGCCCTGTGGGTCAATGAAGTGGATGAAGCGGCCGACATCCGGGATGTCGATCGGCGGGTGGCAGATCTTGCCCCCGAGGGCCTCGATCTGCTTCATGACGGCGTCCACGTCATCGACGGTGACGTAGCTGCACCAGTGAGACGGGACATCGGAAAGTTCCTCGGGCTTCGCCATGATGCCGCCGACCTTTTCTTCGCCAGCCTTGAGGATGATGTAGTCGCGGTCGGCAAGGGCATCTTCTCGGCGGTCCAGCCGAACGTTTCCGTGTAAAACTCGGCGGCGGCCTCGGTGTCGGTGGTCATGAGTTCGGTCCACCCGATCTCGCCGTGGTTCCATCCGTAGCGTTATTGTGACATTGAGCTTCCTTTCTCTGTATTGGGGTTGGGTGTGGAGGTGTGGCGCGACGCGCCATCTGCGCGCCGTGTGGATGGGGAGGATGCGGCTGTTCCCCGGTTTGGCGCAATCCGTTTCCAGTCCGGTCCCGCAAAGATCCACGCCGTTCTTTTTTGTGTCGTTTGCGCCGCTTTGCGGCTAAACCGTTGGGCATGAGCGAACCATTGAAATGGGGCATTCTGGCGACCGGCGTCATTGCCAACAAGTTTGCCGAGGATCTCAAGGCGACCGACCGCGGCGTTCTCGTGGCGACCGGATCCCGGTCGAAGGACAACGCGGAGAAGTTTGCGGCCGAGCATGGCGGCAGGGGGTACGGCAGCTACGAGGAGGTCCTGGAAGATCCCGAGGTGGAGGCGGTCTACAATTCCCCGCCCAATCACCTGCACAAGGAATGGACCATCAAGGCCCTGCGCGCGGGCAAGCACGTGCTCTGCGAGAAACCGATCGCCCTGAACGCGCGCGAGGCCGAGGAGATGTTCGCCGTCGCCGAGGAGACCGGGAAGGTCCTCGTTGAGGCGTTCATGTATCGCCTGCGGCCGGTGGCAATGAAGATCATTGAGACCGTGCGCAGCGGCGCGATCGGCGAGGTGCGCCTGATTCGATCCAACTTCACCTTTGCCCGCGAGGCCGACAAGGCGGACGCCCGCTATCACGCCGAATGGGGCGGCGGTTCGTTGATGGACATCGGCGCCTACTCGGTGAATTTCTGCCGCGCGGTCGCGGGTTCGGAGCCGACGGAGATCCATGCGATCGCCCACATGCACGAACACGGCGTGGACGACTATGCGGCGGGGTTGCTGAAGTTTGGCGATGCCTTGGCGACTTTCACGGCCGGAATGACGATCATGTCGGATCGCAGGGTGTTCGTGGCCGGAACCGAGGGGCGCATCGTGTCGGATCAGCCGTGGTTCGAGAAGGACGCCTTCGAAATGACCATTGGCGACAACACCATGAAGGTCGAATGCCCGCAGGAGAAACCGCTCTATACCCTAGAGGCCGAAGCCTTCGCCGATATCGTTCAGAATGGGGTTGAGCCATGGACGACCAAGGAAGACACCCTCGGCAACATGCGGACGTTGGATGAACTCCGCCGCCAGATCGGGCTGCCGGTGGATGAGTTGGGTTCCTGATCAGTCCGCAAAGGGATTCTCAACGGTCACCGATGTGATGCGTCAAGTCGGGGATTCGGAGCGAATTTATTCCGCTTCAACGCAGGTCGGATCGCGGCCTGGGCCTGACCCCACACCCCGGGAAATCGGTGGTTGAAGTGGAATGAATTCCGCGCTCCGGCCAGCATTCGAATGGTTGTTTCGGCAGCGGCGGTCGGCTATCGTAGCCAGCGTCATGAAATCGATTCTGCCAGGTTTTCTGTTGGTCGCCCTGTCGTTCACGGGCGTTGCCTTTGCCTCCGAACACATCGATGGCTGGGAGGGGATGAGTCCAAGGGAGGAGATCACGCCGATCTTTGACCGCGCAAGTTCCGAAGGCCCCAATGGCGCGCGGAGCCTCGTCATTCGCACGGATTCGCGCGAGGGGCTGCAGGGCGCATGGACGAAGGTGATTCCGATCAAGGGCGGAGCGCATTATCGCTTTTCGGCGTTCCGGAAGACGGAGAATGTCGATGTGGTCCGTCGCAGCGCGGTGGCGAAGATCACCTGGCAGGATGACAAGGGGCACCTGGTGACGAACGACAATTACACCAATCCTCGCTACCTGCGGTCGGGGGGCTCCACGCATCGGCCGGATTACCCGATGGACAAGGGGACGGACGCGAAGGGGTGGACCGAAGTCTCCGATACCTACAAGGCGCCGGGCAAGGCGACGAAGGCGGTGGTTGAACTGAAGTTCCGCTGGGCGCCGCCGAACAGCAGCGTGCACTGGAATGAGGTCTCGCTGAAGCGGGTTCGCGCGCCCAAGGGCCGCAAGGTGCGCTTGGCTTCGGTGCATCACAAGCCGCGCAGCGAGGCGAAGACGCCGATGGCCAATTGTGAGACCTACGCGCCGTTCATCGCCGAGGCCGCGAAGAAGAAGGCGGACCTCGTCGTGCTCGGCGAGACGATCACGATCTATGGCAATGGGGTGAAGTATGCCGAGGCGGCGGAGTCGATTCCCGGGCCATCGACCGAATACTTCGGCGGGCTGGCCAGGAAGCATGATCTTTATATTGTGGTTGGCCTGTTGGAGCGGGCGGAGCACCTGGTGTACAACGTGGCCGTGTTGATCGGGCCGGATGGGAAGATCGTCGGCAAATATCGCAAGACCTGTCTGCCGCGAGGAGAAGCGGACGGTGGTGTGACGCCGGGCAATGAGTTTCCCGTGTTTGAAACGCGCTTCGGCAGGGTGGGGATGATGGTCTGCTACGACGCCTTTTTCCCGGAGGTGGCGCGGCAGTTGACGATCAACGGCGCCGAGGTGATCGCGCTTCCGGTCTGGGGCTGCAATCCGGCGTTGGCCGCCGCGCGCGCGACGGAGAACCACGTCTGGCTGGTCAGTTCAACCTACACCGATCACAACCAGAACTGGATCAAGACCGCCATCTTCGACCACGAGGGCCAGATGGTCGAACAGGCCACGGAATGGGGGCAGGTGATCGTCGCCGAAGTGGATCTGGATGAACGACGCCACTGGCATGGGCTCGGCGACTTCAAGGCGAGGATTGAAAGGGGAAGGCCGGAGTGGGTGGTGGAGTAGGGCGGACGAAGATCGTCACAAGACACGGTTGTTCGGAGCGCCGAGCAATGCTTGGCATTGACCTTGAGATTCGGACGCAATGCCGAGCAATGCTCGGCGCTCCACAGGGAAAGAAATGGGATAAATCCCGTTCTACTCTTTATGCCAACGTTGCAGCTCGATGATGTTCCCCTCGGGATCGGTCAGGTAATCCAGCGTCAGGCGTCCGGCTCCGGGGATGTCGATGGTTTGGATTTCGCCGAGGTCGCCGCCGCCGTTGGCCAGGACTTCCTCACGCTTCTTCTCCACATCATCGACCTGAAAGGCAATGTGCGAAAAGCCCGAGGTGTTCGCGGCCTTGAGGTGTCGGGGCTGTTTCTGGTCGTATTCGAAGACCTCCAGGGTGGGGGCGTTGTCGCCGAACCCGGGGAGGCGGAGGTGGACTCCCGTGATGCGCGCGTTCTTGAGTCGGGTCAGTTTCTCGACGTGCGGCCCGTGGTGATCGCGTTCGGCGCCGATGGGTTGGCAGTCGAAGACATCGCGGTAGAAGGCGACCATTTTCTTCCAGTCATCACAGACGAGATTGGTGTGGGCGTAACGGACGCCGGAGGATTGCGGTTCGGACATGTTGTGACGATTTGCCAGCGGGGTGGGGTTTTCAACGAGAAACTGGGGGGATGAGGCGTGTGGATGAGGGGCAATCGCAGGGGCGCCCGCTGCGCGGACGTGGCGGAAGGAACCCCGCCCTCCATGGGGTTCGCTTCGCTCGACAACGCGCTGCCGCGGTGGCATTGATTCCGGGTGCTTTCGCCCAAGTTGACAGAGCTTCGGGAGTTGTTGGCGTCGTTTGAATCGTGCCTGGTCGCGTATTCGGGCGGGGTGGACTCGGTGTTGCTGGCATATGTCGCGCATGACGTTTTGGGCGGGTGCGCGGTGGCGGCCATTGCGGATTCGCCGAGCCTGCCGCGGCGGGAATTTGAGGAGGCGATGGCGTTGGCGGAGGAGTTCAAGTTTCCGGTGGAAGTCGTAAGGACGCGGGAATTTGAGAATGAGGAATATCTCTCGAATCCGGTCAACCGTTGCTTTTTCTGCAAGCATGAGCTGTTCACGGAGTTGCTGCCCCTCGCGCGGGAGCGCGGGATCGAGGTCCTGGCCTATGGTGAGAATGCCAGCGATGTGGGCGATCATCGGCCGGGGGCGAAGGCGGCGGCGGAATTCCAGGTTAGGGCGCCGCTGAAGGAGGTCGGTCTGACCAAGGCGGAGATCCGGGAACTGTCGGCGCAGTTCGGGCTTCCGACGGCGGAGAAACCGCAATTGGCCTGCCTGAGTTCGCGAATTCCCTATGGCCAGCGCGTGACGCCGGACAAACTGCGCATGATTGAGGAAGCCGAGAACTGGCTGCGTGATCTGGGATTTCGCGATGTGCGTGTGCGGCATCATGAGGGCGGCGTGGCGCGCATTGAGGTGGCGCCCGGGGATGTGGGGAGGTTGAGCGCGGATGAGTTTGGCGGGGAATTGAAGGCCAAATTTGAGGCGATTGGATATTCCGAAGTCGAGGTGGATCCGTTGGGATATCGGCGCGGAAGTCTGAATGGCAAACCGCAGATGGCAGATGGCAAATGAGTTCTCGGTTCGCTGTTCCCGGTTGGTTGTCTCGGGTTGTGAGAGCTGAGAACCGCGAACTGAGAACCGCGAACCACAACTGGCAACTTTCGCGGCGGCGCGGTTTTTGATAGGAATCTCCAGACGCATGGCACAATTCAGCTACAGGGCGCGCCGGAAGGACGGACAGGTCGTTCAGGGCGTGCTGGATGTTTCGGACCGTTCGGCGGCGTTGGCGCAGGTTGAGCGGATGGGCTTGTTTCCGGTCGCTGTGGAGGCGGCGCGGGGAGGCGGCGCTGCGGTTTCTTCCGGCGGAGGCGGCGCGGCGTCGCTCATGCCGGCGGCGGTGCGGGAGATGCTTTTCCGCCAGAGGCCGCCGAAGCTTCAGGAACTGGCGACCTTCATGCGTCAGCTTGCCAACCTGATCAAGGCGGGCATGCCGCTGACCGCGGCGCTGAACAGCATGTCGAGCATCGACAGCAAGGGCATTCCCAAGAGCGTCAGCGCGCAGTTGAAGCAGGAGGTGATGGAAGGGCGGAGCCTCTCAGGCGCGATGGCAAAGCAGCCGGTGATCTTCTCGGACCTTTGTGTGAACATGGTCCAGGCCGGTGAGCAGAGCGGCGCCCTGGAGAACGTCCTGCGGCGGCTGTCCACGCATTTCGAACGTTTTGCCGAGGTGCAGTCGAAATTTATTTCGGCCCTGATCTACCCGGCGATGGTCATGGCTGTGGGCGTGATCATCATCGTGGTGTTTATGACCGTGATGATGCCGAAGTTCATGGAGATCTTCGCCGGCATGGGCACGGAACTGCCGGGAGCCACGAAATTCCTGATGGACGTGAGCGACCTGTTCACGGGCTATTGGTGGCTGTTGGGATCGATCGGATTGTCCGTCTACATCGTGTTCAAACGCTACCAGACCTCGGATCGGGGGCGGCGCGTGGTGGATGGCTGGAAGATGAACGCACCGGTCGTCGGCAAGGTCGTGCAGTTGAATCTTTTTGGCCAGTTCTGTCGGACATTGGGGACGCTGCTGCAGAACGGCGTGCCGGTGCTCAACGCTCTGAAGATCACCGAGCAGATCATTCCCAACAGCGTGATCAAGGACGCCCTGGCCCGGACCCGCGATGACGTCACCGACGGCAAGACCATCGCCGAGCCGCTGGCGCGCAGCCGCGTCTTTCCCCAGATGATGATCGACCTGCTGAAGATCGGCGAGGAGACGGGCGATGTTCCGGGGGCCTTGAACAACCTGGCCGACACCTACGAAAGCGACCTGGAGGTGGGCCTGCGCGTGATGACGAACCTCATCGAACCGGTGATGATCATTGTGATCGCCGGCTTTGTCGGTTTCCTCATGTATGCCGTGCTTTCGGCGATGTTCGGCATGATCAACAGCATCAGCGCCGGCTGATCCCATCATGAAGACCGGAGTTCACAGATCTTCGATGCATGCGCGGAAGGGCGGCTTCACGCTGATCGAGATGCTGATGGTGCTCGGCCTGATCGCGATCTTCTTTTTTACGATCGGCATTCCCGCCTTCGTGCAGGCGCAGCGAAACGGCAAGACAGCCATCCGACAGGCGGTCGTGGATGTGCAGACGGGACTGCGAAACGCGCGCTCGCGTGCAATCCTGCAGCAGAAACCCATGGAATTCGTCCTGACGCCGCGGCCCGGCGGCGTGCAGATGTCGGTCGAGGAGGTCAGGGATCGAAACGTCAGCGGCGCCGGGTTCGGCTTGCCGGACGACAGCGCCAAGGTCAGCCCCTGGGGCAGTGAGAATTTCAGCGCCGTGCTGGATCCGACAATCGACATCAAACTGCTGGATGTGAACGGCGTCGACATCCTCCGCCTCGAGGTCGAGGAGCCCGAAGCGCGGGTGCGTTTTCATCCGAACGGCATCTGCGACGACTTTCGCCTGGTCCTGCAATCGCCGGAGCGGATCACGCGCCTGATCACAACCGAGGTGACGACCGGCATCGCCACCGTGGAGAAGGTGGAACGATGACACGCGCGCGGAACATCCAGTCCGGTTTCACCCTGCTTGAAGTGATGTTTGCCATGGCCATCTTTTCGGTGGCGGTGTTTTCGATTCTGGAGCTCTCCACGCGGAGCCTGAAGACGGCGCGTTCGCTGCAGAAGACCTTCGCGGACCCGGCGGCCATTGCGGCTGAATATGCGGCCCAGGAAGAGCTGGAGGAGGGAGGCGATTCCGGAGACTTTGGCGACGCGTATCCCAACGCTTCGTGGGAGTCCATTGTCACTGAAATCGAGGGCGACGATGGCAAACGCACGGGCCTGTATCAGGTGGACATCCGGGTGCACGAGCGCGTGGGGCGCAAGTCTGTGGCCACGGACATGACCATCGTGCTTTATCGGCCTCAATCGGGCGGGCCGGGCATTGGCGGCGGCGGTGTCCGCGGCGGAAACCGGGGGAGATGAGGCGCGTATGAAGATCATTCCCCGACAGCGTCACTCCGGCTTCACGATGATTGAGATCCTCCTGGCGATCGCCATCTTCTCCGGCGTGATCCTGGTGATCTACAAGAGCTGGGAAGGCATCCTGAAGAGCCGTGAGATCGGCGAGCGCGCGGCGGTTGAGGCGCAACGGATGCGCGTGGCGCAAACGACGGTCGAACAGGCCCTTTCCTCGATGGTCATGTTCGGCGAGAACATCCCCTTCTACGCCTTCGAAACCGACACCGGGGGCGATTTCGCGATGATGAGTTTTGTGGCGCGACTGCCCGATTCTTTTCCCGGCAGCGGGAGTTTCCCCGGACAGCCGTTGAGACGGGTGACGTTTTATGTGGACCAGGATCGAAACCGGAACAGCCGGCTTGTGTTGGCGCAGTCCCCGGTGCTGCAGATTCTGGACAAGGACGCCGAGCCGCATTCAATCGTTCTCGCGAAGGATATCAGTCAGTTTCAGCTGACTTTCTGGGACGCCGCGATGGAAGATGAACTCGACGAATGGACGGCCACCAATGAAGTGCCGAAACTGGTTCGCGCGTCGCTTGGGTTCGGTGTGACCGGGCGACGCGGCCGGGCCCGCGCTGCGGTGGCCGGGGAGGTGTCGGTGTCGCCGCCGGCGACGGTCATTCCGCGCGAGTATCAGATTCCCAACAATCCGCAGGGAATGGCCGGATTGAACGCGTTGAACCCGAGGAATATCGGGGTGCAGAATCCCGAGCAACTGGCCGCTGCAGTCGCGGCTCAGCGCGGGGGGCTCGGGGGAACCGGCAATGGCGGCGGCATCCGTTCCTCGTCGCCGTTCAGTCGGGGCGCCGGCGGCAATTTCTACGATGGCAGCCGGCTCAATTTCGGCGGGGGCGCCCAGGGCGCCGCTGCGGCGCGGATCGCGGCGGAACAACGGGCGGCGGGCGAGGCCCTGCGTTATCGTCGCAGCAATCCCTACTCGCGGGACTTCATCAACAACCTCAGGAACCGCAACCGGGACGAGGAGGACAATTGAGATTGCGCCAGGACAACCGATTGCAGCGCGATTGCCGGCAGGCCGGCGTCGCGCTGATCATCGTCATGCTGGTGATCGTCGTGCTCGCAGTCATGGCCAGCGCCTTCGCCTATTCGATGAAGGTGGAGGCGGCGCTGGCGAGGAATTTCAACTCCCAGGCGGAACTGGAATGGACCGCCCGATCCGTCATGGAGATGGCGCGGTTCGTTCTCGGTGAGTCCATGAAGGTGCAGAGCGAGCCTTACGATTCATTGGGCCAGTACTGGGCCGGCGCGCCTGTCGATCCTTCCAAGGAGGAGGCCTATTTGTCCCTGTTCGCCGTGCCGCAGCCGGCGCGCCAGGACGGTGAGCTGAATCCGCAACACGAACTGGGCGGGGCCTTGTTCGATTACCGGATCGAGGACATGGAGCGCTACTACAACATCAATGTTGCGGACGACTTTGCCCTGCGTCAGGCCTTGATCCTGATGCAGGCCGAGGACGTGGACGCCGACCTGATCGCGGACTCCATTCTTGATTGGATCGATCCCGACGATGCGACCCACCTCAGCGGCACGGAGTCCGAATACTACGAGCGGTTGGACCCGCCCTATGTCGCCAAGAACGGACCGATTGACGATGTCACGGAGTTGCTTCTGATACGAGGCGTGACCCCGGAACTTTTCTGGGGGCCGAGGGTCGGGCAATACCGCCAGACGGCGCTCTACGAACAGGCGCGCACGCGAATGTTTGACGATGAACTGATCACCTATCCCGTGGGGCTGGAGCAGCTTTTCACCTCCGTTTCCGCCAGTTTTGTGAACATGAACACCGCGTCGGCGGAAGTGTTTCAACTTGTGCCCGGCATCGACGCCAACGTCGCCGCGGGTATCATCGAACTGCGCTCCGGTCCCGACGGGATGGATGGCACGGAGGATGATTTTCCGCTCCGGTCGCCCAGCGAGTTGGGAATGGTTCCCGGAATGAATCCCCAGGTTGCCGCGGCCCTGGGGAGGGTCCTTGTCGCCCGCAGCGCCACCTTCCGGGTCACCATCAAGGCGGCCCGCGGCGAGCACGTGGGAACCTGGAAGGCGCTGCTCCGACGCGACAGTCCGACCGACGTCAAGCTCCTCACTTTTTATCGCGATTCCTGAGGCGGGCGCCAGAACCCATCTCACAAGAGTCCAGACCCCGCGCGGCGCTGATCCTGTTCGGTGGCAGGACGCCGCGAACGGCGTTGCTCACTCCTCCGTCGTGAACCCGCAGTCTCCCTCGTTCCCGCCCTGCCGGACACGAGAAACAGGGGCAACGCGGGGCTTGGGTATTCATGAGATGGGTTCTAAGCTCGGAGCGTCGTGCAGGACGTCTACTTCATCACCGGAACCGACACCGGCGTGGGCAAGACCACGCTCACGGCGTTGTTGCTTCTACACCTTCGCAGGCGCGGGATTCACGCGCTGGGCATGAAGCCGTTTTGTTCCGGCGGCGCGCGTGACGTCAGGCTCATCAGCGCGGCGCAGGATCATGAACTTCCGGAGGCGGAATTGAATCCCTATCGCTTCAGCAAACCGGTGGCTCCTGGAGCCTGCGCGAAAAGCGACGGCATTGCCCTGCGCGATGTGACGGCGGCCGTTCGCAACGTCAAGCGACGATGTGAGATTCTCCTGGTTGAAGGGGCCGGCGGTCTCATGGTTCCATTGACAAAGCGGTTCACGATTCTGGATCTGGTGGACCGGTTGAACTGCGCCGCGGTGGTCGTCGCCAGGAACAAACTGGGCGCCATCAATCACACCCTGTTGACCGTGGACGCGCTGCGCGGTCGCGGCGTCAAGACACAAAGCGTCGTGTTGATGAACCAGAAACGGGGCGATGCCGCGGCGTCGACGAATGCCGCCGTCATCAATGAACACAGGGGTTTTCTGCGGGTTCTTCGCGCGCCGTACCTGGGCGCGGATGCGGCCGCAATTTCGGCGCTGAAGAAAGCTGAAAAAAAAATCAAAAAAACTATTGCGCAGGTTTTGGAACCTGATACTTTCTGCGCCTCTTCCGAACGACGGGTCGACCGGCCGCTTCAGATTGAAGCTCGTTGAAGAAAAAAGTTTGAAAAAACTTTTGACAGCGGGTTGAAGCAGTCGGTAATGTCCTTCTCCCTTTTTCGGGGATAGGACATTGGGTTTCGCCACTAAGGCATTTCCTGACTGTCTCTTCGGAAGGTGAATCTGCGGCCTTGGCCGCTGTTCTTTGAAAATTGAATTGTGCGATAAGCAGAGCCCCCGAGGCACGCTCACTGTTAGTTGAGAGTGTGTCACGGGTTAACCTTAAAGCCTTAAATGCTGACTTCGGTCAGCAAAGGAATTCAAACTAACACCATTCTTCGGAGAGTTTGATTCTGGCTCAGAACGAACGCTGGCGGCGTGGATAAGACATGC
>JAYPEY010000030.1:30090-58022 GCA_038126035.1 Verrucomicrobiales bacterium | reverse complement strand
CAAATCTACGAATTCGCTCTGAAATGAGCCGACTCACGTCGGCGTCTACCAAGTTCTTGGATTATTGAGACAGCCTCTGCCGCAATACCCATTTCTCAGCCAGAGCGAGCGTAGCGAGGCGCAGGCGTCCGCGCTCACGTTGTTGCAATAATCCAGGCGAAACCCACACCGGAGAACAAGCGCAACGGAGCGCCGAGCAATGCTCAGTGCTCCGAATGTCCCCCATGCGCCAACACCTCGCTGCGTCCGCGCTCCCGGCGATCATTTCATGGCCTGGGATTTGGAGCTTGGGAATTGGAGTTTTCTCCCCCTTCCCCCACAATGCCCCCATGAAAGTCATCACCGACGAACGTTGCGTGAACTATTCCTCTCCCGGCCACCCGGAACGCCCGGCCCGCATCAGCGGAGCCCTGGCAAAACTCCGCGAGCAGAAGGAACTCGAGATCGAATGGGCCAAGCCCGCCGAGGTCGATGACGAGACGATTCTCCGGACGCACACGAAGGATCACGTCAAGAACGTCCAGAGCCCCGACTTCTTCGACGGCGACACGCCGGCCTATCCCGAGATCGACGCCCATGCCCGCCGCTGCGTCGGCGGCGCGCTGGAGGCCCTGAAGTCCGCCCGCAACGGCGAGACCGCCTTCAGCCTGCTGCGGCCGCCCGGACACCATTCCACCCAGGACCGGGCCATGGGCTTCTGCTACCTGAACTCCGTCGCCATCGCGACCCTCGAGGCCCTGAATACAGGCGCGAAGAAAGCGGCCGTATTCGACTTCGATGTGCATCACGGCAACGGCACCGAGGCCATTCTCAAGGACGAGCCGCACACCGCCTTCTTCTCCATCCACCAACACCCCTGGTATCCGGGAACCGGCTCCAAGGACGTCGGCGACAATTGTTTCAACTACCCCGTCCCTGCCCGCCTGCCGCGCGACGAGTATCGCAACGTCATGCTCAAGGCCATGAACAAGCTCAAGGAATTCAAACCCGACATCGTCGCCGTCTCCGCGGGCTTCGACTGCTACGCCCGCGATCCGCTCGGACAAATGACCTTCGAGGCCGAGGACTTCAACTGGCTCGGCAAACAGATCAAGGAGCTCGGCATCCCCGCCTACAGCATCCTCGAAGGCGGCTACAGCGACGATCTGCCGGAACTGGTGTTCGCGTATTTGAAAGGATTGAGCGGAAAGTAGCGGAAGTTCATTTTTCAACTACGGAATACGCTGAACACACGGAAATGAATTGAAGTTGGTTCTGTCTTTCCTTCCGTGTATTCCGCGTATTCCGTAGTTTACCCCTCATAAGCCTGACATCAGAGCCGCCATGAAAATCCGAGAATGTCCACACTGTTTTCGGCGGACCATTCCTTCGGGTGACGGAATCTGCCCAGCCTGCAATAACAACGTAGATGAAGTAAGCAGCGCTCCCTCGGGCATGTGTCTGCTTCTACTAAACGGCCGCGAACAGATTCCACGAATTTGTTTTAACTGCGGCGAACCAGCCCGGCGGTGGGTCGGCAGCAGAGTATCCGACGGAGACCCCGCTGCCACTGCAACCCGGTCAATTTTCGCATTCTTGTTCCCGTTCTTTTCCATGCTATTCAACCTTGGCGATCCAAGCCGTCCTCAGACGCGGATAAACTTCAAACTGCCCATTTGCGACCAGTGTTTCCGGCGGCGAATTCAACCACAGATACAATCATTCGACACAGGCGAGTTGGAAGTTCGAGCGATTGTCCACGAGAAGTTCCGAGATGCGGTCATCAACAAGTGACTCAACCTTGCCCACGATAAATGCCCCAATGAGAACAACGCCAATCTCCCAGACAGTAGTCACCCCTCTTTTTCGCCCAACGCGCCCATTTGGAACTTGGAGCTTGGAGCTTATTTGGGATTTGGAGCTTGGAATTTGGAGCTTTGTGCGATCGCTCCGCTTCCTCCCTGTCGCCTTCGTCCTCTGCGCTTTCCTCCTGGCGCCCACTTCCATCCACTCCCGTCCCGCCTCGGACAAGCCCAACATCATCGTCGTCTACACCGATGACCATGGCTGGCCGGACATCGGGGCCGTCGGCGTCTATCCGGATCTCAAGACGCCGCACATCGATGCCCTGGCCGCCTCCGGAGTCCGCGCGACCAGCGGCTATTCCACAGCTCCGCAATGCGTGCCCTCGCGGGCCGGACTGTTGACCGGCAGATCGCAGAATCGATTCGGCGTCGAATCCAATGGCATGCCGCTTAATGGCTTCAACGCCCAACTCACCATCGCCGAACGCCTCAAGAAGGCCGGCTACGCCACCGGCCAGATCGGCAAGTGGCACCTCGGCCCCGGCCCGGAGATCACCAGACACGGTTTCGATGACGTCTTCTACAAGAACTCCAACCGCCCCGGCTGGGCCAATTACGACCTCGAGGGCAACACCGTCGAAGGCGGCCCCGAGAAGAACAAGCTCTACCACCTCGACGCCTGCAGCCAGGCGGCCGTCGCCTTCATCCGTCGCCACAGCGAAGAGCCCTTCTTTCTCTACCTCGCCTACCGCGCGCCGCACGTGCCGCTCGACGCGCCGCCCAAATACCTGTCCCGTTTTCCCGGCAAAATGCCCGAGCGGCGCCGCCAGGCCCTCGCCATGATCTCAGCCATGGACGACGGCGTCGGCTCCATCGTGAAGGAACTCAGGCAGCGCAAGCTCGACAAAAACACGCTGATCTTCTTCATCGCCGACAACGGCGCGCCCTTGAAGATCCACAAACTCGACGCCCCCGGCGGCGGTCCCGGTTGGGACGGCTCCCTGAACGAGCCGATGAACGGCGAGAAAGGGATGCTCTCCGAAGGCGGCATGCGCGTGCCGTTTGTCGTGTCCTGGCCCGGAACCATCCCGGGCAGGCAGGTCTACCATCACCCGCTCATCACTCTCGACGTCGCCGCCACGGCCGTCGAGATCGCCGGCCTGCCCAGGGACGACAAACTCGACGGCATCAATCTCCTCCCCTTCCTTTCCGGCGCGGCCAAATCCGCGCCCAAACGCACGCTCAAGTGGCGATGGATCGCCCAGGCCGCCATCCGCGACGGCAGATGGAAACTCCTCCGCGGCGGCCAACGCGAATACCTCTTCAACCTCGACGTCGACAAGGAGGAGAAACACAACCTGGCCTCCAAACATCCCGACATCGCCGACCGCCTCCGAAAGGAACTCACCGCCTGGTCGAACGAACTCAATCCGCCCGGGCTTGCCGCCAAGGGCATGTCCGAGACCTGGGAGCAGTATTACGATTTCTACCTCGACGGAAAACCCAAGCCCCCGCTGCGTTCCAAGTTTCGCCCGGGGAATTCAACGAACAGCAACTCACCCGACAATGACGACCGCCTCGGTGATTGGATCGCGCGCAATTCGACCATGGGCATCAAGGGAAATGCGCTCCACATCATTCAACAAGGCAAGGGAAAGAAGGCGCCTTTTATCGCGTGTTCGCGATTGAAAGCTGAAGGACCAGCGACAGCAACGATCACGCTCCGCAATGCGAAAGGAGGCAAGGCCGGCGTTTCATGGCGGCTGAATGGGCAAAAAGACTTCGGCGCGAGCCAGACCGCCAAGCGGGATCTCAAGGCATCGACCGAATGGCAGACTGTCGCGATTCCCATCGAAGCCAAGAACCGCATCATCCACCTCCGAGTGCACCTGCCTAACGGCGAGACAGACATCCGTTCCATCGAGATCAAAGATACCAGGGGCAAGATCGCCAAGGCATGGCGATTCGGCGGGCATTGAGCCTCCACAGGCCGCAGCAGCGAACGTAAGTTCGCTCACTTCAAATCGCTCGGCGCAACAGCCATCCAAACGCCCCTTCCTCAACACAGAGCGCACAGAGGGAAGGAGAACCACAGAGAAAGGCATTTCCATTTCCTCTCTGTGGTCCTCTGTGGTCTCAGTGATCTCTGTGTTGAAAGAACCTCGTCGCCGCCCTCCCCTGGCCCAACAGCATGCCACAGAGCATCTGACCGCGCGACAGCGTCGTGGATTGCGACGCCGCCCACTCCATCACTCCGTCACCCAAGAACTTCATCCAGCTCCTTCTGCCAGTCGGCCAGGGCATTCATCAGCGCCACCACATCTCCGCCGCGGGCGAGCAATTGGCCGCCCTGACTTCTCCGCTGCTTCATCGCATCCGCCGAACCGGCCGGGCATCCCCAGGCCTTGCCGTGCTTCTTCGCCGCCTCGGCCACGCGTTCGATGCATTCCTCCAGGCTCGGATTCCCATCCGCCTGTTGCAGCCGGAAGCCCAGGTCGCCCGTGCCGACGAACATTCCATCCACGCCTTCGATCGCCGCGATTTCGTCCACATTCGCCACGGCCTCGGGCGTTTCGATCTGCACGACGAGAAAGGTCTCCGCATTTGTGCGCGCCGCGTAGTCGTCGTCGTAGAGCAGGAAATCGTTGTCCATGCCGGCGCCGTCGAGGCCGCGGTCGCCGATGGGCGGAAACTTCGTGGCGTCGACCAGCGCCTTCGCCTTCTCCGGGGTCGAGACGTGCGGGATCATCAGGCCGCTCGCGCCGTCCTCCAGATATCGATACAGCCGCGCCTTCTCCAGGGTCGGCGGACGCAGCATGCAGTCGATATCGAACTTGTGGAAGAACGCCAGCAGGGCCTGCACCTCCCGGTCGCCCATCGCGCGATGCTCCAGGTCCAGCCAGATGCAGTCGAAGCCATGCTGCGCGGCGTGCTTGATGTAGGACGGAATGAAATGCCCCATCGAACAGATGCGCACGGCTTCACCGTTCCGGATGCGGGCGAGGGTTTTGCTTTTTCTCATTTGTCTTGGAGTTGAGAGATTGAGTGAGATGAGAGTTGAGAGATCAAACTTGTCGCGCGTGGCGCGACAGGCACGGACCATAGCCCCAACGGGGCGGGACAACAAAGCCCAGGGTAAAACCCTGGGTTAAGACAACAAAAACGATTCAGCCCTGAAAGGGCGGGACAATCGAACCGATGCCCCGGAGTTTGTCACGCCCTTTCAGGGCTACTAACGGGTTCGGATTCTTACCCAGGGTTTTACCCTGGGCTTTGTTGTCCCGGCCCTTCAGGCCTGAAAGCCGGAGCGCCACCCTCTTGCACGCCTACGAGGCCAAAGACCGAAAAAGCCTTCTCTCACCTCCCTGGCGCGTCATAGCCGCAAGGCGACGGCGGCTCAACTCACTCCAACTCTCAACTATTCATAAAACCAACTGACCGGCACCGACCGAAACTTCGCGGACCAGTTCCGTTTGCTTCGATCGCCCACCCAATAGGTCATCACGGCGCGGCCCTGTGCGAAGGTCAGGCTGGTGTAGGAATACGTCCGCTTCGGATCCGCCTCGAGGTTGCGGACGTTCTTCCAGGTCTTCCCCTCATCCGAGGAAATCGCCGCGGACAAGGGCGTGCGCTTGCCGCCGTGACCAGCGCCCGGTTCATGGTTGTTGTTCCAGACCAACAGCAGGTCGCCGGTTGAGGGAATCCTCCGCAGGGTCGCCGGGGCCTCGGGCGCGGTGACGCCGAGGTCGCCCGGCTCGCTCCAGGTTTCGCCGCCGTCCTTGGAATAGCTCTTCGAAATCGTGCCCAACTGGTTACGCATGATCATGAGCAGGCGGCCGTCGTTCAACTCGATCACCTCCGGCTCCATCGCGCCGCGCTTGGGCAGATCCACCGCGCCCTTGCCGGCGCGCCAGGTCAGACCGTCGTCGTCCGAAATGAAACAGCGGCTCGTGAAATGATTCACCTTGCCGACATCCGCCGTGGACGCCGCCGGAGCCAGCAATCTCCCGCTGGACAATCGCGTCACCCGGTCATTGTTGACCACATGATAACCCGGGGTCGGCGTGACCAGGATCGGTTTGCCGAAGGTCTTCGCCTCGTCGGTCGAGAAGCGCACAAACATGTCCAGATCGCTGTGACTGTTCTTCTGCAGGTAGAACAGGGCAACGCGATGCGGCTGCTTCTTCGTTGGCAGGCGTCGCAAGGTCGCGCTCATCACGTTCAATCCCCCGGTGTTCTTCTGCAGGACGCGCTTCCTGCCCCAGGTCCGGCCGCCGTCCTTGGACTCCTTCGCCACAATGCGCGCCTTGGCGAAGTCGCTGCCCGAACCGAAGAATTCGGGCACAGCGAACAGCAGCGAACCATTGTTCAACTCCAGGACTGACCCCTCGGTGTAGCGCGGATTCTCCTTTGTCGCCGGAAAGACGGTGACCGCCACATCCTCGTTGCGCTTTGCCGGCGGCGCCGAGGCCAGGACCAACAACGACTGCGCCGCGCGCAATCGCGCGTCCAGATACGGATCGTCCAGCAGGCGGACCAACTGCTTCTTCGTCTGCGTGGCCCGCGCATCGCCGGCGAAGGTCGCACCATAGGTCCGCACGGCGGCGTCAAAGGAAACGAGGTGGTTCTCCAACGCGCGCATCCCGTCCTTGTCGCCCAAGGCCGCCAGGGAATTCAGGATGAAGACACGTTGAATGACCGTGGCGGCGTCCGCATGCCGGGAATTCAGCTCCTCGATGTCCCGCTCGTCGCCGACACGCCCCAACACCCAGGCCGTAATCCGCGCCAACTCCGGCTCCGCCGTCTTCAACTGGCCGCGCAGGAAGGCCATCGCCTCCGGGCTGCCAGCGCGCCCCAGCGCCGCCGCCGCCATGAACTGCAACCGGATGTTCTCCTTGTTCGCAAAGGCCTTCCGCATCGCAATGCCATCGCCGATCTCCGACAACTTGTAGAGACTCTCCGCCGCATGCACATGACCGTGCGGATCGTCGCCGGCGAGAATGTCCAGCAGCTCGCGCTTGTATTCCCGCTTCCCCGCGCGCATCAGTTCGCGGGCGATCCCGCAGCGGCGTTGATCGTCCTTCTCGTCAGCCAGTTTTGGTTCGAGATAGGCGATCACCTCCGCGCCATGTCCGCCCAGGGTCAACCCCTCCGCCGCATGGATCGACGGCCAGAACTCATCCGACTTCAGCCCCTCGCGCAGGACGCCGACGCATTTCGCGCGGACTTCGTCGGTGAGTTCGATTTGAAGAGGTTTGGCATCCTGCGCACAAACCGGCGCTGCCGCCGCCATCACAACAATGCCAACGACTCCGGCAAAACGTCCCAATTGCATTTCCATCCGCATCTTCATGATCAAGTTGACTGAATCCCGATTCTGAATGCCATCTCCGGTGGGGCGAAGCTCCTGCTGAGCCGAACGTCCAGACTTGCAAGCCCGCGCCCCGGCATGTCGCAGGCTCGGCTCCGTCTACGCTGCGCTTCGCCGCGACAGGTCAGCGGGAGCCTCGCCCCGCCGGCGTCACGCACGACTCTCGCGCGGCGCCAACAGCTTGCAGGCCAACGTCCCGACGCCGATCCCCACCAACAACGCCGCAGGCGAAATCCACTGAAAGCTCACCGGATCCAGCCCCGCCTCGTTCACTCCGAAGATCGGACCGGAAAAGGCGATCAACGACGCGACTGTCACGCTGCACAAGACGCCGATCCAGACACCCGGCGGGTTCGCGAAGGGCACGAACAACGCGAAGAAGAACAGCAGGAAGATCGGGACCGTCAGCAGGTTGACTGTCTTGTTGGTCACCGCGGTGATGTTCCCTGGCACGTGCTCCATCAACGCGCTGCACAACACGACCACAACGCCTATGACCACGGCGAGCGTCCGCGCATAAAGGACATGCTGTTTCTCCGTTTCCGGCTTCCTGCCGAACCGGTCCAACACATCCGTCATCACCACCGCGGTGATGGAATTGACGCCCGAATCGATGCTGGACATCGCCGCCGCGAACAAGCCGGCGACCACCAGGCCTGAAACCACGGGCGGCAGGTGAAACGCGATGAAGTGCGGGAAGATCTTGTCCGCGTTTTCCTTCAGGGTCATCCCCTCGGGCAGCAACTGCGGATTCGCCTGAAAATATCCCAGCAAGGCAAAGCCGACGAAACCCAGCGTGATTCCGACGGTCGCCCCGACAATCAACTGCATCCCGATCGCCTTGCGCGCGGTCGCCGCATCCTTGGTCGCCATGAAACGCTGGATGGAAACCTGATCGCCGCCCGAGGTGCAGGTGTACCAGATCAGCACCGAAAGAATGGATCCCACGACCGTGACGCGTGTGGAGGGATCCAGACTGAAGATCGGCTGTTTGTCCCAGATATCGGTCTGCCATTCGGTGGGAAACCAACCAAAGCCGCCCATCTTGTAGGTGACCGTTCCAATCACCAGGCAGGCCCCGCCATACAACAGAATCGTCTGCATCAGGTCCGTGATCACCACCGCGCGCAATCCGCCCAAGGAGGTGTACGTGATGGCAAACGCCCCGGTGATCAGCACGATCAGCGGGATGTATTTCTCATCGACGCCGATCATGATCGCGATCGCCTTGGCGGTCAGGTAGACGAGCAGCGACATCCAGAACAGGCGCAGGATCAGGAACATCCCCGCGCCGAGCAGCCGCGCGCTGACGCCGAGCTTGTCCTCCAGCAGTTCGTAGGCGCTGGTCACCTTCTGCTTCATGTAGACCGGAAGCAAGACGTAGCCCACCAGGAAGAAGATGATCGGGTAGGCCAGCATGTTGGTCATGTAGACCGGCCCCTTGCCCAGTGTCTCCCCGGGAAAGGACATGTAGGAAATCGTGCTAAGCAACGTCGCGAACAGCGACACCCCGATCAGGAGCGGATTCATCGCGCCCGAACCGACGAAATACTCCTTCGTATCCTTCTGCTTCCGGCCAAACCACCAGCCCAGGAAAATCGTGGAGCCCGCGTAAGCGGCGACAATGATCCAGTCAATCACCGTCAACCCCTTGGCGACCGGCGCGGGGTCCGCGGGGGCCTCAGCCGCAAAGGCGACTACGGGAACAAGGAAGACAATCGGCAGGAAGCGCCGGAGGAAGTCGAACAACCGGTTGGATCGGACAAGGGCAGCCATCGGGAGTGTCGGGATCGTGGCGATGGGAGGGCCGCGTGTCGAGCTTGAGTTTGGATGTGGAAAGGTCGGGCGTCCGAACCGGTTCAACTACGGAATACTCGGAATACACGGAACCTGAAACAAGGCGGCAGCGAATGTCAGATTTCCTACCAGGCAACCACCCAACCTCCGATGTCGCGATAGCGCGTCCGAACATCAGCCCTTCAGCCCAAAAAGAACAAGCTCCGGAGGAGCGCCCCGATGGTAGCCGGTGTGTGGAAGGCGCACAGCGCCTGGAACCACCGGACCAAACAGCCATAAGAACACGCGCCCCGGCAGGGGCGCTCCGAACCTCCGCCACGCGCGCGGAATGCATTGCCTCTGGCGCCCCTGCCGGGGCGCATGGATCTCCTTCCTTGTTTCCGGTGGTTCCGGCCGCTCCGCGACCTTCACACACCGGCTACCATCTTCTCGTCCCTCCGGGACATTTGAATGCGGAAATCGGAACGCGGAGTTCGGAGCGGTTTTGATTCCGCAATCCGAAATCCTTCTTCCGTGTATTCCGTGTATTCCGTAGTTCCCAAGGTTCAAAACCCATACACCGGGTACGCCCCCTCAAACCCCTTCATCTCGTATTCGCCAAGGTTGGCCGCCTCGCGTTTCATGGCGAGCAGGCGCATGGCGGCTTCGCTCATCAGCCGCGGTTGCTGCAGTTCGCCCGCCAGCTTCTCCAAGCGAAACGCGAAGTGCACCTCGATGCCGGACAGGCAGCCCTCGTAGGCCTGGCCTCCAGAATGGATGACCGGTCCGTGATGCAGGACGCAGCGAAACTCGGGATCGGCGCGGTCCCGCAATTCACGAAACTCGTTGAGGAAATCATTCACCAAAGCCGCCGAATCCGGCGGCTCCTGCCAGTAGGCAAAAAAGCCGTCGCCGAGCAGGGTGTTCATGGCGCCGCCGTGGCGGTGGATCATCTCCGCGCATTCATCGATCCAGGCCTTGGTCATCTCCCGCATCTCCGCCTCCGACATGGACTGCAGCAGCCCCGTGGAATTTGCGATGTCCGCCAGCAGCATCCAGCAGTTCACCGCGCGAATCTGATCACGGGTCTTCTTGAAGATGTGCGCGGTCGATTCATCGGAGAGCTGCTCCTCGTCGATGAAGGTCAGCACGGCGGACCCGACCGAGATCAGGTCGCCATGGGCAAGGGTCGTGGGCTGGGTGATGCGACGGGCGTTGACGAAAGTGCCGTTGCGACTGCCGTAGTCCGCGATCCAGCACTTGTCGTCCTCCTCGCGATGAATGACAGCATGCCGCCGGCTGACCATGTCCTCCTCGACGACAAGGTCATTGTTAGGCGTCCGGCCGATGTTCATCGACGGCCCCAGTTCGATCGTGGCCCCGTCCGCGGTCTTGAGGCAGACTGTTCTTTCCGTTTCGTTCCCCATCCGCCGGAGAGACTACGGATACCGGAAGGCTGTTGAAAACCCGATTCTTGCCATCCTTGGGCCGGCTTGGTACCATCCCGCCCGGATTGTAACCTATTTGTTCCAATTTGCTTCCGCGCCGTTTCGGCGGAAACCTGTCCCGTTCGGCCGGGATAGGAATCAAATGACGCAAGACGCAAGACGGCGTCTTTTTATGCCACAGTTGCCATGAACACACCAAATCCGCCTCATCTGAAGCCTCGCCGCCGACCCCGCCCCGGCCTCAGCCTCGCCGTCCTGACCCTCTCGCTTCCGATCGCTGCAATGGCTGCCGAAGAGAAGAAGGCCGAATCGGTGAACGCGTTCGAAGAGCACAAGAAGCTCTTCGCGGAAAATCGTTTCCCCTCGGCGGCGACCTGCCGGACCTGCCATCCGGACCACTACCGCGAATGGTCGGTTTCACCGCACGCCTACGCGCAGATGAGTCCGGTGTTCAACTCCATGCACGCGACCATCGTCAAGCAGACCGCCGGATCCAACGGGGACTTCTGCATCCGCTGCCACAACCAGGTGGGAATGAACATGGGCGAGTCGATCTTCATGAAGAATGAGGATCGGCATCCCACCTCCCGCGAGGGCATCACCTGCATCGTCTGCCATCGGCTCAAGAACGCCTACGGCAAGGTTAGCGGACGCTACAACCTCGTCGAGGGCGACCTGCTCGACCCCGTCTACGGCCCCAAGGGAAACGAGGAACTGGCGCGCGTTCTCTCCGAACCGGAGAAATACCGGGTCGTCACCGAACGCGACAAGGCCGGCCGCAAGATCCACACCGAGGCCAAAAAGTTTTTTCAGCTCAGCCAGTCCTCCTTCTGCGGCACCTGCCACGATGTGACCCTGATGAACGGCTTCCGCCTTGAGGAGGCCTTCAGCGAATTCAAGAACACCCCCTCCGCCAAGCGCGGTGAGACCTGCCACGACTGCCACATGGGCAAAAAGCATGGCATCAACGCGGGCTACGACATCGCTCCGGCGGCTTTCGTCGGCGGCGTCCCCACCAAGCCGCGCAAACGCACGAACCACATGTTCATCGGCCCCGACTACTCCATCATCCACCCCGGCATCTTCCCGCACAACAGCGACGCCGCGGAGATGGCGTCCATCTCCGAGTGGCTGCAGTTCGACGTGAAGGCCGGCTGGGGCACGGACGACTTTGAGGACGCCATCGACGACGACCACAAGTTTCCCGAACGCTGGGAATCCTACGACGACCGACTCGACGCCCGGGAAATTCTGGATCAACAGCTCAAGCTCCTCGCCGAGGCGCAGAAGGCGCGGGAGGAACTGCTCCGGGTCGCCTTCCGCCTGGGCGAGTTGAAGGTCACCCGCAACAGCTCGCGCGGACTGAAGTTCAAGATCGAGGTCCGCAACGGCACCGACGGCCACGGCGCGCCGACCGGCTTCGACGCCGAGCGCCTCATCTGGCTCCACGTCACCGTCGCCGACAAAAACGGCAGGGTGATGTTCCAGTCCGGCGATCTGGACCCCAACGGCGACGTCCGCGACCTGCATTCCTCCTACGTCCACAACGGCGAACTCCCTCTGGACAAACACCTGTTCAACCTCCAATCCAAGTTCATCACCCTCAACAACCGCGGAGGCGAACGCGAACAGGTCCTGGCGGTGAACTACTCCCCGGATCCCCTGCCCTTCATCCGACCGGAGACCTTCTCCACCATCTTCACCGGTCGCCCCGGCGCCGCCCGCAAACACAAGCAGGGCCTGCCGCCTCTGGGCAACCGCTGGGCCGATTATCGGGTGAAGTCGAAGGAACTCTCCGGCGAAGGTCCCTACAGGATTCGCGTGCAGTTCAAGGCGGCGATGGTCCCCGTCAACCTGATCACCGAGATCAAGGTCGCGGGCTTCGACTACAACATGTCCCCGCGCCAGGTCGCCGACGCCATCCGCAACGGCCACATCGTCATGTGGGACAAGACCGTGACCATCGACCCCGGCGGTGGGGAAACGGAATTCAACCTGGCCGAAGGTTTTGATTCCCCCGCTGAAAAGGCGACCGGAAAGGAGGCGAAGTGATGAAAACGCAATCGCCCAACCGTAGGACAGGCATCCGCCGGAAAGGAGCCGCGGCGCGCTACGGCAGTTCTGCTCTCACTTACAGACTCAAGGACGCCTGCGCTTCGCTCTGCTCGCTCTGGCTGAAAAATGGGCAAACCGCCCCCCCTTCGCTGTTCAGCTTCGGCGCGACAAGCAGGTTTGCCCCACCTAGGTGGGGTATCGCTGCCGCTATACCCATCTCTCAGCGTGCGAGCGAAGCGAAGCCCCGCGTGTTCCGTCGTGATGCAAGCAACACCTACAGGCAACCAAGCCGCACCGCTTTTCTCACCATCGCGATCGCCTGCGCGCTGTTGCTCATCTCCGCGCCTTCACCCCAG
The DNA here is from genome assembly GCA_038126035.1 of Verrucomicrobiales bacterium. GTDB lineage: Bacteria > Verrucomicrobiota > Verrucomicrobiia > Limisphaerales > JAYPEY01 > JAYPEY01. The sequence goes on along the minus strand of JAYPEY010000030.1, from coordinate 45,232 downwards.
GCCGCGCAGGACAGCCGCTTCTCCGACCAGCCCGCGCCGCTGCGTCTCGAGGACTTTCCCGAGCGCCCCCGCCCGCTGATCGAGCTGGGCGACCGCTTCCTCGGCTCGGGCAACATCCAGAAGGGCTTCAAGCTCCCCACCGGCGCGGTCTGGCACCCGTCGTTCTGGGTCTACGGCAACTTCCGCACCGCCGTCCAGACCTTCGACAACGGCACGACCCGCTCCACCGAATGGGCCAACGATCTGAATCTCTTCGGCAACCTGCAACTCGCCGCGACGGAGCGCGTCGTGCTAGGAATCCGTCCTCTGCGCAATGACAACGGCCGCTTCTCCGGCTACGATTTCGAGCCGGCCGGTTCGCGCGGTTGGCGCGAGGACTTCAGCGAGAACAGCTTCCAACTGCGCACCCTGTTCTTCGAGGGGGAGTTCGGCGAAGTCTTCCCCGGCCTGGACAAGGGCGACAAGCGCAGTCTGGACTACGGAATCTCCGTCGGCCGCCAACCACTCACACTGCAGGACGGCATACTGGTCAATGACGACAGCATCGACATGGTGACGATCACCCGCAATGCGCTGCTCCCCGGCATCGGCTCGCACCTGCGTGTGTCCGGCCTGTTCGCCTGGAACGAGATTGAACGGAACAACAACCTCGAGGTCGGAACCTCGCGGCTGGTCGGGCTGAACTCCTTCATCGATCTGCCCAAGAGCACGGTCACCACCGATGCGCTCTACGCCATCACCGGGAACGGCTCCGACGGACTCTATCTCGGCATCGGGTCCGTGCAACGCATCGGCAAGATCAACACCACCTTCCGGGTGAATCATTCCATCGCCGTCGAAAACGAATCCGCGGCGGTCACCGACGGAACCCTGCTGTTCGCCGAACTGTCCTACGAGCCCGCCTACACGCACAACCTCGTCTACCTGAACGGTTATTGGGGCATCGACGACTTCGCCTCGGCCGCCCGCGGCCCGGCCAGCGGCGGTCCGCTGGGGAGGACCGGCATCCTGTTTGGCGCCGTCGGCCTCGGCAACTACGGCGCCGCGCTCAGCAACGCCGCCTCCAAGTCCGTCGGCGGCGCGCTCGGCTACCAGATGTTCTTCGGCGAACTTCGTCGCCGGCAGCTCGTTCTCGAGATCGGCGGACTGACTGACACCAACAATCGCGGCGCCAGCGCGGAGGCGATCGGAGCCCGCTGGCAGCAGGCCCTCGGAAAACGCACGGTGCTTCGTCTTGACGCCTTCGGCGCATTGCAGGAAAACGCCCGCGAAGCCTTCGGCGCGAGAATAGAATTCCTCGTCAAATTCTGAGCATGCAGACGCTCATCCAATACCTGGGCGCAACGACCCTGGCGCTGGTCGTCGGCTGGGCCGCGCTCGGAGCCCTTGCCACCTTTCGTCGCATGGCCTTCACCTCGCGTCTGCGCAGCCTCGAGCTCCGGGAGTTCAAGGAACGTCTCGACCTGGCGCGCAACCATCGCAAGAAACTCGAATCCAATGTCGCCCCCTGGACCGGCCACCGGAAGTTCCGGGTCAGCAAGGTCGTGGACGAATGCGACGGCGTGAAGTCCTTCCACCTGCGGCCCCATGACCGGAAGCCGATCCCGGGTTTCGCGCCCGGCCAGTTTCTCACCTTTCAATTGGACATCCCGGGAACGCCGGGAAAGACCGTGCGCTGCTACTCCCTTTCAGACCGGCACCGCCACGACCACTACCGCGTCACCATCAAGAAAGTCCCGGAGGGACTGGCGTCGGGTTACTTCCACGACCAGGTCCGGGAAGGCAGCATCCTGGACGTCAAGGCGCCGCACGGCGGCTTCACGCTCGATGTCTCCAAGGACACGCCGATCGTCCTGATCGCGGGCGGCGTGGGCGTCACCCCCGTCTTCAGCATGCTCAAGGAGGTCGTCGTGGCCTGCCCCACCCGACCGGTCAGACTGTTCTACGGGGTGCGCAACAGCCGCGACCACATCATGAAGGAGGAACTGGAGAGCATCGCGCGCGACTGCAGCAAGGTGGACATCACCGTCTGCTACAGCTCCCCGCTGGAAGAAGACGCCCAGGGCAGGGACTTTCATCACACCGGTCGCGTGTCGCTCGACCTGCTCAAGGAAAGCCTCGGAACCAACAATTACGATTTCTACATCTGCGGCCCGGCGCCGATGATGACCTCCATGGTCGAAGGACTGCTCGAATGGGGCGTCCCAAAGGACCGCGTGCACAAGGAGGCCTTCGGATCCGCCAGCGTGAAACGCGAAAAGCCCAGGGAGACGTATTCCGTCATCTTCTCCCGCTCCGAGAAACGTCTCGCCTGGGACGGAGAGCAGAATTCACTGCTCGACCTCGCAGAAGCCAAAGGCATCGACACCATTGACTCCTCCGGTTGCCACGCCGGCAGCTGCGGCGCCTGCAAGGTCGCGATCAAGTCCGGGAAGGTCAGCTACCATCAGGACCCCGATGTCGAGATCGAGGAGGGCAGCTGCCTCACCTGCATTTCAGCGCCGGCGTCCGACCTGGAGATCGACGCCTGAGCCGATTCACACAACACACCACGACATCCAGACCGCCACACCAACCCGATCATGAACAACCCAACACCCCCCATGCTCCGACGATTCGCCGCCATCGGCGCCGCGATCGCCATCGGCGCAGCCTCAACGCAGGCCGCAGACAACGCGAAGTTCAAGGCCGATCCGGCCAAGGTCCTCGGAGCCGAGAACTGCAAGGAATGCCACGCTCCGATCATTGAGGCCTGGGAGAAAACGCACCACTTCCTCAGCTTCGCCGCCGGCTTCAACGGCAAGCCCGCCATGCACCGCACGGACGAGGCCAAGGCCATCCTGAAGAAGATGGGCGAACGCAGCGCCAAGCGCGGCGCCTGCGTGCAATGCCACTACACCGGCATGGCCGGCGACACCGGCCGCATCAAGACCGTCTCCGGAACCTCCTGCGAATCCTGTCACGGCGGAGGCAAGGACTGGAACAAGGTCCACAGCGCCAAGGCGGATCCCATGGCGCTCGCGAAATCCGAAAAGCTCGGCATGATCCGCCCCCACATGACCTACGCCGTCGCAGCCAACTGCTACATCTGCCACACCGTCCCCAATGAGGAACTCGTCAACAAGGGCGGCCACACCGCCGGGAGCGCCTTCGAACTCGTCAGCTGGTCGCAGGGCGAAGTCCGTCACAACCTGCAGAAATCGGAAGGCAGGACCAACGCCGAACCCACCCCAGGCCACAAGCGCATGCTCTACATCGTCGGCCGCCTGCTCGACCTCGAATACGGCCTCCGCGGCCTGGCCTCCGCAACATCCGACGGCGCCTATTCGCAGGCCATGATCAAGCGCGTCAAGGATGCCAAGGCGAAGATCGCCGAACTCGCCGCAGCCGCTCCCGACGCCGGCAAGATCGCCGCCCTCGCCGACGACGCCCAGCTCAAACACGGCAACGCCGCCGCCCTGAACGCCATCGTCGACAAGGTCGCCGCCGCCGCGATGACCTTCTCCAAGTCCAACGACGGCTCCAATTTCGCCGCCGTGGACAAACTCATCCCCGGCCCGGATCAATACAAAGGCAAGGCGCATACGCCGTAGGGCGCGTCATGCCGCCGCCGGCCGCAAAACAGATCGTCTGATTTGGCAGCCCCCGCAGCGCGAGGCTCAAAGCTCCAAATTTCAAGCTCCAAATCCCAAACCATCCGGTCGATGAACGCTTTTTCGATATTCTCAAGGTCGCGAGACGACGGGCGGAAGGTCGACGCATTGACCTGCCACGGCACCAAGCCCCGAATTTGGAATTTGGAGCTTGAGATTTCTTTGGGATTTGGAGCTTGGGATTTGGAGCTTCTCCCCCGCAACTGCCGCCGCCACGCAATTTCCTGATGTCCACGCCCTCCCCCCCACCGCTCGACGACGCCCCCCTCGATCTGCACGGCGTGCAGAAGCCGCAGCGTTGGGATGTGCCGTTCTGGCAGGAGGGCAAGCGACGGCACGCGCGTCCGATGACCTCGGAGGATGTCGAACGCATCCTGACCTTCAAGCCCTTTGCCGATATCGACCCGTCCCGCTTCCCGGAGTCTCTCTCCCTCGACAGCATCCTGCTCAACGACGCCCGCATCCGCAAATTCAAGCGCGGCCAGATCGTCGTGCGCGAGGGCGACTACGGAAACTCCGCATTCTTCATCCTGTCGGGCTCCGTCTCCATCGCGACCCAGGAGGTCGATCCCAAGATTCTCGGCCGACGCGCCTCCCGAAAGCTGGGGCTTTTCGAGTCTTTGGCCCAACTGTGGCGAAACGCCGGGACGTCGGAACTGCGCAGTCTTGGCGGATCCGGACAATCGCCGCGCGCGCGACGCCACGGACAGAAAGACAATGAAAAGACGATGTTCCTCTCCGACGTCACCAATGTGATCGAGGAGCAGAAGTTCCGCCCCATGTCGGAGGGCGAGTTCTTCGGCGAAATCGCGGCTCTCACCCGGACTCCGCGCACGGCCACCATCTTCGCGGAACAACAGACCGAGATCCTCGAGATACGCTGGCAGGGGCTGCGCGACATTCGACAACGCAGCCCGCAGATCAGGGAACACGTCGATCGACTCTATCGCGAACGCGCGCTGAAGGCCCACCTGCGGGCCACGCCGCTGTTCCAGAACCTTTCTCCCGAGGCTCTCAGCCAACTCGCCGAGGCGACCGAATTCCAAACCTACGGCAACTTCGACTGGCACGCCTCCTACAAGAAGGTCCAGGAAATGAGCCCGGCGGAACGGCTGCGCTATGAACCCGTGGTCGCGCAGGAAGGGCACTACCCCAACGGCGTTTTCCTGCTCCGATCGGGCTTCGCCCGCCTGAGCGAACCCTACAACCACGGCGAACGCACGGTCAGCTACCTCGGCAAGGGGCGTGTCTTCGGCCTAGAAGAGATCGCCTACAACCATTTCCATCGTCGCCAGATCCCCTTCCGCCGGACGCTCCGCGGCCTGGGCCACCTGGACGTCCTGTTCATTCCCACCCGGATTGTCGAGGAACTCGTCCTGCCCTCCATCGACAAGGAGAGCATCCCGGGACTCGAAGAGATCGACCGCGCCCCCGCTCTTTCCGCCCTCCCCTCGACCGTGGACTCGCCGGAACTGTCCGACGTCTTGGAATTCCTCGTCGAGCGCCGGTTCATCAACGGGACCCAATCCATGGTGATCGACATGGACCGCTGCACGCGCTGCGACGACTGCGTGCGCGCCTGCGCGGCCACCCACAACAACAACCCGCGCTTCATCCGGCACGGGCCGATCAAGGAGGGTTTCATGATCGCCAGCGCCTGCATGCACTGTCAGGACCCTATCTGCATGATCGGCTGCCCGACCGGCGCCATCCACCGCATGTCCGCCGAGGGACAGGTCGTGATCAACGACGAAACCTGCGTCGGCTGCGCCACCTGCGCAAACGCCTGTCCCTACAACAACATCCAGGTCGTGGTCGCCCGGGACAGCCAGGGGCACGCCCTGCACGACGCCGTCACCCACAAACCGATCGAGAAGGCGACGAAGTGCGATCTCTGCCTCGATCAACCGACGGGCCCGGCCTGCGCCAATGCCTGTCCGCACGACGCGCTCGCCCGGCTGGATCTCAGCGACTGGGACAAGGCCTCCGACTGGTTCAGACGATGAAGCGAATGCGCCGCAGACGAAGCCTGTTCCTGCTGATCCTGGCGGTCGCGACGGTCCTTTATGCCTGGGCGCACCTTTCGCTGGAGACCCGGCTCCTGCCGGCGGCCAGGGGTTCGGGCATTCTCCTGTTTGTCCTGACCTGCGGCCTTGCCCTGTTCAACGCCCGGAAGAAGCTGCCATTCATACCGCTGATGTCGGCGACTACCTGGATGCAGGTCCACATCTACGCGGGCTTCTTCGCGGCGCTCGTCTTCCTCTTCCACACCGGTTTCCGCGCGCCGACCGGCGGTCTGGAGATCGTGACATACGTCCTGTTCGCCGCGGTGGCCTTGAGCGGAGTGTTCGGGTTGGCCCTCTCCCGGTTTCTCCCTCCGCGCCTGACCGCCCATGGCGAGAACGTGGTTTTCGAGCGCATACCCGGCATGATCGTATCGCTGCGCCGCGAGGTGGAACAACTCATCGTCGCCGCCGAGGCCCGGACGCATTCCACGACCATCGCCGAATTTTATGAGGCGCGCCTGGCCGGCTTCTTTGCGCGCCCGAGGCATCTCTGGAGTCACCTGGTCAGTTCTCCGAAACCGCTGAACAGCCTGCTTGAGCGCATCGACGCGCTCGACCGATATCTCGACGAGGACGAGCGGGAGACCTCCGCCCGGATTGCCGGTCTGGTCCGCGCCAAGAGCAACCTGGACCATCAATGGCATCTGCAGGGACTGCTGAAAGTCTGGCTGTTCGCCCACATTCCCCTGAGTTTCGCCCTGCTGCTCTTCGCCGCAATCCACGGATGGATTGCCTGGCGCTTCACCGGATGACCCCATGAAACGTTGGCTCCAACATTTCAACCATCGGGAATGCGCCTACAACTGCCCGAACCAGGACTGGGTCTGCGGACGCGAGGACGGCCGCCCGCCCTGCGCCATGGGCCCGGACCCGAAAGGCGGTTGCCACGCGAAGTTTGAATGCCATCCCTACCGCGACGGCGATCGCTGGGTCTGCAACCGCCCGCGGCGAGGCTCCGATGAACAACCCTGCGAGAAGGGGCCTTCGCCCGAGGGGATCTGCGGCTGCCCCATGCCGACCTGCTCCCCCCTCCGCAGCCTCCGCTCAATCCGGACGCGCGTCGTCATGGCGACCATCGCCCTTTCGGTCGGCGCGCTGGCCCTCCTGCTGACCTCCGAACGCGGCCGGACCTTCATGACGCCCGGCGAACTCAGCTCCGCGCACGCCATTCCCAACGGAACCTGCGCCGACTGCCATGACGAAGGCGACGATGCCCCGATCAACTGGCTCGCGAAGGACGCTTCAGATCCGCACGCCGCATCCTCCGCAAAGTGCCTGGAATGTCACGACCTCGGCCCGGCCGGCGCGAACCCCCATTCCCTGCCCGACAATCAACTTGCCGAATGGTCCGCCAAGGCCGCCGCAACGCCCCGGGAAGGACTCGCGCAACCGCCCCTTCGCATCGCCATGAGCCAACCGATCGCCGCAGCGGCCGGCCATGCCTCCGAAGTCGCCTGCGCCGTCTGCCATCAGGAGCACCGCGGCCGAAACCACGACCTCACCGCCATCGCCAATCAGCAATGCCAGGTCTGCCATCAGAACCAGTTCACCCATTTCGCGAAGGGACACCCACCCTTCGGCGACTACCCCTTCCGCGAGCGCAACCGGATCGTCTTCGATCACAAGACGCACTTTCAGAGCCACTTCAAACAGGAGGCGCACCAGGCGGCCGCGCCAGAATCCTGTCTCGCCTGCCACCAGGTCGACGCCACCGGCGACCAAATGCTCATCAAGCCCTTCGAGCAATCCTGCGCGACGTGCCACAACAAGGACTTCGCCGGCTTCGACGCCAACGCCGCAAAGATCCCCTTTCTCCGCATACCCCTGCTGGACGTCGAAGGATTCGAGGACGCCGAAATTCCCGTCGGCGAATGGCCCGACGACTGGGACTCGCTCGAAACAACGCTCCCGCCGTTCACCACGTTCCTGCTGGGCGATTCAGAGAAGAACACCAAGGCCGTGGCGCAACTGTCCGGCAAGGACCTCGATGTCATTGACGAGGAAGACCAACCGGCCGCCGCCGACCTCGCCTGGGCTCTGAAGGAGATGCTTCACGACATCGGCGCGAAAGGGCGTGCGGAACTGGAGCGCCGCTTGATCGCCAGTCTCGGGCGGGACCTCACTTCCGCCGAACGGGAGACGCTGAAGAGCACAATTTCCCCGGATATGATCAAGGCGACCGCCAAGCGATGGTTCCCCACTCTGAAGGAGGAGATTGGTCAACGTCGCGCCGGAGCCCCGCCGGACGCCGCCTTCATGGATCCCGACGAAATGGAGGAACGCCTTTCAACCGACCCCGCAGAACTTGGCCGCAACTGGACGCGCACGGACGCAGACCTGACGCTCGCCTACCGCCCCGCTTCACACGCCGATCCGTTCATGAAACTCTGGTTGAGTCTTGCCCGCGCCGCCGGCGATGGTTCGGAAAGCAGCCCGGCGGATCGACTCTTCAAGTCCCTGGGCGGAGCCAGCGACAAGGTTGCCGCCGGGCGTTGCCTGAAATGTCACACGCGGAACGCTCAATCCGCAACCGCCCTTCATTGGACAGGCAAACGCCCGGATCTGACCCAACGCAAGGCGACCCGGTTCTCCCACGCCTCTCATTTCCACCTGTTGGAGGAACGCAACTGCGTCACCTGTCATCGACTCAACTTCTCCGCCACCTCGAAGGATTACCTCGCTGCATTCGAGTATTACAATCCGGAGCCCCCCCAAGAGACGACCTCTAACTTCCAGAGAATCAACAAGGCCACCTGCGCCCAATGCCACACCAGGGAATCCGCCGGCGAGAACTGCCTCAGTTGCCACAACTACCACGTCGGCAATTTCGCCCGCATCCCGCCCGGCAGCGGATTGATCCAGGCCTTGCCGGGAGTGAAGGAACCATAAGGCGCCAAAAGCTCCAAATCCCAAGCTCCAAATCCCAAAGAAACCCCAAGTTCCAAATCTCAAAACCGGGCGTCGGGATTGATCACTGCAGTGGATGGAATGCTGTAAGTCGGCAACCAATCATAGCAAGGTGTTTGGAACTTGAGATTTGGAACTTATTTGAAATTTGGAGCTTGGAGCTTGGGATTTCGTTCCCGCAACCATGCCCTCTGCAAATCTGCAAACGCTCCCCCAACAAACCCATTGACTCCCCCTCCTCCATGCCTCACCTTCCCCAGCCTCGTTAATCGATGAATTCAGTCCAACAACATCGCAAATCCAATGTCATGGCCGGCGCCGGTATGGTCGCCGCCGTTGCGATGTATTTTGGTCGCAATGCGTGGCTGAACCTTCTGAAACCGACAACGCCCGGTGAGTGGATTGAGATGACCTAGACAAAGCCCCCATAACAGAATTTCTCAAACCCGCTCACCGCAAGGAGAGCGGGTTTTTTGTTTTCCCATGAAAACCCAAAGCCCAACCCAATCCGACTCATCCACGACGCCGCGGCCCTCGTTATGGACCACGTTGAAGGCCTTCCCGCGTCCGGTGTGGATCGTGTTTCTCGGCGTGTTCATCAATCGGTTTGGAACCTTCGTCGTTCCGTTCCTCGCGCTGCACATGACGAAACTGGGTTTCTCAATCAAAGAGGCCGGCATGGCGCTGGCAGCCTACGGGGGCGGCCACCTTGTCGCCTCCATGATCGGCGGGCACCTCGCCGACACCATCGGCCGGCGAAACACCATCGTGCTTTCCATGTTCTCGGCGGGCTGCGTCATGCTGTGCCTGTCGCAGGCGGAGAGCCTGTTCGCCATCGCCTCACTCGCCTGCCTCGCCGGGATCACCGCGGAGTTCTACAAACCCGCCAGCAGCGCCCTGCTCGCAGACCTGACCGAGGACAACAACCGCGTGACCGCCTATGCGGCGATGCGGTTCGCCATCAACGCCGGCTGGGCGATCGGCCCCGCCACGGCCGGTCTCATGGCGCAGTATTCCTACACCTGGCTCTTTGTCGGGGACGCCGTCACGTCCTTCGCCTTCGGAGCCATCGCCTGGAAAGGCCTGCCGTCGCTGCGGAACAAGAACCGCGAGGACTGGCGAAACGTCGGCAAGGCGTTCTCCAGCATTGCGACGGCGTGTCGCTGCGCCTTGGGCGACCGGCGTTATCTGCGCTTCCTGATCGCCGCCTTTGGCCCCGCCGTCGTGTTCATGCAGATGTCCTCGACCTTGGGCATGGAAATCAAGGCCGCCGGCTACAAGGAAACGGTCTACGGCTGCGTCATGGCGTTGAACGGCGTCCTGATCATCCTGATCGAACTGCCGCTGATCACCATCACCCAGCGCTGGAAGACCACCACCGCCATCGCCATCGGCTACGCCCTGATCGGAGGCGGATATTGCGTGTTCCTGTTGGGAGATGCCATTGCCGTCTACGTCATCGGCATGATCGTGTTCACCTTTGGCGAGATGATCGCGATGCCGATCGCCATGGCCTACGCCGCCAGCCTGGCGCCCGAGGACATGCGCGGACGCTACATGGGCGTCTATGGACTGGTCTGGGGCTGCGCATTGACGACCGGCCCAGCAACCGGCCTCGCCCTTTTCGAGTTGTCGCCCGATCTTCTTTGGATCGCCTGCGGCGGTCTGGGGCTGGTGTCTGCGGTGATCTCGCTTGATCTGTTTCCGCGCCGCGAACGCAGCAAGGGTTGCCTGTCCGTTCCGGCAACCGCCGCGAAGGAGGAGGCTCCCTTGCCGCCGTGAGAGGATGTTGTCCGAAACCATGCGGAGCGCGGCTGTGTCCCGTCTGCGGGACCAGCCTCTCTCCGACTTGAATTGCGCAGCGCCGGCAGGATACCTTATCCCAATGCCACGTTGGACCTTGATCGCCTTCATCGCCGCTTGTGCAACGGCAGGCATGAGCTTTGCGAGGCCGGTTGACTACGTCCGCGACGTAAAACCCATCTTCAGGAACCACTGCCAAAGCTGCCATGGCCCGGTGAAACAAAAAGGCGGACTCCGGCTGGACACCGGCAGCCAAATCCTTCAGGGCGGAAAATCCGGAGACATTCTGAACTCAGACTCGCCGGACAACAGCGCCCTCCTCGCCCGAGTTTCATCCACCGACGAGTCCGAACAGATGCCGCCCGAAGGCGCGCGACTCACGCCGGAACAGATCCGGTTGATACGCGATTGGATTCGCGAAGGCGCCCCGTTTCCCAAGGACGAATCAGCGCCCGCTCGCCCGGAAGATCACTGGTCCTTCCAGACAATCCAAAGGCCGGAGATTCCTGGAGTTTCGAACGACTCGTGGCCCAGGAACCCCATCGATCGCTTCGTACTCGCCAAGCTGGAGGCGCGCGAATGGAGACCTGCCGCGCCCCCCGCCCCGTCTGCCCTCTTGCGCCGCGCCCACCTCGACATCCTGGGCTTCCCCCCCTCAATCGAGGAACAGTCCGCATTCGCCCGCGATGCGACGCCAGCAGCCTTGGATAGGATCATCGATCAATTGCTCGCCCGTCCCGGCTATGGCGAACGCTGGGCCCGGCATTGGCTGGATCTCGTGCGCTATGCCGAGACCAACGGCTACGAGCGCGACGCCATCAAGCCCATGGTCTGGCGCTATCGCGACTACGTGATCCGCGCGTTGAACGCCGACAAGCCCTACGACCGCTTTCTCCTCGAGCAACTCGCCGGCGACGAACTCTCCGACGCATCCAGCGAGACGGTCATCGCCACCGGCTTCTATCGCCTCGGCCACTGGGACGACGAACCCGCCGATCCGCAGACCGATCGCTTCGATCAACTGGACGACATCATCAATACAACCTCGCAGTCCCTGCTCGGTCTGACCCTCGCCTGCGCGCGTTGCCATGATCACAAGTTCGAGCCGCTGACGATGAAGGACTATTACAGCCTGGTGGCCGTGTTCGATCCCCTCTCCCGGCCGCGAAAGGGACGAACCGAACTCACCGTCCCCGCGGGCTCGCGCGAGCAGTTGAAACACTCGACGCCCGGTCTGCCGCAGGCCTACGTTCTCCAGGAGCAGTCCCCCAAGGCTCCGGAGACGCGCATCCTGATCCGCGGCAGCGCCACCCGTCCCGGCGATCCCGTAAAGCCCGCCGTTCCGGAGATTCTCGTTCAAGACCAACCCGACTTCCCTCAACCGGATTCGCTCACCACCCGCCGTCGGCTCGGCTTTGCGCATTGGATCACCGATGAGCAAAACCCGCTCACCGCCCGCGTCATCGTCAACCACGTCTGGAGGCTTCACTTTGGCCAGGGACTCGTCCGCACGGCCGGCGATTTCGGTCTCATGGGCGAAGCGCCCACGCATCCCGAGCTGCTCGACTGGCTGGCGGATTGGTTCATGCACGACGCCGGTTGGTCACTCAAGGAACTGCACCGCCTGATCCTGACGAGCGCAGCTTGGCGCATGGGCCGCGAACGCAACGAAGCCTACGCCGCCGAAGACCCTGACAACCGGTTCCTTTGGCGACTGCCCTACCGCCGGCTCGAGGTGGAGGCAATGCGGGATTCCATGCTCGCGGTCAGCGGGCAGCTGAACCGCGCCATGTTCGGCCCCTCCATGTATCCCGCCGTTCCGCCGCAGGCGCTGGAAGGCCACAGCGACCCCGGGAAGATCTGGAAACCGTTCAATGAGAACGACGCCTCCCGCCGCACGGTCTACGCCTTCATCAAACGCTCCATGGTCGTGCCCATGTTGGAGGTCCTTGATCTCTGCGACACCACCCGTCCTTCCGATGGCCGCGCGGTCACCACCGTCGCCCCGCAGGCGCTGACCCTGTTCAACGGAGACTTCGTCAACCGCCAGGCCCGCCACTTCGCCAACCGCCTGCAACGCGAAGCCGGCCAGGATTCGAAAGCGCAGATCGAACACGCCTACCGCCTGGCGCTCTGCAGGGAACCAAGCAGGACCGAAACCGAAACCGCGCTGAAATTTCTCGCGAGCGAATCCAGGACCGTCGCCAAACATCAGGCCCTCGCCCAACTCTGCCGGGTGTTGCTGAATCTCAACGAGTTTGCTTACCCGGAATGAATGACTGAAGAAGGAAGCGTCCTCACCGAAGGCAAATCCACCACCTCGCTCCCGGAATACTCCCGCAACCATGAACCAACTCACCGCATCCAGAGATATCCCTCTCCCGAGGGAGAGGGACCAAGGGTGAGGGCAATCCTCTCCCAACCTCACCGAAGGCAATTTCAATGCCCAACACCGCCAAAGCGCGCTCCTTACGAAAGAACCCAACCAAGGCCGAAAAGCGCCTCTGGAAGGTTCTGCGTGACCGCCGCTTCGTCGGATACAAGTTCCGCCGGAAACATCCGGCCGGCCCCTACGTCCTTGATTTTTTCTGCCACTCAGCCCAACTCAACATCGAACTCGACGGATTCGGACACGGCCACCCCAAACAACAGCAGGCAGACAAGGAACGCGACGACTACCTGGCCAAGCTCGGCATAAAGACGATCCGCTTCTGGAATCGACAACTCCGCGAGAACGAACGCTCCGTGCGCGACACCATCTTGCGAGAACTGAATGAACGTGATCCCAAAGCGCCGATTGCGGATGCAATTGCGTCATGACAGCGGAAGCGCCCTCACCCTCGGTCCCTCTCCCCCCCGGGAGAGGGATGTCTTCAACGCGCACTGTCACTACTTGGCGACTGGAGGATTCCGGAAGCCTCGTATTCACCAGCGAATCCACTGGCGCACAACCGAAAGGAAGCAAAACGCAGCGCTTCCGAAATCCTCCCGTACCCATGAACCACCTCACCGCATCCAAAGATATCCCTCTCCCCGAGGGAGAGGGACCAAGGGTGAGGGCAATCCCCATCCAACCTCACCGAAGGCAAATCTCCCCATGAACCGCTACCGCCCCAACCTCCCCCCCTGCGGCCGCACCCGGCGTGAGTTCCTCTGGGAAGTCGGCGGCGGCTTCGCCGGCCTCGCCCTGATCGATCTCCTCTCCGCCGACGGCCTTCTCGGCGCATCCGCCTCCGCCGCGCAGAATTACGACTCCCAGAATCCCCTCGCCGAACGCGCGCCCCACTTTCCGGCCAAGGCCAAACGCGTCGTCTTCCTCTTCATGAATGGCGGCCCCAGCCACGTGGACACCTTCGATCCCAAGCCGGAACTCGACCGCCACCACGGCAGGAAATACACCGGCAGCGCCAAGGTCGGCTCCAACGGCCGCCCCATCGGCCATCTGATGAAGTCGCCCTTTCCCTTCAGACAGCACGGTCAGAGCGGCCTCCCCATCAGCAGCCTGTTTCCACACACCGCAAAGCACGCCGATGACCTGTGCGTCATCCGCTCCATGCACAGCGACACGGCCGCGCACGCCTCGGGTTGCCTGCAGATGAACAGCGGCAGCATCTTCATCGGCAAGCCCAGCCTCGGCTCCTGGCTCAGCTACGGCCTCGGCAGTGCAAACCAGAACCTGCCCACCTTCGTGGTCATGACCGATCCCCGCGGCGGCCCTATCGGCAGCGCGTCGAACTGGTCCGCCGGATTCATGCCCGCCGCGTATCAAGGCACGCTGTTCCGCAGCGTGGGCAGCCCCCTGCTCGATCTCGCCACGCCCAAGGGAACCAGCGAGCGCACGCAGCGCAGCAGCCTCGACCTGCTCAGGAAACTCAACGAGGAACACGCTCGCCAACGGCCCAACGAAACCGAACTCGCCGCGCGCACCGAATCCTACGAACTCGCCTACCGCATGCAGACCACCGCCGCCGAGGTCGTGGATGTGAATCGCGAGGATGCCGCCACCCGCGAGATGTACGGGCTCAACAACAAGCTCACCGCCGACTTCGGCCGCAAGTGCCTCATCACCCGACGCCTGCTGGAGAAAGGGGTCCGTTTCGTGCAGCTCTATTCCGGCGGGGGCCACATCGAGGACACCTGGGACGGCCACAACGACTGCATCTCCAACCACAAACTCCACGCCGGCGAAACCGACCAACCCATCGGCGCGCTGATGAGCGATCTCAAACGCAGCGGCCTCTGGGACGACACGCTCATCGTCTGGGGCGGCGAATTCGGTCGCACCCCCACCAGCGAGGGCGTCGACAAACCCGGACGCGACCACAACTGGCACGGCTACTCCATGTGGCTCGCCGGCGGCGGCGTCAAAGGCGGCCAGGCGATCGGTTCCACCGACGAGGTCGGCTTCAAGGCCGTCGATGACCGCGCCCACGTCTCCGACCTCCACGCCACCATCCTTCACCTCATGGGCCTGGATCACCGGAAGCTGAGCTGGTTCCACCAGGGTTTGAACCAACGCCTGACAGGCGTGGAGGAACGGCATGTGATAAAGAAGGTTTTGGGGTAGGTCTGGCATTATGGGCTGAAGGCCCGGCAGGTCGCAACCAATCCCCACGCCCGGTAGGGCTGTGTTGCATCGCAGCCCAATAAAAAACCCCCCCCGCGGGGCCCCCAAAACAACCCCCCCCCCCCCCCCCACCACCCCCACCCCCA
>JAYPEY010000030.1:0-30080 GCA_038126035.1 Verrucomicrobiales bacterium | reverse complement strand
CCCAATTCAAAGCCCCGAAGGCGGCGACAGAAACGCATCCCGACGCCCCGGACCATCGAACGACTCTCTCGTCCCTTCAGGACTTCAGTTTGGGCTGCGATGCAACACAGCCCTACCGGACCAACCCATTCCCACCCTTGACCCAACGCCTCCATTCCCCAAACTCCCAGCCATGACGAAACCTGTCCTTCGCCTTCTCGCCTCGCTTTTCCTCGCCGGGGCGCTTGCCGCCCAGGCCGCCGATTCACGCCCCAATATCCTGTTCGTCTTCACCGACGATCACGCGTCGCATGCGATCAGCGCCTACGGATCGAAGATGAACGTGACGCCGAACCTGGATCGCATCGCAAAGGAGGGCATGCTGTTCCGCAACTGCTTTGTCGGGAACTCCATCTGCGCGCCGAGCCGCGCGACCATCCTGACCGGCAAGCACACGCACCTTAATGGCCAGATCGACAACCGGGTCACCTTCGACGGCTCGCAGCAAACCTTTCCCAAGCTGCTGCGCGAGGTGGGCTACCAGACGGCGATCGTTGGCAAGTGGCACCTGAAGAGCGAGCCTACGGGCTTCGATTTCTGGAAAGTGCTCGTCGGCCAGGGCCCCTATTACAACCCGCCCATCCGCACCGCGGACGGCGTTGTCAACTACACCGGGTACACAACCGACGTCATCACCGACATCACCCTCGACTGGCTCAAGAACAAGCGCGAAAAGGATCGCCCTTTCATGCTGATGTTCCAGCACAAGGCACCCCATCGCGAGTGGGCTCCGGGCCCTGATTTCCTGACCAAGTATGACGATGTCGACATCCCCGAGCCGCACACCCTGTTCGACGATTGGAAGGGCCGCACCTCCGCCGCCGGCAAGCAGGAGATGACCATCGCCGATCACATGAGCGACCGGGACCTGAAGTTCGTTCCGCCGCCGAACCTCACCCCGGAACAACTTTCCAAATGGCTCGCGGCCTACGAGCCCAAGAACGACGCCTTCCGCGCGGCCAGCCTCCAGGGCCGGGACCTTGTCCGCTGGAAATACCAACGCTACATCAAGGACTATCTCCGCAGCGTCGCCTCGGTCGACGCCAACCTGGGCCGCTTGCTCGACTACCTCGACCAGACCGGCCTCGCGAAGAACACGGTCGTGATCTACAACTCCGACCAGGGCTTCTATCTCGGCGACAAGGGCTGGTATGACAAACGCTGGATGTATGAGGAATCCTTCCGCGCGCCGCTCATGGTCCGCTGGCCCGACATGATCGACCCCGGCACGGAAAACACCGACCTCGTGCAGAACATCGATTTCGCGCCGACCTTCCTCGAGATCGCCGGCGCGCGCGTGCCCCAGGACATGCAGGGCCGCAGCATTCTCTTCCTGCTCAAGGGCTCCAGGCCCACCGACTGGCGCAGGTCGCTCTACTACCAGTATTACGAATACCCGGCCGTCCACATGGTGCAGCGGCACTACGGCGTCCGCACGGGGCGCTACAAGTTGATCCATTACTACCCCATCAACGAATGGGAGATGTTCGACCTGCTCCATGACCCGTATGAAATGAAAAACCTCTACCAGGCGCCCGACTACCAGGACGAGATTGCGGAGCTGAAGACGGAGCTTGAACGCCTGCGCAAGGAGTACCGGGTCGCTGACTTCAAGGAGCCACCCCTGCCCCCGGATCCGGCCAAGGCGAAGAACGAGCGGGCCTTCAGTCTGACCTTCGACGAGAAGGAGGCCAAGGGCATCAAGATCTGGTTCGGCCGCAACGGGAAGGCCGGCGAATTCAATGGCAAGCAGAACATCGGCTTCATCCGCGCCACCAGCCCCGATCCGTCCTACAAACCGATGGCCGTCGGGGCCTGGATTCATCCGTCGTCCGACTCCGGCGTGATCCTGGCGCAGGGCGGCGAGTCGATGGGCTTCACGTTGTATCTGAGACAGGGCGTCCCGCACTTCGGCATGCGCGTCGGAGGCCGGCTTTACGAGGCCAAGGGCGCTGGCAAGGTCGCCTTGAGCTCATGGACGCATGTCGCCGGACGGTTGGACAGGAAAGGGCAATTGCAGGTCCTGATCGGCGGCAAGTCTTCGGGCGCGACCGCAAAATCCAAGTTCATCACCGGCAAGCCCGCCGATCCATTGACCATCGGCGCCGACACGGGCTCCATGGTCAATGACTACCCGGCCGGCAACAACTTCAAGGGCCTGATCGAGGATGCGAGGATCTATTGGGGAGATCTGAGCCAAGGCGGATTGAACGCGTGGGTGGATTGAGCGCGTCCTCAACTCGCAGCCGCGACCTTCAGGTTGCGCCGCAAGCGCCCTGCCATCACTTCTCGTCCATGCGGACTCGGGGCGCAGCCTGAAGGCTGCGGCTACGGATCCTTCGAACAAAAAAAAAAAACGGCCTCCGTATCCGGAGGCCGTTTTGAATTTGGATTGCCTCTTGTATCGACTTACTCGCCGACCTGGTAGCGGACGAAGCTGCGGACGCTGAGCTCGTCGTCCAGGGCCTTGCCGGTGTTGGCGAGGAGGTCCTTGATGCAGAAGTCGCCATCCTTGACGAAAGCCTGATCAAGCAGGCAGTGCGTCTGGTAGTATTTCTCCAGCTTGCCCTGCGTGATCTTCTCGATGGCCTGCGCCGGCTTGTCCTTGAACTGCTCGGCGATGATCGCCTTCTCCTTCTCGATCGCCTCGCCATCGACCTCGTCGCGGCTGACAGCGGCCGGATTGGCCGCGGCAATCTGGAGGGTCAGGTCGCGCACGAGCTGCTTGAAGTCCTCGCTGTCGGCGGAGTCCTCCTTGCCCGCGCCGACCTCGATCAGCACGCCGACCTTGGCGCCCGGGTGGATATAGGCCGCCACCAACCCGCCGCCCTCGACCACCATGCGGGTCTTGCGCGCGATCTGGATGTTCTCGCCGATCTTGGCGACCTGCAGCGTGCGGAATTCCTCGAGGTCCTCGTCCGGATTGGCGGCGAGCTTCTTGGCAACCTCGGCGCAGAAGGCCTGAAAGGTCTCGTTCTTGGCGACGAAGTCCGTCTCGCAGTTGATCTCGACCAGGACGCCGACCTTGCCGCCGGGCTGAATGTGCTGGGCGACAATGCCTTCGTTGGCCTCGCGGCCCGCCTTCTTGACGGCGATGTTCGCGTCCTTCTTACGGATGATCTCCACGGCGGCGTCAAGGTCGCCGTTGGCTTCGGTGAGCGCCTTCTTGCAGTCCATCATGCCCGCATTGGTCATGCTGCGCAGCTTGGCGACGTCGGATGCTTTGATATCTGCCATAATCTTGTCTGTCGTTTGATGTTCTCTATCGGTGCCGTAATTGGAAAGGGCGCGCAGTCTCGGCGACCGCGCGCCCTTTGAATCGTTTGTGCAGGCCTGCGCGACTACTCGGTCGCAGCGGGAGCTTCGGCGGCGACTTCGGCGGCCGGGGCGGCCGGAGCTTCCTCGGCGGCAGCGGGCGCCGCGGCGGCTTCCGCTGCCTTGGCGGCGGCTTCGGCCTCTTCCTTCGCCTTGGCCGCGGCGGCTTCCTCGGCGGCGGCCTCTTCGGCTGCGGCCTTGGCCTTGGCGGCGGCGTTCGCCTCATACTCGGCGCGCGCCTGCGTCAACGTCTCGGTGATCGTCGAAAGCAGCAGCCGAATCGAGCGGATTGCGTCGTCGTTGCCCGCGATCGGATGCGTCACATCGTCCGGATCGCAGTTGGTGTCCACAATGGCGACCAACGGGATCTTGAGGCGCTTGGCCTCGGCGACGGCGTTGTGCTCGCGCTTCACGTCGATGATGAAGATCGCCTCCGGGAATTTCTCCATGTCCCGGATGCCGCCGAGGTTGCGGATCAGGCGCTGGCGGTCGCGGTTGAGCGAGGCCTGCTCCTTCTTACCAAATTTGTTGATGGATCCGTCTTCGAACATCCTCTCAATCTCCTTGAGGCGGCCGATCGATTGACGGACGGTTTTCATGTTGGTCAGCGTGCCGCCGAGCCAACGCTCGGTGACGTAGGGCTGACCGCAGGAGGTGGCGGCGTCTCGCACAGCCTGCTGGGCCTGCTTCTTGGTGCCGACGAAAAGCACGCTGCCGCCCTTGCGGACGATGTCGCCGAGGGTGTCGCAGACATCCTTGAGCTGTTGGATGGTCTGGCCGAGATCAATGATGTGAATCCCGTTGCGCGCATCAAAAATGAAGCGCTTCATCTTCGGGTTCCAACGACGGGTCTGGTGTCCGAAATGGACGCCGGCTTCAAGCAGTTCTTTTATTCCGATGTTCAATGTGTTTCCTATGGTTGCAGCTCGTCGGTTTCTCCCGGCGAACCATCCCCCGGAAAAGGGGATTTTGTTTGGGTGTTGTTTTGGCCGCCGGCTCCACCTGAAACCGGACAATTCACGGCCGTTGATCCCTTCATCCGCCTTTCCGCGGAAAAAGGACGAGCAAAGTATCAATCGCCCTTCACCGCGGCAACCCTAATTTCGATAATTTTTCCGCCCTTTTGCGGGCATTTTGCGTCGATATGTCACTGAAGAAACACTGGTCCACCGGCGACGCCGAGATCGCCATTCTGGCGGGCGGCCTGAGCGAACGCATGGGAGCCGACAAACTCCGCCTGCGCCTCGGGCGTCGGACCACGCTCGGGCATGTGCGCGCCCTGGCGAAATCGCTGGATCTGCCGACGCGCGTCATCCACAAGGATCTCGTCCCGCGCTGCGGCCCGATCGGCGGGATCTACACAGCCTTGAAGAAGGCCAGGAAACCGGCTGTGCTGATTCTGTCGGGCGACATGCCGTTTGTGAGTCGGGAGTTGGTGGAGCGATTGATCGATGCGGCGCGAGTCAGGGATCAGGCCGTCTTTGCCCATAGCGAGCCGGGTTTCGGTTTCCCGACCTTGTTGCGCGTCGAGTCCTTGCCCGTCGTCGAATCGCAGATCGCAAACGGCAAACGATCGATTCAAGCCCTCGCACGCACGCTGAACGCCCGCGCATTCACGCCGCCAATTCGGCTGGCTGGCGACCTGTTCAATCTGAACACGCCAGAAGATCTCGAAGCGGCGAGAGAGCGGATGCTTGAACGTTGATTGCAGTTCCGAAGGACGCCTGCATCTGAACGCAGCGCGGCTGTGTCCCGTCTGCGGGACCAGCCGCAGCAACCTCCGATCCACGGCCGTCTGATGGACGAACAGGGCTTGGGATACCGCACACGCTGCTGCGACTGGTCTTCGACACAGTCGCGCTCCGGCCACGACGACTCCCCCGGCCATCCGCGCTGGACTCGCCGCGCCGACATCCGCTAACTTTCCGCCATTCCAATCGGGACCAGCGTCCCGGTCCTTTTCTGATTCCAACATCATCATGAAGACTTCCCTCCGCCTCCTTCTCGGACTTACGCTGTTTGGCATCGTGGCATCCGCAACCGCTCAACGCGCCGCCTCCCGCACACTTTCCGGCCAACGCTGTTGGGTCGTCGCCTCGGACCAGGTCGAGCTCGCGATCACGCGCACGGGCGGCCACATGGCTCCGGTGACCTTCTTTCGCGACTCCGGTTCGCCGGTCGCGCCCTACTACATCAGCCCCTGGCAGGGGGACAAACTGGACTATCCCGTGCCGGTGCTCGCCCCCTTGCGCGGCGACTTCTTCTGCATGCCCTTCGGCGGCAACGGAACCGCCTACAACGGGGAAGAACATCCGCCCCATGGCGAAACCGCCGGCAGCGAATGGAAGCTCGGCGGCGTCGAGAAGCAGGGCGATATCACCACCCTCACGCTGTCAATGAAGACCAAGGTCCGCCAAGGCGAGGTGACCAAGCGGCTCAGCCTCCGCGACGGCGACAACGTCATCTACTCCTCGCACGTCATCAGCGGCTTCACGGGCAGGACCTCCCTCGGTCATCACGCCACGCTGGCGATGCCGGACAGGGAAGGCTCCTTCAAGATCTCGCACAGTCCGATCAAGTTCGGCCTGACGAACCCGACCCAGTTCAGCGTCCCCGCCAATGGCGAGTACCAGCAACTCGGCATCGGCCAGAAGTTCCAGAGTCTCTCCGCCGTGCCTTCCATCTTCAAGGGAGCCAAGGACGTCGATTGCTCCCGCCTGCCGCAGACCCAGGGTTATGCCGACCTGCTGATGATCTTCCCCAAGGACACCGGCGGCAAACCAGCCTGGCTCACCGCCGTCCGCGAAGACGAAGGCTGGATGTGGTTTTCCCTGAAGGATCCCAAGGTGCTCGCCGCCACCGTATTCTGGCTGGAAAACCACGGCCGCCACGGCCTCCCCTGGTTCGGGCGCAACAATTGCGTCGGCATGGAGGACGTCACCGCCTTCTTTGCCGATGGACTCGCCCCCTCGGCCGGCGACAACATTCTGACCAGGGAAGGCATCCAGACCGCCGCTGATATCAAGGACGGTCACACGGTGAATTACATCCAGGGCGTCGTGAAGATTCCGGCAGGCTACAAGGAAACCGCCAAGGTCGAATTCGGCGCCGCCTCAGTCACGTTCATCTCCAAGAGCGGACTGAGGGTAAAGGCTCCGGTGCGGCACGATTTTCTGCAAAAGGGCAGACTTTAGGGTCCGCCCCGTCGATCATTCCGCCTTCTTCACATAGTCCTTGATGGCGCGGAGTCCCTTTGTGCCGGCGTCGTAGGGATCGGGGATCTGCCAGCCGTCGATCATGATCCAGCCGTTGAAGCCGCCCTCGTGCAGGGTCCGAAACGACGCGGGAACATCGATATGGCCGTCACCAGCAGGAAGATGCTTGGACGTGCCGCCGTCGCGCAGCGTCCCATCCGTGTCGGTGAAATGCACGTAGCCGATGTGCACCACGCCGATCCGTTTGAGCATCTCGTGCGGCCGGCCGGCGGATCCGTTCATGAGGTCGAAGTGGCTGGGATCGTAGATCGTCTTGACGCGCGGATCATTCGCGCTTTCCAGGATCCGGCGCAGATGCTGCTCGGTGTTGAACTGGAAGGGCGGCTCAATCTCGAACGCGGCGGTGATCCCATGATCGTCCGCAATGGCGGCGACCTCACGGAACGACCCCGCGAGGCGTTTGATGGCCTCGTCGATCGTCTGGCCGCGCAGTCCCCCGCCCGGCCACATGCCGACGCATTCGCAGCCCAGCGCCTTCGCCAGCTCGATGCGGCCGCGCATCTGGGCAACCCAGCCTTTCCTCGCCTTCTCATCCGGGGCGAAGGCGCCGCCCGCTCCATTCTGCAGCGAGAAGATCTGCAGGCCGTGCCCGGCGTGGCGCTCTCGCAGCTTCCTGACGGCGTCGGCGTCCGAGGCGGCGGGGTAGGACTTGTGCGGCCAGGCCTCCACAAGCTCCACGCCGTCAAAGCCCGCGCGGGCCGTGTAGCGCAGCACGTCCTCGATCGGAAAGGACTTCCCGTATTTGCGCTCCGACGACATGAAGCCGTTCATGCCGATGGCGGTCTTCCATTTCGGTTTCGCCGCGGCGGCCCGAAAAGGGGAACCGATCCCGGCCGCCAAGGCTCCGGCGGCTGCAAGGGAACGAAGAAAGTGTCTGCGATCGGAGTCTGGATGCTTCATACAAGAATCTCCTTCACGACCTCCCCGTAGATGTCGGTCAGGCGGAAGTCGCGTCCGGCGTGGCGGTAGGTCAGGCGTTCGTGGTCCAGGCCGAGGCAATGCAGCATGGTCGCGTGCAGGTCGTGCAGGTGGACCTTGTCCTTCACCGCGCGATAGCCGTAGTCGTCCGTCGCGCCGTGGACGATCCCGCCCTTGACGCCGCCGCCAGCCAACAGCGTGGTAAATCCAAAGGGGTTGTGCCCGCGTCCGTAGGTATTGAGGTTGCCCTTGCCGTTGGTCAGGTCCTGCTCGTAGGGCGTGCGGCCAAATTCACCGGTCCAGACAAGCAACGTCTCCTCCAGCATGCCCCGCGCCTTGAGATCCCGGATCAGGCCTGCGACCGGCTTGTCCACCTGCGCCGCGCTGCTCGGAAGCGCCTTGCGAATCCCGCCATGATGATCCCAGCCGCCGATGTTGACCTGGATGAACCGCACGCCCGCCTCGGCGAATCGACGCGCCAGGAGACATTGTCGACCAAACCAGTCGGCCTTCCCCTCGCCGATGCCGTAGAGCTTCTTCGTGGCGTCTGATTCGCCGTCAAAGCGGAACAGATCCGGCGCCTCGGTCTGCATGCGGAAGGCGAGTTCGAAGGACTGGATCATCCCCTCCATCTGCGCATCGTGTTCCGAAGCGGCGAGGTGGCGCTGATTGAGTTGGCGAACGAAGTCCAGTTGCTCGCGCTGCAGCCTGGATGGAAAGGCCTTGTCCTCCAGGTTGCGCAACCGAGCCGCCGCGCCGTCGGTCCGGGGCAGGTCCAGATTCGTTCCCTGATTGATCGCGGGCAGGTAGGCGCTGGAAAAATGCTGCGGACTGCCGCCGTCGCCGCTCAGCGGATGCGAGATGGTGACGTAGCCCGGAAGGTTCCGGTTCTCCGTGCCAAGTCCGTAGACCGTCCAGGCGCCCATCGATGGCTGCACGAGATTCGTGAAACCGGTGTGCAACTGCAGGCAGGCCGGCGCGTGCGCCAGATTGTCCGTGTGCATCCCGTTGAGCACGCAGAGATCGTCGATGACGCCGGCCATGTGCGGGAACAGTTCCGACACCCGGGTCCCCGCCTGGCCGTGCTGTCCGAATTTCCAACCGGAACCGAACAGACGCATCTCCGCCACGCCCGGCTGCTCGACCCGTTTCTCACGATCGAAAGGCGAGGGCTTGCCATGGTCGGCGTTTAGGCGCGGTTTGTAGTCGAAGGACTCCATCTGCGAAGGACCGCCCTGCATGAACATGAAGATGACGCGCTTCGCGCGCGCCGGATGATGTCCAGGACGAGGGGCGAGCGGATTGGTCGCCGTCCGCGCCTCGTCATGCGCCAGCGCCGACAACGCCGTCAGTCCGAAACCGCAGGCGGCCTGTTTGAGGAAGTGGCGTCGGGTGGGAATGACAGAAGGACTCGTCATGGTTCAATAGACTCCCTCATCCATGAGTCGGCGGCGCAACAACAACCGACGTTCCGCATTGAAATTCAACAAACGTACGGTGGCGCGACCGCACGGCGTCAATCCGACTATTTCAGACCCGATCATGGCAAAATGAATGTTCCACGCATCCGCTCTCGGACTGAAAAGCGCCACATGATCACCGGTCTCCGGATCGACGGAGCTGAGGTTGGTCCCCTTGTGAAGATTGCAGCGGTCACACGCCAGCGCGAGATTGCCGATCGAGTCGTCCTCCCGGTGCTGTCGCGCAACAACGTGTTCGATGTGGAACTTAAGATCGTGAAACTCTTGAGGCAAAAGACAGTATTCGCACCGATTCGAAGCGCGTTCCCTTACTTGTCGCTTAAGGCTTTCCTCCATGCTTACGCCGCGCGGGACAGAATCTCTCGAGCGCGGGATTTCAAAGCGGCAACCATGTCAAACGCGTCGACCAACTCCCGATACTCCTCGCGTTCATCATCTGCCAACCTCCCCTCACTGGCCTTGTCCGCCAGTTCTTCAACCCGTGATCGTGTCTCGTCATCAACCCGGTAGCCCACGATTCGTTCAGCCGCTTCGGGAGTCAGACATTCGGCAAACGGGTCCAGGATTTGATCCAAAATCGTCGCGGCTTTCATGACGCAAAAAATACTTCATCGACCAAAACAATCCAGCGCTTCTTTTCAATGGTTTACGATCCTAGCTTCGAAACAAGAACTCGTTGCTCATCAGGAGGGAATGACAGAAGCGCGCCCACGCCCGGGCCGTCGCCTTCGCCTCAGCCTCCCCCTCCGTCTTCAATTCCTTCGCGATTCGATCGACAAACTGCAGCGCCTGTCCGGACTCCTCCTTGGAAGGCCGGCGGTTCAATGCGTGACGATAGATCAACTTGAGCCGCTTCTCCGGGACATGCTTCGCGAAGCGCTCCGCCAGGGCATGGCCGCAATCCTGCGCAAACCTCGAGTTCGCCAGATACAACGTCTGCGTCGGCACGGCCGTCACCGTGCGTCGTCCGGTTTCCTGGTTGTTGTCCGGCAGGTCGAAGGCATTGATGAAATCAATCTCGTCGAACGGCCCCTTGCGCTTCTGCGGCAGGTAGATCGTGCGACGGTTCTTCAGGTGATCCGGCATGCGGCTGGAATCCTTGAAATTGCCCGTGCCGCCGGGATTCAAATTGCCCGCGACGGCATAGGGCAGGCTCGGACCGCCGCGGGCGCGATCGAGACGCCCGCTGACAAACAACATGGCGTCACGGATCGCCTCCGCCTCGAGGCGGCGCCGGTTCGCGCGCCAGAGCAGTCGATTCTTCGGATCGCTCTCGTTGGCGTCGGCGGCGATCGCGTCTGGATTCACGGCGGCCTGCCGCCAGGTTCGCGAAAGCACGATCCGACGAATCAGCTTTCTGGTGGACAAGCCTTCGCGCATGAACTCCGCAGCAAGATGATCCAACAACTCCGGATGACTCGGAGCTTCACCGGTCGCCCCGAAGTTGTCCGTCGTCCGCACAAGCCCGGCGCCGAAGAGATGATGCCAGACACGATTCACCCAGACGCGCGCGGTCAGGGGATTGCGCTTGTCGGCGATCCATTCCGCGAGTTGGACGCGCCCGCTGCCGCCGCGCGTGAACATGGGCCTGTCTGTCGGCGCGATCCCGTCGGGGAAGCCTCGCGGGATGACGCGCCCCAGTTGATGCGCGCTGCCGCGAATGTTGATCGCCGCGTCCTCCGGCTCGGGCGCGTCCATCACCGACATGGCCAGCGACCTAGTGTGATGATGACGAAGGAAGTTCAGTTCATTCAAGCGCCCCGAAAGCTTCTTTGCCTCAGCGTCGGCTGCGGATCGCTGCTTCTTCAATTCCTCCAGATTCCCTGCGCCCGACTGCCCTCCCCGGGTCGTGGCGCCGTCCTTTGAATCCGCCTCCAGCTTGGCGGTCTTTGCCTTCAATTCCTTCGCCTTCTGCGATGCCTGGTCGCGCTTCCTGGTGAGTTCCGCCTTCTCGGCGTCATACTCGCGAACCCGCTCGGCGCGGGCAATCAGTTCATCCGGCGTTTCCGGCAGGGGCGTGTGATTGATCGCGCTGAACACGCCGTTGATACGGCCGTTCAACGTGACCGTGCTGCGGAAGATCCCCGCCAAGCCGTAGTAATCCTCCAGCGAAATGGGGTCGAACTTGTGCTCGTGGCAACGCGCGCATTCGAATGTCATGCCCAGAAAGGCCTTGCCCACGCGGTTGATCTGGCGGTCGACCACATCCATCCGCAACTGCGGCTTGTCGCCCCCGACCAGTTCCCAGGGGCCGATGGCCAGAAAGCCCGTGGCGATGATCCCCTCGGCCGTCGGGTCGGGACCTTCTGCTACACCAGGCGCGGACGGGATCTTGATGTCGCCCGCAATCTGCTGCCGGATGAACTGATCGAAGGGCTTGTCGTTGTTGAACGCCGCGATCACGTAGTCACGATACCGCCAGGCTTCCAGCGCCGGAATCGACCGCCCCACCCCGATCGTGTCCGCATATGCCGTCAGGTCCAGCCAATGCCGCGCCCATCGATCACCGAAGGACACGCTGGCCAGCAATCGATCCACGGCCGCTTCCACGGCCTTGCCCGAATCTGCGGCAAACGCCTTTTGAAACGCCTTCAGCTCGGCGGGCGTCGGCGGAAGCCCGATCAGATCCAGGTGCAACCGACGCAACAAGACCGCGGGCTCCGCGGGTTCCGCCGGCGATAGCCCGGCTTTCTGCAATCGCGTCCACACAAACCGGTCAATTGCGTTCCCCGACCAGGCCGGATCCGTCACTGCCGGAGGATCGACCTTTCGCAACGGCTGAAACGACCACAAATCCGCGGCGGCGATCTGCTTGGACTGACTCTTCCCGGGATCCGCCTGCGCTTTCTTCCGCGGATCCGGCGCGCCCAAGGCGATCCACCTGCGCAGAATGCCGATCTCCTTTTCGGATAGCTTCTCCTTGGGCGGCATCTGCAGGTCCTTGTCGGCATGGCCCACCGCGCGGATCAGGAGACTTTCGTTCGGATTGCCGGGCATGATGGCCGGCCCGCTGTCGCCGCCCTTCCGCCAACCATCGCGCGAATCCAACGCCAGGCCGCCCTTGGTCTTCTTTCCTGCCGAATGGCATTCAAGACATCGCTCGACCAGCAACGGGCGCACGTTCTGCTCGAAGAAAAATGCGTCCCCCGAATCGGCAACGCCCGGCGAGGCGCACACCGCCAACGACATGAACGCAAAGGCGGAAAAATATATGGCGAATCGCTGCATCGGAGTTCTACTACGTCGGGATCATAGTCGGCCCGGTTACGGAGTTCAATGCGCCACAAACAGCGTCCGACCAAGGAGCGCCGAGCCTTGCTCGGCATTGGGTGTCGGTCCACGCCCCCGCCGAGCAAAGCTCGGCGCTCCGAATTACGGCGGGGCTATCCCGAACTTGGGTCGGCGCATTTCGCTCGTCCAGCTCAAAGGAGCGGCGACATTCCTGTCGCCGTGGCCGCAAAGCGGTCAGAGTATCCACGGGAACTCTGTGCGTGTAGCCGATCAGCGCGCCATGAAACCTCAACGCCTCTGTGCCGACCTTGTCGGCAGGGCGACAGGAATGTCACCCCTCCTTGGGGCAGCCACTGCCCACTGGATTGCCTTTCCCGGAAGACGCGGCAGAATACGCGAATGTTCCGAACGAATGTCATTGCCCTTCTCCTTGTCTTCGCCGCAGGCGTTCAGGCCGCCGACAATTGGCCGTCCTTCCGCGGACCACGGGCCTCAGGCATCTCCAACGCAAAGGAGATCCCCTCGACCTGGAACGTGGCAACCGGCGAGAACGTCGCCTGGCGGACCGACATCCCCGGGCTGGGGCTGTCGAGCCCGATCATCTGGGACGACAAGATCTTCCTGACCACCGCCGTCGCCGAAGCCGGCACCGCCAGGCTCAAGGCGGGACTCTATGGCAATATCGATGCGGCCGACGACAACGGCCCGCAATCCTGGCGCCTGATCTGCCTCGACAAGAATTCCGGCAAGGTCTTCTGGAATCGCGAACTCCACCACGGCAGACCCGCCATCAAACGCCACACCAAGGCCAGCCACGCCAATTCCACACCCGCCACGGACGGCGAACGTATTGTCGTGATGCTTGGGTCGGAGGGCCTTCATTGCCTCGATTTGAATGGCCGCAACCTGTGGAAGAAATCGTTCGGGACGCTCGACGCCGGTTACTTCCGGGTGAAGACAGCGCAATGGGGATTCGGCAGTTCTCCGATCATCCACCGGGGAAGGGTCATCGTTCAGGCCGATGTGCAGGGCAATTCCTTCCTCGCCGCCTTGGATGTGAAGACCGGCGAGGAGATCTGGCGCGCCGCCCGCGATGAAATCCCCACCTGGTCCACGCCGACAATTGTCGAAACGAAGTCCGGAACGCAGATCGCCATCAACGGTTTCCGTCACACCGGCGGCTACAACTTCGAAAACGGGGAGGAAATCTGGAAACTACAGGGCGGCGGCGACATCCCCGTCCCCACCCCGCTCCACGCCGATGGCGTCATCTACCTCACCAGCGCCCACGGAAAACTTTCGCCAATCTACGCCGTTCGCGATTCCGTCGCCGGCAAAATCGTCGCCACCGGGGGGAACGACGAGGATTTCGCCTGGAAGATCTCCCGCGGCGGCAACTACATGCAGACGCCCATCGTCATCGGCGACCTGCTCTTCGCCTGCCGCGACGGCGGCATCATGTCCTGCTACGACGCCAAGACCGGAGAACGCTTCTTTCAGGAACGGTTGAACCGGGAGAAGACCGGGTTCGGCTTCACCGCGTCTCCGGTATCGGATGGCCGCAAGATCGTCTATGTCAGCGAAGACGGCTACGGCTTCGTCATGGCCGCGGACAAGAAGTTCAAGCGCATGGCCAGAAACACCATCGGCTCTGCTTGTCTGGCGACCCCGGCGATCTCAGATGGCCGGCTGTTCATCCGGACACGGGAGCAATTGGTTTGTGTTGCGGAGCATTGAGCCTCGCCGCCCCGCCATCACTTCTCGTCCAGACGGACTCGAAGCGCAGCCTGAAGGCTGCGGCTACGAATGCCCGCACACTCCCACAGAAGACGATCTCCATTTCCGACGTCCCCGCCCTGATTCCACTCGCAGCCGGCGACAGGAATGTCGCCCCTTCCTCGGATCAAGGTGCCTTGGGCTTCAGTGCCTTCCCCTCATCGCTGATCGGATAAACCGCCCGATGTTGCGCCAGGGCTCCGGTGAGACTGTGCATCATGCGCTTGAGCTGCTTGGGATTCCTCTCCGCCAGATTCGTCGATTCAAACGGATCATTCGCGAGATTGAACAACTCGTAGCGCGCGCCGCCCGATTGCAGCTTGCCGCCCAGGGGAGGACGGTCGGGAAAGGTGTGGTAGACCACCTTCCAATCACCGTCGCGCAGGACCGTGAAGTAGTCGCTGCGATGATGACCGTGGGGGTAGTGCATCAGGAAGCGCTGACGACGTGTGGGGTCGGCCTTGCCGGCGAGCAGGACGTCCAAACGCGCGCCGTCGACCACGTGCTTGTCCGGACGCTTGCTGTCGGTGAATGCGAGCAGCGTGGGGAACAGATCCATCACCGAGGCGACCTGGCTCTGAATTTCGCCAACCGCAATAGGCAGGCGCTTCTGATGCGGGTTGTCCGCTTTCGGCCTGGCCCAGGCCGCGATGAATGGCACGCGCATGCCGCCCTCATAGTGCGCGCCCTTCTTGCCGCGCAGCGGGGCCGCACAGGCGACGTCGTGCTGATGCCCGAGCGGCGCGTCTGAGCCGTTGTCACCAAGAAAAAGGACCAATGTATTCTCCGCGATGCCCAGTTCCTCGAACTGATCCAGCATGTCGTTGAGCGACTTGTCCATGCCCTCGATCAATGTGGCAAAGGCCTGCGCCGGCTTGGGCTTGCCGGAATCCTTGTAGTTGCCCGCAAAACGCGGATCGGAATCGAACGGGGCATGAACCGCGTAATGCGCGAAATACAGGTAGAAGGGCTGCCCCGTCTTGACGGTCGCCGCCACGCGTTTCTTCGCCTCGATGGTCAGCGCCTCCGTAAGAAAGGTGTCCGTCCCATGGTATTTCTCGAGGTGCGGCACCGCATGATGCGAACGTTTGGTCCCCTTGCCATAGTTCTTCTCTCCGTAATAACTGCCAGGCGCGCCGAAGGACGCCCCGGCGACATTGATGTCGAATCCGAGATTCAACGGCTCGGAGCCCTCATGATCGTCCGGCCCGAAGTGAGCCTTGCCGACGTGGATGGTCTTGTAGCCATTCTTGCGCAGGACGCCGGGCAGCGTGACCTCATCCTTCTTCAGACCGGCCCAGTTCCACTTTGGAGGGCCGTTGTCGCCGCGATTGTCATTGCGTGGATTGATCCAGTTGGTCGCGCGATGCCGGGCCGCATTCTGACCCGTCATGATCGAGATGCGCGTCGGGGAACACACGCTCATCGCGTAGAATTGGTTGAAGCGGACCCCCCGCTTCGCCAACCGCTCCATTCCCGGCGTGCGATAATAGTCATTCAATGGATAGCGCTTGGGCTTGCCCTTGGCGTCGGTCAGAAACGGAACCGAGGTGTCCATGACGCCCATGTCGTCGATCAGGAAGACCATGATGTTGGGCTTCTCGGGCGCGGCGGCGTTGACCGAACCGGCGAACACGAACACGGCAGCAATAATGGCAGGGAGCATCTGACGGGGAATCGATCTCATGCACGACAGCATAGCCGATCGACAGAACCGGACGCACGAGGAAATTGCAACCGTCAACAGCAGCGCGCGCGACTCGTCCGCGCGTCGCGCCAGCCGTCAGAAGAGTTCCCCACGGATTCCAGGTTTTCTCATCACCGTTTCGGACTCATCGGCCCGATGTAATCCTTGGCCACAATGATATTGTCGAACCAGACCTTGCTCTCATGCCCCTGCGCAGCCTTGGTGATGTAGAGCAGGACCCAGACGAAATTCAGCTTCAGAGCTTCATCTTCCCGCCAACGGAAGCCTTCGAACGGCCGTCCTCCTTCCGGAAAATCGATTTGCACGGGCCCGCCGCGCTTGTCGTTCCAACGCTGGCCTCCACCTCCCTCGCCGGGCAGAAACTTGTCGAAGATCCACTTCCCTTTCGGAAACCCCTTGCCGAGGCGACTGACCTGCCGCCCGTCGATCCACAACGCCATCTCGCCGTTTGTGTCGCCGACATCATTCATCTTCATCATCAACTCCATGCAGATCCAGCGGTCGCGGACGACCTTGTTCGTCGGTTTACCGAGAAAGCTGTTGCCCCAGGTCTGACCTCGCGGCGGGCTCCCGCCCATCTCCGACCAATAGGCGTAATAGTCCCACGTCCAGGACCTCCCGTGTGGCTCGATGCCGACAGTGAATCGTTTGTCACCCTGCGGGCGGACGCCCGCGCCTCCCTGCGGCCAGGCCGTCGCCGGGTTGTATCCGCCCACATGAAAGAAATGATGAATCGGCCAGCAGTCGCGGTCGAACTTCACGTAGAAGCGGACATGCATCTTGTCCATGGCCTCGGGCAGCCGCCGATACAGGTGCGCGCCGTTTCCTTCCCCGCCAACATGCGTCATCAGGAGCGATCTGCCGTCGCCAGATTCTTCCGGAACGTCCCTGGACAACGCCATGATCTCCTTGTGGTGAACGCTTTCCCACCGCGCCGCGACCACATCGACCGAACGCGCGTCAAAATCCTCGACCAGAACGACATTGCGGTCCCGGGCGATTCCGACATCGCCGGGATAGCTGGCTGCGATTCCGGCCGGCGCCCCGCCATTGGCCGCGTCGCATTGCGCCGCGCCGGAAAAGCACAAACACAACGCCGAAACAAGCTTCACGACGCGCATCGACACAGTCTCGCCGCTTCTTTCCATTATCCCGCGCACAGGCCGCCGAATATAGGAGCCCGACCTCACCGCACACAACCTTGTGTTTCGTCGGCGGGGCGCCTTGGAGCGCGGCGCCCCAAGCCGAACATCACGCCGCCTTTTCAACACGGAGCGCACAGAGGAAAGGAGAACCACGGAGAAAGACATCCCCTCTCTGTGGTCCTGTGTTCAAAGGCCCTCGCCGCCGACGGCTCCGGACCACCAGAATGCCACCGAGCCCATGACCGCGCGGCAACTGCGCGCTTGTCACCGACGCTCGCCAAACGGAATGATCGCCGCTTGTTCCAACGCCCATCAATCCGGACCGGATTGCAGATCCGACATCTGTCGGCCCTACCCGGACTGTGCGCCGCCGCCTTGAGCCTTTCGGCCGCCGCCCCCGGAAGCAACGCCCCGCCCGATCAGATCATCGTCCTGGACGAAATCGTCGTGACCGGGTCCCGAACGGAGTCTGCAGCGTCCGTGGCGGCGGCGGCAATTTCGACCGTTGATTGGGAAGGCCGCCGGGACGTTGAGCCCACGCTGACCATCGACGAGGCGCTTCGGCGCGTTCCCGGAGTCTTCGTCCAGAACAGCTTCAACTTTGCGCAGGACCAGCGCGTCGCCATCCGCGGGTTTGGAACACGGTCGTCCTTCGGTGTGCGCGAAGTCAAACTGCTGGTCGACGGCATCCCAGAAAGTTCGCCCGATGGTCAGACCCAGCTGGACAATCTCGACTTCAATTCAGCCCGCCGAATCGAGGTCCTCCGCGGCGCCTCCTCGGCGCTTTACGGCAACGCCTCCGGCGGCGTGATCAATCTGTTGACCGACGACGGCGCCGGCTCGCCCTTCGCGGAAGCCCGCCTGATGGGCGGCTCCTTCGGCCTCCACAAATACAACCTCCGAACGGGCGGCTCGATCGATTCCTTCGACTACCGCCTGAACGGAAGTTGGACCGGCTTGCACGGCTACCGGGCCCACAGCGAGGTGGAACACCGCTTCGTCGGCGGCAAACTCCGTTACAACATCAACGAACGATCCGAATTCACAGCGACGTTCAACCATGCCGATTCCCCCTGGGCGCAGGATGCCGGGGGACTGACGCGCGCCGAGGTGGACGCCAATCGCCGCCAGGCCCGCGCGCGCAATGTCGCCCTGGATGCCGGTGAACAGGTCAGTCAGGGCCGCCTTGGTCTGGTTTACCGGAACGAACTCCCCAATGGCCACGAGCTCACACTGACGCAGTATTCGCTCTTCCGCGATTTCTTCACCAAGCTTCCCATTCTCGCGGTCGCCGGCGATGGAATCGTCCAGTTCGACCGACTGGGTCTCGGCGGCGGGGCCAAGTATGTCGCCAACACCGAACTGGGACGCGGCTCCAACCAGATGGTCGCCGGCATCGACGCCGAACACCAGAGCGACGACCGCCAACGCTACGCCAACCTCGCCGGAGCCAAGGGAGCCCTGGGCCTGGATCAGGAGGAAAGCGTCCGGAGCGTGGGGACGTTCCTGCGCAACGAGCTTCGCCCCATCGACCGGCTCGGCCTCATCGCCGGCGCGCGCTATGACAATGTCCGCTTCAAAGCCGAAGACCGGTTTCTCAGCGATGGCGACGACTCGGGCGTCCGCGCGTTGGACCAGTTCAGCTGGTCGGGAGGGATCAGCCTTGAGGCGCGAACCAACCTCCATTTCTACGCCTCCGTCTCCTCCTCCTTCCAGACGCCCACGACCACCGAGTTCGCCAGTCCGACCGGCGGCGGCGGATTCAATCCGGCGTTGAATCCACAAACCGCGGTCAATTACGAGATCGGCGCGCGGAGCCAACCGGTTACACGCCTCCGCATCGAAGCCGCCCTGTTCCTGTTGAAAATCGACGATGAACTGATCCCCTTCACCAGTCCCGGCGGACGGGACTTCTTCCGCAACGCCGGAAGATCCGAACGCAAGGGCGTCGAACTCAGCGTCGAGCTGAATCTCGCGCCCGGTGTCGATTGGCGCGCGTCCTACACGGCCATGGACGCCCACTACCGGGATTACGTCACCGCGGGCGGCTCCTTCAACGGGAATCGCGAACCCGGCATTCCCGCGCATCAACTGTTCACCGAGCTGTCCTGGCGGACGGAAAGCGGCTTCTTCAGCAGCCTCGATCTGCAGTTCGTCGACCAGTTCGAACTCAACGACGCCAACACGGCGAAGAATGACGCCTATGTCTCCATGAATGCGCGCACAGGCTACGCCTGGCAGATCGGCCGCAGCCGCCTGACGCCGTTCGTCGGCTTCAACAACCTGTTGAATCAACGCTATTCCGGGCAGACCAGGCTGAACGCCTTCGGCGGTCGTTACTTCGAGCCGGCGCCGACCTTCAACGTCTACGGCGGGGTGTCCTGGCGCGTGGAGCTGTAGCGCAGGCGTCCCGGCTGCGGGTTTCGGCGGCGTCCCGCCGCCAGTCCCAGACAACCTGCCGGAAACGCCCGATGAACCTGAAGGCGGGGACGCTTGGGCCGACGGCTTCCCACGCGCGATACCGTCCGCATTCGTAATCCATTGAAGCGCGGGAGGATTTCCGTTAAACCCCACTGGCATATGAGATTCCCGAGACAACTCCTCGCCGCGTTGCTGCTCACCGCGCTTCCCCTGGCAGCCTCTGCAGCCAAAGGCCGCCCAAACATCCTCTTCATTTTCACGGATGATCACTGCCAACAGGCCCTGAGCGCGTATCGCTCGGACCGCATCAAGACGCCCGGCATGGACCGGATCGCCAACGAAGGCATGAAGTTCCGGAAGTGCTACGTCAGCAACTCCATCTGCGGCCCCAGCCGCGCCGTGATCCAGACCGGCAAGTACAGCCACCTGAACGGCTTCCTCCGCAACGGCAACTGGTTCAACGGCGATCAGCAGACCTTTCCCAAGCTTCTCCAAAAAGCCGGCTACCAGACGGCGATCGTCGGCAAATGGCACCTGGGCAGCACACCGCAGGGTTTCGATTACTATGACGTCCTCCAGGGCCAGGGCCCCTACTACAACCCGCCCATGATCACCGCCGGCCCGGATGGCAGGCCCGTCACCCGCAAACACACCGGCTACACCACCCATATCATCACGGACAAGGCGCTGACCTGGCTTCGCGGACAACGCGACAAGGACAAACCCTTCATGCTGATGTACCAGCACAAGGCCCCGCACCGCAACTGGCAGCCCGGACCGAACTACCTGACGATGTATGACGACGTCGAGATTCCGGAGCCGGAGACCCTGCGCGACGACTACCTCGGCCGCAGCAAGGCGGCGACCTACCAGAAGATGGAGGTCGCCAACCACCTCAATGTCCGCGACCTCAAGCTCCAGGCACCAAACAACCTCACCCCGGAACAGAAGAAACTCTGGGACGCCGCCTACGAGCCCAAGAACAAGGCCTTCCGCGAGGCCAATCTCGAAGGCGACGCGCTGCTGAAATGGAACTACCAACGTTACGTGAAGGATTACCTCCGCTGCGTGAAGGCCGTCGATGACGACATTCAGCGCGTGTTGGCCCACCTCGACGAGGCCGGCCTCGCGGACAACACCGTGGTCATGTATTCCAGCGACCAGGGATGGTATCTCGGCGAACACGGTTGGTTCGACAAGCGCTGGATGTATGAGGAATCGCTGAAGACGCCCCTGCTCGTCCGCTGGCCGGGCGTCATCGAACCCGGCGGCGTCAGCGACGCCATCGTCTCCAACCTCGATTTTGCCGGGACCTTCCTCGACGTTGCGGGCGTCGAGGTCCCGGCCGACATCCAGGGCTCCAGCCTCGTTCCCATTTTCAGGGCGCAGGGCAAGACCCCGAAAGATTGGCGGAAGTCATTCTACTACCACTACTACGAGGGACTCGGCGGCGGTCACTCCGTCCCGCGGCACTACGGCGTCACCACCGGCCAACATAAGCTCATCCACTTCTACGAGGTCGGCGAATGGGAACTGTTCGACCTCGCCAACGACCCCAACGAACTGCACAGCCGCTACAACGATCCGAAATTCGCCCAGGTCCAGAAGCGTCTGGAAGGCGAACTCGCCCAATTGCGTCGACAATACCGCGTCCCGGAACAAGACCCGGAGGGCAACCGCAACCCCAACCGCAAACCACGCCGCGGAAAGAAGAAGGCCGGAAGGAAATGATCCGGAACCTGCGCTGAGCGCCTTCGGCGCCCGAACGAGCCCCGGACCTGGACGTGAAAGCCATTGTCAAACACCCGCGCTTCCCCGCCGCCGTGGCAATCCTGCTGGCGCTGGGCGCCGCCGCTGTCTTCATCGCCTGGAAACTCGGGGTCACCCCCGCCGCCATCAAGGAATGGGTGAAGGTCACCGTCGCCTGGCTGGAGGAGCGGCCGGCCATGATCTTCGCGGCGATCGTGATCCTGCCCGCGGGGCCGTTTCCGGTGAGCGTGTTGTTATTGGCGGCCGGCGTCGTCTACGGCGACCGTTTCGGTCCGGTCAACGCCGCGTTCATCGCCCTGCTCGCCATGATCCTCAACTTCAGCTGGACCTACTGGATCGCGCGCTATCCGGCGCGCCGACTTGTCGAACGGTTGATCCGAAACTTCGATGTCGAGATCCCCAAGCTCCCGGATCATCACGTGCGACGTTTCACGATCATCTTCCGCATCACGCCCGGCATCCCGTTCTTCATCCAGAATTACATCCTCGGCCTCGCCGGCGTGCCGTTCCGGATCTACTTCATCGTGTCGCTTCTCGCCCAGACGGTCTGGACCTTCGGTTTCGTGATCTCGGGCGGAGCGATCTTCAAGGGCAAGGCCGGCCTGGCCATCGCCGGCATCTGTCTCCTCGTCGTCGCAACGCTGCTCACCCAGGCGCTGCGCAGGAAACTTGGGGCCGAGGAGCAGGAAGAGCAGGACGCCTGATCACCCGATCAACTCATCAATCGCCTGTCCCCCGATCTGGGACAGTTGCTTGAAGCGGCCGCCGGCGAAGTAGGTGAGTTTGTTGTCGTCGAGCCCAAGAAGTTTCAACAGCGTGATGTGGAGGTCGCGCACGTGGCGTTTCTTGTGCACCGCCTCAGCCCCGGTTTCATCCGTCGCGCCAATGGTATGGCCCGCATTGCAACCGCCGCCCGCAAACCAGATCGTCATGGCCTTGGGATTGTGGTCGCGCCCATAAGACACGCCACCGCCGCGAACGCCGTTGTCCGGCGAACGCCCGAATTCCCCGCACCAGACGATCAACGTCTCGTCCAACAACCCCCGCTCCTTCAGATCCTGGATCAACGCCGCGATCGGCTGATCCACCTGCTTGATCAGGGAGCCATGCGCGCGCTCGATGAAGTCGTGCGAATCCCAGGTCCCGTTGTAGCACTGCACAAAGCGCACGCCCTTCTCCACCAGTCGACGCGCCATGAGGCACTTGCGTCCGAAGGCGTCGGTCGGCTCCTTGCCGATGCCGTAAAGATCGCGCGTCCGCTGGTCTTCCTTCGAAATGTCCAGAATGTCCGGCACCTGCGCCTGCATGCGGAAGGCGAGTTCGTAGTTCTCCATGCGCGTCATCAGATCGTCGTGCCAGGCCTTCCCCTTCTGGTGGCGTTTGTTCAACTTCGCCAACAGGTCGAGGTTCGCGCGCTGGTGTTCGCGCGTGATGCCCTTGGGCGGCTGCAGGTCGAGGATCGGCGACCCCTTCGGTCGCAGCGTCGTGCCCTGGTAGATCGGCGGGAGGTAGCCATTGCCCCAGTTCGCCGCGCCGCCCTGCGGAAAGGCGCGGTCCGGCAGCACCATGAATCCGGGCAGATCCTGGTTCATCGTGCCGAGCCCGTAGTTCACCCAGGCGCCGATACCCGGATCACCGGGGAAGCGGTTGCCGGTGTTCATCTGGTAAAGCGCAGTCGGGTGGTTCACCGAATCCACCTGGCAGCCGCGATAGAAACACATCTCGTCGGCGACCTTTTTGAGATGCTCCCAGTTCGCGCCCATGTCCGCGCCGCTCTGTCCGGCCTTGATGAACTCGAAGGGACTCTGCACGTAGTAGCGCTTGCCGCTTTCCATCGCCGACTTCATCTCGCCGCTCCGTTCAAATTCCTTCAGGTGCAGATCCTTCAACTTCGGCTTCGGATCGAAGGTGTCGATGTGGCTGGGCCCGCCCTCCATCATCAGAAAGATGCATCGTTTCGCCTTGGCGGGAAAATGCCCGTCCTTCGCCGCCAGGGGATTCACCTTTCCGGCCGCCTTGGCCTCGTCGGCCAACAAGCTGGTCAACGCCACGCTGCCCAGGCTCGCGCCCAAACCATAGACAAAGTCGCGGCGCGTCGGAGCCCACAGGGCCCGCTGCCCGGCGCAGGGAAATCGATTCAACTTCTTCATGGTTGTCTTGTGTTCTTCAGAATCAAATTCCGCTCGTAAATCGCGCCGCTTG
This sequence comes from Verrucomicrobiales bacterium, assembly GCA_038126035.1. Classification (GTDB taxonomy): domain Bacteria; phylum Verrucomicrobiota; class Verrucomicrobiia; order Limisphaerales; family JAYPEY01; genus JAYPEY01. The sequence continues at coordinate 6,799 of JAYPEY010000030.1, read as the reverse complement.
GGGCAGATTCCATCCATGGAATCGGAAGGAGCCCAACATCTTCGCGAAGTCACAGGCACCTACGGGATGGAACTGACCGTCCGGTCGGCCGTCGAAATCCTCTCGCGATTTGAGATTCCGCACCTGATCGCAGGAGGGCTCGCTGTGCAGGAACATGGATACTTTCGCGTCACCACGGATGCCGACATCATCGTGCCCGATCCCGGCGAGGCGGTGGACGTCCTGACCGGCGGCCTTGACGGCCATTTCGAAAAGGTCCAACGCCTTGAGGACACCGTACGCGATCGACGAAATCAGGTCTTGATCAACTTCCTGCCCGCGGGCGCTGTCCTTCGGAAGGCCTGCAAGGTTCCCTTCCCCGTCCCTTCCACGGCCACCGACGCGCCCGCATTCGTCACGTTGGAACAATTGATCTCCCTCAAGCTCGACAGTTGGGCCGCAAGCCCGACCTCCCGGCTCAAGGACAAGGCCGACGTCGTGGAATTGATCAAAGCCTTGAAGCTCCCGCGCAACCTTCCCGTCGCCGATTCCGTCAGATCGCTTTACGAGGAGACCTGGGACGGTCTGATGAATGAAGCGTGAAGGAACGTCAGTTGCCAGGGACTGACGAAAGGCGGAGCGCCGCCTGCAACCAAAAAGGAATCCCGGGCTGAAAGCCCGACCGCACAAAGCCCTGGCCTTCAGGCCAGGGTGACCACCCCACGCCGAATGCGGGCTGAAAGTCCGCGCGCGATATTCGCGATGGAGACCGCGCGCGACCCTACAGGCCGCCTCCCGAGAACACATTGCTCCACACCCAGGCCTGAAGACCTGGGCTTTGCGCGAGTGGGCTTTCAGCCCACAGCCCAGCGACTCTTTCCGCCTCAGTTTATTCTCCTCAAACTTCATGACGACGACTCCGTTCAGTACACATAAACGAACTCGTTGGAGTTGAACAGAACCAGGCAGAGCTCGGCGAGACCGCGGGTTTCGGGATCGACGTCCGCCAGTTTCTTGTCCGGCGCGAAGTCCTCATACATCTCCAGTTTCTCGGTGAAGCTGAAACGCTCGCCGGTATTCTCCTCGACCGCATCGCGTTCGACCACGACCGGATAATCCGGCTTCGGAACATCGAGCTTCTGATGCCGCTTCGTCATCGCGGACCAATGATCGAGACAGGCCTTTGTTTCCGCCTTGTCCGGCGCGCGGCCATAGACCAGGCGGAACGCGCGCGTGATCGCGTGATTCCGGTTCTTCGCCTCCTTCTTCAAGCGCACCGCAAAGGCGACCGCGCGATCCAACGAGATCTGGCTGTTGAACAGGCTGAACACCTGCGGCGTGACCGACGAAGCCTCGCGCGCCTCGCAGGAGAGATCGGGGTTCGGCTCGTTGAACACCTCCATGAACGGATCGCGCAGTCCGCGGATCTTCAACGCGTAGACCGAGCGTCGATGCCGCTGCTCCGGCTTCGGATTCGGCTGCCATGACGCGGCGAAGGTCCCCATGACCATGCGCGGCTGCAGCGCGGCTTCGAGATTCATTTCCGGTCGATTGGGAATGCCGCCGATGGCGCGGTTCAATTCCCCGCTGGCGGCGAGCGTCGCGTCTCGCAGTTCCTCCGAGGTCAACCGCCGAGGCTGGAAGGCCGCGTAACTCCGCCCCTTCGGATCCTTCTCCTTCAGCAGTTCCGGCGTCGGATGCGCCGAGCCGCGACGGTAGGCGTCTGACAACATGATCTGCCGGTGCAGCTTCTTGAACGACCAGCCGTTGTTGCGGAATGAGACCGCCAACCAGTCCAGCAGTTCCGGGTGGCTCGGCTTGCCGCCATTGGAGCCGAGGTTGTTCGGATTGGCGGCGATCGGCTGCCCGAAATGCCACTGCCAGACGCGATTCACGATCACGCGCAGGGTCAGCGGATTCTCGGGATGCGCCACCCAGTCGGCCAAGGCCTTGCGACGGCCCTTCGCGGACTCCGGGATCTCCACCTCTTTCAGCGCCGGATTGAAACCCTCCAGCAAGCTCAACGCGCCGGGCGTGACCGCGTCCGCCTTCGCGAAGATGTCGCCGGTCCGCAGCAGGTGCGTCTTCTCGATACTGCCGGCCTTCAAGGGATTCTCGGGCATGCGCATCGGCGAATAGACTGACTCCATGTCCGGCGTCGCGCCGGTGTAGACCGAGAAAGCGATCGGCCGATAGCGGTCCATCTCCCAATTGATACGCGCGACGCCCTTGCGACTGATGCGCTCCAAGCCAAAGTCTTCCGGCGTGAAGCCGGCCCTGCGCGGCGGCAGTTGATCCGGCGGAATGCCCTTCTTCGCGCCCTCCCGACGCGTATGAAACGGCAGCCCCCGCTCCTCGCACCACTTCTTCGCGCCCTCGTACTCCTTGCGGTTCAGTTCCTTCTGCATCTGCTGAAAGAACATCCGCCGTTTCTCCAGATAAGCCTTCTCCTCGAAGCCGTTCCTGTTCTCCGACTGGAGAAAAGCCGCGTCACGATCCGCCTGCTGCGTCGTCGCAAAAGCCGCATAAAGCCGGTAGTAGTCGCGCGTCGGTATCGGATCGAACTTGTGGTCGTGGCACTTGGCGCAGGCGAGGATCTGACCGAGAAAGGCCTGACCGACCGAATTCACCGCGTCGTCCAGGAACTTCTGACGCGCAACCGCCGCCACCTCCATGCCGGTCAGTTCCCACGGCCCCATGCGCAGGAATCCGGCGGCCACGAGATTCTCCGGATTGTCCGGATCGATCTCGTCGCCGGCGATCTGCTCACGAATGAACTGGTCGTAGGGTTTGTCGTCGTTGAACGCGCGAATGACGTAATCCCGATACCGCCACGTGCTGCCGCGATCGTAGTCGTTGGCCAATCCGGCCGAATCCGCGTAACGCACGACATCCAGCCAATGCCTCCCCCATTGCTCGCCGTAATGCGGGCTCTTCAATAACCGGTCGACCACCTTCGCGAAGGCCGCCTTGTCCGACTCGGCGTCCTTGACGAAATCGTCCACCTGCTTCGGCGTCGGCGGCAGGCCAGTCAGGTCGAACGTCGCCCGCCGGATCAACGTGCGGCGATCGGCGGGAGGCGCGGGCTTGAGGCCGGTTTGCTTGAGCTTGCGATCAACAAAGACGTCAATCGGGTCTTGGGATTTGGAGCTTGGAGCTTGGGATTTCCTGAGTGGCCGAAACGCCCACAGCCCTTCCGGCTTGTAACGCCGATAGGTCCAGTCGTCCGAAAGCCCGCCGCTGGTGCGGACCTGGATGCCGTCCTCATTCGGTTCATCCGACCACTTGCCAGCCTTGGCGTCGGACCAAGGCGCTCCGGCGGCGATCCATTGCTTGAGCAGATCGAGTTGCTTCGCGGTCAGCCGGTCGTTCTCCTTAGGCGGCATTTCGAGATCCTCATCCTGCCAGGTCGAAGAAGTGTAGATCAGGCTCTTCTCCGGATCGCCTGGGACCAAGCCGGGTTCGCCGGATTCGCCGCCCTTGAGCAGTCCCTGCAAGGTCCGCATATCGAACTCGGCCTTCAGCTTCTTCTGATCGTCGCCGTGGCAGGCCAGACACTTCTCCTTCAGGAGCGGTCGAACCTTTTCGACGAACAGCGTTTCGGCTTCGACCCGGGAGAGCTTCGCGACCTCGGCCGCGCCGGTTGAAGAAAACGCCAGCGACAGGAAAGCCACGACAACCGAACCTCCCAGGCCCACACGTGCAACAAATCGAGATATCATGGGGAATTGATCTGACGAATTGAGGCCGATTCTATTCGCAGGCGCAGTTGCTTCACCAGACGAATTTGGTGAAGGGGCGCCCGATGTTGCGCAGACCAAAGGCCCAACGGGGGGGCCCCAATCTTGACGCCCCAGGCATCAGGGCCGCCCCCTTGGGGCTCGAATTGCCACGACATTTCACCCAGGCCGTTGGCCTGGGCTGACATAGGGCTGGCCCGTTGGGCCGAATTACGGTCGCAGCCGGAGCGCCGAGCATTGCTCGGCATTGGCTACCGATCCACGCCCCGGCCGAGCATTGCTCGGCGCTCCGATTTGCAGCAGGGCTGTTCCGAACCCAGGTCTGCGTATGGCGCCCGCAATCCAGAAGGACACAGGAATGGAGACAAGGGAATGCCTCTCTACTCCTTTGTCTCCATTCCCATGTCAATGAAGTCAATCCACCTTGATCGCCACCGGGCGCGGCGCGGCGAGCGCGATCAATTGGCGGATGTCGACAACCTCCAACAGACCAAAGCAGAACACCTCCGGCGTCTTCTGCACGGAGCCATTGTCGCGGATCACGTCCTTGAGGCTCGAATAGGGGCGATGCAGTTCCAAGGCGTCGATACTCCGTGAATCCAAGGCCGCCGCTGTCAGCGCGATCAGACTCGAACGCGGCCCGACGCCGACCACCGACACCTCCTGCCCTGAACCGGCCTTCCCCGCCCACTTGGCGATGGCGTTCAACTGGGCAGCCTGGATGCCCAAGGGGCGTTCGCCGGTCGCGGCGACCAGCAATGCGAACAGAAAGTCCCGCTTGGCAATCCTGGATTCGCCGAAATAGAAAAGATCCACGGCAATCACGCGCCGGCCCTGGTTGAGCAGTTCCTGAATCTCCCGCTCCGCTGAAGCGCGTCCGCCATCGGCGATCACGATCGACGTCCCCCCGGCTTCCGCGCCGGCCAATTCCACAGCCGGCACGGTCCATTCATCGCCCAGCTGCAGCTTCCACTGCGTGGCGGTGATGTCGCCCGCTTCAGCCCCGACCTGCTCAGCCTCGACCTTGTAGGACGGCGCGTTGACCGCCTTGCGGAGGGCGCGGGTCTTCTCACGACGCCACTTGCCCGCCGCGCCGGCCCGCGTCGGGACCTCGCCATCGCGCGGCAGGTCTTTCATCGCCCGCGCCGCAAGCTTCTGGAAATCCAGGTTGCCTTCCGGCAATGCGACTTCCAACTCGCCCGCGGTCTTGATCTCCCCAACCGTCGGAAGCTCATGGGGATCGAAACCCGGATCGTGCGGATAGAAGAACTCACCGAACACGCGATAAAGGGCCTGGCGGTTGTCCACCTCGAAGTTGTGGCTGCCAGGGTCGTAATTGACATGATAGCGCAGCGAACTCTCGGCGTTGTAGAGCTTGTAGATCGGCGTGGCCGCCGCGAGCAAAGGCGGCAGCGCATGATTCGCGGCAAAACAGCATTGATCCTCGGCGTTGAAGGTCAACAGGGCTGGTCGCGGGGCCAGCATGGCCGTCAGGTGCGCGTAGTCCGTGACGGTCGCCAGGTCGTTCGGAGTCTGTTCGGAATCGCCGAGGTCGGAAAGATTGTGGACCCGTGTGCGAAAGCTTGAATAACCGGCCACCGGATTGCAGAGCGTTACGCGCGTATCCAGTGAACTGATGAAGATGGTCTGCCAACCGCCGCCGGAAAGCCCGGCCACCGCGACCCGTTCGGGATCGGCGTTCGGGTGCGCAAGCAGGATGTCGATGCCCCGCGACATCGCGAGATAGAACGGCGCCAGACCGCTGGCGCCGCAGAGGTCGAGCTGGTTCATCCGATAGTGGTTGAATCCCTCGGTGTTGAGCTGCCCCATGCCAAGCCATTCGACGTTCAGGGCCAACATGCCGCGCTTGGCCTGGTTGATGCAGCGCGCCTGCTTGTAGTCCGCGGCCTTGCCATTCTTGCGGTCGTGACCGTTGACGTTCATCACCACCGGAACCTTGCCATTCAGCCGGTCCGGCTCGTAAAGCAGCGCCGCCGTCCAAAGTCCGGGCAAAACCTCGTAACGCAGCTTGCGGATCTTGTAGCCCGGGCCTCCCGGAATCGTCTCCAGCCACTCCACCTCCTTGTCCGCGTCGCGCCAGACCTTCGCCTCGCCACGAAACACGACGTTGTTCAGCGTATCCTCGCGCATCCTGTCAGCCTGTCGCTCCCAAGCGGAAACGGTCTTCACCTTCGGCATGCGCGGAATCCGTTCATCGCAGAACGCCTGAACCTGCTTCATTGGAAGCGCGGCGTCGATGATGGGCTTCGACAACAACGACGGAAGATCGCCGGCGAGGGAGGACGCCGCCAGGGACGAAAGGCCGGCGGCAACGGCGAGGGATACGAAATGTCTGCGGAGATTCATAGGATGGGCGGCATGATACAGATTTGCCCCGCCCCGCCAATCGGCTTTTGGCCCGCAAACATGGGCAACCGTTGCGGGAATGCCCCACGGATGGCAAAGCCGACCCACGGATGATCCGATCAGGAATAGTCCCGGCGCGCGGCCTCCTTGAGATTTGGGGGTCGATTTGGAGCTTGGGATTTGGAACTTCAACCGCTTGCCCCCGATACCAAAAACCATCCCGCGCCTCCCGACGCGGGACGGTTGTCGATTTCACCCCGGCTGTCCGTCTACGGCTGCTGCACCTCGATGACCCGGTAGAACCGTTTGTCCGCGGCCCGGGTGGAGATGAACTGCTGGACCATTCCGCCGTCGCCGGCAAAGGGATCGCCCTCGTTCGCCCACGCCCCGGCTCCGAGTTCCGCGACGGACTGGAGCTGATAGGTCTTGCCCATCTCGGTGTGGAACAACATCTCGGCGGCGTTGAAGATCGAGCTGCGCCCGACCTCCGGCGTATCCGCCATGTCCTGCGGGTTGGTGCCCGTGTGCAGTTCCGCGAGGTCGTTGAATCCGTCATTGTCGCTGTCCGCGGCGTTCGGATTCGTCCCGACCATCAATTCGAGCGAGTTCCGCAACCCGTCGCCGTCGGCGTCTTGCGAGGTGACGTCGCCGAAATGGGTCTGATTGGACCCCACGGTTTGGCCCATTCCTTATGAGACAGTTTCCCGTGGTTT
>JAYPEY010000029.1:0-58267 GCA_038126035.1 Verrucomicrobiales bacterium | reverse complement strand
TTTTCCCGGAAAACCATCTCATTCGCAATGGGCCAGTTCACGGGGGCCCAATCAGCAGAGGCGCCATTCGCAAAGAAAATCAGTCAATCCCGCTTCAAAATCGGACATGCGGGCCGGCCGACCCCGCTCCGCCGCGCAGAGACGGAGCCTCTACCGCGCGCCGGATCCGGGGGACGCTGTTTGCGTCAGATTCGACAGCCCCCCGGCGCGTCAGTCCTCGCTCGGATAGCGCAGGCGTTCGACCTCGTCCTGGATCGCCTCCGGCGGCGCGGCGGTAAAACGCGTCACGATCAGGGTCACCGCAAAATTCAGGACCATGCCCACCGTGCCGATCCCTTCCGGACTGATCTCAAACAACCAGTTCTCGGCCGTGTTGGCCCCGGTATTGATGAACTTGAAGTAGATGATGTAACCGGCCGTGAACAGGATGCCGGTCAGCATGCCCGCGATGGCGGCCTCCTTCGACGTCCGTTTGCTGAAGATGCCCAGGATGATCGCCGGGAAGAAACTGCTCGCCGCCAGGCCAAAGGCAAAGGCCACCAGCGCCGCCACGTAATCCGGCGGATTGATGCCGAAGTAGCCGGCGATCGCCACCGCCACCGCCGCGGCAATCCGCGCGTAGCGCAGTTCCTCCGTCTCCGACATGTCCGGCTTCAGCATGCGCTTCATGAGGTCGTGCGAAACGGAGGAGGAAATCACCAACAACAGGCCGGCCGCCGTGGAAAGCGCCGCCGCCAACCCGCCCGCGGCGACCAACGCCACGACCCAGGCCGGAAGTTTGGCGATCTCCGGATTGGCCAGAACCATGATATCGCGGTCCACGTAGAGTTCGCTCGCGTTGTCCGACAGCACGTTGGTGACAATCCGCTGGCCGTGGGAGCCTCGTTCATCGCCTTCGGCAAATGTGGGCTTGCCTGCGAAAGGCGCGCCGCCGCCAAACTGGATGAGCCCGTCGTTGTTCTTGTCCGCCCAGGCAATCAGTCCGGAGTTCTCCCATTTCTTGAACCATTCCGGCGCGGCGGAATAAGCCTTGTTGTGCGTGGTCTGAATCAGGTTGACCCGGGCGAAGGCTCCGACCGCCGGCGCGGTGGTGTAGAGGATGCCGATGAACAGCAACGCCCAGAACGCGCTCCAACGGGCGGCCTGCACCGTCTTCACCGTGTAGAAACGGATGATCACATGGGGCAAACCGGCCGTGCCCACCATCAGGGCAAAGGTGATGGCAAAGACGTCGATCATGGACTTCTTCCCGTCCACGAACGCGCCCGTATACTCCGGCAGACCGAGGTCGGTGTGGATCTGATCCAGCGCCTGCAACAAATGGAGCCCGGCATTGTCTCCACTGGTGATCTCAGACCCGAATCCGAACTGCGGAATCGGATTGCCGGTCATCTGAAAGGAAATGCCGACCGCCGGAATCACGAAGGCGCAGATCAGCACGCAGTACTGGGCCACCTGGGTGTAGGTGATTCCCTTCATGCCGCCCAGCGTCGCGTAGAAGAACACGATGCCCATGCCCACCAGCACGCCGGGCATGATCTTCCAGCCCAACAGGTTGGCAAACACAATGCCCACGCCGCGCATCTGCCCGCAGACGTAGGTGAAGGAGACAAAGATCGCGCAAAACACCGCCACCCCGCGCGCAGCTGAGGAATAATACCGGTCGCCAATGAAGTCCGGCACCGTGAACTTGCCGAATTTCCGAAGATACGGCGCCAACAGCATGGCCAGCAGAACATAGCCGCCCGTCCAGCCAATGAGATACATCGATCCCGTGTAGCCCATCACCGAGATCAGCCCGGCCATCCCCATGAACGACGCGGCGCTCATCCAGTCCGCGCCGGTCGCCATCCCGTTCAGCACTGTCGGCACGCCTTGATCCGCCACATAGAACCCCTTGGTGCTGCGCACCCGGCTCCAGATCGCGATGCCGATGTAGAGGCCGAAACTCGCGAGGACAAAAATCCAGTTCCAGACGGCCTGACTCATGACTGCCCCCCTTCCGCGCCCTTCGCGGAATCGGCGTCGCCGCCGCCCCGCTTCGCGTCGATCAACTTCCCGTGTTCATCCACGCCATGCGCGGCGTCCACCTTCCGCATGATGACCGCGTATCCCAGGATCAGGAAAATGAAGACCACGATCGAGCCCTGCTGCGCGATCCAGAAGCCAAGCTTGAAGCCCGCGAAGGTCACCTCGTTCAGCTCCTCGACCAGAAAGATCGGCAGAACGCAGGAAAACAAAAACCAGACGCACAGCAAGATCGAAAGAACCTTGACGTTCGTCCGCCAGTAATGTCGGTGTTTTTCGTCGGTGGACATGGTTGTTCGGTCAAATGGGAACGGCGGTTGAGACCGGCTTGTGTAGCAGACGGGCATGTCGCTGACAACGATTGTCTGACCCGCCTTTTCGCGCTTTTCATCGCAATTTCAGCGCCGTAGGTTCACCCGCTTTGTTGAACTTGGCGGTCCCCGCCGCCCAACAGCAACATGCCCAGCGTCTACATCAAAACCTACGGTTGCCAGATGAACGAGCGCGACTCCGAAGCGGTCGCGGCCCAACTCGTGTCGAAAGGCTATACCGTGGCCGCTTCGGAACACGCGGCGGATGTGATCCTGCTCAACACCTGCAGCGTGCGGGACTCCGCCGAACAGAAGGCCATCGGCAAGATGCAGAACCTCGCCGCCGAAACCCGCCGCAGCCGCCCCAATGTCGTCCTCGGATTCATGGGCTGCATGGCCCAGAGCCGCGGCCGGGAACTCATCGACAAACTCCCCGATGTCGATCTCGTCCTCGGCACGCAGAAGTTTCATCGCACCGGCGAATACCTGGACGACCTGCTCGCCAGAAGGCGCGACAAGATCGTGGACACCGAGGCCGAGGAAGGCAGCCAGGGAACGATCAAGGAACACCTGCTGGCCGGAAGCGGCGAGGAGAAGTCGGTCACCGCCTTCGTCAGCATCATGCAGGGCTGCAACCAGTTCTGCACCTTCTGCATCGTTCCCTACACCCGCGGACTCGAACGCTGCCGCAGCATCGATGAGATCGTCGCCGAATGCCGCGAACTCGTCGCCAAGGGCGTCAAGGAGATCACCCTGCTCGGCCAGATCGTCAACAGCTACGGCCGACGCGACTATCCGAAGAAGGACGGCAAGACCGCCTTCGTCCAATTGCTCGAAGCCGTGCACGAGATCGACGGTCTCGAGCGCATCCGCTTCACCTCGCCCCACCCCAAGGGCTACGGCGACGACCTGATCGAGGCTTACGGCCGGCTTCCGAAGCTTTGTGAGCACGCGCACCTTCCCGTGCAGAGCGGCAGCAACCGCATCCTCCGCCTGATGCACCGCGTCTACACCCGGGAGAAGTTCCTGGAAATTATCGGGAAACTCAGACGAACCGCGCCGGGGATCGGCGTCGGCACCGACATCATCGTCGGCTTCCCCGGCGAGACGAATGAGGACTTCGAACAGACCATGAGCCTCGTGCAGGAGGCGCAGTTTGACCAGTCGTTCATCTTCAAGTATTCCCAACGCCGCGACACCCCCGCCGAGAAGCTGCCGGATCAACTGCCCCAGGAAGTCATCGACGAGCGGCATTCGCGGTTGCTCGATCTCATGAACAGGCAGGGGGCCGGGCGCTACCAGCGCTGTATCGGCGAGACCTATCAGATTCTTGTCGAAGGCCCCAGCCGCAAGAATCCCGAACGCCTATCCGGCCGCACCCGCTCCAACAAGATCGTCATCTTCGAAGGCGCCGACCGCCATATCGGACAACTGATGGACGTGAAAATCACCCGCGCCGGATCCTTCACGCTCTACGGCGACCCCGCGATCGTCAACCTCGACTGAACAACCACGCCAATGACACTCTCCAAGCTCAGCATTCTTTTGGGCCTCGTCGCGGCGCTGGCCAACATCTACGTCTTTCTGAATCCGAAGACCGTGAGGGAACTCGCCCCGAAGTTCCCCCGCAACATCCCCCTGGGCTATGTGTTGATGGGCCTCGCAACGATGTGGTTCCTCCACAATCTCAACCTCGAACAGACCGCCGATTTCCTCGCCTTCAAGAAACCCATGATGATCGGCTTCGGCGCGGTCGGCGTGATGACCTGCATCTACGTGACCGATTTCCTGCCGGTGCGCGGACTCGCCATCCTGCTGATGCTCCTCGCCAAATATGTCCTCGACCTCTCCCGTTGGGTGGACACCCAGTGGCGGTTGATCTTCTCGGTCTGGGCCTATGTCATGATCATCTGCGGCATGTGGTGGACGGTCTCCCCCTGGCGGATGCGCGACCTCATCAACTGGGCCGTGGCCGACGAACGACGGATCAAGCTCGGCGCCGGCGTCAAGATCGGCTTCGGATTGCTCCTGATCGTCCTGGGTCTCACCGTCTTCCGCGGCGCATGAGCCGGACTCAAGGTAGAATCCTGGTGATTCGCGGCGGCGCGATCGGCGATTTTGTCCTGACCCTCCCCGTGCTCAGCGCGTTGCGCCGGATGTTCCCGCACACGCGGATCGAGGTTCTCGGCTATCCCCACATCGTCCAGATCGCGGAGGTCGGCGGGCTGGTCGATGCGGCCCATCCCATCGACGCGCGCCCCCTGGCCGGCTTCTTCGCCCGCAATGGCGACCTCGACCCCGGACAGTCCGCATTCTTCGAGGACTTCAACATCATAATCTCCTACCTGTACGATCCCGACGGATTCTTTCAAAGCAATGTCGCCCGCTGCTCCCTGGCGCAGTTTCATGCCGGACCTCATCGCCCCGTCGAACATGACGGCGTCCACGCCGCCGAAACCTTCCTGAAACCGTTGGAACGGCTCGCCATTTTCGACGCGGGGACCACGCCCTGCATCGAGGTCGAACCCTGGGAGAACCCGGAATGGACACAACCGGCATCCGGGGAACCGGTCTGGCTGGCCGCCCATCCAGGCAGCGGAAGCGAATCCAAGAACTGGCCGGAAAAGAACTGGAGCGAACTGCTCCGCCGGATCGTGGAAGCAACCGCCGCCAACCTGATGATTGTCGGCGGTGAGTCCGAAGGGGGGCGTCTGGAGGCGCTGGCCGACGAATTGCCGCGGGACCGCCGCCATCTCCTGCGCAACCGCCCCCTTGCCGAGACCGCGCGCTGCCTGAAACACTGCCGGGGTTTCATCGGCCATGATTCCGGAATCACGCACCTCGCGGCGGCCGTCGGCCTCCCCGGCATCGTCCTCTGGGGCCCCAGCAACGCCGACGTCTGGCGTCCACGCAGCGAGAGAATGAACCTCCTCCACGGCGGCCCCGGCCTGAACGGCATCAGCGTCGACCAGGCCTACGAGGCGGTTCGGACCTTGCTGCGCGGCTGAACTTTGACACGAGGACGCCGCGCGCTGCGAGGCGCAACCTTCCGCTCAAAGTTTCCGCAGGGTCCGCACGACCTTCGCCGTTTCGTCCACGTCATCCAACGCGACGTACCCGACAAAGCGGGAACCGATCACCGACCCCGAGTATCCGCGGAGATTCACCCCCAGTTCCGCCACCGCGCGGGTGATCGCGGTGCCGATGCCCGGGCGATCCTTCCCGACGACCCGGATGGAATGCAGGGCGTCCGTCCGAAAGAACCCGGCCTCCTCCGCCGCCTTCAACTGCTTCCTTCCCTTCAACTGTGAGACAAACACAACCCCCTGTCCCGGATCCTCCGGCGCGCGACGGGCCAGGATGAATTCAAGATCGGCGCCGGCCCCGGTCAGGGCCTCCAACTTCTGCGCCAACGCGGCAGGTTGATCGTCAATGGCGGCGGCCCAGACGGGAACGCGGGTGGCTTCAAGTTTCATGGGATTCCTTCCGTTGAAGTTTGTGTTCGTGGCTGTCCGGAGTCTAATCCGGATCCGTCATCAGATCACGCCTCAATTGGCGGATTCACAGGTGCCAGCCGTCCCCGCCCCTCCTCATTGGGAAAACCGGAGGACGATCTCCTCGAACGCCCGGTTGTTCGGCCTGTCGAGTTCGTGCGGCAACAACGCGCCGCCCCCCGCCGAGACGTTCCGGCTGAAGGTCACTTCCAGCACCAACGGCAACGAATGCGCCGCCTCCACCGGGGCGTTGTTGTTCGCATGAACGTGGACAACCGGGATCCCGAAGCTCCTGACGAATGACTCAATCCTGGCGAGATGCAGGTCGCAGTCATGAAATTCGATCACCGCCCCCCTGATTCGATCCACGTTCCGAACCAGGTCGTCGAGGATCCGGTACTCACCGCCCTCGATATCGATCTTCAGGAACAGGTTGGATGACTTCGCCGCCTCAAAGACCGCGCCCATCGAGCAAAACAACCCGCCGATACTCAGCCCAACAAACTTTCTGACATGCCGACGACGGCCCCGAAAAAATTGAAAGTAGGAGATCAAGACCTGCAGCGAACGCCACGCCAGCGCCGGATTGTAGAACCTCAGCCCCGCCTTGATCAACCGCTTCAGGAAATGCGCCGGGCCGACCGACCCGTCATAGGCGATTACATCGACGTCATTGCGTCCGCAGAAGTCCTTCTCGAAACTCCAATCGTCGTTGACGCCCAGGCTGATCAAGGCGTCGGAAGCGTCGACATCGCTTTGGGAGACCAGGTATCCGCCATCGTGATCCCTGCCCAGCCTGACCAGATCACCCGCCGTATCGAACCGGAGGAAATGTGGCAGTTCCCCGTTCATGCAGGCTCCGCTTCCAGCCTTGGCCGATTCTCCTGCCTTTCCGGCTCGCCGGCTCGCTCGCGCGCCCTGCTCACTCCCATTCGATCGTCGCCGGCGGTTTGCTCGAGATGTCCAGACACACCCGGTTGACGCCCTTGACCTCATTGATGATCCGGTTGGACATCGTCTCCAGCAACTCGGCCGGCAGCTTCACCCAGTCCGCGGTCATGCCATCCTTCGATTCAACAACTCGGATTGCAATCGTGTCCTCGTAGGTCCGCTCGTCGCCCATGACGCCGACGCTGCGGACCGGCAACAGGACCGCAAAGCTCTGCCAGACCTTGTAATACCAGCCGCTCTTCTTCATCTCCTCGATCACGATCGAGTCCGCCTTGCGCAGCACCTCGCAACGCGCCCTGGTGATGTCGCCGAGGATGCGGACCGCCAGGCCCGGCCCCGGAAACGGCTGCCGGAAGACCATCTCTCTCGGCATGCCGAGCGCCAACCCCAGCTCGCGAACCTCGTCCTTGAACAGGCATTTCAGCGGCTCCACCAACTCCAGCTTCATCTTCTTTGGCAGGCCTCCGACATTGTGATGACTCTTGATCAGCGCCGCGGGATTGCCGTCGATCGGAACCGATTCGATCACGTCCGGATAAAGCGTCCCCTGCGCAAGGAACTTCGCCTTCTTGATCTTCTTCGCCTCCCGTTGAAACACCTCGATAAAGGTGCGCCCAATGATCTTCCGCTTGCGCTCGGGATTGGTGACGCCCTTGAGCTTCCGAAGAAATTCCCCCGCCGAACGCGCCGTCTTCAGGCGGATCTGAAAGTGCGTGGCAAACAGGTCATTCACCGCCTGCACCTCATTGGCGCGCAGGAGTCCGTTGTCCACGAAAATGCAGGTCAACTGGTCCCCGATCGCCTTGTGCAACAGGGCCGCCGCCACGCTGGAATCGACGCCGCCGCTGAGTCCAAGGATCACCTCGGCGTCGCCGACCTGGTTCCGGATCTCCTCGACCGCCTGCTCGATGTAGCCGCGCATCGACCAGCTTTTCGAGCAGCCGCAGATCCCATGGACAAAGTTCTCAATGATCTTCATCCCCTTCGGCGTATGCACGACCTCGGGGTGGAACTGGAGGCCATACATCCTCTTCGCGCGGTTCTCCACCGCCGCATTCGGCGAATTGTCCGTGGTCGCCACCGCCTTGAAACCGGTCGGCAGCTTCGTCATGCGATCGCCATGCGAATTCCAGACCTGGAGCGATTTGGGCAGCCTGCCAAACAACGGGCAGGACTTGTCTTTCACCGACAAGGTCCCCTTCCCGAACTCCCTCTTCTCGCTTGGCTCCACCTTCCCCTTCAGAAAATGCGCCATCAACTGCAGGCCGTAGCAGATGCCCAGGACCGGGACCTTGAGCTTGAAGATGTCCGGGTCCGGATGCGGCGCGGTCTTCGCATAGACGCTGGAAGGCCCGCCCGAGAGAATCAGTCCCGCGGGTTTCAACGCCGCAATCTTCCTGGCCGGCGTGTTGAAGGGCAGGATCACCGAGTAGACATTGCACTCACGGATTCGTCGCGCGATGACCTGCGTGTATTGGGACCCGAAATCGAGGATGACAATTTGTTCAGTCATGGAAAATGAAGGAGGAATTTTGTGCCCTCGATCCAAACGCTTGGCGAGAAAAAAACGGCCGTTGCCGGCGCAAAACCGAGGCAAAACAACTCAAACATGGATCGTTGACAGCATTGTCCCGCTTTGAGATAAACGCCCGGCTCGGCGGGCCTCCGTGTGGACACCCACGGCAATTCCTGCCGACAGCTCAATTCAGGAACTCCAATCGAATCGTTTATGGCGCGCAATGTAACACTGTTCACCGGCCAGTGGGCCGATCTCACTCTTGAAGTCATGGCCGAAAAGGCCGCCTCCTTCGGCTACGACGGCATCGAACTCGCCTGCTGGGGCGACCACTTTGACCCGGCCAAGGGCGCCGACGACAAGGCCTATTGCGACAGCCGCCACGAAATCCTCGCCAAGCACGGCCTCAAGACCTGGGCCATCTCAAACCACCTCGTCGGCCAGGCGGTCTGTGACAAGATCGACGCCCGCCACCAGGCCATTCTTCCCCCGCACGTGTGGGGCGACGGCAATCCGGAGGACGTCCAGAAACGCGCCGCCGAGGAGATGATCAAGACCGCCCACGCCGCCAGAAACCTCGGCGTCAGCGTCGTCAACGGCTTCACCGGCTCCAGCATCTGGCCCTACCTCTACAGCTTCCCGCCGGTCAGCCCCTCCGCCATCGACGACGGCTTCGCCGACTTCGCCGAGCGCTGGAACCCCATCATGGACGAATTCAAGTCCGCCGGCGTGAAGTTCGGCCTGGAGGTGCATCCGACCGAAATCGCCTTCGACATCGCCAGCGCCGAAACGGCCCTCAACGCCATCGGCAATCGCGAGGAATTCGGCTTCAACTACGATCCGTCCCACCTCGTCTATCAGAACGTCGATTACGTGAAGTTCATCCACAAGTTCGGAAACCGGATCTACCACGTCCATATGAAGGACGCCTGGTCCTCGCCGATCCCGACCGAGGCCGGCGTCTTCGGCGGCCACACCAACTTCGGCGACGCACGTCGCTCCTGGGACTTCCGCTCGTTGGGCCGCGGCTCGGTGGACTTCGAGGAAATCATCCGCGCCCTGAACCACATCAACTACCAGGGCCCGCTCTCCGTCGAATGGGAGGACATCGGCATGAACCGCGAAGCCGGAGCCGCCGAGGCCGCCGATTTCGTCAAGGCCGTTGACTTCGAGCCCAGCGACGTCGCCTTCGACGCCGCCTTCGACAAGGAAAACCAATAGGCGGTTTTTCGACCCGATCACCCGGCCCCGTTGGCGAACGCCGACGGGGCCTTTTTGCTGAGCGGAATGCTCCTCAAAGGGAATCCGCCATCCGCCGCCAGTCCGGTGCGGATGGATGGTCCGAGAACTCCTTGCTGAGTCGTTGATAGGCGCGACGGGCCTCTGTCTTCCGGCCGGCCTCCGCCATCCGTTTCGCCAGGGTCTCCAGCAACCTGCCCTTCTGCAATTCCGAAGGATCAAGCTCAAGAGCCCTCGCGTAGGCCTTGAGAAACTCGTCCGGCTTCCCATCCTCCCAGAGCAGTTCGCCCAGTTTTTCCTGCAGGACCGCGCTGTCGGCAACAAGCGGCTGTTTCTGCAGGAACTTGATGACCGTGCCCCGCTCCGCTCCGAAGGCGCGTTGCTGGTTCACGAAACGCAGGAGGGACCATGGCGCCTGGTCGCTCTTCGAAGCGACCAGGCTGCGATGCAGTTCATTGCTGTCCCGCTTGAACGGCCGATACAGCGGATCGCCCACGAAGGTCGTCATCCACGACAAGGAGTTGATCGAGGAATAGGCGGACTCGCCGAAATTGAAGCGTCGCGTCACGATGCGCTCCATGAACCGCTGCAGGGTCACGGTGCCGCCGAGATACGGCTCGTAAACGTAGCCGAAGGTCACCGTCGCCCCCCGCTCCAGCAACGGCCCCACCCAATGCTGCCGGGGATTGCGGATGGTTGCGGCGCTGAAGGAATGCAGGTGATTCGCGATCGCGCCCGGCGCGAATTGGACCCGGCCGGTCTTGAAGGGACCGCTCACATGCGTCTCATACCAGCCCAGGTAGACCGCGACATCACTCAGCCAGCTTTCCGGACCAAAGACCTCCCCCCGCTTGTCGATGACACTCTCAAATCCCGCGACCCGACTCCCGAAGGCCGACTTCAGGATCATGTCATCGCCCAGCTTGTAGCCGCCTTCCGTGATGCCCCGGGCGTCGAAATAGGCACGTCCGAAAAGTCCGTTCTCCTCCGCCTCCATGGCCTTGTCGACCAGCCCCTTGGCAATCTCCTTTGACGGCCCATCCAATCGGGTCACCGCCAACACGCCGTTGGTCGGATGCACCCGGAAGGAGTTGGTCGCCAGATAGGCGGGATTGCGGGTCATCCCGGCCAACAACGGCTGCATCCGCGACAGCGGCAGGGCCGCCAACTCGCTGTCCACCGCGGCCTCATTTCGTTGAAACAACGGGTCCAGGCCTTTGGCGCCATCCTCCTTGATCGAAGCGTCCGCCTTGATCCGGAGAGGCGTCCCCAGACACAGGACGACATAGCGGATCTTCGACTCCGCCAACCGCTCCAGCCCCTCCCTACCCATCGCCAGTTCGTGGTCGGCATCGAGTTTCTCGAACCTGAACGCGCCGCTCCCA
This sequence comes from Verrucomicrobiales bacterium, assembly GCA_038126035.1. Classification (GTDB taxonomy): domain Bacteria; phylum Verrucomicrobiota; class Verrucomicrobiia; order Limisphaerales; family JAYPEY01; genus JAYPEY01. The sequence continues at coordinate 47,343 of JAYPEY010000029.1, read as the reverse complement.
ACCAGGTGCTCCATCAGCGGCTGCTCAAGCTGATCCCGATACTCCCGTCGCGACACCGTCTCCAACCGCGCCATCCGCAGGCCCAACAGGTTCTTCTCCGGAATGCCGCGCTTGGCCGCATAGTGCTCGGCCACCTCCTTCGACTCCTCCATCCGCTCGTTGTAGACGACAAGAACCGAGCCGGACTCATCAAGGAACTGGGCGGAAACTGGAAGAACGGGAAAAAGGGTGAGAACGACGAGCGCGCCCAGAATTGCCGCCCCAAGGTGAACACCGGGAGGGGCGAACCTGCGCAATGGAGTTCCCAAAGGGCGCGGTTCCTCCAGGGAATTTGATCGATCGCTCATGGTTTCCGTTCTTTCAGGTAATCTGACGCGACTCATCCGAATCGGGTTCAAATCCGTCTCGTTTACCCTCCCAACGAAAACTTCAGTCCGTCATACGCCAACTCCACTCCGGGCGGCATTTCGGCCTGATCCACGTCGTGATCGTAGTGGTCTGTCAGGTGCGTCAACAAGGTCCGCCCGGCATTGATACGGCGCGCGGCCGTCAACGCCTCATCCAGGGACATGTGCGTCGGATGCGGCTCCGGCCGCAACGCATCGAGCGCCACGACTTCGACACCCCTCACGGCTTCAACCACATCGGCCGGAACCTCGTTGCAGTCGTTCAGGTAGGCAAAACGCTTCACGCCATCCTGTTCGAAGAGGAACCCGGTGGTGTCGAATCGCCCATGAGGCAACGAAAACGGGATCACCTTGAGATCGCCCAACAGGAACGGCCCGTCGATGATTCGCGGATCCGGCGCAAAGTAGCCGGTGGGATGCGGGCCGTCGTGAAAAGCGTAATTATAGACCCGCCGCAACGATTCCATGGTCCCCTCCGCCGCATAGACAGGAATCCTCCCCTCCAGCAGCACGCAAAATCTCCGACAGTCATCCATGCCCATCACATGATCCGCGTGCGCGTGCGTGATCAGGACCGCATCCAGCCAGTCGATCTTCTCCCGCAGGCACTGGAGCCGAAACTCCGGAGTCGTGTCGATCACGAACCGCACCTCGTCCGTCGCAATGTGCACGGAGGACCGCGTCCGGTGATTCTTCGGATTCGCCAGAAACGATTCCGGATACTCCCGCCCTATGATCGGGACGCCCACCGACGTGCCGGAGCCCAATATGGTCACATCAAACGCCATAAGCGGCTTCGGTATCGCCTTGGCCGGCTCGCCAAGGCAAGGGAATTCAATTCCAATTGTGGGCGCAATCATCACCGGGCGCGCCCGTCAGAAATGCGAACGTCAAACGCTCAACTTCAAACTCCCAACGCCCAACTTCAATTTGCGCGCTGCGCGCGGATTCATTCGTTTAAGGTTTAACGTTTAGAGTTGAGCGTTTAACGTTCGCCTTCCGAGGGCTCCTCCTCGCCGAACCGCAAATCCACGACCGTAAAGGGAACGTCATGCTGACCGCCCTACGCATCAAGAACCTGGCCCTGGTCTCCGACCTCACGCTGGAATTGCGCCCCGGCTTCAATGCCGTCACCGGCGAGACCGGCGCCGGCAAGTCCATCATCATCGGCGCCCTCAACCTTGTCCTGGGCGAACGCGCCGACCGCAGTTTGATCCGCAGCGGAGCCGATTCCTGCTCCGTCGAGGCGGCCATAGATCTCACCCAGGTCGCCTCGCCCATCGGGCAATTTCTTGAGGAGAACGGTCTCGAGCCCTGCGAGGACAACCTGCTCCTGCTCAAGCGAGCCTTCACCGCCGCCGGTTCCAACCGCCAGTTCATCAACGGCTCCCCCACCACGCTCAGCGTGTTGACCGCCCTGGGTGAATGGCTGGTCGACATGCATGGCCCCCACGACCACCAGTCGCTGCTGCATACCTCGCGCCAACTGCTGATTCTCGACGCCTACGGCGCCCTCGATCCCCTGCGCCGCGAGTTCGCCGCCTTGGTCGCCCAGCGCCAGGAACTCGAGGAGGAGAAGGCCACCCTGATCGTTGACGAGCAGACTTACGCCCAACAACTCGACCTGCTCCGTTTCCAATGCTCCGAGATCGAGGGGGCCCGGCTCAGTGAAGACGAGGAGGAGGAACTCGAACTCGCATACCAACGCGCCTCCAACGCCGCCCGCATCCAGGAACTCTGCCAGGGCGCCCTGCACGCACTGGATGAAGATGAGCAATCACTGCTCGCGCAGGCCGCCGCCGTCGGCCGCGCCCTGCGCGAACTCCGTGATATCGACGCCAATGCCGGGGAACTGCTCGAGTCCCACGAACAGGCGGTCGGTATCCTCCACGATCTTCAGGGCGAATTGTCCTCCTATGCCGACAAGGTCGAGATCGACCCGGCCCAACTCATCGAACTCGAACGCCGCGTCGACCTCATCCACTCGCTCAAGCGCAAATACGGCGTCACCCTGGCCGACGTGATCGCCTTTGGCGAGGAGGCGCGTGCGAAGCTCCTGGGCCTCGAGCAACGCGACGAGGAAATCGCGCGTATCAATGCCGCCATCGAGGAGATCGACCGGCAGCTTGGCCTCGTCGGCGGGAAGTTGTCCAAGGAGCGCGGCAAGGTGATTCCGCGGCTGGAGGAGGCGGTCGTGCAGGAATTGAACGATCTGGGCTTTGCCCAAAGCCATTTTGCCGTCGCACTGGATTCCACGGCGGGGAAGCAAAACCCCGGAAGTTCCCCCACCGGATTCGACGCCATCGAGTTTCAATTTGCTCCCAACCCAGGCGAACCGCCGCGCCCCCTGCGCGCCATCGCCTCCTCCGGCGAAATGGCCCGCGTGATGCTCGCCTTGAAGACCGTACTCGCCGCCGAAGACCAGGTGCCCATTCTGATCTTCGACGAGATCGACGCCAATGTCGGCGGCGAGACCGCCAATGTCGTCGGAGGCAAGATGCGCCAGATCGGCGAAAACCGGCAGACCCTCTGCATCACCCACCTCGCCCCCGTCGCCGCCGCCGCCGACACCCATTTCGTCGTGAGCAAGCGCGTCGAGGACGGCCGCACCTTCTCCTCCATCGATCCCATCAGCGGAGCCGAGCGGATCGACGAACTGGCCCGCATGCTCGGCGGCAAGGGAGAGGCGGCCAGAAAGCATGCCGTGGAATTGCTGCAGTAGGATATCCATGGCGTATCATCACCGCACCCTGACCTGGCTCCGGCACAAGGACGCGATCCGCAAATTCCTTGTCCGCGCCCTGATTGCCCTTCCCTTTTTCATCATCCTCGCGCTGTTCGTCACCAATCTCCTGCAGCCCAAGCACAATGGCAGGACCGCTGAGGAGTGGATCCTCGAGTTGCCGGGCAACACCGCCGAGGCCGAGTCCAATCTCTCGGAAATGGGCGCCGATGCGCTGCCGGGCCTGAAACGGATGCTTTACGCAAAAGACAACGTTCTCACCGAAGGCCTGCGCCAGACAACCGCAAGGCTGCCCAGGCGTTTTCAGCTTTTCACCCCGCCCCCGCCCGACCGACGCCGGCTTGCCGCCCTCGCCTGCTCCGCGTTCCACACTCAGGCCGACGCATTGGCGCCCATCGTCGTCGAACGGCTCGCCTCGGACCCTGGCCTCACGAACATCCACAGTTTCACGGCCCTGAACTCAGCGATCGGAACATCGCCCAAAGGTGTTCAACGCCCTGGCTGGTCCGACCTCACCATCTGGCTGAACAACTACGCGCCCCGGGATTATCTTTTCGTCTTCTGCGCCGAATCCGCCGCAACGAGCGTTCCCCTCATCATCCGGGAATTGGAGTCCGCGACGGAACCACGCCGCCAACGCCTGGCGCTCACCCTCATCCAGACCTTCCGCGTGCTTGGAGCCTTCCCACAACAGTTCGACTTCAACCAACCCAACCTGGAGCTTCGAACGGCGGACCTGGGCTCGCCCGAGCCATGGAAGAACCTCGGGGCGCAACTGCTTGATCTGGCGGACAACGAAGAGGAACTCGTCCGCGCCGCCGCGATCTTCACACTGGGCGTGTTGCACAAAGCCGGATTCACCATCGACGGCGCGGAACAGAAGATCGGCGAAGCCGCCAAGGATGACGCCGACCTCGTCCGCATCTGGGCTGCGCGCGCCATCGCCAACCTGCGGGTCGATATCGAGGGCTTTCTGCTCCGACTGGCCGATCTCGTGAATGATCCGGCTGGCGAGGTGCGCGACGCGGCATGGAATGCCCTGCAGTTCCACCTGGTGGCCGGCGATGGGCGTCCCCGATTCGACGAACTCCAGGAACTCCTGAAGCACGAGTCAGGCGGCGTTCGTTTCGAGGCCATCCGGGCGTTGGGACGTTGCACCGCCGGCCCGGAGGACGTGATCCCAATCCTGTTGAACAGCATTGAGACCGGGGACCACGGAAACTGGTATGCCGCCCGCAGCGCCTTTCATAAATTGTCCGAAGATCACAAACGCTCCTGCGTCGCCGCCCTCTCCAGGGCCCTTCGCCACGAATCCCCCATCATGCGCGCGCGCGCAGCCCAGACGCTTGCGGTCGTCGACAAGGACAATCGCACGACCCAGATCTTCGTCGTCCGTACCCTGGCAAGCGCCTCCATCCTTCAACACGAGTCTCCTGAGGTCGTTCGCGACGCGATGATCGCCTTGTGCGCCCTCGACAGCCGCGCCGGCTCCGATGGCGTCCCCGTGCTGCTCAAGCATCTCTCCGACAAGTCCAACACCGTTCACAAAGGCTACGCGGCCATGGCACTCGCGACCCTGGGCAAACGCCAACCGGAAACCGTCCTCCCCGTGCTCACTGAACTGCTCGGCGATTCCGATCCCGATGCGGTCGCCGGCGCCGTCCGCGGCGCCGAGATCCTCGGCAAAGACGCGACGCCTCTGCTTCCCCGCATCGAGAAACTCCGGTCCGATCCGCGCCAGTACAACAAGCGATCCATTTCCTGGGCCCAAGGAAGGGAATCTATCGCCTCGCTCGCCGACCGGACGGCGCCGGCCATCCGCGCTGCAAAATGAGCGGTATCAGGCGACACCCGGACCGCGGGTCTGCGACCCGCGGCAACCTGCAGACACGAATGGCGTCCAGCCTGTCCCTGCTCGCCGCCATCACCCTCACCGGCTGCATCGCTCCCTCGCCCAAAGACGTCGATTTCCGATTCGCGGAGCGACGCGCTGCTTTCTACCTCGCGCGCGAAGTCGCGGCATGGAGTCCCGAGCACAAGTGCTTCTCCTGTCACAACAATGGCGATGGAGCTTCGGCTTTGCTCCTGGCCCGGTGGCATCCCAAGCTCCCTCTCCCTCCCGGCTCGTGGACCGATACCATCGGCTGGCTGAAACGGCCTGAAGCCTGGCACGAGAACAAGGGCGACCCCGCCTACAGCGATTTCAAACTCGCCCGCCTTCAATTCGGCGGCGCATTGCTGAATGCGACCTGCCTGGAGCCGACGTTGTTTCATCCCGCCTTGCCCGAAGCCGCCAGGCAGATCGCCGCAGACCAGGATGCCGACGGCTCATGGAAGATCGAAACCGATTCGTCGCCCGGCTCACCCGTGACCTACGGCAACGCAATCGCAACCGCCCGCGCGATCGAGATCCTCAGCCTGACTGACAAGACGAAATACGCCCCCCGGATCGACTCTGCCCGCCGCTGGCTCAGCGTATTCCCGATCCACAACACGCCAGCCGCGGCCGGAGCGTTGCTGGGATTGAGCTCTCCCGAAACCTCCCATCAGCAGGGGGATCATTCGAAACAGGTCGGGGCCGCCATCCAGTTCCTGCTCCGCTCCCAATCCCAGACAACCGGGGGTTGGGGTCCCTATCCCAATTCATCGCCGGAGCCCTACGACACGGCTGTCGCAATCATCGCCTTGTCCCAATCATCGGACCATCACACCCGGCCTGTCGCCAGCGCGATCGCCCGCGGCCGACAAAGCCTGATTGCCACGCAGTTCGAGGAGGGCGGATGGCCTGAAACGACCCGCCCCGCGGGCGAGCAAAGCTACGCCCAACACATGTCCACAACAGCCTGGTGCCTGAAAGCGTTGATCCTCTCCGACAATGAAGTCCGCATCCGGCCGATCGGGCAACCCGACAGCCTCACTTCACGCGCCCTCCCATCTCACCGTCGGACGCTCTCCAAGTAACCGTCAAAGCTCCAGCCGCGGAGCGGCGACAACTTGAATAGCCGTGGCCGAAGTCGCGAAGCGACAAGGCCACGGTCACAACCAACCAGCATCCGAGCCGCGTCAGCGGCGACACCGCCGGCTTCCAACCGCCAAATGCCTCGATTGTTTCGCCGCTACACGGCTCGCATCGTTTGGGGACCTTGATCCGTGGCCTCGTCCCTCGACCACGGCTATTCATGTGACCGCCACTACGCGGCTTTTGAATCCCTCTTCCTACGCCTCACTTCACCGTCTGAAACTCGCGCGCCACCGTCTTCATCTCGATCCGCTCCGTGACCTTGTTGAAGATGTCCACCTCGAAGGGCCGCCCGATCCGGTTGCCTGCCAGATCTTCCAGCCATTCGTCTGCGACCAGGCGATAGGTGGATTCGCCCCACGCTACATCCGGCGCGAACTCCCACCGTGATTCATGCTCGGACACGACGATCTTACCCCGCAATGCGTCGCCTCCCGAATCCTCGACCCACAACAAGCGATCCAACAGCGCCCGCTCCATTGATTCACCAAAATCCACGGTCAGCGGCTCACGCGTTCCAGCCTTGGGCAGGCGCAGTTTCCATTTCGTGATGTCCGGCTGGCCCCGATCCGGCGGCCCGACGCGAAACTCCTTCCGAAATTCCCGGACCATCGGCGCGCCTTTCTGATCCGGCCAATCCCTGCTGATCACCAGCGAATATCGCCCGCCACGGACCATGGCCGGTCCGACATCCTCCAGCGGTTTCACCTCACGCTTCACCCGACCTGGATCGATGAACAAGGTCAACCGGGTCCCGTCCGGATTCCATAATTCCTCGGCGACCTCAAGAAAAGGAATGTCCACCTTACGCCCTTCCTGATCCACCAGGTCAATGAACTGGTAAACCTCGCCCCGGCGCATCGGCTCGGAGAATTCGATGTAAAACTTGAGCAGATTCTCCGGAAGAACGTCGGTGGTGGGATAGACCCGCAAGACACTGGACGCTGGCGACTCTGCCCGGCCGGGGATGGCGACCAACTCAACAGTCCTTTCCGTTCGTTTCCCTTCCATGAAAACCACGAAATAGCCCATTCCCGGCACCGGCGGAAAATCCGGTTTAAACGCCGCATTCGAGGCGCTTCGCGGTTCCCAGCCACATTTGCGGAAGAAATGGTATTCACCAGTCAAGGCCGGCTGCTCGCCCGGATCAAACTCACGAGTTGAATTCCAGTGATCAACCGCCGTTTGAGAAGCCACGTAGACTTTGAGCCTTGATGCAAGATCCTCCCGAGCCCTCCTGTCGGTCGCAAACCTCTTTGGAGGCGCGCTCCAGACGACAAACAAATCGCCAGCATACGAGATCCTTCCCGATTCAACCAAAGCCGCCGCCCCGGAAGCATTTCCCGGGGCGGCGGTGGAATCATTCTCGCTGGCGAAATCGCAGCAACGGCAGCCCGCTGCAACGATCGCCAACGAAGCCAGCGCAAAGGCGCGCCAATTCACGGCAGCGCCTTGGAGACCAGGTCCAACGACTCGCCGGAACGCTGGACGACCAGCGCATGACCGCCATCCAGCTTGTCCAGTTGATCGATACCGGTCCAGGCCTTGATCGTTTCGTAGGAGGTCCCGGTCGGACCGCCCGCGCGTTGCTCGGCGATCTGCTTGCCGGCCTCCACGGCGTCGGCCGACAACTTCATGATGCCGCGACTGCTGTTGGCGATCAGGACGTAATCCTTGCCGCCGGCGTTGTAGACGATCATGTCGAGCGGGCGGTTGCGGTTACCCAACTCGGCGATGGTCGTGCCGCGAATCTTGGCGTTGGCCTTCAGGTCACTGATCGGAAAACGCACCAACGGCGTGCACTGATAGGCCGCCAGCAGATACGGCTCGTTGCCGATATTGAACGGCACGAAGGTCCGCACCGGCGAGTGCGTCTCGAACTTCCCATGCGCTCCATGAAAGATCTCCACGCCGGCTCCGCCGTTCACTTTCTTGAACGGGAACGGAATGGAACGGAGGTTCGAGGCGAATTCCTCGTTGGACAGCCCCGCGACCAACACCTTGCCGTCCACGTAGGCCAGGTCCGTGATCGAGGAGGTGCGATCATTGCGGCGACGGCGCCCTTCGCCGACTGTCTTGTCTTCCGGGGCATTCGGCAGCGCGACTGACGCCGAATTCAGGCCCTTCAACTTCAAGACGCTGATCTTGCCGGAGGCCTCCACCTTCACGATGGCCGCCTTGGCGTCGTTGCCGCGGCCGCGGGACACGGACAAATAGGCGTTCCGGGAAATCGGGTTCACGGCCAAATCGTTGATCAGGATGTTCTCCGCGCTCGTGCCCAGGGCTGCCGCGACCTTGGCGTCGATGCCCGACACCTTGAACGCGCCCTTGCCGCCGGCCTTCGCGGTGTCGCCCGTGGCAATGGCGACCACGGCCGCCGCCTTGGAGTCGCCGACAAAAAGAATGCCTTCCGGACCGAACGCCAGGGCTCCGGCTGATTTCAGATCGGCGCCCTTGTCCTTGAGCGTGTTGGAAAGATGATGATTGGCCTGCGCGGATCCGACGCAAAACGCCAATCCGAGCGATGCCGCGAGAAGTTTGTAGGATTTCATGTAAGCAGGTGGAGGTAATGTGATGTGTGACTGTGTGTGATGTGACTGGTTTTCCAACCAATGGACCTTTTGAACCGGCGACACCCCGGCGGTCAAGGCCCAATTGGCCGTCAGGGAAGAACGCGCCGAAACGACGGATGGTTACAAACAGCGTAGCGTAGTCGTCCCGCCTGCGGGTTCGGAGGGCGTCCCCGCCCAATCCCCCGATTCTTGCGGCGAGACGCCGCATGCCCCCGCAGCCGGAACGGCCGCGCGACGATCGACGGTTCGGAACAGAGCCGGTGCACGATCGATTGGAGTTCCGCGTTTACGAGGCTCTGGCGTCCGGCATACCCCAACGCGTATGCCGCCTAAAGGCGGAACTCCAAACGGTAGCGCCTCACTCGCCGCCCCGAGCATCGGTCCTCCAAACACGGCGCTTCGCCCCCCCCATTTTACGAATTGTGCAGGTCGCGGTTTCGTTTACGCTGGCGGCTGTCGTCTCATGGCTCGCAGCACAAACATGCCCCCCGCTCTCGCCGGACTCGTGATCGCCGTTCTGGCGGTCACGGCTTGGACGTTGCCGGCCGCCCCGACCACGCATCCCTCCGATCCGGAGGCCGGCCGCGCGCACTGGGCATTCAAACCGCTGTCCAACAACGCCCCGTCAGGCGCCTACGCATGGTCCCGGTCACCAATCGACGAATTCACCGCCGCAAACCGTGAACGCGAAGGTCTGCCAACCGCCGTCGACGCCGATCGCCGCGCCTTGATTCGCCGCGCCTATTTCCAACTCATCGGCCTCCCTCCCTCGCCGGAAGAGGTCCAACACTTCATCGCCGACCGCCGCCCCGACGCCTTCGAACGTATCGTCGACAAACTGCTCGCCTCGCCGCGCTTCGGCGAACGCTGGGGGCGGCATTGGCTGGACCTCGCCCGCTACGCCGATTCCAACGGCCTGGACGAGAACTTTCTGTTTCGCGAGGCCTGGCGCTACCGAAACTGGGTCATCGCCGCCGTCAACGCCGACCTCCCCTTTGACGAATTCACCAGACATCAAATCGCCGGCGACCTGCTCCCCTATGATTCCATCGAACAGCGCGACAACCAGCGCATCGCTTCCGGCTTCCTCGTGGTCGGCCCAAAGGTCCTGCTGGGCGTCAAGCCCGAGCGCCAGCGCATGGAGGTAGCCGACGAACAACTCGATACGGTCGGCCAGACCTTCCTCGGCCTGACCGTCGGCTGCGCTCGCTGCCACGACCACAAGTTTGAGCCCATTCCCACCGCCGACTACTACGCCCTGGCCGGCATCATGACCTCCACCTCCGTCATGGAACGCCGTTACATGCTGGGCCAACAGCGCGTCATGGAACGCCTCATCGGTCTCGGCGAAAAGGGCGAACAACTCGACAACGCCTACGAGGTCTACTGGCGCAACCGCCCACAAGTGAAGCAACGTAACGACCGCGCCAGGACCGGATTGGAGCACCTCAAGAAAGACGAGGAGGCCAAGGTCGCCGAACTCTTCAAGAAACACCCCGAGACCATCGCCGAAGGCGCGCGGGATCCAAAGACGCCCAAGCCCGAGCGCATCAAGGCGCAGCAGGCTCTGATCGCGGAACTCTCCAAGACCTTGTCCAATCCGCCGCCCATCCCCCCGCGCGCCATGATTCCCGGCGATGTCGCCGCCCCCGCCGACGAGGCCATCCGTCGCGCGGGCGAAGTGGACAAGCCCGGCGACAAGGTCCCGCGCGGATTTCTGCAGGTCGTTTCGCGCCCGACCCAACACAAGGCCCAGATCCGCGAGAAACAAAGCGGCAGAACCGACCTCGCCCGTTGGTTGACCGACACCGGGAACGGCGCCGGCAATCTCACCGCCCGCGTCATGGCCAACCGCGTCTGGCATCACCTCGTCGGCCGCGGCATCGTTCGCACGGTCGACAACTTCGGCGTCACCGGCGAGGCGCCGACGCATCCGGAACTGCTCGACCACCTCGCCCGCGAACTCATTGACTCTGGCTGGTCGATCAAGGCGCTGGTGAAGCGCATCGTCCTCAGCCGCAGCTTCGCGCTCGCCAGCAAATCGGACGCGACAGCCAATGAAATCGATCCGGAGAACAAGCAACTCTGGCGCGCGCATCGACGGCGTCTCGATCCTGAGTCCCTCCGCGACGCCATGCTCGCCGCCGCCGGCAGCCTCGATCTCGCCTGGGTGGATTCCACCGTCAACTACCTCGGCGATCAGGCCACCGCGGTCGGGGCCAACAAGAACCGCCGCCGCACCGACTTCAACTGCCGCAGCGTCTACCTGCCCGTCATCCGCAACGACCTGCCCGAGGTCTTCGAGGCATTCGACTTCGCCGACCCACACAAGACCACGGGCGCGCGTTCCAAGACCACGGCGGCGGCGCAGGGCCTTTTCATGCTCAACGACAAGACCGTCCTCGCCTCCGCAGACACCGCTGTGAGACGGTTGTTTTTCGAAGCGCCGGACGACGACGACGCGCGAGTCGGTCGCATGTTTCAACTTTGCTTCAACGAGGCTGCAATCGAAGAAGAACGCGGCCAGATCCTGAAGTTTGTGAAAGCCACCGAACAACGCCTCAAGAACGAAGGGGCGCAAAACGCGAACAAGCAGGCCTGGGCTCTCGCGTTTCAGGCCTTGATCTCATCAAGCCGTTTTCAATTCCTGGATTGATCCCCGAAAAACCATGGCCACAAAGAGACTCAAAAACGCACAAAAAGAAGATCCCTTTTCGCGCCTCTTGCGCCTTTTTGCGGCCGAAGAAAAATGAACTGCAACCGCTTTCAATCCGCCTTCAGCCGCCGGGAGATGCTGCAATCCAGCGCCGGCGGCTTCGGTTCGCTCGCGCTTGCCGCCATGGCCGGCGGTTCATCCGCCCTCGCCCGCACGCCCGGCCCCACACCGGCCCTCACACCTCACTTCAAGCCGCGCGCCAAGCGCATCATCTTTCTTTTCATGTGGGGCGGCCCCAGCCACGTCGATATCTGGGATCCCAAGCCCAAACTCAACGAACACGCGGGCAAGCAGTTGAACGGCAAGGACGTCGGCACCGATCGCGACAAGCTCGGCCCGCTGCTCGGCTCTCCCTTCAAGTTCGCCCAGCACGGCCAGAGCGGCATGGTGATGAGCGAACTTCAGCCCCACCTCGCCCGCCATGCCGACAAACTCTGCGTTGTGCGCTCCATGCACACCAACGGCACGGCCCACGGCGAGGCCCTGCTCTGGTTGCACACCGGCGCCGCCAATCTCGTGCGCCCCAGCGTCGGCGCCTGGGTGAGCTACGGTCTCGGCTGCGAGAGCGACAACCTCCCCGCCTTCGTCACCATCTCTCCGCCCCGCGGCCACGGCGGCGTGCAGAACTACGGCAGCGCCTTTCTCCCCGCGATTCACCAGGGCACGGCCATCGGATCGGCCGAAATCCCGATCAAGCAGGCCACGCTCCCCAATCTTTCCAATCCCCGCATCAAGCGCGACCTGCAGCAGAGGCAACTCGACCTGATTCAGTCGCTGAATCGCGATCACCTGAAGAAGACCCAGGGCGATCCCGGCATCGAGGGGCTGATCGGCAGCTACGAACTCGCCTATCGCATGCAGTCCACGGTTCCGCGGATCATGAGCCTCGACGACGAATCGCAGACGACCAAGGACCTCTACGGCATCGACCAGGATCCCACCGACAATCTCGGCCGACAATGCCTCCTCGCCCGCAAGTCCGCCGAACAGGGCGTCCGTTATATCCAGGTCTCCACTGACTACACCTGGGACCACCACCAGAAGGTCAAGGAAGGCAGCGTCAAGGAATGCGCCAAGTCGGACAAACCCATCGCCGGCCTCCTCAGCGATCTCGAACAACGCGGGCTGCTGGAAGACACCCTCGTCCTATGGGGCGGCGAATTCGGCCGCACGCCCATGGCCGAGAACACCCACGGCCGTAACCACCACCCTCAGGCCTTCACCGTCTGGATGGCCGGCGGCGGCGTGAAGAAGGGTTTCACCTACGGCGCCACCGACGACTTCGGCTACGCCCCCGTCGACAAGCCGACCCATATGCACGACCTCCACGCGACCCTCCTGCATGCCCTGGGAATCGATCACCTCCGCCTCACCCACCGCCACGCCGGCCGCGACTTCCGTCTCACCAACATCTACGGCAACGTCGCGCATGGGGTGTTTGGGTGAATGCCTCGCCTTACTCTCCATCGAGTTTGGCCACCCGGCGCGCGTGCCTGCCGCCCTCAAACCCGGTATCCAGCCAGGCCTGGACAATCTCCAGGACCTGATCCTCCGGAATCATCCGCTCGCCGAGCGACAGGACATTGGCGTCATTGTGTTCCCGGCACTTGACCGCGGATTCGACATTCCACGCCAGTCCGCAACGCACGCCCTTGACCTTGTTGGCGCAGATGGCCTCGCCATTGCCGGAACCGCCAAGCACGATGCCGCGCTCGCATTCGCCATTGGCGACCGCTTCCGCCGCAGGCCTCACGAAATCCGGGTAATCGCAGGACTCCGCGCTGTTCGTCCCGAAGTCCTCCACCTCATGCCCCTGCTCAAGCAAATACGCCTTGATCTTCTCCTTGTAGGAGAAGCCTGCGTGATCCGTGCCCAGTGAAATCTTCATCGGTAAACTTCGTATCGTTCGTGATCAGCGCCCCTTACATCCGACCTTCTTCCAAATCGTAGACATCAAACCAGACGTAGACCGGCCGCCCCTTGGGAACAAACTTCGGAATATACTCCTCCAGAAATTCCTGCCGCGCGTCATCCATGTCGCAGATCCGCATGGCGCGCATCTTGTTGTTCCAGTTGATGATCTCGATCCGCGGCTGCGCCTTCGCGTTCTTCCCGACCCATTCCGCGACGTCCTCGTCCGAAGCCCCGGTCGCAACATATTCCCTGAATGCCTCGGCCGTTATCCCGGCAAAACCTAGAAACTCGTTGTCCAATGGACAATCGAAGTGATAGTCGCCCAGCGTGCCGTTCAATTCAGCCCGGCACTTGTCCAGGGCGCGTCCGAGAACCACGTAACCGCCCAAGGTTTCGCGCGGACTGCGCGGCGGCGTCTCGTTCAGATCCAGTGCCAGTTCTTTGATTCTGTCGGCGTTCATACGGCGGTCGTGAGATTGAAAGGCGGCACCTTACGGGAAGTCTCGGCGCAGGCAACAAATTAGAGCCGCCCGGCGTTTGGAGGCGTCAATTTCAACACGGAGAACACAGAGGGAAGGAGAACCACAGAGAGCCCGAACAGCGGGTCTGTGACCCGCAGCGACACTGGCGATGTCCAAAGGCGTGGGCAGTTTCCTGGCATTCCCCGGCCTCTGACAGCCGCAGATTGCGGATCATCCGGCAAAAAGACATCTCTGTGTTTCTCTGAGTTCTCTGTGCTCTCTGTGTTAAAACGATCGCGCTCCAACGGAACACCACCGGCAACGCCACGAAACGCCCCCTCTCCCCAAGCCCGGCTTGCTTGTGAGTCCACCGGCCTGCTACAACCCCGGCCATGGCATCACGATTGAAAGACAAGTGGGTATTGATCACCGGGGCTTCCAGCGGATTCGGCGCCGCGGCGGCCAGGGCCTTCGCCGCCGAGGGCTCCAAGGTCCTGCTCGGCGCGCGACGCGTCGATCGTCTCGAACAGGTCGCCGATGAAGCCCGGTCCGCCGGCGCGCCACAGGCTGAGGTCCATACCCTGGACGTCGCCTCCACCGAAAGCGTCAACGCCTACGCCGACTGGGTCCGCTCCCACACCGACCGCGTGGACGTCCTGATCAACAACGCCGGCGGCGCGCACGGACTCGACACGGTCGAGGACGGCAGGGACGAGGATTGGGAAGCCATGGTGCAGTCAAACTTCCTCGGCGTCATGCGCATGACCCGCGCCATCCTGCCCCTGATGAAACCCTTCCCCGGCAGCACGATCCTGAACATCGGCTCCATCGCCGGACGCGTCGCCTACGAAGGCGGCTCCGTTTACTGCGGCGTCAAGGCGGCCGAATTGCAGATCACCCGCGCATTGCGCCTGGAGCTTTGCGGCACGGGACTGCGCGTCGGCACCATCGACCCCGGCCTCGCCGAAACCGAGTTTTCCATGGTGCGGTTCAAGGGGGACCAGGCGAAGTCAGACAAGGTCTATGCGGGCCTGGAACCGTTGACCGCTGAAGATATCGCCGAATGCATGGTCTTCGCGGCCGGCCGTCCGCCCCACGTCTGCATCGATGAGATCCTGGTCAAATGCACTGCTCAAGCGGCGGTGCACAAGACGCATCGGGAAGAGTGAATCAATTAAACGGCAGGATCTTCGAACAGAGGTAGGACTCCACGAGGCCGACGACCGCAATGATGGTCAGCATCGGCGTCCACGACCTGAGCGTCTCCTTCTCCGTGAAGCCGCTCAATCGGCCGACGATCCAGAAGCCGCTGTCGTTCATCCAGGAGCAGGTGATCGAGCCGAACCCGATGGCGAGGTAGATGTAGAAGATGTGGTAATCGAGCGTCGTGTTGGCCAGCAGCGCCGACATCAGCCCGACTCCGGTGATCATGGAGACCGTGGCCGAACCTTGCGCGATGCGCACCAGGGCCGTCACCACCCAGGCCAGGATGATGTAATTGATCCCCATCGACTCGCCGTAATGCTGCAACGTGTCGGCGATGCCCGAGCCCTTGATAGTCTTGCCGAAGGCGCCGCCCGCGCTGGTGATCAGGATGATGACGCCCGCGGTTTCCAGCGGCCCATTGAATTTCTCGCTCACCTTCTGGATGCTCAGGCCCGCCTGCTTCATCAACACGAGCAGGGACAACAGCGCGCCAAAACCCAGCGCAATCACCTTGTCGCCGAAGAACTTCGTCACCGCGTGCAACTGGGAGTAACGCTCCGGCTTGGCCACCTCGATGGCGTAGACCGCCTTGATCGCCGCCAGACGCTCCGCCTCCGTGGCCTCCGTATCCGCCGCCGTGGCTTCAATCGCCGCCCGAATATCCTGTTTCTCCATCATGTCCACGAACGAGAAGGCTCCCAGCAGGAGCACCGGCAGAACAATCGGCATGATGGAAGCAAAGAACGAGGGCAGCTCGCTTTCCGGCTTTTCGGCCGCCTGGCTTTCGTCCTCCCCGTCCGCGGCGCGCACGGGCACGTCCATCTTCGCGTTCAGCCGCTTGGCATACATCATCGCGACGATCGCCGGCGGAATGCCGAAGATGACGCCGGCAATGATGATCGTGCCCAGATTCAGGCCCAACTCATTGCCGACCAGCAGCGGTCCCGGCGTGGGCGGAACGATCGAGTGCGTGATCGCGCCGCCGGCCCCGATGCACATGACGAAGAACAGGTAGTTCTTCCCTGTCCGCAGCGCCAGCATCCTCGCCAGGGGAATCACCAGGAAGAACATCGTGTCGAAGAACACCGGAATCGACAGGACAAATCCGCTCGCCAACAACGCCCAACCCGCGTGCTTCTCCCCGAACCAGCCGACAAACGTCCGCACGATCCGGTCCGCCGCCCCGCTCTCCAGCAGGCACATGCCGATGATGGCGGCGAGCGCAATCACGATGCCCACGCCCTTGGCCGTGTCGCCAAATCCCTGCGCCACCTGCCCGATGGTGTCGACCATGTGACCGGGGCCGCCGTCGCGCAATCCGGACAACCACCCCGCAATCAGGGCCGCGCAGATCAGGGCGACAAAGGCATGCACGCGCATCTTGACGATGGCGAGGATGATGAAGGCGACGCTGATGAGGAAGACCGCAATGGGCCAGTTGTTGACGGTTTCGGCGGCTTGGGTGTCCATAATTCCGGTCTGGTTCTGGTCAAGGGATTCGCGCGGAAGAAAAGAGGATGCCGCTGACGATGTCGATTGCTTTTTTGAAAACCAATCCGCCGTTGACACCTCCTTGTCACATATCTAATCTCCCCCGGTAAATTCCAGAACGACCCCCGAATTTACCTTCGGGGTTTTTTACTGCCGTTTTCAAACGCAGAACATCATGGCCAATACAATTCTCGTCGGAGCCCAATGGGGGGACGAAGGCAAGGGCAAGATCATCGATTACCTGACCGAGAAGGTCGACATCGTCGTCCGCTCGCAGGGCGGGGCCAACGCCGGCCACACCGTCATCGTCGGCAAGAAACAATATGTCCTCCACCTGATCCCCTCCGGCATTCTCCGCCCCCGCAAGAAGTGCGTCATCGGCAACGGCGTCGTCATCGACGCGCTGCAACTCGTCAAGGAGATGACCGGTCTCGAGCGCAAGGGCGTCCAGCTCAAGGGCCGCTTTTTCATCAGTGATTGCGCGCACCTCGTGCTCCCCTACCACAAGGAGCTCGACGCCGCCCGCGACGCGTCCAAGGGCAGGAAGGCGATCGGGACCACCAAGCGCGGCATCGGCCCGGCTTATGAGGACAAGGCTGCCCGCAGCGGCCTCCGCATGGGCGACCTGGTGAAACCGGATGTCTTCGAGGCCAAGTTGAAGGATCGCGTCAGGGCCAAGAACAAGGAGCTCAAGGCGCTCGGACAGAAGCCTCTCTCCTTCGCCGCAATTCACGCCGAATACAAGAAAGCCGCGAGGAAGCTGGCCCCCTACGTGACCAACACCGTTGTGCTGCTTCACCAGGCGCTGAAAAAGGACGCCACCATGCTCTTCGAGGGCGCCCAGGGCACCTTCCTGGACATCGATCACGGAACCTACCCTTTCGTCACCTCGTCCAACGCCACCTCGGGCGGCGCCTGCACCGGCTCCGGCGTCGGTCCCAGTCGCATCGACAAGGTCCTCGGCGTCATGAAGGCCTACACGACACGCGTCGGCGGAGGTCCCCTGCCCAGCTCCAGCGACGACATCTCCGACATGCTCCACAACATGGGCCGCGAATTCGGCGCCACCACCGGACGCCCGCGCCGCTGCGGCTGGTTCGACGCCGTCGCCGTCCGCCACGCCGTCATGGTCAACGGCATCGACCACATGGCCGTCACCAACCTCGACGGACTCGACGGACTGGCCAAAATCAAGGTCTGCGTCGCCTACAAGGTCGACGGCAAGCGCGTCAACTACGTGCCCAGCGACATCGATTCCTTCGCCAAGTGCGAACCCGTCTACCGCACCTTCCCCGGCTGGCAGACCTCCACCGAGAAGATCAAGAACTTCAAGGACCTGCCGCTCAACGCGCGGAAGTACCTCAAGGCGCTCGCGGAATTGATCGTCACCAAAATCTCCATCGTCTCCGTCGGCCCGGCCCGCGATCAGACCATGGTGGTTTGATTTTCTTGGACAGGAGAGAGCAGAGGAAACGGAGAAATCGCTTCCTCGTGGCAAGGCTCGGCAAATTTGAACACAAACCTCGTTCCAGCTGCCCAATCTCTGTCACCTCCGTTTCCTCCTGTTAAGAAAAGAAAGATGAGCGCCCAACCCCAACTCAGCGCCCGCGCGAAGGAGGTCCTTCCGACGCACGTCGCCGTCATCATGGACGGCAACGGCCGCTGGGCAAAGGAGCGGCACCTGCCGCGGGTCGAGGGCCATCGTCGCGGGGTGGAGTCCGTGCGCGCCATCGTCCGCGCCGCCGGCGAACTCGGCATCAAGTATCTCACCCTCTACGCCTTCTCGGTGGAGAACTGGAACCGCCCCAAGGATGAGGTCGACACGTTGATGAAGTATCTCACCCGGTTCCTCAAGGCGGAGATCGGCGAACTGAACAAGAACAACGTCCGCCTCAACGCCATCGGCCAGATCTGGCGACTGCCGGAATCGGCCCAGAAGCAACTGGAGAAGACCAAGGCCGCGCTCGCCAAGAACAACGGCCTCACCCTCACCCTCTCGCTCAGCTACGGCGGTCGCACCGAGATCATTGAGGGCGTCCGCGAGATCGCCAAGAAGGTGCAGGACGGAAAACTCGTTCCCGAAGAGGTCAACGAGCACCTGATCTCCCAGCATCTCTACACCGCCAACATGCCCGACCCTGATATCGTCATCCGCACCAGCGGCGAGATGCGCGTCAGCAACTTCCTTCTCTGGCAGATCTCCTACGCCGAGTTCGTCGTCACCGACACCCTCTGGCCCGACTTCCGCAAACCCCAGTTCTACGAAGCCCTCGAGGAATACACGCAGAGGCACCGGAGATTCGGGGGCGTTTGATTTCCAACACAGAGCGCACAGAGGGAAGGAGAACCACAGAGAACAACCCGGTCCCTCTCTGTGGTTCTCTGAGTTCTCCATGCCCTCTGTGTTAAGAATCAGACGCCCCCATCTGACCAGAACTTCCGGCCGCCCCGCGTTGAAGCGGAATGAGTTCCGCGCTCCCGCCCGCGCAGCCCCCGCGCCTCCGCCAATTCGAATTTGAATCATTCTCGATTCGGATTTGTTTCGGATTTCGGTTTTCCGATTTTGAATTTCCCAACCTGAGCTTGGAACTTGGAGCTTCTCCCCCCCTCTGCTATCACTGCCCGCTCATGTCCGACGCGAACCCGACACCCGCGCCCGCCAAGAAGTCCAAGGGCGCCGTTTTTCTGCAGCGACTGATCAGCACGGTCGTGTTGTGGGCGATCGTCATTGCGGCGATGTTCTCGGGCAGCAAGACGGTCTCGGACTGGGTGTTCGTCGCCATCATGCTCGCCCTCACCTGGACGGGCCTGATGGAATTCTACGACATGACCGAGAAGCGCGGACTGCGCGTCTTCCGGCAATGGGGCATCTTCGGCGGGCTCCTGCTGATCGCCGCGAGCTTCTTCTATCTTTCCATGGGGCTCGGCGAGGATGTCTTCGTCGCCCCGGCCAAGGCGGGCGACTTCGAGACCAGCATCATCGTGGTCTGGGCGCTCGGGCTCTGCCTGCTTCAGGTCAAACACTTCAACGACAAGGACGCCTTCACCGCACTCTGCACGACCTTCTTCGGACTCATCTACGTCGCCTGGCTGCTCAACTTCATCCAGAAGATCAACTATTTCCCCTTTCCCGAAGGCGCCGCGGCGAAGAGCGGACCGTTCTACGTGCTCTACTTCATCCTGGTGACCAAGTTCAGCGATGTGGGCGGCTATTGCGCAGGGTCGTTGTTCGGCCGGCACAAGGCCTGCCCCAACATCAGCCCCGGCAAGACCTGGGAAGGATTCACCGGCGCGGTCCTGATCTCGATGGGCGCCAGCGTGGCCTTCGCGCATTTCCTCGGCGACCGGATGCACGGGATGGAAACCATTCATGCCGTCATCCTCGGCGCCATCCTGGGGCTCGCCGCAATCGTCGGCGACCTGATCGAGTCCGTCTTCAAACGCGGCTCCGGAGTAAAAGACTCCGGCTCCTACTTTCCTGGCATCGGCGGCATCCTGGATCTCCTCGACAGCCTCCTCTTCAACGCCCCCCTCATGTATCTCTACCTCCGCCACATCCTGACGGACTGAACCACGGATGAACACGGATTCACACGGATGGAAACGACGTGCGAGGATTCCCGCTGCAGGCGGGGCGAAGCTCATCCGAGTTCATCCGTGTCCATCCGTGGTTGAAGAAAAGAAATGAAGAACGTCGTCCTCCTTGGCAGCACCGGATCGATCGGGACCAGCACATGCAAGGTCGCCGAAGACCTGCCCGACTGCATCCGCCTGATCGGCCTGGCCGCCGGCCGCAACGACTCCCTGCTCGCCGAGCAGACCCGGCAGTTCAAGCCCGCGGCCATCTCCATCACCGATGAATCCAAGGCCGCCGGACTGCGCGAATCCTTCGGCGACCTCGAGGTCCACTCGGGCGACGAAGGCCTGATCAAGCTCGCCACCATGGAGGAGGCCGACATCGTGCTCATCGCCATCGTGGGCACAGCCGGCCTCCAACCCGCCCTCGCCGCCATCCGGGCCGGCAAAGACATCGCCGTCGCTTCCAAGGAGATCCTGGTCATGGCCGGCGAGACCGTGATGAACGAGGCGCGCAAACACGGCGTCAAGATCCTCGCCGTCGACAGCGAACACTCGGCCATCTTCCAATGCCTCGACGGCAAGCCCGGCGACTCCGTGCGAAACCTGACCCTCACCGCATCGGGCGGCCCCTTTCGAACCACGCCGGCCGAGGCGTTCAAGGACATCACCCTCGAGCGCGCGCTCAAGCACCCGACCTGGGACATGGGAGCCAAGATCACCATCGATTCGGCGACCATGTTCAACAAGGGCCTCGAAATGATCGAGGCCCGCTGGCTCTTCGACATCGAGATGGACCGAGTGCAGGTCGTCGTGCATCCGCAAAGCGTCATTCACTCCATGGTCGAGTTCGTGGACGGCTCCATCATCGCGCAGCTTTCCACTCCCGACATGTGCCTGCCGATCCAATACGCGCTCACCTATCCCGAGCGCGCCGCCAGCGACCGCGTCCAGACCAGCCTGCCAAAGTATGGCAGCCTGACCTTCGAGGAACCGGATTTGGAGCGTTTCCCCGCCCTGCAGCACGCCCGCCACGCCGGAACGGTCGGGGGAACCATGCCCGCCGTCATGAATGCGGCCAACGAGGTCGCCGTCGATGCCTTCTGCGCCCGGAAGATAGGCTTCCTCCAGATTACGGAGACCGTCACCCGGACCATGGCCGCCCACGAACTCGTCGCGCATCCCACACTGGAGCAGATCCTGGAAGCGGACGCGTGGGCGAGGACGACAGCGGAATCCGTGGTCGGGGATTTCGTCGACAGCAATTGAACGCCGGCCCGCATGGAAGACGCTCCAAACCAGCGCCGCCAGCGCCGACGCTTGATCGCGATCGCTGCGGGCGTCGTTGGCTTCCTTGCGCTGGGACATGTCGTTCCGGCCACGATCCAGGCGCGCAAGATGGCCAAACGCAGGACGTGCATCGCCAACCTCAAGCAGTTGGATGGCGCGACACAGTCTTGGCGGATCGATGAGAAGCAACCGCTGACCGCGACACCAGGCAGAACCGATCTGTATGGCGGGAACGACGCGCCCGGACTCTGGCCAATCTGCCCCATGGGCGGCACGTATACGATCGGCAGTGGCGTGACGCCGCCCACCTGCTCCATCTCAGGCCACGCCATCACGATCAACACCAACTTCTTCAAGGATCCGCGCCGCTACGCGAAACCAACCGGTTCGCGCTTCTGAATCTCAGCGGCAACATTGGAAGCGGCGGACGCGCCTCAAGGCACGCAAACCGCCCAACCGCCGCTTCCAGCCTCACTCCTCCTCGCACACCACCCTGAATCCCAGATCGAAGTAGCGGTAGTTGCCGTTGTTCCGATGACGTGAGGCCGATCGACAGTCACCCGCGGTCAGCCCCCAGGAGCCGCCTCGATGGTCGCGCCCGTCCTTGATCTCCAGGTTCACCAGCTTCGACTCCGTCCGGTAAAGTTCCTTCGCCGGGCGTTGGGCGATCCACTCCGAGACATTGCCATGCATGTCGTAAAGCCCCCAGGCGTTGGGCTGCTTCAGCCCGACCGGATGGGTCTTGTTCGCGCTGTTCTTGTTGAACCAACCGGCCTTGCGCAACGCCGCCACCCCGTTGCCTGTGTTGTAGGCCGTGGCCGTTCCTGCGCGGCAGGCGTATTCTCTCTCGACCGCGGTCGGCAAGCGATAACGCTTTTTCTCCTTCCCGCCCAATTTGCGACAAAACTCCGCTGCGTCGTGCCAGGTGATGTGTTCGACCGGAAGGTCGTCGCCCTTGAAGAAGCTCGGATCCGTCCCCATGACCGCGCGCCATTGTTTCTGGGTCACCTCGGTGACGCCCATGCGGAAGCCTTTTGCGATGGTCTCCTTCGTCTGCGTCTCATTCGTGATGCGAAAGGGTTCGAACTTGGGGCTGCCCATGGTGAAGGCGCCCGGCGGGATCCAGGCCAGCTTCATGCCAATCGAATTGGTCACCACATCGCCCGGCTTCGGCTCCGCCGCCTGGCAGACCGTCGCCGCCACCAAGAGAAAGTGGAACAGCAACACGCCCGAATGCCGAAGGAAGCGAAAAGCCGGTGGGGAGAGACTCCTGTCGAGCCCATATTGAAGCACTGAAAGAGCCCAAGAATCTGTGGCAGCCTCCCCGCCTCCCCCCCAAAAAAACGCCCGCTGTCGTCCCTCCGGGACAGGCGAATGCGGAAATCGGAACGCGGAGTTCGGAACAGTTTTGGCTCCGCATTCCGCAATCCCCATTCCGAGTTTCTTTGGTCCCTCCGGGACTTTGAAATGGGCTCGACGGGAGTCTCTCCCCACCGGTTCCACAAATCTTCCGGCCTCCCCTTCGCCTCGCAGGACTCCCGCGCTCTTCATCTTCATCTCCTCACATCCAGGCAAACCACCTCGCCCCGACCATTGCGCAGATAAATCCTCCCGTTGGCCAATACGGGGGCGGTGCGGCAGGTCGCGCGCGTCAGGAAGACCCTGGCCCGCGCCAAGGCATGAAACGCATCCGGCGAAGCCTTGGCGATCACCAGTTCCCCCTTTTCACCCATGACCAGCAATCGCCCGTCCGCGCTCATCGACAACGATCCTTTCCCCATCCCGCCTTCGCTCCAACACGCGCGGCCGTCCTTGAAATCAATGCACTTGAGCGCCCTCTCATCGAGTCCGTAGAGCCGCCCCTTCCAAAGGACGCAACTGCTCTGCAGGTTGCGCATGGCGGTGTTGTCGAACACCTGGATGGCCCGCTCTTCGACCACGCGGATCTTGACGCAACCCCGGCCGTAGGCGCTGGAGGCGAAGACCTCGTCGCCGGCCACAATCGCATCGCCGCAGTTGGCCTTGTGTTTGTTGAAGAAGGGATGCCGCCACAGAAGTTTCCCATCCGATATTCGCACGCCCAGAAGAGAATCCGCCCCGCAGAT
Organism: Verrucomicrobiales bacterium; assembly: GCA_038126035.1. Classification (GTDB taxonomy): domain Bacteria; phylum Verrucomicrobiota; class Verrucomicrobiia; order Limisphaerales; family JAYPEY01; genus JAYPEY01. Next base: position 23,842 of record JAYPEY010000029.1, on the reverse strand, counting down.
CACGACGCTTTCCGTTCCGCCGATCCTGGCCGGCACGGGCGTGGAATAGCCGCAAACTTCCCTGCCGTTGTTCCAGAGCATCTCCCCATTGCGTTTATCGAAGGCGGCCCCGGCCATGCCGAGATTGAGGATCAGTTTTTCACCGACGATCAACGGCGAGCTGGAGAAGTGCCAGGTCGGCAACTCAAAGCCGAGCTTCCGGTTCAACTGCCTCTCCCAGACGACCTTTCCATTGGCGGCTTCAAGGCAGAGCAGGTCGCCCATCTTGGAGAGCGCGAAGACGAATCCGCCTTCCACGGTCGGCGTGGACAACGCGCCGCCCTCGTAATACTTCGGCAACAGGGGACAGGGATAGTTGTGCTTCCAGATCGTCCGCCCCGTCTCTGCGTCCAGGCAGTAGATGGAATCCATCTCCTCGCCTTCCTCACCGCCGTCATTGCCCATGGTAAAGGCGCGCCCCGACGCAATCGACAAGGCCGAGGAACCTTTGCCCACATTGGCCCGCCAGAGGATCTGCGGCCCCTTGTCGCCCCAATCCGAGCGCCAGGCCGTCTCGTCGCTGATGCCGTTGTAATCGGGGCCGCGATAATTCGGCCAATCCCCCGCCGTCGCCGCCGCGCTGCAGACCAGCAGGACAACACCGCCCCACAAACCGCCCGCCCATTCAAATCTCTCGCCCTTCATCACGCCTCAGACACTACCACGCGAATCAGCCCCGACACAGGCAATGTTGCTCAGAATTGAACGTTTAAACATCGTTTGTTGCCAGAGAATGGAGGAGCGGCTAGCTTCCCGACTCCGCAGCGTCTGCGGGCAACAACCCAATGGATACCATTTTGACAGTCCTGATGGCGGCTCCCATCGTCGTTTTTCTCTTCGGAGCCTCCATCTTTCTCCACGAATTCGGCCACTACTGGGTCGCGCGGAAGCTGGGGCTCAAGGTCGAGGCTTTCGCCATCGGTTTCGGGCCCAAGATGTTCGGCTGGACGAAGGACGGCATCGAATACTCCGTCCGCTGGATCCCCGCCGGCGGCTTCGTGAAACTCCCCCAGATGCTAACCTCCGAGATGCTGGAAGGCTCGGCCGACGGCGCCGAGGACATCCCGCCGGCCCCGCCCTTCTCCAAGATCGCCGTCGCGCTCGCCGGCCCGGCAATGAACATCGTCTTCGCACTCGCAATCGGCTGCCTGTTGATGTTCACCGGCGTCCCCAGGCTGGTGAATCCGTCAATCGTCGGCGCCATCGAACCCGGTTCGGCCGAGGAACAGATGGGCATCCAGGTGGGCGACCGCATCGTCAAGGTCAACGGCAAGAACACCCGGACCTGGCAGGACATCCTCCTCACCTGCGCCATCGCGCGCACCAATATCGTCCCCGTTGAAATCCAGCGCGGCGAGTCCATCAGGACCTACCAACTCAGCCTGGCCGGAGAGGATGGCTCGGTCGGGTTGAAGATGTTGAATCTGGGCTCCGGCAGCGAGCCGGCCGTGGGCGTGGTGTTTCCCGACACCCCGGCGGAGCGCGCCGGACTGCAACCCGGCGACAAGATCGTCGGGTTCAACGGCATCCGGGTGGTCAGCCACCGGCACCTCCAGGAACTCGTCGGCAAGAGCAACGGCAAACCCTCAGAGATCCTCGTCGAACGCGATGGCGCGGAAGTCACCGCCACGCTGACCCCGGAGATCATGAACGACGAGAAATCCGCGCGCATCGGCATCCAGTTTGCGCCGGACAACAACGTCTACGAACTCCAGAAACCCGGCCCCATGCCCTGGGTGCGCATCGTCGAGGTCTGGGACCAGACCGTCGGCACCCTGGGAGCCCTGGTCCACTCCAAGCAGACCGGAGTCGGGCTCGGCGACATGTCCGGCCCGCCGGGAATCCTGCTCATGCTCTCGCATTGGGTGCTCACCGACTTCCGGCTCGCGTTGGACTTCCTGATCCTGCTGAACGTCAACCTCGCCATCCTAAACATGCTCCCCATCCCCGTCCTCGACGGCGGCCACACCCTCATGGGACTCATCGAGGCCTTCGTCAAGAAATTCTGGGGACAGAAGGCGGTCAGAAAGGTGCTGAACGTCCGCATGATCGAATACAGCACCATGGTCTTCGCCGTCGCGCTGCTCTCCCTGATGCTCTACGTCTCTTTCAACGACATCAAACGACTCCCCCTCTTCAAGACCATGTTCGAAACGGAGACCACCATCGAACAGACGCCCCGGGCCGGGGAGTAGATGCGCGCGGCGGGGCGCGAACCGCAATGCGGAAAGCACGCTCTCGGCAATCCCTGGGTCGCTTGCGAGTCCGAAATCTGAAGCTCCAAGGTTGACTCCCCGCCCCTCAATTCCCACCCTCTCGCGCTCATGCAATATTGCGAATCGCCATACAGATACAGCCGGCGCAACTCCTGCGAATGGCGTGTCGGATCGCCGGAATCCGGCGGCGTCGTCATTGGCGGCGGCAATCCTGTCGTCGCACAATCCATGCTCACCAGCGACACGCAGGACACCGAGGCCTGCGTCGAACAGACCCTCGCCCTGGTCGACGCCGGCTGCCAGATGGTCCGCCTGACCGCGCAAAACGCCAAGATCGCCTCCAATCTCGAACACATCGTCGCCGGTCTGCGCGGGAAGGGCTGCGAGGTTCCGATCGTCGCGGACATTCATTTTCAGCCCGCCGCCGCCATGGAGGCGGTCAAGTGGGTGGAGAAGGTCCGCGTCAACCCCGGCAACTACGCCGACAAGAAGAAGTTCGCCGTCCTCGAATACACCGATGCGGAATACGAGGAGGAGCTGCAGCGCATCGAGGAGAAGTTCACGCCCCTGGTCGAGGAGTGCAAACGCCTGAACCGCGCCATGCGCATCGGCACGAACCACGGCTCCCTCAGCGACCGAATCATGAATCGCTACGGCGACACCCCGCTCGGCATGGTCGAAAGCGCGCTCGAGTTCGCCCGCATCGCCCGCCAGAACGACTTTCACAATTTCGGCTTCTCGATGAAGGCCAGCAACCCCAAGGTCATGATCGAGTGCTACCGTCTGCTGACCGCGAGGCTCGCCGAACTCGGCCCCGACTGGAATTACCCCCTTCATCTCGGCGTCACTGAAGCCGGCGAAGGCGAGGACGGCCGGATCAAGAGCGCCATCGGCATCGGTTCCCTGCTCTGCGACGGACTCGGCGACACCATCCGCGTGTCCCTCACCGAGGACTCCCCGCACGAAATCCCCGTCTGCCGCGACCTGCTCGAGCAAATCCCCGAACTCACCGCTTCCGCGATCGATTTTGAGGAACTTCCCCTGTCCTACGATCCCTTCGAGTTTGAACGACGCGCCACGCCGGAGATCGCCCTGTCCGACACGATCCGGTGCGGCGGCGAACAAACCATCCGCGTGGTCGTCACGCAGGCGACCCATGACAAAGTCGCCCCGCAGATCCGCCCGGGAGCGGATGTCCAGCCCGAAGCGATCTACGAAGAGCTCACCCTCCTGGAAGTCGACCCGACCTCGGACTTTGAAATCAATTGTGACACGCAGCTTGTCACGGTGAAGGACGGGCTCGATCTTCCGCCCATCGCCGCGTTTCGCCTGTTGGCCGCGCGATTGAAGAGACTCGGCCGGGCCAACCCCATCCTGCTCAAGGACTGCCTGACATTCCCCGAAGTCCCCTATTCCCCAGAGATCGCCCAACTGCGCTCGTCCGTCGTATTGGGTTCATTGCTGGCGGATGGCATCGGCGACGCGATTCTCGTTCGCGCCGAAGCCGGCGGCGGACAATCGCTCCGGCTCGCCTTCAACATCCTTCAGGCCGCGGGGTGCCGTTCCTTCAAGACGGATTACGTCGCCTGCCCCAGCTGCGGACGGACCTTGTTCGACCTGCAGGAGGTCACCGCCAGGATCAAGGCCCGCACAGATCATCTCAAGGGCGTGAAGATCGCCATCATGGGCTGCATTGTGAACGGCCCGGGAGAAATGGCGGACGCGGACTTCGGCTACGTCGGCGGCGCGCCCGGCAAGATCAACCTCTACGTCGGAAAGACCCCCGTGCAGATCGGCATCCCAGCCGACGAAGCCGTCGAACGCCTCGTGGACCTCATCAAGGAACACGACAAGTGGCGGGAACCCGCCGAGGTTTGACGGCTGAGACTGTCTCAACAATCCAAAATCTTGGCAGCTGCCGACGTGAGTCGGCTCCTTTCAGAGCGAATTCGTTGATTTGAGCGGACTCACGTCCGCTGCTGCCACCTTCTGAGAAAGTCTCGGCTGTCGCGACGACGCCTCCGCTCCCCGCTCCGACAAGGGAGCCGCGTCAACCGACGATTTCGCGCGCCACCTTTCCGTGAATGTCGGTGAGGCGGAAGTCTCTTCCGGACCAACGGTAGGTGAGGCGTTCATGGTCGATCCCCAGCAGATGCAGGATCGTCGCGTGAAGATCGTGGACGTGCATGCGATTCTCAGTGGCATGCATGCCGACCTCGTCCGTCGCGCCGTGGATCATGCCGCCCTTCACCCCGCCGCCGGCCAGAAGCATGGAGAATCCGGTGTGATGATGATCGCGCCCGACCTTCTCCGGGCTCTTCTTGTTGGGCTGCGCGTAAGGCGTGCGACCGAACTCTCCGCCCCAGATGACCAGGGTGTCGTCCAGCAGCCCTCTCGACCTGAGATCGCGGATCAACGCCGCGGTCGCCTTGTCGCTGTCGGCGCAGAGCTTCGGGTGATTCTGATTGTGCGAACTGTGGGTGTCCCAGGGCTGGTTGCTGCGGTCGCTAGTGTAGTAGACGCTGACAAAACGTACGCCGTCCTCGACCAACCGGCGCGCCAGCAGGCAGGAATTGGCGAAGTCGCTGGTTCCGTACATCTCGCGGATGCTCTGTGGCTCCTTCGAAATGTCGAAGGTTTCCGCCGCGGCCATCTGCATCTGGTAGGCGGTCTCCATCGCCTGGATCTGCGCCTCCAGTTCCGCGTCGCCCTCCCGTTTGTCCAGATGCAGTCTGTTCAACTGTTGCAGCAGGTCCAACTGCTTCCGTTGCCGGACGTGGTCGAGGCGGGGGTTGCGAATGTTGGCCAGGAGTTTCTCAACGGCCATGTCCTTGGTGATGACGCTGGCGGCCTGGTACTTCGCCGGCAGGAAACTGTTGCTCCACAAGGCCGGCCCCACAACGATCCGCGGGCTGGGCCGGAGCACGACATACCCCGGGAGATTCTCATTCTCCTGTCCCAGGCCGTACAAGGCCCAAGATCCCAGCGACGGACGGATCGGCTGGATGTTGCCCGTATGCATCTTGAGCAGGCCGGGCTCGTGATTCGGCACATCGGTGTGCATCGACCGGATCACACAGCACTCGTCGATCACCGCGGCCAGGTTCGGCAGGGTTTCGCTCACCTCAATGCCGGCCCGGCCATGCCGCGAGAATCTGAACGGCGAGGGCATGAACCTGCCCTTGCGGTTGCGGTAGAGCTTCTCGTCCGGCTCCCGGTCCCTGTATTTCTCCAGCGCCGGCTTGGGATCGAACGTGTCCACATGCGACGGCGCCCCGTTCATGAAGAGAAAGATGACGCGCTTCGCCTTCGGCGCAAAATGAGGCTGAGGACTCAACGCGGCGGGCGCGCGATCGGCGCCCAGCATGCCGGCCAGCCCAAGCATGCCAAAGCCTCCGGCCGCGCGGTTCAACATCGCGCGCCGCGTGAGCGGAATTTCGGATTCAGTCAACATACAGGAACTCATTGGCCGCCATCAGAATCTGCGCATACTGCGCCCAGCGGCTCAGGCCGCTTTCGTCCGTCCCAGTCAAATAGGCTTCGCCAAGCGCGACCTCCTCTTCCGAGGCCGGACGGCCATACATGGCCTCGTAGGCGCGGCGGATGTTCTCCCCGATCGAACGCCCCGGCGCGTTCAACCTCTCCGCCAACTGCCCGGCGCGCTCCATGACAAACGGATTGTTCATCATCCAGAGTTTCTGCATCGGCGTGGTCGTCGATGCGCGCCCGGCCGCATGGACATTGGCGTCCGGGTAGTCAAACTGCATCATGAGCGCGTTCAACTCCTTCCGACTGATGCGGCCGTAGACCGTGCGGCGAAGGTTCCCCGGATCGTCCAGTTCCAGGGAACGCCCGCCTTTCTGGTCCAGCCGTCCGCTGACAAACAGCAACGCATCACGGAACTGCTCAATGTCCAGCCGACGACGAGGCATCCGCGAATAGAGCCTGTTCTCCGGATCCAGCGCCCTGAGGACACGCGGATTCTCCGCCGCCTGACGATAGGTTGAGGAAAGGACCAACTCCCGCGTCAGCGCCTTGATCGACCACCCGTTCTCCATGAAACGCGCGGCCAGGTCGTCCAGCAGATCCGGATGGGTCGGCTTTTCGCCCAAGGCTCCGAAGTTGCTGGGCGTCGCGACCAACGCCTGACCGAACACCATCGCCCAGACGCGATTCACCATGACCCGCGCGGTCAGCGGATTCCCGAGATCGACAATCGCCTCCGCCAACTCCCTCCGCCCGCTTCCATCTCCAAATTCGCGCCGCCCCTTCCGGCCAAGAATCTCCAGAAAACCGCGCTTCACGACAACGCCCTTCTGCTCAACGTCGCCGCGCAGGAAGATGGGAAGGTCCTGAACCCCGCCGTCCCTGACCACGTGCATCGCCAGCATCGGCTTCTTGTTCTTGTCCTTCTCCGCCGCGTAGACGGCGGCGTCGATGGGTTTGTTGAACATCTCGGTGCTGGCGAACACGCCCGCCAACGCGTGGTAATCCGCCATGCTGATCGGATCGTATTTGTGCTCGTGACAACGGGCGCAGGCGACCGTCAACCCGAGCAATCCGCGACTGACGGTGTCCACCCGGTCCTCCCACTCGTCGGCCATCACCTCAAGCCGGCTGCGGCTGTAATACTTGTGCCCCAGCCCCAGAAACCCCAGCGCCGGTAGATTCGGCGTGTCGTCGCCTTCGATCGAGTCCGCCGCCAACTGCAGCCTGACGAAGTCGTCATAGGGAAGGTCGCGATTGAACGCGTCGATCACCCAGGCCCGGTAGAGGTGGGCGTTGGGGTAGAAATGCTGCGTCGCGGAGCCGACCTGATGCGCCTGATCCTCCGCATATCTGGCCACCGTCAGCCAGAGGCTCGCCATCCGTTCGCCGAAGCGGGGCGATGCCAGAAGGCGGTCCACCACGTTCTCGTAGGCGTTCGAGCCCGCATCGCGCAGAAAGTCATCAATCTCCCCGAGGCTCGGAGGAAGGCCGGTCAGCGCAAAGGTCGCGCGCCGTAACAGCGTCCGCCGGGAGGCCTCGTCCGCCGGAACCGCGCCCGCCTTCTCCAACCGGGCCAGGATGAAATGATCGACCGGCTGCCGCGGCCAGTCGGCGTCCTTCAACGCTGGGAGTTTCCTCCTCGTCGGCGGCTGAAACGACCAGAATCGACGGCCTTCATCGAGGTCGATTCCCGCCTCGGTCACAGCGGGCGATGAATGCGCGCTCCACGCCGCAAGCGCAAGCGCACAGACCGACGCCAGACCCCGCCTCGGATGCCTCATGGGAACACGCACTGCCAATGCTATAGGCGACGCCGCAACCCGCCGCAAGTCGGAAGGGCCCGGTAGCAAACCAGGCCGCCCCCGACGCCACTCACGCGCCCGGAGCATCAGGAAGCCACTCGCGCCGAAGGGCCTCCGGACTGGCCCCGCCTTCCCGCAGTTCACGCAGGCTCAGGGCGTCGTGCCGCTTGGCGAGACGCTCCCCCCGGACATCACGCATCAATGGGCAGTGAAAGTAAGCCGGGGGCTCCAGATCCAGCGCCCGATAAACCAGCGTCTGCCGGGCGGTCGAGGTCAGCAGGTCTTCCCCCCGCACAACCTCCGTCACGCCCATCGCGTGATCGTCCGCCACCACTGCGAGATGGTAGGCCGGCAGATCGTCCCCACGCCAAACCACGAAATCGCCAAAGTCACTGCCCGCAACAAACCGTTGCCCTCCAAATCCCCCGTCCGTGAACGAGACAACCTCCCCTTCCGGAGCCCTGAACCTCCAGTTGATGCGCGCCCCATCCGAATCCCGAAGATCCCGCGCGCCGGGCGTCAGCGAGGGCATCATGGAATCGCAGATGGCCGCCGCGCCAACGCCATCTCCCGGCCGGCAGGTTCCCGGGTAGACCGGCTCCTCCTCGCCTTCGTGCGGCGCGCTCAAGGCCCTCAACACGTCCTTCCGGGAACAGCGGCACGGATAAAGCGCCCCCCGCTCCAGCAATCGCGCAAACACCTCCACATGGAAGCCTCGACGTTGACTCTGCTCGTAGGGGCCGACCGGACCGCCCACGTCCGGCCCCTCATCCCACCGAAAACCAAACCATTCCAGGTCTTCGTAAACCGCCTCGACAAATTCCGGACGACACCGGGCCTTGTCGAGATCATCATTCCGGAGAATCAGGGTTCCGCCCGCATTGCGCGCGCGTTCCTGCGCCATCCAGAAGGTGCGGGCGTGCCCGAGGTGAAGCCGGCCCGTCGGAGATGGCGCCAGGCGCCCCCGATACGGACGCCCGCCACCCGCGGAATCGCCGGCCATCGACATCTCAGTCAATCATCCGTCGGGTCAGATCCCCATAGGCGTCAATACGGCGATCCCGCAAGAACGGCCAATGAGTCCGGACCTCGTCCACCTTTGCCAGATCGACCTCGACCAGCAGATTCTCCTCCTCCGAAACGCCGGCTTTCCTCATGATCGCTCCCGACGTGTCCGCCACGAAGCTCTGTCCCCAGAATTCGATCCCGTCGCCGCCCACGGGCGTTTCGTGTCCCACGCGATTCACCGCGGCCACGTAGCAGCCGTTCGCCACGGCGTGAGAGCGCTGGATGGTCTCCCATGCCCCGTGCTGCGATTCCCCATATTCCGCCTTTTCCGAGGGATGCCATCCGATGGCGGTCGGATAGAAGAGAATCTCCGCGCCGCTCATGGCGGTGAGACGGGCCGCTTCGGGATACCACTGATCCCAGCAGATCAACACGCCGATCTTCGCGTAACGGGTCTGCCACGACCGGAAACCAAGATCGCCCGGCGTGAAATAGAACTTCTCGTAGAAGAGAGGATCGTCCGGGATGTGCATCTTGCGGTATTTCCCCAGCAAGGCGCCGTCGGCGTCGATGATCGCCGCGGTGTTGTGGTAGAGCCCGGCGGCCCGCTTCTCAAACAGCGAGGCCACGACCACCGTCTCCCGCTCTCTCGCAAACTTCTGGAACGCCTCCGTCGATGGCCCGGGAATGCTCTCGGCCAGACCAAAATTCCCGTGATCCTCGCTCTGGCAGAAGTATTGCGATCGAAACAGCTCCTGGGTGCAGATGATCCGGGCTCCCCGGTCGGCCAACTCCCCGGCGGCGGCCAAGGTCTTCTCCAGATTCTCCCCGGCGTCCGCCGAACACGAAGTTTGTATCAATCCCAGGCTGACCGTTGAGGAACAGGCTTCCCTGCTCATCGCTCGCCGTCTCTGGAATTCACGATCGAATGCCGGTCCGCCCGCTCGATCAACATCGTGCCGCCCTTGGCGTCCTGAATCGCCTTGCGGTCCATCTGCCCGAACAACTCGCGCGTGAATTTGCCCATCGTCTCGTTGGTCGGGCCGTAGCCCTTGTGGTAGATCAAATGCTCCAGAGCGTAGAGCAGGTCGTCGGCGCTCTGGTAGCGCTTCGAAAGATCGCGCGCCAGCGACTTGTGCAGGATGTCGTTCAACGTGTCGTCGATGTCGTCGTTCAACTCGCGGAAGTCGGGAATCTCCATCTTCATCACCTGTTGCCGCGACTCCTCCACGGAAGAGCCCTTGAAGACGTTGTATCCCAGCAGCAGGTGCGCCAGCACGACGCCGACGGAAAAGATGTCCGAACGCTTGTCGGTGATCTGGAAGTCCGCCTGTTCCGGACTCATGTAGTCCGCCTTGCCCGCGACGACCTCGCCCTCCTGGTCCTTCAACAATCCCCGGGCCTTGGCGATGCCGAAATCCGTGAGCTTTACATCGCCCTCGAAGGCGATCATCACGTTCTTGAGATTCACGTCCCGATGAACGATCCCCAGCGGATTGCCGTTCTTGTCGGTCTTGTTGTGCGCGTAGGCCAGCCCGCGCGCCACACGACTCGCGATGAACACCGCCAACTCCTTGCTCAACTTCCGCTTCTTCTCCTGCGACTCCAGCAGGAACTGCTCGAGGTTGACCCCGTTGATCAACTCCATCGCAATGAAATACTTCCCGTCCGACTCGCCCAGATTATACGTCTGCACAATATTGGTGTGGATCAGGTCGGCCACCAGCTTCGCCTCGCCGATGAAGTTCTCGATGAAGGTCTCCTGGTTGGCGAAGCTGCCGCGGATGATCTTGATGGCCACACGCTTGCGAAAACCGCGCGCCCCAAGCTGCTCCGCCTCATAGACGACCCCCATCCCCCCCTCAAAGATCTTCCGAACGATGTGATAACAGAAATCGCTGTGGATGTTCGTCTCAGGCACGGGCGCAAGTTGAGGCTGTATTGAAGGGCAAGTCAAGCCTGATGCGAGTATTCCCTCATCATTCGACACACCTCCCTCAAGCCCCCCACCCACACAACCGGTTGGGGTTGCCCAGCCCCCGGCCACAAATTATTCTACTCTTTTCGCTTGCGCAGGCATTCCGAAACAGCATAAATACGCGCCAACGAGAGTCTTTGGACCCGAACCAACAAAATACACATCAACAAACCATGGCAGCAAAACCTCTGACAAAAACCCAAATTGCCACCGCCGTCGCCGAGACCGCCGGCATCACCAAGAAACAGGCCACCGACGCCATCGCGGCGCTCGTCGGCTTGGCTTACAATAACGCCAAGATCGGTTTCACCGTTCCCGGCCTCGGCAAGCTCGTCCTGGTGAACCGCAAGGCTCGCATGGGCCGCAACCCGGCCACCGGCGAAAGCATCAAGATCCCGGCCAAGAAGGTCGTCAAATTCCGCCTGGCCAAGGCGTGCAAGGACGCGATCGTTCCGCCGAAGAAGTAATCGGATCCTTCCATCCAAGCGCCCTGGTTCGCCAGGGCGCTTTTTTTGTCGTCGGCCATCCACGCCCTCTTCTTCACCCGTCATGAAGATCGCCGTTGTCGGAGCCGGAGCCTTGGGCAGCTACTACGGGGCGCGCCTCCTTCAGCATGGCGCCGACGTGCACTTCCTGCTTCGTTCCGACCACGACGTCGTCAAGAAACTCGGCGTGCGGATCCTTAGTCCGGAAGGCGACTTTCACGTCCGTCCCAAATGCGCCCGGTCCCCCGCCGAAATCGGAGCCTGCGACCTCGTTCTCATCGGATTGAAATCCACGGCCAACGATCGGTTCCCGGAACTCCTCCCCCCGCTCGTCGGTCCGCAAACCGCTGTGCTGAGTCTCCAGAATGGACTCGGCAACCTGGAACGCCTTGAGGGGCTCTTCGACACATCCCATCTCCTGGGCGGACTCTGCTTCGTCTGCATCAACCGTCCGAAGCCCGGCGTCATCGATCACCAGGCCTACGGTCGGATCGTCATGGGCGAATACAACCGCTGGCCCGAACCGCGCACCCACGATATCTGTTCCCTGTTCCGCGAATCCGGCGTGCCCTGTGACGTCGCCGACAACCTGCGCCGGGCCCAATGGGAGAAACTGGTGTGGAACATCCCCTTCAACGGACTCGGCGTCGCCGGCATTGTCGGCCACGAGGCCGTTTTCCACGGCGACGAAACCGCCCGCCCCATTCGAGATCACTGCCTGCCCACCGACGAGTTGCTCGCTTCATCGAAATGGACGACGCTGTTGGAGAGCCTCATGCGCGAAGTCATCGCCGCAGCCAACGCCCTGAACCTCGACGTCGCCGATCAAATGGCGGAAAAGATGATCCGCAACACCCGCTCCATGGGAGCCTACCGCGCCTCGACGCTCATTGACTTCGAACGCGGCCTCCCCCTCGAACTCGAAAGCCTCTTCCTCGAACCGCTCCGCCAGGCCCGGAACGCCGGCGTCAACACCCCCCGGCTCTCGACCCTCTGCCGCGTCCTCTCCTCGCTCGAGGCCGCCCGGGCCGGCAAATTCGGCGCCCCGCTCTGAAAGCCCGAATGTTTCCGGTCTGCCCCGCCGTCGTGTCGCGCGGCAACGCAGCGAGCGTCTTTTTCCTGGGCGCGCCCAGGTCTCGGCTTCCAAAGGGACTGTTGGCAACCGTTCTAATTGCCTCCGTCGGCCAAGTCGTTCAGGAACAGCATCGCATTCTCCTCGTCCAGGTTCACCTCAAACGCGCCCGGGTCCAACACGCGCACGGGTATCAACCAGCACACCGAATAGGTCTCCGGTGAAATCCGGGCATAGATCTGATAATCCCCCGCCGGCACATCGCTGAAGAAATAGCGGCCGTTGTCCCGGGTCGATGAGGCCGCGCGGGTGGCCAACGCCTCCAGGGATTCCTCAAACGTCCGCAGATGCGTGTTCAGCGCGCGGGCGCTGCGCCGTTCGTTCAGGGCATCCCCCGGCGGCATCTCCAGGTCCCGGCGAAATTCCAGCGCGGTCAGAATCGCATCCGCATTCTGAATGGGCGTGTTGTAAAGCGACCTCGGCGCGGACAACGACCGCCAGTTCTCCCCGGCCTCGTCACGCAACAGGAACACCTGCGCCCGCTTGAGTAGCAGCGGATCGCCGCGACGCTGCCGGATCGCAGCCGCGCCGAATACCGACGCCCGCGACTCCGCTGCGGGGGCCTGCTTCAACGTCGGCGCGTCCCGCCCCATCTCCCGATAGAGCAGATCCAGCAGTTCCAGGTGGGTGTCCAACGATTCGTTTATCTTGTCCACGTCCGCCGCGACGCGACGATCCTGATCGGCCAATGTCTGACGCAGGGCGACAATCTCACGATGCTGCGCCTCGATCGCTGCCTGAATCTGCTCGAATCGGCCGTCGGTTCCCGTCGAACCGCCCCCCATCACAGTATTGCCACCCTTCGTCGCGCATCCGGCGCACAGAACCGCGACGACAATCGCCGAAAAATGGACCAGAGCTGACTTCATCTCCGCGTTTCTCCCACAAGGTTGCCAACCCCGCAATCGATTTGAAGTCGCGGACGATACGCCGCGCGTTCCCGAACCGGCATCCCCGGTGAACAACTATTGAAATTCCAACGTTGTTTCCCGGGGGGAAATCCTCTAAAGAAATCCCGGTGCAGTTGACCCGGCAGCAACAAAAGCTACTCGTCTCCGTGGTTCTGCTCCTGTTGACCGGATTGGCTTTGAAGACCTGGCGGACCGCCAACCCGCCCCATTCCGGCGCGCATGTCGCCGGACAGATCGATTAGAAATGCAAGCCGAGACATTTGACGAAGGCGTGGAGAAGATTCTCCTCGGCGACAAGCGCTACGACCGCGAGGCGTTCCACTTTGTGCGGGAGGCGCTCGACCACACGCAGAAGGCTGTCACCCGCAAGAACAAGGGCGAACCCCGCCACGTCAGCGGCGCCGAACTCCTCGACGGGATCCGCGAATTCGCGATCGAAACCTACGGTCCCATGACAATGACCCTGTTTGAGGAATGGGGATTGTCCCGCTGCGAGGACTTCGGCGAGATTGTCTTCCTCATGGTCGAGCATCACCTCCTCAGCAAGACCGAGGAGGACTCCAAGGAGGACTTCAAGGCCATCTACGAGTTTGAGGACGCCTTCCGCAACCCCTTCCTCCCATCGCGCAAGCTTCCCGGGAAGAAGCGTTCCAAACAGACCCCGGCTGAGAAGCAGTAGCTCCGGGTGCCGTCGCTCATCGCCCTTCCCCGCCGCCGGCCCGTCCCTCAATGAGCGACTCCACCACGACGACGACGGAGGAGATTCCGGCCATGCCCCCCGGAGTCTCCAGAACGGTTCTCGACAACGGACTCACCATCATCGTCCGTGAGGACGCCAGCGCCGAAGTCGTTTCCGCCCAGGCCTGGTGCATGGCCGGCAGCATCCACGAAGGAGACCTGCTGGGAGCCGGCCTTTCCCACTGCCTCGAACACATGCTCTTCAAGGGCACCGCCACCCGCGAAGCCGGCCGCATCGACCAGGAAGTGCAGGCCGCCGGCGGCTACATGAACGCCTACACCTCCTTCGACCGAACCGTCTACTGGATCGACGCCCCCAGTTCCGGAGCCGGCGTCGCGATCGACATCCTCTGCGACATCATGCAGCACGCCTCGCTGCCCGAGGACGAACTCGCCAAGGAAAAACAGGTCATCCTGCGCGAGATGGACATGAACCAGGACGATCCGTCGCGTCGCGCGTCGCGCCGGCTGTTCGAGACCGCCTATACCCGAAGCCCCCATCGCTTCACCGTCATCGGCTACCACGACATCTTCACCCGCATCACCCGCGAGCAACTTGTCGCCTACTACCGCGCCAAGTACACCCCCGACAACGTTTTCATCGTCGTCGTCGGCAATGTCAGGGAGCAGGAGGTCGTCGAACAGATCGAGAAGGCCTACGCCGGTTCCCGGGCCGTCCCCCGCCCTCCCGTCATTCTCCCAACTGAACCTCTCCAGGCCGCTCCCCGGGAAGTCGTCGAGGAGGCGTCCGTCGAACTCGGCCATTTTCATTTCAGCTGGCACACTCCGGACATCCGACACCCCGACACTCCGGCCCTCGATGTTCTCGCCACGCTCCTCGGCCATGGCCGCAGTTCCCGCCTCTACAGAGAGGTTCGGCAGAAGAGCGGCCTGGCCCACTCGGCCGACGCCTGGACCTACAATGTCGGCGGAGCCGGACTCTTCGGCATGAGCGCCACCATCGACGCCGACAACTTCGAGGCCGCGCGCGGCGCCATGCTGCGCGAGATCGAGAAGGCGAAGACCGAACCTGTCTCGGCGGATGAACTCGGAAAGGTGGTCAAGCAGTTCATCTCCGGCGCCATCGCCAGCCGCAAGACCATGCAGGGGCAGGCGCAGGACCTCGGCGGAAACTGGATCGCCGCCCACGACCTCAACTTCTCGGAACGCCTGCTGGCGGCTGTCAAACGCGTCACCCCCGATGATCTTCAGCGCGTCGCGCGCGAATACCTCACCCCGGAGAACCGCACGCTATACGCCCTGCTCCCCACCGGATCGGCTCCCCAAAGACACGACAACGCCAGGACGTCCCAGGCCTCCCCGGTCGAACTTGTCAAACTCGACAACGGCCTGAAGCTGCTGCTGAAGCACGATGCCAGACTGCCCTTCGTCCAGATTCGCGCGGCGTTCAACGGCGGCGTCCTGGCCGAACCGACCGACAAGTCCGGCATCAACCACCTCCTTTCCAAACTGCTGCTTCAGGGAACGGCCAACCGCACGGCCGAGGAGATCGCCGACCGGATCGAATCCATCGGCGGCGCCATCGGAGCCTCCGGCGGGGCCAACAGCCTGAGCCTCAGCGTCGAGGTCCTCAACGAGGATCTCGAGACCGGCCTCGACGTCGCTGCCGACGTCCTCCTCCGCCCCGGATTCCCCGGAGACGCGCTGGAACGCGAACGCCAGATCCAACTCGCCGGCATCCGCGCCCAGAAGGATCAGATGCTCCAGCGCGCCATGATCGCCATGCGACGAGAACTGTTCGGCGACGCGTCCTACGGCCCCGACGCATCCGGCACGGAGGCATCCGTGAAAGGAATCACCGCCGACGATCTCCGAACATACCATCGTCGTCTCATGGCCCCGGACAACTGCGTTCTCGCGATCTTTGGCGACTTCGACCGCGCCCGGATCGAAACCTTGGTCGACGCCGGTTTTTCAGACTGGCCGACCGAACGCTCCAGCCTTCCCGAAATTCGAATGCCCGAGCCGTTGAACGGACCCGGACGCGTCACCGAAACGCTCGACAAGAAGCAGGCCGTCGTCGTGATCGGCTACCCGGGGTCAACCTTCGACAGCGAAGACCGTTTCGCGCTCGACCTCATCCAGGAGGCCTGCAGCGACCTGGGCTCTCGCTTGTTCATGCGGATCCGGGACGAACTCGGACTCGCCTACTATGTCGGCGCGCGACACATGCCCGGCAAGGTCCCCGGCTACTTTGCCTTCTACACTGGAACGGAGCCCGCCCAGGTCGAACTCGTCGAGAAGGAACTGCTCGCCGAAGCGGCCAAACTGGCGGAGGAAGGCCTCAGCGAGGAGGAACTCGCGCGCTGCAAGGCCAAGATCGTCGGCCACAAGAAGATCGCCCGACACGACCTCGGCTCCCACGCCATGGCCGCGGCCCTGGACGAACTCTACGGGCTGGGCTTCGACCGCGCCGACAAGGACGACGCGCGCTATGAAGCCGTCACCGTCGATGACATTCGCGCCGCCGCCGCCAAATACCTTTCCCCGGACAAACTGGTCGTCTCCGTCGTCAAGGGTGCGGCAACGGAGTGACCGGAAGCAGGTTCTTCACGCACCCCGGCCCGCCCCCCAGCCCGCCGCCTCGGACCGCGCGCAAGCGTTTTTCTGGGCTCCCGGCCGCATTCCTGTCCCCCTTGGGCAAGCTCCCCACCCAACCGCCCCCCAAGCCAATGCAGACCTTTACCTGATCGTCGCATCCGTGGCATCTTCACCGGCGCGTCGATCTCGCACGAGTCTCACATCCAGCCATGAAAAAGATACTTACCCGCCTGCTCCCGCTGCTGGCCCTCGCCGTGGCCATCCCGGCCCATGCCGCAAAACGTCCGCCCAATCTCCTGGTCATCTACACCGACGAGCACCACTACAACACGCTGGGCTGCTACGGCGGCTCGATCGTCAAGACCCCGAACATCGACTGGCTCGCCTCGAACGGAACCCTCTGCAACCGCTTCTACGCCACCACGCCGGTCTGCTCCCCGTCCCGCGCCGCCTTTGTCTCCGGCCGCTATCCGCAAAACACGCCCGTCGTGCAGAACAACATCCCCCTCGCCGACGACATCCTCACCTTTGCCGGCTTTCTGAAGAAGAAGGGCTACGCCACCGGCTTCGCCGGCAAGTGGCACCTCGACGGCAATGGCAAACCGCAATGGGCGCCCGAACGAAAATTCGGATTCGACGACAACCGCTTCATGTTCAACCGAGGCCATTGGAAGAAATTCGCCGACACGGCCGAAGGCCCCAAAGTCGGCTCCCTCGACAAGAAGGGCAAGCCCTCCTATGGCGTCGACGACGCGGACGAGAAGTCCTTCTCCACCGACTGGTTGACCGCCAAGGCCATCGACTTCATTGACGAGCACAAGTCGGCCCCCTTCTGCTACATGCTCAGCCTGCCCGATCCCCACGGCCCCAACACCGTCCGAGCCCCCTACAACACCATGTATGTCGGCGTCGATGTCCCGATCCCGGCGAGCATCAGCAAGACCGCCGCCCAGACTCCCGGCTGGGCCAGGCCCGACAAGAACATCAATCCCCGCTGGCTGCGCGGCGTCATGCCCCAGTACTACGGCATGGTCAAATGCATCGACGACAACGTCGGGCGCCTGCTCGACCGGCTTCGCAAACACAACCTCATCGAGGACACCTTCATCGTGTTCACCTCGGATCACGGCGATCTCTGCGGCGAACATGGCAAGGCCAACAAGGGCAACCCCTATGAAGGCTCCGCCCGCATCCCTTTCATCATGTATGGCCCCGGCGCGGTGAAGAAGGGGCATACGATCGATCTGGCCCTGGGCTGCGTGGACTTCATGCCAACCGTCCTCCCCCTGATGGGCTTCAAGTCGCCCGGGACCGTGCAGGGGCGCGACGCCTCCCCGCTGTTCCGCGGCATCGGAAAAACTCAATGGAACGACTTCACCGTCCTGCGCGCCACCAACGGCAAAGGTTGGATTGCCGCAGTCGACAAGGACCACAAGCTCGTGATTTCCAGCAATGACACCCCCTGGCTGTTCGACCGGACCGCCGATCCCCACGAACTCGACAACCTCTTCAGCAAACCAGAATATCAAAACCGCATCCGGTCTCTTGCCCGACAGCTGATCGCCTACGGAAAGGAGTTCAATGACCCGTCCCTGGAGGACAAGATCTTCGGATCGCAGGTCAAGAGTCTGACTGAGTAGGACAACAACCGCAGGAGTCATGACAGCAGGACGCAAGACCCCAACGATTCTGTTTCTCGCATTCGGGTTGCTCGCCGTTTTCACCCCGCGCGCCATGGCCTGGTGGGACTGCGGTCACCACGTGATCGCCAGCATCGCCTTCGACAAGCTCAAGCCGGAGGAGCGGACGCTCTTCCTCGACCTGCTCAAGCATCATCCCCGGTATGCCGAGGATTTCGTTGTGCCCGATTCGATCAGGGAGGACGAACTCGCCGCCAATCGCTGGCGGTTCGGCGCGGCCGCCTACTGGCCGGACGTCGCGCGGAAGTTTCCCGCCTTGAGCCGCCCCAGCTGGCACTACCAACTCGGCGCCACACTAACCATCGGCCCGGCCGAGAAAATGAAGGTCCCGGCAAGCCCCGGTCCACTTCCCCAGGGAGCCACCCTGGCAACGCAGGACCTCCACATCGAACAGGCCGTCATCCTCTCCCGCAAGGCGCTCGTGAATCCAAACCTGCCCAAGGCCGAGAAAGCCATCGCCCTCTGCTGGCTGCTCCACCTTTATGGCGACGGCCATCAACCCTGCCACGCCGGCAGCCTCTACACCGCCGAGACCTTTCCGGAGGGCGACCGCGGCGCCAACGGCATCCGCATCAGGGACTCCATGAGCATCCACGCCATCTGGGACGCCAAACTCGGCGAGGAATCCACGCCCGACGAGATCCGTAAGCGCACCCTGGAGATCGCTTCCGACTGGGAATTGATGCTGTTCGCGCTCGAGAAGTCGAAATCCACCCACCCCAAGGCATGGCTGCATGAAGGCCGCGAGTTGGCCCGGCGTTATGTCTATCCGGTCGAGGTCCTGGCCCTCCTGCCCGGCGCTCAAAAGAACGATCGCGGCGCCGTCGAACTGCCGCCGCTGTCGGAGAAGTATCACGCCGACGCCGACCGTATCGCCCGCCAGCAGGCCGCTGTGGCGGGAACCCGACTGCATCGCGCTCTCAAACAGATCGCCTTGATGCTGCCGCGGAACTGACGCGACGAGGCGACAGCGCTATCCCTCCAACGGCAGGGTCCATACGACCCGAAAACCTCTGTCCGTGGATTTTGCCAAAGCGCGGATGTTTCCCCCGTGTTGTTCGACAATCCCCTTGCAGACAGCCAGGCCCAACCCCGTTCCCGGTTGCTTCCCCTGTCCCGCCCCGACCTTGTTGAACCTCTCGAACATGGTCTCCAATTCCCCCTCCGCCACGCCGTCCCCCTCGTCCTCCATCTCGACCCGCCATTCATTTCCAACAACCTCCGCCCGAAGCAGGATCCGACCGCCGGGAGGCGAATACTTGATCGCATTGGTCAACAGATTGAACAGGACCTGCCTTATCCATGACGCATCGAAGGAGACCCGCGCATCGGCGTCCCCGGCCAGTTCGAACCGACGCCCGCCCTCCTCCGCCAGAACCTCGGCGTCCTCCGCAAAATTCCGCAGAAAGTCCGCCGTCGATGTCTCCTTCCGATTCAGCGGCAGCGCTTCGGCCTCCGTCTGCGCCAGCAGCAGCAGTCTCTGGATCACCTTCTCCAGTCGCCCCATCTCCCCCAACGCCTCCTCCAGCGCGGCCCGCTCTTCCGCGGGCAGGACATCCCCCTCCAGAACCTTCTCCGTCTGAAGGCGCACGACGGTCAACGGCGTCTTCAACTCGTGCGAACAATCCCCCGCAAACCGACGCACCTGCTCGAACGCCTTTTCCAACCGGTCAAAGGTGTCGTTCAACAACCGGGCCAGGCGCGAAATCTCATCGGAAGACTCCGGCACCACAATCCGCTCACGCAGGTTGGCGCCCGTGATCCGTTGCGCCGTCTCCTGGATCGCGCGCAGCGGCCGAAGCATCACCCATGACAACGCGTAGCCAACCAGCAGACTGATGCCAAACACCGCCGGAATCGACGCCAACGCCAGTCGCCTCACCTGGTTCCGCGCGTCCAACTGCGTGTCCAGCGAGGTGCCCAATCGGCAGCGAAACTCCCCGATCTCATACTGTCCCACCCGAACCGGCATGCCGCCGGGGGTCTTCTGTCCGCTCAGGCGAAAGCTCAGGGCCCCGTCGTAGGTCCGCTCCGCGCCCCCGGGCTCCGGCAACAAATCCCCGCCCAGATTCTCCGACCGGAACAGCGCCTCGCCGCACGGAGTGTCGATCTGAAAATAGATGATGCCCGCATCCAACTGGCTGTGATCCTCCACCGCATAGCGCACCGCCTCCGCAGAACGCGGCAGATCGACGTCGTTGAGCAACAACGCCAACTCCTCCGACTCATTCCCCAGAATCAGATCCGCCGTCTCGATCATCTGCCGCCAGATGAGTGAACTGCCGACCCACAGCGTCAGGAAGACCGTCAGCGTCGCGACCGTGGCGTAGAAGCCGATCAACCGGAAACTGAGCGTCGTTCTCATCTCATCCCATGGAGTATCCCACGCCCCTCACCGTGCGGATCGGCGATGTCCCGTCGTCGCCGGACTTGAGCTTTGCGCGCAGCTTGCGGATGTAGACGTCGATCAGGTTGGTCTCCATGTCGAAATGACAGTCCCAGATCGCCTCCGAAATCTGGGTTCTCGTGACGACGCGCCCGGCGTTCTTCAGAAGGTATTCCAAGAGGGCGTATTCCCGCTGCGTCAGTTCAATCTTTGAATCGCCGAAGGTCACCTCGCGGGTCACCAGGTCCATCCTTACGCCGGCGTGATCCAGCACGGTCTTGCGGTTGCGGTCATGCCGCCGCGTCAACGACCGGACGCGCGCCAGCAGTTCGGCAAAACTGAAGGGCTTGCTCAGGTAGTCGTCCGCCCCGAGATTCAGCCCCGAGATCCGGTCCTCCACATCGCCGCGCGCGCTCAGAATGATCACCGAAGCGTCG
This sequence comes from Verrucomicrobiales bacterium, assembly GCA_038126035.1. GTDB lineage: Bacteria > Verrucomicrobiota > Verrucomicrobiia > Limisphaerales > JAYPEY01 > JAYPEY01. The sequence continues at coordinate 2,959 of JAYPEY010000029.1, read as the reverse complement.
CTGTCCCCGCCGCGAACCTCCTTCAGAAAATCCAGACCATCACCGTCCGGCAGGCTGAGATCGAGGACCACCACATCAAACTCGTCCGCATAAAACGCCTCCCGCGCGCCGGCCAGGTTCTCCACCAGCAACGCGGCATAGGCCTGCTCCTCCAGTCCCTTGCGAACGAACTGGCCCAGCTTCCGATTGTCCTCGACGATCAGGATCTTCATTCAAATCAACACGCCAAACAGTTTGCCCACACCGGCGGTCAGGCCCATCGCGGCCGTCCCCCACAGGCACACGCGCAACGCGCCGCGGACAGGATCCGCCCCCCCCGCGCGCGCCGCGAGAGCTCCCAGAATCCCCAGCAGGACGATCGACACCCCAGGCACAAGCCATAGCGCCGCCGACATCGGCGCCAACCAGACCGTCGCCACCGGAATGACCGCCCCCAGGGAAAACGCCACCGCCGACCAGACCGCCGCCTGGATCGGCCGGGCGCTCAACTCGTCCGTGATGCCGATCTCATCCCGAGCATGCGCCCCCAGGGCATCCCGCTCCATCAATTGCTCCGCCACCTTTTGCGCCAGGTCCACATCCAGGCCCCGTTCGCGATAGATCTCCGCCAGTTCCTTCAGCTCCCCCTCGGGATTCTCCTCCAACGCCCGCGCCTCCATCTCGAGATCCGCCTTTTCCGTGTCCGCCTGCGACTGCACCGAGACGTACTCCCCAGCCGCCATCGACATGGCTCCGGCCACCAGGCCCGCGACGCCGGCCAGAACCACGTCGCCCCGCTCCGCCTCGCTGGCGGCCACTCCGACCACCAGGCTGGCGATCGAGACAATGCCGTCGTTCGCGCCCAACACCGCCGCCCGCAGCCAACCCGAGCGATGGATTCGATGGTGTTCTGTGTGAGCCGCCTGCGTCACATCGCAATCAAGCCTGCAATCGCCGCCGCTTTCGAGTGTTTTGTCTGCGGTTCCCGACATGGCTTTGACCGCCTCACGCCTCGTCCGCCGCCACAAACCTCCGCTCCACCCAGAAGTACAGCGATGGCAACAGCAGCAGCGTGAGGCACGTCGATGTCAGGATCCCGCCGATCACCACGGTGGCCAGCGGACGTTGCACCTCGGCCCCCGCGCCGGTCGCGATCGCCATCGGAACAAACCCGAGACTCGCCACCAACGCCGTCATCAGGACCGGCCGCAGGCGTGTCAACGCGCCGTCGACCACCGCGTCACGCACACTACTGCCCTCTTCGCGCAGTTCGTTGAAGTAGTTGATCAGCACGAGCCCGTTCAGTACGGCCACACCGCTCAGGGCAATGAAGCCCACCGCAGCGCTGATGCTGAACGGCAGCCCGCGCAACGCCAGCGCGAAGATGCCGCCGGTCACCGCCAAGGGAATTCCCGTATAAACCAACGCCGCCTGCCGCAGACTGCCCAACGCCGCAAAGACCAGCAGGAAGATGAAGGCCAATGCTGTCGGCACCACAAACATCAGACGCTCCCTCGCCGCCTGCAGATTCTCGAACTGCCCGCCGATGTCGATGTAGTAGCCTTCCGGAAGCGTCACCTCCGCGCGGATCCGCTCCTGCGCCTCGGCGACAAAGCTCTCCACGTCGCGCCCCTCGATGTTCACCATCACGGCCGCCCGCCGCTGACTGAGCTCGCGATTGATGGCGTCGACCTGCGGAACAAGCTCAAAGTCCACGACCTTCTCGATCGGAACGACGCCGCCGTCCGCCGTGCGCACGCCCAACCCGCGCACGCTTTCAATGCGCTCGCGCCGCTCGCGTCCCAACCGCACCACGATCTCGCGCTGCCGGTTCCCCTCCAACAGGCCGCCGACAACCTCGCCGCCCAGGGCCGCCGCAACCACGCGGTTCACCTCCGCGGCCTGCACGTTCAAACGGGACATCGCCTTGCGATTCAGCCGCACCTCCATCACCGGAATGCGGCCGTTGCTCTCGAACTCCACGTCCGCGGCGCCCGGAATCTGCTCCAACACGCCGATGATCTCCTCCGCCTTGGCCTCGAGCGTGCCGTAGTCCCGCCCGAAGATCTTCACCGCGATGTCCGAACGGATGCCCTCCAGCATCTCATTGAACTTCATCTCGATCGGCTGGGCCCACATGAAGTCCTGCCCCGGCACGAGCCGTTGGACCTCCTGCGTGATGATCGCTGACAACCGCGCCTTGCTGATCGTCTCGCCATCCTCCTTCCGCCACTGGTCGCGCGGCTTGTAGAAGATGTAGAGATCGTTTTCGTTCGGAGGCATCGGGTCGGTCGCGATCTCCGAGGAGCCGATGCGCGAGAACACCCGGCTCACCTCGGGGACGTTCTCCAGGATCACCTGCTCCGTTTCAAACTCCATCTCCAGCGACGTCTCCAGACTGGCGCTCGCGGTCTTGTAAACCATGGCCGTAAAGGAACCCTCGTCCAACTGCGGGACAAATTCCGCTCCCAGCTTCTGGAAGACCACGCCGGCATAGAGACAGATGCCCAAGGCTCCCAACGCCACCAGCGCGCGCAGTTTCAGCGCCAGTCGAAGAAGCGGCGCGTAAACCGCCTTGCAGCCGCGCACGAAGAAGTTCTCCTTCTCGCTCAGCTTCCCGCGCAGCAGTGAGGCGCACAGGACCGGCATCAGGGTCACCGCCAGGACCAACGCCCCGCCCAACGCCATCATCACCGTGATCGCCATCGGGTGGAACATTTTCCCTTCCACGCCGCTCAACGCCAGGATCGGCACGTAGACGATGGTGATGATCAACACGCCGAACACCATCGGATTCGCCACCTGCCGACTGGCGGCCAACACCACGTGGCTCCGCTCAGAAGCCGTCAACGCCCGCCCAAGCTCATGCTGCCGCAGCGCCAACCGACGCACGATGTTCTCCACGATCACCACGGCCCCGTCGATGATCAGGCCGAAATCCACGGCGCCCAGACTCATCAGGTTGCCCGAGACCTTGCCC
>JAYPEY010000028.1:52581-59033 GCA_038126035.1 Verrucomicrobiales bacterium | reverse complement strand
CCCACCAAGGTGGGGACAAAGCTGCCGCTTTGCCCATTTTTCAGCCAGAGCGAGCAACGCGATGCGCAGGCGTCCGGGCTTTGAGGTGTACAAAAACTGAACTGCGCCCTTGCCGCCGCCAGCGCGCAGCCCGTCCCGATCGGACGCCATCATGACGGCCGCTTCGAATCCCTTCAGCGGATTGTCTTGTTTTGACGCGATTCCTCGACGCAAACTCCCGACCCATGAAGATCCTACGCTTGTCGGCCTTCCTGATCGCCTTCGCGTCAACGGCATTCGCTGCCGATCAAAAGCCCCTGGTCATCCTGCTTGGCGATTCCATTCGGATGAACTACCAGGCCGTCGCCAAAAGTTCTCTTGAGAACCGGGCCGAAGTCTGGTCGCCCAAGGACAACTGCGCGCACACCGCCTACACTCTGGAAAACCTGGACCGCTGGCTGAAGGAGGCCGGACGCACGCCGGCCGTCGTCCACATCAACGTCGGCCTCCACGACATGTTTCTCAACGCCAAGACCGGCAAGACCCGGCACACCTTGGAAACCTACGACAAGAATCTCCGCGCCATCTTTGCCAGGCTGAAGGAAAGGACCGGCGCCCGGATCATCTTCGCGCTGACCACCGCGGTGTTGGAAGAGCGGCAGGCCGCGTCCAAGGGATACAAGCGCGTCGTCCGCCGCAACGAGGACGTGGATCGCTTCAACGCCCGAGCCGGCGATATCGCCCGGGAGATGGGCGTCGGGATCAACGACCTGAACGCGTTCATGAAAAAGAACGATCCCGGCAGGTTGTTGCGCGACGACGGCATCCATTTATCGACGGCCGGCATGGCGGCGCTCGGAGAAGCGGTCGCCCGCGTCGTTTCCGCGAACCTGGGCGGCGGCGGCCGATCGGAAGCCTCCTTGAAACCCTTTCTCGGCAAACCGGAGATGTCTCTGCAACCGGTCTACCAGGACGAACGCTTCCCTAATGTCGTCGTGAGTCTGAAAGGCACGGTCATTGCGACCTGGGGCAACAAACACATTCGCGCTAGACGCAGCGAGGACGGCGGCAGGACCTGGGGCCCCGAGATCACCATCGCCAACCCCGGCTTCCATGGCGGCGGCACAACCGTCGATGAAAACACCGGCGACATCCTGGTCTTCGTCGAGGACAAGCATCCGCCCGCGCCCCTGACGATCCACCGCAGCAGGGACGACGGCAGGACCTGGACTGCGGAGAAGCCAAAGATTCATCCGGACTCCAAGGGAAACATGCCCTCCATGCACATGAACGAACACGGCATCACCCTGCAACACGGCGAACACAAGGGGCGACTCGTGCGCCCTTCCCGCTACTACGGCAAGCGCAACCACCGCGACGAATGGCCCACCCACTACACGGGCGCGATCTACAGCGACGACGGCGGCAGGACCTGGCGGACCAGCGATCCGTTTCCCGAGAACGGCACGGGCGAAGCGACCGTCGCCGAACTCTCCGACGGCCGGATCTATTACAACTCACGCGTGCACTGGCAGGAACGGCCGAAGAACACCCGCCGCCGCGAAGCATGGAGCCGCGACGGCGGCCATACCTGGACGGATTTCCGCATTGTGGAGATCCTTCCGGACGGACATCAGCATCGTTCCTACGGCTGCATGGGCGGGCTCGTCCGCCTGCCCGTGAAAGGACGGGACATTCTCATCTTCAGCAACATTGACACCCCCAACGCCACGCGCGAACGCGGCACGGTCTGGGCCAGCTTCGACGGCGGCAGGACCTGGCCGGTGAAACGCCTGGTCTTCAAGGGCAGAAGCGCCTACTCCTCCCTGAACGCCGGCCGTCCCGGCACGCCCAGTGAAGGCTGGATCTACCTGCACTTCGAAGGCGGCCCCGAAGGCAGCTCGTCCATGGCGCGCTTCAACCTCGCTTGGCTGACCGCGGGTGAGGCAACCGGCGACGGCAGGATTCCCGAATGGGCAGTAATCAGTAATCAGTAATCAGTAATCAGTTCCCAGTCATGAAAAAGACCACCCCTGCCCTTCTCTCTCTCATCGCAGCCATGACCCTGCCCTTGGCCGCCGCCGCCGACCAGGACACGCGCTGCTTCGAAATGCGCACCTACTACGCCAATGAGGGCAAACTCGACGCCCTCAACGCGCGCTTCCGCGATCACACCCTGGCGCTGTTTGAAAAGCACGGCATGACCAATGTCGGCTACTGGGTCCCGCTGGAAAACACGGACAACAAGCTCGTCTACCTGTTGGCCTACCCCAACCGCGATGCCCGCGGCAAAATGTGGAAGGCCTTCTTCAACGATCCGGACTGGAAGGCCGCCTACCAGGCCTCGACCGCCGATGGCAAACTCGTGAAACGCGTCGACAGCGTGTTCCTCCAGGCAACCGACTACTCGATGTTCGAAAAGCCGGCCAAGGCGAAGCAGGAGCGAGTCTTCGAACTCCGCACCTACACCACCAACGAGGGCAAGCTCGACAACCTGAACGCGCGCTTCCGAGACCATACCGTGGCCTTGTTCGAAAAGCATGGGATCGAGAACATCGGCTACTGGACGCCGATGGACGCCAAAAAGGGCCGCGACAACAAACTTGTCTACCTCATCGCCCACAAAAGCGTCGAGGGTCGCAAGGCCTCCTTCGGGGCCTTCAGCAAGGACCCCAGATGGCAGGCCGTCCGCAAGGCCTCGGAAGAAGACGGGAGACTTCTCGTCAAGAAGGGCGTCCAGTCCCTGATGATGAAGCCGATGGATTACTCGCCAATGAAGTGAAGGTCGCGCTCCGGAAGGCATGGCCCAGGGCCACCGACCGCCCCCATTACTGTTTCCCCAACTGACTCGCCAGGGTGAAGATCGGCAACAGCAGGCCCAGGGCCATGAAGCCGATGCCCATGGCGACCGCGCAGAGGATGATCGGCTCCACGAGACGCACCGCCTGATCGACCTGCCGGTTGGTGCGCCGCTCCACGGTGTCCGCGATCTGCAGCAGGACCTGGTCGAGTTTGTTCGATTCCTCGGCGACAGTGATCATGGCGATGATCTGATCGGGGAAGAAGCCGCCGTTGGACAGGGGGCCCGACAGGGTCTTGCCGTCACGGACACTCTCGGCGGCTTCCGCGATCTGACCGCCCAACAGGTTGGAACCGGTCGCGCCGGAACTGATCTTCAGCGCCGAGAGCATCGGCACGCCGTTGGCGAGCATCGTGCCCAGAATCCGGCAGAACCGCGTGATCGCAACCATGCGCAATGCCTTGCCCGCCACCGGAATCTTCAGCTTCAGCTTCTCCAGCAGCAGGCGGTTGGAGTCGCTCTTCAAGGCCGACCACGCCGCGCCCCCCAGGACAACCAGGACCAACGGAAACACATACCACTGATCCCGGACCACGTGACTGGCGCCGAACAGGATCTCCGTCGGCAATGGCTTGGCGGCGCCGGCAAGCAGCGGCTCGAAACGCGGCACAAAGAACAACAACGCGCCCACCATCACCGTGACGCCCGCGGCGACCAGCATCGCCGGATAGGTCAGCGCGCCCAGCACCTTGCCGCGCAATTCATCAAGCCGCTCCAGAAAGTCCGACAAACTCCGCAGGACATCCTCCAGAAACGCGGCCCGTTCGCCGGCCTGCACCATGCTCGTGTGCAGCGGCGGAAAGACATCAGGAAACTCGCGCAACGCCTCGGTCAGCGTCTGCCCGTCCGCCACCTGCTGCCGGATTTCGCGCAGGACCTGCTTCAGCTTCTTGTTGACCGTCGAGCGGATCAACGAATCCAGGGCCCGCAGCATCGGGACGCCCGATCCGATCAGGTCAGCCAACTGCCCATACATCAGTCCGACATCCCGCGAACGTATGCGGATGTTGGACTTCCCGTCCTCCCGCCGACTGGCGTCAGCCGTTCCCTGAACCGACACGGGAAAAAGGCTGCGCTCCTCGATCGCCCTCAATGCCGCCGCCTCGGTGTCCGCCTCCAAGGCCCCGCTCACCCGTTTGCCGGCGTCGTTGACCGCGGTGTATTGGAAGCGTGGCATGGCAGGGAGATACGTTACGGTCGATCGCAGGCAACGGGGGGACAAAAGCTCCAAGCTCCAAGCTCCAAATCCCAAAGAAATTCCAGGCTCCAAATCTCAAGTCGTGCGGGTTGGCCACTCTCGGAGCGCCGGGCCATGCTCTGCGATCCAACGACGGCCTCCCGCTCTGCGCCTCCCCCTGCTCCCTGCAAGCCCTTTGGAGCTTGAGATTTGGAGCTTCCTTGGAATTTGGAGCTTGGAGCTTGGGATTTCCTCACGAACATTTCAAACAGCCTCCTCTGAACGAAGTCAAACCGCGGTACAGGTCAGCACTTCGTCGATCGTCGTCTCCCCGCGCCTGACTTTCAGCCAGCCGTCTTCCCGGAGCAGGCGCATGCCGTGTTTGCGGGCCTTGGCTTCCAGGCGATTGGCGGGCGCCCTGTCCAAGATCATCTCGGCGAGTTCATCATTCATGGTCATCAGTTCGTAGACGCCCATGCGCCCGCGATAGCCGGTCTTGCGGCAACGATCGCAACCCTCGCCACGCCAGACCTTCTCGCCCGGCTTGAGCCCGAAATCCACCGGCGTCTTGGCGGGGTCGGGCTCGTAATCCACCCTGCAATGTTCGCAGATCCGACGCACCAGGCGCTGCGCCATGGACCCCGCCAGCGTGCTGCTGACGAGGTAGGGCTCGATCCCCATGTCCATCAATCGCGTCGCAGCCGAAGGCGCGTCGTTCGTGTGCAATGTGGAAAGGACCAGGTGGCCGGTCAGCGACGCCTGGATCGCCGCCTGCGCCGTCTCCAGATCGCGGATCTCACCGATCATCACCACATCCGGATCGTGACGCAGAATGGCCCGAAGCCCAGCCGCAAATGTCATGCCGACCTGCGAGTTCACCGGAATCTGGTTCACGCCTCCCAGATGATACTCGACCGGATCCTCGACCGTCAGCACCTTGAGCTCCGGTCCGACGATCTCGTTCAGGGAGGAATACAGCGTCGTCGTCTTGCCGCTGCCCGTGGGCCCGGTGACCAGCACGATGCCATGCGGACGTTGGATCAAAGGACGAAAGACGCCGTAGGTCTCCGCATCCATGCCGATCTCCTGCAGCTTGAAAAGGATGTTGGCCTTGTCCAGCAGGCGCATGACGACCCCCTCGCCAAACAGCATCGGAATCACGCTGACGCGCACGTCAATCTGCCGGCCGCCAACGTTGAACTTGATGCGCCCGTCCTGCGGAATGCGCCGCTCGGCGATGTTCAGGTTCGCCAGGATCTTGATGCGGCTGATGATCGCGGCCTGAAATCGATGCATCTGCGGCGGCACCGACGCCTCCTGCAGCACGCCGTCAATCCGATAGCGGATCGACATCGTCTCCTCGTAGGGCTCGATGTGAATGTCGCTGGCCCGCTCGTTGACGGCCTCGAGAATGATCTCGTTGACCAGCTTGATGACGCTGGCCTCCTGCGCCATCTCCAGCAGGTCATCCTCGCCTGCCGCCCCGCCCGCCATCTCAAGCTCCTCGTCCGCGGCCAACTCGTCCAAGGTGTCGCCGCCCAGGCCGTAATGCGCCTTGATGTGCTTGTCGATCTCCTCGCGCAACGCCAACACCGGCTGGATCTCCAATCCCGTGGTCATGCGGACGTCGTCCAGCGCATAGAGGTCGAAGGCGTCGCTGGTCGCGACCTTGAGCGTCCCGTTCTCGCGGGAGATCGGCAGCAGACGCTTGCGGAAAACAATCTTGGAGGGCAGCGACTTCAACGCCGCGTCGTCGATCTCTAGGTCCTCCAGTTCAACCAGGGGCAGATGCAACCGCTCCGCCATGACCTCCAGCAACTGCCGCTCGGTCAGGAGACCGCGCGAGACGATCGCCTCGTCCAGACGCACGCCGTCAGAACGCTGGAGCTCCTGGATTTCATCCAGTTGCCCCTGGTCGAGCAGCCCTTTGTCCAACAACAGTTTCCCTAAGGTCATGGCATTCAAGGCGCCGAAATTGACTACAAGGCGCCGGTGGCGTCATTGGAATCAGCAAAGGGAAAAGAACAAGCCTTTTTTGGCAGGCTGCGCGGCTTGCCTTCCCGCAGCTTATCTTCTAAGACAACGAGAGCAATGGAGCTGACGGTTGAAACATTCGAGCCGGAACTGACGGAAGCCCTCCGGAATTACGACAAATACGTCGTCTGCCTGGACAAGGCCACCGAAGACTGCCGCGCCTCGCTGGCGTCGTTGATGGAAAAGGCCATCAAGGCTTTCGAGTCGCGCGCCCCGGAATTGCGTCACGGCATCGCGCTCGACCGGCAGGTGACCATCATCCTGAGTCAGAGCGACTCAGACCGCCCGCTCTGCGGCATCTACTTCAACCTCCACTCCCCCTACCAACGCCGGCAGGAAGAGGTGAAAAACAAGGTCGAGGTGTAGAACCGCCACCGGTTCTCGGTTCCCGGTTCTCGGTTC
>JAYPEY010000028.1:0-52481 GCA_038126035.1 Verrucomicrobiales bacterium | reverse complement strand
CCCAGCGCTCAGAATCTAGGATCCCACATCCAGGATCCCTCGCACCAGATCCCCTGCCCGCGCCGCGCCTTCCTTGATATCCGCGACCACAGCGCCGCCTCTGGCCTGACTGGGATTGGCCGTGATCCGCACCTTGCCCACCCGCTTTCCATCGCGAATCAACGCCATCTCGGCGCCCGGCTCCGGCAACCGGCTGAAGGAAAAATCGATGATGACGTACCGGAGGTCGGTCCGGACCGAGACCACCTTGCCCTCGACACTGGACGCCACCTCGAACTTCGGACCGTCATCTCGTGGAGCCGGCTCAGCCTGCTCGCTCGCGACGGCGACGCTGTCGCCATCCACCTGTTGATTCACACAGCCTCCGGACAACAACGCCCCTGCCAAGGCGCCCACGACACCGACGCAGCGCGCCAACCGTGGCGCAGCCGTCCCGGCTGCGGGTTCCGGCGGCGTCCCGCCGCCAACGGTGAACGACCGGGAGCGCGCGGCAGGCAGCCCGGCAGGCGGGGACGCCCGCTTTTCACATCCGGCAACCGCCGCCTCCCATTGCCTGCCAACCAGCTTGCTCATCTTATTCCAAATTCCTTCTCCGCCGTGGCCTGAATCCGTTTCCATCGCTTGTCCCAATCCGCCCAGTTCGCTTCCCACCGCTCCCCGGTCAATTCCTTCCTCGCGCGCTCAAGCGTCGCCGATGTGTTGGCGAACTCCGCGCGCAACAGTTTCTTGTCGTCCCATTCGATGGCCGATTCCAGCAGCACGATGCGATTCTCGGGATAATCCGGATCGAGTTTGACCGAGGCCGTCAGGTGCGCGCGCGCCTTCTTCCTGCTGCCCACGCTGATGGGCCAGCCCGGAGCGTCGCGATAAAGCATGCCCAAGGAACGGTCGGAACCGGCGTGGTTGAACCCGGCATCCAGCGCCCGCGCCCGCAGCAACGATCCCTCCAACTCATCCACCAACGGTAGCGCGCCGAGATTCCTCGTCCGGGCCAACTGTCCGAGATTCATGGCCAGGAAGTAGTGCGCCCCCGGCAGCTTCGGACTCTTCCGTATCGCGCCGCGACAGGCGCCAATCCCTTCCTCCGCCAACCTCGCCCGCTGCGACTTGCTCGTCGCATACTCCGCCCAATCGAAACACGCCCGCCCGAATTCCCACGCCTTCGCCGGGTCCTCCGGAGCCTCCCGATGCCCCTTCCTCGCCCTTTCATAGGCCTCCCTCGCACGCCGGGCAAAGACCTCCGATGTCGGCGCATGATCCGACGCATTCGCGCCGCCCTCCCCCGACAAACCCAGAAAGAGACCGCACACGACACCCAGCGACCGGCGAAACCAACCGCCGGCCCGCGTGTTTGAATTAACAGTTGCCAACATGCTTAATGCGAACTATATGCTGCCTCAAATGCGTACTCGATTTCGAATTTGGCCCGGTTTGGCAGGCGTTTCCTGCCTGGTCTTCCTGACCGGGTGCGGCGGCATCCACGCATCCAAAGGCTTCTCGCCGCTCTCGTTGCTGCTGCCCGGAATCCTCAAACACGAGCCGGAAAAGCCGCTCGCGCCAGAACCTGCCCAAACGCCGGAAAATCAACCAAATCCGGACAGCGAGGAGGAAAACACCGCCTGACCTCGCCACGATTTCCTCCCCATTGACGGCGAAAATCGTAAATTCACTCATTTTTCTCTGGCAAACGCCTAAGGGAATTCCCTATATACTCGGCCTTTAGTTTTTATTCGGACCATTTTGATCATTTAAGCAATCATGCCAGTTCCTATTTCTCAAATGTGGACAGTCGCCAGTTACGTCCTTGGACAAAAAATCCGGGGAGTGAAGCGCTATCCGCTCGTGCTCATGCTGGAGCCGCTCTACCGGTGCAACCTCGCCTGCGCCGGCTGCGGCAAGATCCAGTATCCGTCGCACATTCTCAAGGAAAGCATGAGCGTGGAAGACGCGCTGAAAGCCGTCGATGAGTGCCCCGCCCCGATGGTCAGCATCCCCGGCGGCGAGCCCCTGCTCCACCCCGAGATGGACAAGCTCGTCCGCAACCTCGTCGAGCGAAAGAAATACATCTACCTCTGCTCCAACGCCCTCCTGCTCGAGGAAAAACTCGACCTCTTCGAACCCAGCAAATACCTGACCTTCAGCATCCACATGGATGGTTTGGAGGAGGAACATGACTTTGCCGTCTGCCGCGAAGGAACCTACCAGAAGGCCGTCGCCGGCATCAAGAAGGCCGTGGAACGCGGCTTCCGCGTCTGCACCAACACCACCTTCTTCGACGGAACCAACCCCGAACGCGCGCGCGCCTTCTTCGACGAGATGATGAAGCTCGGCGTCGAGGGCATGATGGTCTCGCCCGGCTACAGCTACGACAAGGCCCCGGACCAGAACAAGTTCCTCCGGCGCGAGAAAACACACTCCCTGTTCCGCCGCATTCTCAACAAGGCCAAGCGCAGCTGGCAGTTCAACCAATCCCCTCTGTTCCTCGAGTTTCTCGCCGGAAAATGGGACTTCGAATGCACGCCCTGGGGCAACCCGACCTACAGCGTCTTCGGCTGGCAGAAGCCCTGCTACCTGCTCCAGGAAGGCAGCGTCGATTCCTTCCAGGAACTCATGGAGACCACCGACTGGGACGCCTACGGCCACAAGAGCGGCAACCCAAAATGCCGCGATTGCATGGTCCACTGCGGCTACGAACCCACCGCCGTCGATTTCACCTTCGGCTCACTCAAGGGCTTCATGGCCACCGTCCGCTCCACGCTTTTCGGCGCCAACATCCCCGAGCCGACCGAGGAGCCCGTCGCAGCCGCATCGTCCGCCTCCACTGTCGAGGAGGACTCCCCCTACAGACAGGGCTACGCCTTCGAGGCGACCGACGCCTCAAACGGCGACCTCGCCAAGGCCCTCAACGCCGCCTTCAACTACCGCGGCAACATCACCGTCACCTCCAAGGACGGCGCCGAATCACAAGGCTACCTCTCGCGCATCGACGACGACTCCATCGAGCTCTGGTCGAACAAACAACGCCGCGCGACCGTGTCGATCGACGCAATCCAACGACTCGATTTCTCCGGCAAGGACCCGGCCGAAGGCAAAAGCTGGGAGGCCTGGGTGAAAAAGCAGGAAGCAAAAAAGAAGAACAAGGAACCCGAGGAAGCGATGGCCTCCTGACCTCCGGATCTCCGGGGGCGGACATCGCCAGGGTCGCCGTTCACTGATCCGAACGGCAGGGCTGATATGACAACTCCCCGGATCTCCCTTTTTCAGACGAGGCGCGCTTAGACGCGCAGGAAATCTTTTTATTCAGAAACAATTGAGACATTCGAAGCCGGTTGTGGAACAGTGCAATCGGCCGACCAACTCAAAGCCGTAAGATGCCAAGAACAACGACCAAACGCGCCGGGGGACGGACCTCCGGACCGACCAAATACGACGCGCACCACAACGTGCTGAGCCAGACCTACGGAGCGCTCGCCGACCTGCGTCGTGAACTCGCCGATTCCAAGGACGCCGTCGCCGAACGCGAGGAGATCCTCAAGACCTTCTCCCGCTGCAAGGACTCCCAACGCGCCTGGCTGCTCATCGAGGACTACTTCGAGAAGCTTTCCCTCTCCCGCAAGGATTTCGCCGGCGACGACTGGTGGCCCAAACTGCTTGCCGTTTCCGGCAAGACGCGTCTCGAGGAGACCGCCCTGCTCTTTCTCAAGGCCGGCCGCTCCCTGCCCAGCGAACTGATGGCCTACGCCAACTTCGACCGCCTCGCCGAACTTGAGCAGGAGGAACAGGACCAGGAGATCGTGCAACGCCTCGAATCCTGGCTGCTGCCGCAGTCCCAGACCCACCTCGACGCGCCCCGCGCCTCACTCAATGTCGTCTGCACGCCGGTCAAGGCGAACGACGACTCCACCCTGCACCTGCTCCGGGTCGACCTGCATCTCTTCCGCCCCCGCACCGGCGCCAAGATCCGCTCCGTCGCCGAAATCATCGACCTCACCACCCGCTCCGCGCACGAACGGGAACTGTTCTCCACCCGCGACTGGGAATTCATCGAGTGGCTTGCCGCAACCTACAGGGACCGCGAGGATCTCGACGATTCAGTCGCGCTCAGCGGACTCGAGCTGATCCAGTGGCTCACCCGCTGGGGACACACCGACCGCCTCGCGCTCGAAGGCTCCGACACGCCGCTGCAGTTCCACGGCCAGCTCGCCGAACTGGAGCCGCACCTGGTCAACCACAAGATCGAACTCTCCTTCACCCAGCTCCTCAGCGGTCCCGAGGGCGACCCCAGGGAACTGAACGAGGTCGTGTTCTTCGACGCCCTCCCCCTGCTGGCCCTCGTGAACGGCTCCTTTCTGCTCGTCCGCAACACCCCGCCGCCGGACATCATTGAATCCTGGCTTTCCGAACCGCTGCTGCCCGTGACCAAGCTCAGCCACGGCCTTCTCGTCCACCTGCGCAAGACCGGCCGACGCGACGGCGAAAGCGCCGAGCTTTGGGATCAGCTTTGCGAAACGCACGCCGCCGTGCCGCAATTCGTCTTCGAACTCGCCGACGAAACCGTGCGCCTCCGTCTCAACGCCAGGAGCGAGAACGACGGCAGCCTCTGGCAGTGGAACGGCCACGACTGGCAGTTCGCCGGCAAGGGCAAGCGCAAGGCCGGGAAACCCGAAATCCTGGACGACCCAAGGCTCGTCGCCGCTTCATCCTGGCTGCGCCGCCTCGACTGGTTCACCCCGGAAGCCGGGCTCTGGGTCGGCGACGCCAACGAGAACTTCCTCAACACCCTCGCCGCCGCCTGGCCCGAACGCCCCAGGGAGGCCGAATACCTCGGCAACGCGTCCTTCCAACGCCTCTTCCTCAAATCCAAACCGCTCAAGCCCAAGATCATGCTCAAAGGCAGCGGCATCGACTGGCTCTCCGTCTCCGCCAAATGGGAGGCCGAAAGCCTCAAGCTCACCCCCGCCGACCTCAAGCAGCTCGCCGGATCCACCGGCCGCTTCGTCAAACTGCCCGACAGCGGCTGGGTCGAACTCGACAGCGCCGCCGTGCAAAAGGCCCACGACGCCATGGCCGACCTCGGCGTCGACGGCCTCAGCTCCGACGTCCAGAAGATCGAGATGCTGCACGCCAGCGAGGCCGATGAGGAGACCCTCAACCAGATCGCCAACAAGGCGGCCCTCAAGACCCTCCGCACGAAGCTGGAGAATTTCCAGGGCGTGCCCAAGGTCGGCATTCCGGAAAACCTGCAGGCCGAACTCCGCCCCTACCAGCAGGACGGCTTTGAATTCCTCTGCCATCTCACCAAGGTCAAAATGGGCGGCATCCTCGCCGACGACATGGGCCTCGGCAAAACCCTCCAGACCCTGACCTGGCTGCTCTGGCTCAAGCAGACCGAGGGCAGACGCCACAAGCCCACCCTCGTCATCTGCCCCGCCTCCGTGCTCCACAACTGGCGCCGCGAGGCCAACAAGTTCACCCCGGAAATGAAGGTCCTCGTGCTCGAGAGCGGCGCCGCCCGCCACAACCTGCGCAAGCAGATCCCCGAGCATGACATCATCATCACCAACTACGCCCTGCTCCGCCGCGACCTCGAGGCCCTCAGCAAGTTCGAGTTCGGCGCGCTCGTCCTCGACGAGGCCCAGTTCATCAAGAATCCCACCGCCCAGGTCACCCAGTCCGTCAAGCAGCTCAAGGCCAGGCGCCGACTCGCCCTCACCGGCACCCCCCTCGAAAACCGCATGCTCGACCTCTGGAGCATCGTCGACTTCGTCCAGCCCGGCTACCTCGGCGCCCAGGCCGAATTCACCGAGAAATACGAACCCCGCGGCGATGTCGCCCCCTGGGAGCAAAAGACCGCCCGCAAGCGGCTTTCCTCGAAGCTTCGTCCGCTCCTCATGCGCCGGCTCAAGACCCAGGTCGCCAAGGACCTGCCCGACCGCATCGAGGAACGCCGCGACTGCCTCATGCAGGACGAACAACGCAAGCTCTACCTTGCCGAGCTGCGCCGCAGCCGCGAGCAGGTCATGGACGCCGTCAAATCCAAGGGACTCGCCAAGAGCAAGATGCACGTCCTCGCCGCGCTCACCCGCCTGCGCCAGATCTGCTGCCACCCCGGCCTCGTCGGCAACGACACCCATTCCGGCAAGACCGAGACCTTCATGGAACTCCTGGAGCCGCTCCTGGCCGAAGGGCAGAAGGTCCTCGTCTTCAGCCAGTTCGTGCAGATGCTGCGCATCCTTGAGGACGAGTGCCACAAGGCCGAGATCCCCACGCACATCCTCACCGGCGAGACCAAGAACCGGCAGGAGGTCGTCAACGCCTTCCAGGAGGACGAACGCCCCGGAGTGTTCCTGCTCAGCCTCCGCGCCGCCGGCACCGGCCTCAACCTCACCACCGCCAGCTACGTCGTCCTTTACGATCCCTGGTGGAATCCCGCCGTCGAGGCGCAGGCCATCGACCGCTCCCACCGCATCGGCCAGAAGAACAAGGTCATCGCCTACAAGCTCATCTCCCCCGGAACCGTCGAGGAAAAGATCTGGGACCTCCAGCAACGCAAGTCGCAGACCATCAAGGACGTCCTCGGCGAGGAAGGCTTCGCCAAAAGCCTCTCCAAGACCGATCTGGAATACCTCTTCTCCGAGGATTGATGGCTTTGAATGCAATCGACGGAGTCTTACGCTGCTCCGCATGGATGGGGTGATGTCAGGTTTACGCGCGCTATGTCCGGCGACGGTCGTCGCCCTCTCGATGGCGACCTGCTGCGCGGCCGCCCAGGACGCCGAATCTCCGGTGTCGATCGGCCCCGCAAAAGGCAGTCTGATCATCGCGGGAGGCGGCCCGCTCAAGAGATCGATCATGGATCGATTCATTCAATTGGCGGGCGGCCCCGAGGCCCCAATTGTGCTGGTTCCCACAGCGGGAAGTTCGCCCAACTATTCCGAGGCCTGGTCCGGCTGCAAGATGTTCCATGAATTGGGGGCGAGGAACCTCATCATACTTCATACCCGCGACCGAAACGAAGCGGACAGCGAGGAGTTTGTGAAGCCATTGCTGCAGGCGAAGGGCGTTTGGTTCGGCGGCGGAAGGCAGTGGCGACTGGTCGATTCCTACCTGGACACACGCACGGAGCGGGCATTCCAAGCGGTCTTGGATCGCGGCGGTGTGATCGGCGGCAGTTCCGCGGGCGCGACAATTCAGGGAGACTATCTGGTGCGAGGCGCGCGCGAGGGAAATCAGATCATGATGGCCCCGGGTTACGAGAAAGGATTCGGCTACTTGAAGAATTGCGCCGTGGATCAGCACTTGTTGGCGCGGAAGCGGGAGAAAGACCTGGTATCGGTCGTGCGCCGACATCCGCAGTTGCTGGGAATCGGGATCGACGAGGGAACCGCGATCGTAGTGCAGAAGGACGAATTCGAAGTCGTCGGCAGGAGCAAGGTGGCGATCTATGATCCCCGTCGCGCAGTCCCTGCAGGCAAGGCGATGTATTACTTTCTCGGGCCAGGGGAGCGGTTTGATCTTCGTCACCGGAGGAAGATCGCAACCGGGATCGATGGAACGGGACAGTGAGGAACAACGCGGAACACTTTCATTGAAGAACCTGTCCGGTTTTCGTATCCAATACGGATCGTGTTCCAGCCCCGCAATCCGAGCCCACGGTTTCCCCGCTTCCTGCTCACGCTCACCGCCCTCGCAGGCTTCGCGTTTCAAGGGCGCTCAGCGCCGGCTCCGACCTTCGAAACAGACATCCACCCGATTTTCAAGGCCTACTGCTTTCACTGCCACGGCGAAGAGGAGAAACTCCAGGGCGGCCTCGATCTGCGGTTGCGCAAGCTGATCGAGCGAGGAGGCAAATCGGGAAGCGTCCTCACCCCGGGCAATCATCGGGCGAGCCGGTTGTTCGAAGTCGTCCAGTCCGGGGAAATGCCGCCCAAGGAGGAACTCACGCTCAAGCCGGAGGAGGTCGATCTCATCGCCCGCTGGATCGACGCCGGAGCCCCCACGGCCCAACTCGAACCCGAGAGCCTGCCCGAACCCGGCGACTTCATCATCACCGCCGCCGAACGGAGCCACTGGGCCTACCAACCCATCAAACGCCCGGGTATCCCCGCCGCCCGTTTCACATCTGAGATCCCTGAGCCCGCCCCCCCTGCGACACGCAACACGCGGCACGCGACACGGACCGACAACCCCATCGACGCCTTCATCCGCCTCCGCCTGACCGATGCCGGCCTGGCCGCCTCTCCGGAGGCTCCGCCCATCACCCTGCTTCGTCGCGCGCACTTCGATCTCACCGGCCTGCCGCCCAGTCCGGCGGAGACTGACGCCTTCCTCGCCGCCTGGTCCGCCAATCCCGAGACCGCATGGACCGGCCTCATCGACCGCCTTCTTGCCTCGCCGCACTACGGCGAACGCTGGGCGCGGCATTGGCTGGATGTGGCCGGCTACGCCGATTCCGAAGGCTACAACGACAAGGATCTTGAACGCCCCGACGCCTGGCCCTACCGCGACTACGTGGTCAACGCCTTCAACGCCGACAAGCCCTAGGACGAGTTCATCGTCGAACAACTCGCCGGCGACGAACTCGTCAAAGCGACCCACGCCAACGCCCAGGGCCTCGCCAACAAGTCCCCCGACGCCCTCGCCAAGCTCACCGCCACCGGCTTCCTCCGCATGGGCCCGGACGGCTCCGGCTCCAGCCCCGCCGATCCCGCGGTCGCGCGCAACAAGGTCGTCACCGAAACCGTGAAGATCGTCTGCTCCTCCCTCCTCGGGGTGAGCATCGCCTGCGCGGAATGCCACCACCACCGCTTCGAGCCGATCCCGCAAAAGGACTTCTACCAGCTCCGCGCCATCTTCGAGCCGGTCTACGACGTCTCCAACTGGCGCATGCCCAACGCCCGCCGCGCCGCCATCCTCTCCGCCGAAGATCAGGCCAAAGCCGACGAACTCGAGAAGCAGGCCAAGGTCTTCGACAAGAAATACTACGACGAGATGATGCGCATCGTCGGCGTCATCTTTGAACGCGAACTCGAGAAGATCCCCGAGGCCGAACGCGACTTCGCCCGCAAGGCCTACGAGACCGACGCCAAGAAACGCAGCCCCGAACAAACGGCGCTCCTCACCGAGAAACACCCTTCGCTCAACGTCCAGCGCACCACGTTGCACCTCTTCATCGAGAAGTATGCGGACGCGGCCGAACTCAAGCAGGGCTATATGGACTTCCAGAAGGAATACCAGGCCATCCGGGCCAAGAAGCCCCAGCCCGTCTTCGTCCGCGTCGCGACCGAGGACACCAGGAACGTCCCGGTCACCAAGGTCTTTCATCGAGGCGACCACAGTTCACCCGAGCCCGATCCGGTTTCGCCGGGCGAGCTTAGCGTCCTGGCCGACGCCTGCGGCGGCAAGCCTCTCCCGGCCAACGACCCCGCGCTCCCCACCACCGGCCGGCGCCTCGCCTACGCCCGTCACTTGACCGACGGCCGACATCCCCTGACCGCCCGCGTGCTGGTGAACCGCTTCTGGATGCACCACTTCAGCCGGGGCATCGTCGCCACGCCCGAGGACTTCGGCGTCGCCGGAGAACGCCCATCCCACACGGAACTGCTCGACTGGCTGGCGACTGAATTCACGGCCGGCGGCTGGCGCCTCAAACGCCTCCACAAGCTGATCATGACCTCGCAGACTTACCGGCAGGCTTCCGCGCGTCGCCCGGACGCGGAACAACTCGACCACGACAACGTCCTTCTCTGGCGCATGCCCGTGCGCCGCCTCGACGCCGAATCCGTGCGCGACGCCATCCTCGCCGTCAGCGGCGACCTCAACGACCGCCTGCACGGCCAACCCATCCCGGTCGCGGCCAACGCCGGCGGCATCGTCGCCGTGGCCGGCGGCAAGGTCTCGCCCGACCGGACGGAACTCAAACGCTCCCTCTACATCAAGGTCCGCCGCACCGAGCCCGTGGCCATGCTGCAATCCTTCGACGCCCCCCAGATGGAGCCCAACTGCGCCCGCCGCGTCTCCTCCACGGTGGCCACGCAGTCCCTGGCCATGCTCAACAGCGAATTCATCATCCGGCAGTCCGCCGTCTTCGCCGACCGAGTTCTGGCCGAGGCTCACAACACGGCCAGCGAAGCCCTCATCGCCCTGGCCTGGAAAACCGCCTACAGCTCCGCGATCCCCGACGATCAGGCCGCCTCCCTCCAAGCCTTCTTCAACGAGCAGCAAGCCCATTTCAAGACGACCTTGAAGAACGACACCGCAGCCAGAAAGAAAGCCCTCGCCACCCTCTGCCAGGTGTTGCTGGCGTCGAATGAGTTTCTGTATGTGGATTGACGTTGGATGAAACCGTCCGCCCCATTCCTGTTGATCGGAGTTCCGCTTGCGGCGGGCTTTGAAGTGGGACGCCTGCGGCGAGGCGTCCCTACCACGCACAAGGTAGGGACCTTTCGCCGAAAGGTCCCACTTCAAAGCCCTGAAAGGGCGACACGAGACTTCCCCCTCACCGTGCGTCTCACTCCGGACACGGTTCCGCACCTTTTGGGATTTGGAACTTGGAGCTTGGGATTTGGAGCTTTTCTCCGTCGTTCCCACTGACACTCGCCGACCAATTCACCCGCAACCATGACATCGCCCACTGCCTCACCCCCCGCCTTTTCCACCCGCCGCCACTTCATGGCTCGCGGCGCGTTCGGCTTGTCATCCATCGCCGCCGCCGACCTGCTCAGCCGTGACGCGCGCGCCGAAGCGCCGCCGCCGCCGGCGTTGGTGAAGGAGCATCACGACCTCTTACCGAAGCGGCCGCATCATTTCGGCAAGGCGAAGGCGATGATCTCCATCTTCATGGGAGGCGGCCCTTCGCACCTGGACCTGTTCGACCACAAGCCCATGCTCGACAAATACGCGGGCAAACAGTTTCCGGGCAAGGACATCAAGTACGACAACGCCGGCCAGGCCACCTCGATCGTCATGCCCAGCCCCTTCAAATTTGAGGAGTGCGGGCAGTCCGGCATGAGGATCAACACCGAGCTGATGCCGCACCTGAAGGACGTCGTGGACGACATCACGTTGATTCGCTCGATGAACCTGCCGAACATCCGCAACCACGTCGCCGGCATGCGCGCATTGACCACCGGGCGGGGCCGCGAAGGCTGGCCGTCGTTGGGGAGCTGGATCGTCTACGGCCTCGGCGCGGAGACTCAAAACCTCCCCGCCTTCGTCGCCCTCGTCATGGGCGGCAATCCGCCCGGGTCGCCCTTCTGGGACAGCCGGCATCTGCCCTCGATCTACCAAGGAACGATCGTCCGTGAAAAGGAGCCTCGCATCGCGAACCTGAATCCGCCGGTCGATATGCGCGGTGCGCCACAGAGCCGGCAGCTTGACCTGCTTCAGCAATTGAACCGCAAACACCTCGACCGCCATCCCGGCGAGGACGACCTTTCCGCCCGGATCGCCAGTTACGAACTGGCGGCCCGCATGCAAACCGCCGCCTCCGAGGCGCTGGACATGAACCGCGAGTCCGAGGCCACCAAGAAGCTCTACGGCTGGGACAACTCCAAGACCCGCCGCCACGCCGAGGCCCTGATCCTCGCCCGACGCTTGGTGGAGCGCGGCGTGCGCTTCGTGCAGATCTGGGACTATGGCTGGGACATGCACCAGGACATCTTTCGCGCGCTCGAATCCCGCGTCGGAGCCTCCGACCAGCCCTGCGCGGCGCTGGTCAAGGATCTCAAGATGCGTGGCCTGCTTGATTCCACGCTGGTGCAATGGGGCGGTGAAATGGGCCGCCTTCCGGTGATCCAGAACCGCGGCTCGCGGGGCAAGCCCGGCCGCGACCACAACACCGAGGGCTTCAGCATCTGGATGGCCGGCGGCGGCATCAAGGCCGGTCACATCCACGGCGCCACCGACGAGTTCGGCCACCGCGCCGTCCAGGACATCGTCACCCAGCATGACTTCCACGCCACGCTGCTGCACCAACTCGGCATCGACCACGACCAGTTCGCCTACAAGTTCAACAACGCCCCCCTTGCGCTCGTGGAGCAAAACCAAGGACGGGTGGTGAAGAAGATCCTGGCCTGACGCGCGAAAAAAACCTCCCAAGAAAAGCGCGCCATCTGTGTCATATGGATGATGAAGCGCTGTCTGACCGCCCTCCTGCTCGCCCCCATGATCTGCCTCGGCGCAGATTCGAAGAACCCGGAATCGGAGAACGAGCCGCCGCCGCTGACGCCCGGCCATATTGTCGCGCACGGCCAGGCGTTGAAAAATGCCATGAAGGAGGTCGTTGTGAGGTTCGACGTTGCCGCGATCGCCACCGTTCCCACCGCCTTTCCCGACGGAACCACCCATGAGGTCCTGCACCTGGTTCCGTCAGGCATCGGGGCGAAGTTCACCGCGCCGATTTCACCGAAGTTCGAAGAGCGTCTCAAACAGATTGGGATCACCGATATCCGCGCCCACTTCGAGGGAGCCACCGTAACCCTCATAGGGCACGTGTCGGGAACGGGAATGGCGCTGGTCCTGTCACCGACCGTCTGGACCTACCACGTTCAGCTCCAGAGTTTCGAGAACATCCGCTCGGTCAAGCGGCCCTGATCGCTCAACCCTTGTCCGGCGGAACGAGAGCGGACGGCAGTTTACGGAAGGAGCCTGGGTTTGTTCCCAAGCCCGGCAGATTCGGAAGTGGTGGCGGAATGGAATCCACGCTTCGGTCGCGCCCACTTTGATTCCCGCTTGTCAACGGACCCGCCATTCCATCTCAAAGGCCCGCATCCAGATGCCGACGGACGATTTCCCGCGTCTGCTCATCGGAATAGTTCTCGCAATCAGGGTAACTCCGATTGAGCCCGTAGGACCATCTGTCGAGGGTCGGCAGGTCAAACGCCGTCATTTCCTCGATCCTGGTGAACAGTTCATACTGCCTCAGCAGCGTCCGCCTGGAAATGACTCCGTTGCCGCCGTCGAAGAAGTCGCCGTTGGGCAACCTGATCAGCACGTGATGACAGGCCTCCCCCTCGGGGGTCATTACAAAGGCGATATGAACCTTGGCCCCGAACCGCTCATTCCATTCCTCCCGGAAGATCCTGGCAACTCGGCCACAGGGCCCCAGATTGACGCGTGGAACGCCCTGTTTGAAACCGTACCTCCAGTTGAGTTCGTCCCGGAGTTGATTGAGCGCCTGCAACTGACGCTCCGTGACGCCCCCCGGCGCAGCCGCCATCCTCGCCCGCCCGACTCTCAATGGAACGAACGAGACCGCAGCCCATAGCCCCGTCATCAAGGCCAGGGTCAGCAGACCAACCAGCGTCCTGCGCCGCGCGACAGGCGCCCCGCGGTTGGCTGGGTTTGAGTGCGGATCCATCCACACTCAGACGCTGTGAAAGGTCTGTCTGGATGGTGAATGACGCAAAATGAAAGTTATCGGTGACGAACCTGCCATAACCCGATTTCAGTTGAGGACTCAGCGAGGAAGGAAGGCACGGTTTCACTGGATTGGGCGTCCAGTCAGGAGCCCGGCTGAAATGGTTGTCCCACAAGGACTCGAACCTTGACTGACTGGACCAAAACCAGTTGTGCTACCATTACACCATGGGACATGGCAGGCAGGGAATGTATCGCTGCTTTCCTTTCCGACAAGGCATTTCTTTCGAGTTTTCAGGAATCTGAAAAGAGGAAGCCCCGGCCATCCGGATGTTCTCCCCGCAGAGCGTCGAACCGGGCATTCGGAGCGCCGAGCATTGCTTGGCATTCGCTGCCAAACCACGCCCGGGCCGAGCAATGCTCGGCGCTCCGTTTTCGCCCCCGGAATTTCCAAGATTCGGCGCAACGCCAAGACCGCGGATCGCTCAACGTTCAAGCGGAATGAATTCCGCGCTCCTCTCACGCAAACCGCGCGGTTGATTCGCAATCACATCGGCAACGTCGCGGTCCAGTTGGAGGCTCCGAACTTTGCCACAAACTTCTCTTTCAACGTCTCTGCCAATCCCCGTGAATCCGCGATGGCAAAGGTGGTGGAACCGCTGCCGGACATCAGCGCCACGGTCGCTCCGTTCTCGCGTAGAAACTCCTGATACATCGCCAGGATGGGAAACTTCCGCAACACAGGCGCCTCCAGCGAATTGTAGAACTGTTCCGCTGCGGCTCCCAGGTCGCCATCGGCCAACGCGGCCGCCAACTCACTCGCCCGCCCCGGACGCCCGTTCAGGGCTTCGGGATGATTCTTCAGCCCCTTGTAGGCGAACGGCGTTGACACGCCGAATCCCGGCCGCGCCAGGAACAACCACTTGCCCGCCAGTGCCGGAAAGGGATCAAGTCGCTCCACCTGTTCGCCGCGACCGCCCGCCACGGCCGGGCGATCTTCGAGAAAGAAGGGGATGTCGGATCCCAGGCCGCCCGCGAGTTCGTGCAGTTTCTCCAACGACAGCGGGTTGTTGAACATCTCGTTCAGCCCCAACAGGGTCGCCGCCGCATTGCCGCTGCCCCCGCCCAACCCCGCCTCGGCCGGAATGCGCTTCTCCAGATGGATGGCCGCCTGTTCGGGGATTCCCGCCTCGGAGAAGAACAAGCGCGCGGCTCGGACGACCAGGTTGTCGTCGCCCGTCGGCAGGCTCGCGTCGCTGCAGGTGAATTGAACGCCTTCCGCATCACCCTGGCTGAAGGTCAGTTCGTCGAACAGCTTCACCGGCTGCATCAGGGTCTCCAGTTCGTGGAAACCATCCTCCCGCCGCCCCAGCACGTTGAGCAGGAGGTTGATCTTGCAACCGGATTGGCGGGTCAGCGTCATGTCGGTTCCGGGAAACAAAAAAGGCGCCAACAACGAGGTGTCGGCGCCTTGGAAAGAGGCTTCAGATCAATAGTCGAAAATGTGGAAGCGGCTGCCCACGATTCCCGGGAACACATCGCCGGCCGCAAAGCCGAGGGCGGTGTCGGTGGCGAAGATGCCGTCCGAGTAGGGCCCCGGGGTGTAGCTGTCCGGATAGCGGGGATCCTCGGTCATGAAATCCAGCGTCCAGAGCTGGTCCGTGCGGTAGGGGCCGCCAATGTAGACGTCGCCATTGCTCGCATACTTCTTCTTCAGGTAGAAGGGCTCGTAGCTCGGGAACGGAAAGGTGACAATCTCGATGAGACCGATGCCGGTGCGGACGATGGTGCGGTTGAAACCCTGGATGGCGCCCGCCTTGAAGGCCTGCCTCGGGCCGGCCCACATGTGAGCCTGCTCGATCGAGCGGCGCATCTCGCCCAAACGGAAAGGCTCGGTCGCGTTGTTAAGTCCCCGGCCCAGCTTGTAGGAAGGCCCCGAGCAGCCCGCGGAAAAGAGCGCAAGAACCGCCGTCAACGTAAGAAAAACAAAGGATTTTCGCATAGGTCGTTTAAGTGGTTCGAGAAGATGCCTGCGGCCATGGAACTTGTAAAGCGGTTTTCCCGAGGCATTTACGGGTCAGATCCGGCCTTTTCCGCCGCTTCTTCGGCGGCCGCGGCCCGCTGGTCCTGCCAATACCAGATCCGGGCGATCTGCACGCTGATTTCGTAGAGCACCCACAGCGGCAGCGACATCATCACCTGGGAAATCACATCCGGCGGCGTCAGCAGGGCCGAGAGCACAAGCACGCCGACAAAGGCGTACATGCGCATCGCCACCAGCTTGGGATAATCCAGGATGCCGATCCGCACGAGGGTCAGCAGCACGACCGGCAACTCAAAGCCCAACCCCACGCCCAGCAGCAGCTTCAGCATCACGGCGATGTAGTCGTCGATGATCCAGATCTTGGCGTTGAAGCCGAGCCAGTCGGTGAAGGTGACCGAGGCCATCAACATCATCTTGGCGATGACGACATAGGCGAACACCACGCCCAAGGCGAACAGGCCCGTGCCAATGAACACCCCCCAACCCAGATATTTTCTCTCATGCCGGTGCAGCGCCGGCACCACGAACTGCGCGATAAAGAAGAAAACCAGGGGCGAAGCCAGGCCGAATCCGCCAAAAAACGCCGTCTTCAGGGCCAGCATGAACGGAGTCAGCGGACTCTTGGGCGACAGCTCCGGCAGATCGACAGGCGGTTGCCGCTCCAGAACCTCATCCGCCACTTCCAGCCCCAGGACGATTCCGTCCCCGGACCGTATGGGAGACACCCGCAGCGCCACAATGTCGTTGGTCACATGAAACTTCTGCCCAAAGGATTCAAACAGATTGGTGCTGACCGTGGTCTCCAGCCGCTCCCCGCCAAACTGAATCTGAATTGTCGGCTGCGCCCTCCCCTCCTCCATTGCCTGGTCGATCAACGATTCAGTGACCGCCACCTTCGCATTCTTCAACGGAAGCATCAGGATGTCCAAGGCCTTGTTCGCCGCCACCAGGCAGACACACATGCAGACCAGCACGGCCACGACACACTTGATCAGCACCCATCGCAGATCCTCCAGGTGCTCCAGGAAACTCTTTACCGGACCGCCGCCTTCCTCGTCCTCCTCGTCGTCGTCCCAATCATCCCAGTCGTCGTCCTTCTTCTGAACGGCGGTCTTCTGCCCGCCGGAACGGGACGGTTTCTCCGGCAGCGTGGCAGAGGGCGCAATGGAGTGACCGGAGCTGTGGCTGTGATCGTCGTCGTGGTGGTATTCCTCGTCGTGATCCTCGTAGTAATGTTCGTCCCCGTCGTAGTGGTAGGTGTCCTCGTATTCGTCGTGATGAGGGTCGTCGTATTCCGGATTGTATTCGTCGTGCTCGTTGTGCCACTCGTGTTCGCCCTCCTCGTGGTCCGAGGCCGGATCCTTCCCCGCGCGATGCGACGAATCGGCCTCCGGCTTCACCTCCCCGTCGTCCTCGTCCTCGGGTTTCCCACTCCTGTCTTCCCCGTTCGCCTCGACCTTATCCGAATCCTCCGAAGTTCCGCCGTCGCCCTGCCCCTCTTCTGAGCCATCAGCGTCCGCAACGTTGGCGGACTCCGACGCTTCGACTTCGTCAGTCTTGGGGTTTTCCTTGGGAGACTCCTTCAAGGATTCATCCGAAGGCCTCGGAGAATCGTCGTCTGAGGGAGAAGAAGGCGTCCCATTCGAAGGATCATTCGACATGGCCGGCGCCCTTGCGGTGGCGGTCAGTCTTCCGAAGCGGAATCTTTGTCGACAGTCTTGTCAGTCCAGTGTTCCGACTTCCCACCCTCCGGAGAAGAAGCGGACTTCTTCGGCGGCGGCGGGGGATCGTCATTGAGGGCTTCCTCAATGTCGTCCTGGATCTCGCGGGTGGCGTGCTTGAATTCCTTGATGCCCTTGCCCATACCGCGGGCGAGTTCCGGCAGCTTCTTGGCGCCGAACAAGATGAGGATCACAGCCAGAATCAGAACGACTTCCGGCATTCCCAAGGCAAATGCTAACAAATTGGTTTCCATGTTGTGTCAGATGAAAAGTTGATCCGACGACGCTAGGCCGTTTTGCACGCTTGGCAAGCGG
The DNA here is from genome assembly GCA_038126035.1 of Verrucomicrobiales bacterium. Lineage (GTDB taxonomy): Bacteria > Verrucomicrobiota > Verrucomicrobiia > Limisphaerales > JAYPEY01 > JAYPEY01. The sequence goes on along the minus strand of JAYPEY010000028.1, from coordinate 35,042 downwards.
CAAGTGAACAGGCGTCGAACGACCTGCCTGAATGAAAGAACAAGACGGATTTCATGTAAATCGCTTCCTGATGCCTGCGGAGCGCGGAATTCATTCCGCTTCAACCTTCGGATTCCCACGCCATGAGCACAAACCGGAGCAGCGGAACAAGCTGCCTTGAAGCGGACCAAAGTCCGCGCTCCGGGAAGCCCCGCTTTCGCATCTTTCGATGAGAAAGGCGGCTCTTGCTCAGGGCTTGCGGGGGATGAGCAGAATGAACTCGCCACGGCGATTTTTGGCGTAGGCGGCCTCGTTCTGGCCCGGATCGGCGGGCATGTCCTCGCCGAAGCTGCGGGTGTAGATGCGGCTGGAATCGATGCCCAGACGGGCGAGGTATTCGCGCACGGACAGCGCGCGACGCTCACCGAGGGCGCGGTTGTATTCCTCGGTGCCGCGCTCATCGCAGTGTCCGTCCACCAAGACGCCATTGCGGGACTCGCGCTGGAGGTAGAGCGCCACTTCCTCAACCTTGACCCGCTCGCTCGATTTGACGTCCGAACGGTCGAAATCGAAGTAGACGGTGTTGGAGTGGAAGAAATCGGAATCCATTTCCCAGTCGCCATCGAAGATCGGGCGATCGCTGGTGGGGATGCCGGTATCAGTCATGTTGTCGGGGACGGAATCCGTCAGATCCTCTCCGGTCGTGCCGGCCGAGGTGTCGGCTCCGGCAAGGTTTTCGCCGGTGGCGGCGGTGTCCGTTCCCAATCCGACCGGTGTGGCGTCAATCGCGGCGCCGCCCGGCGTGGCGTCGGTTCCTCCGCCGGCTCCCGCCAACCCGGTTGGGCCCGGTTCCGGGGGAAACACACCGTCGCCGGCCGGCGGCAGCGTCTTCTGCCCGGGGATGGGCGTCAGGCCGACGGGCTTCTTGCGGCAACCGGTCAGACCGACGACCAAGGCGGCAACGGCGAGGAGGATCAGGGATTTCTGGATCTGCTTCATGATGGTGTATCTGCGTGCGCGGCGCCTGAACGATTACTTCGCCCAACTGGCCTGAGAACAACTTCCCGCGAAATTCTTCCGTATATCCTTCACACGTTTGGTTTTAGCGTCAAGCAAAGAGAGGACGCGCTTTCCGCCGATGCGGCGCGTGATGATCATGGTCCGGGAATTGGAGGCCCAAGAGGGGTCCTCCCCGCCCGCGACCACCGTCGCCGTGCCTCCCTTTGCCGGGATCGTGCAGATGTTGAATCCGCCCCGGTATTGCGAGGTGAAGGCGATGGTCCCGCCATCCGGCGCCCAATCCGGCTCGGTCACCGTGCTGACGCCGGCCGTCCGCAACTGGCTCATCTTCCCGCCATAGGCCGGAATGGTGTAGAGCCGAGCCCGCCCGGATTCGCGCGAGACAAAACAGATCCGCTGGCCGTCTGGCGACCAGCAGGGCGAGGATTCGTCTCCACGGGTGCTGGTCAATCGCTTCAGGTTCTGGCCGTTGCTGTCCGCCACATACACATCCGGACTGCCGCCCTTGCTGAGAATCATCGCCACCTTGTTCCCTCCGGGCGAAACCGCCGGACTGGTGTTCAAACCCGAATAACGGGCGATCGACTGCCGCCGCCCGGTGCTGAGATCGTGGAAGTAGATGTCCGGGTTCTGCTTCATGTAGGAGGTGTAATAGAGGGCCAACTTGCCCGGAACCCAGGTTGGCGCCGCCACGATGGTGTTGTCCGAGGTGACGCGGATCGGATTATGGCCGTCGTAATCAGTGATGTAGAGCTCCTTGGCGCGACCGGTGTCCACCTTGAACACGATCTTGGTCCGCGCGATGCCCATGCCCGGCCCGATGATCTTGTCGACAATGGCGTCGGAAAAGGTATGCGCCTGCACCCGCGCGCTGCCGCCCTTATACCGCTTGGCGAGGATTTGGTTGTTCTTGTTCAGACGGTCAAACACGCGTCCCTCCAGGGTGTCGCTGTTCTCGCCGGATATCACGTAGGCGGCCCCGCCCTCATCGACAATCTCGCAACCCAAGGCCTCCAGATCGAAGCGTAGGACCGACAGCGATTCCCCGGTGAACCCCTGCAATGCCACAGGGGTGATCCCGTCATTCATCTTCTTGCGGATGGCGTCGATATCGATTTCCAGGGGCGCCTTCTGGGCGAACGCGCCCGAAAACCCCAGTGAGAGCAGGAGGCAGAGGGTGACCGCCGGTCGAATTGTCGGGTTTCTCATAATGTGATTCTGCGTGTTACAGTCGGAAGTTGATGATGTAGGTGCGGGTGGAATCCGTGGCTCCAGGGCCAAAGGGCCGGATCTGATCAACCCAGTTCAAGGCCTGTTGCACCGCGCGTCCGTAGGAACTCGTGCGAGAACCCGAAATGATCCGCTCTTCGGTGACTTTTCCGGATCGGGCGATGGTGATGCGCACCTTGATGACCTCGCCTGGCCGACCTTCCTGGGCCCCCTGTTTGCGGAGGGCGGCGTCATAAATCGTCCGGACATACTGGGCGTAGGTCGCGTAGGCCGCGCCGCTGCCCTTGGAGGTGTCGATGGTCATGGACGGCTGCAGCCCGGTCCGGATCCGCGAGACTGAATCGCTGGTCGCCTTGGCCAGCTTCTGCTGGTCCATCCGGGTCTTCTGCCAGGCCTTCTCATGGTCCTTGAGCATTGCCAACTTGGCGGCGGCTTCGGCCCTGCTCTTGGCTTCCGCCTGCTTTCGCTCGCGTTCGCGGCGTTGCTGCTCGGCCTTGCTGACGCTGGAGGTCTGCGTGGTGACCGCGTTGATGTTGACCTTGATCTTGGGCGGCGTCGGCTTGGGCTCGGGCTTGGGCTCAACCTTCTTCACCACCTTTTTCTTCGGCGGCTCGGGCTTCTTCACCACCGGCTTCTTGGGGACCGGCTTGGGCTCCACCTTCTTCGGCTCGACCTTTTTGGGTTCGGGTTTCTTCCTGGGCGGCTCCGGTTGTTTGACCGGTTCGGGCTTGGGCTCCGGTTTCTTCACCGGCTCCGGCCTGGGCTCCGGACGCGGTTGAGGCTTGGGCGGCGCCGGCGTCGGTCGCGGCGGGGTCACCTTGGCCTCGACGAGCTTGGCCGACGGCGCGCCGGGCTTCTCCAGCAGCACTTCCACCACCTTGCTGGGCACAAAATCCAGCGGTTCGGTGGGTTGTTCGATCTCCTTCTTGATGAACGCCGGCGCAAAGGCGATGACGGCCACCAGCAGCGCATGCGACGCCACGGAGCCGATCAGGCACTTTTTTTGCGTGGGGTCCATGGCGGGTTATTCGTTGGGGTTGGTGCGCAGTGAGATTCGGGTGATCTGGTTGCGTTCGCAACGATGAAGCACGGCGGCCACGTGCTTGTAGGCGCCGTCGCCGTCACCCCGAATATAGACGAGCATGTTGGTGTTCGCGATGGATTCCGCGACCAGTTTCTGTTCGATTTCATCCAGTCCGGTTGGACGGCCTTCGAAGAAATATGCTCCTTCTGAATCGACTTCGACCAGTTTGATGTCTTCGCGCTGAAGGGGCCGGGTCTCGGGCTGGCCGCCGCCGGGCAGGTCCACCTTGATGCCGTGCTCCAACATGGGCGTCGCGATCACGAAGATGATGAGCAGCACGAAGGCGAGGTCCAGCAACGGGGTGATGTTGATGTCATTCAACGTCACCAGTTGATTGCGCTGGGAGAATCGACGCATGGCTCCGGGTCGCTTCGATCATTGACGATCGCGTCAACCGCGTTCGTCCTCGTCTTCCTGATGGTCCTTGTCCTCCTCGTCGTCAGCTTCCACCGGAGCGTTCCGGGACACGCGCAGACTGGACGCGCGCGCGCCGTCGCCGTCCTCCTTGAAGAACTCGGTCTCCATCTTGGCGACGAGAAGCTGCGCAAAATTGTCGAGTTCCACCGCGGCGACGCGCAGATTGTGCACCAGCCAGTTGTAACCGAACATGGAGGGGATCGCGACCAGCAGGCCGGCCACCGTGGTCATCATGGCGGCGGAGAGTCCGGGGGCCATCGTCGCCAGGTCCGCCTGCCCCGCCTGGGCGACCTGGCTGAACACGCTCATCACGCCCCAGACCGTGCCCAGCAACCCCAGGAACGGCGCGCCGCTCACCGCGATGCCCAGCAGGATCAGGCCGGATTCCAGTTTCAAGGCCTCGTCGGCGACCGTCCGCTCCAACGCGCCTTTCACGTGCTCCATCTGTTTCAGGGAGACGCTGTCGCTCCGGGTGCGACTCCCGCCCCCGCGCATCCGCTGATCCAGTTCCGTGGAGCCTTCCCGATAGATTGTGAACAACGGACACCCCTCCACCAGGATCCGCCGGTCAAAAATCCCCAGCACCTCAGGCTGCGCCTTGAACTCGATCATGAAATACTCGTTCAACCGCTTGGCTCGACGGATCTGCAGCACCTTGGCCGCCATCACCGACCAGGCGAACGCCGACAGGACGCCGAGCAGCAGAATGATGCCCTTGCCCTCGATCGTCGCCTTCTCCCACACATAGGAAAGGTCCGCGATCGCCAATATGTTTCCGCCAAAATCCATCTGCAAATTGAACCGCACGCACATCGCGCGTCAGACCCCTATCCGACGCGTCCGGCTTCCATCCCCTTCGAAGCCGAAATCAATTGTCCCCGGCCTTGGGAAGCCGGATCAAGGTCCCGGCCGCCAGAAGTTCCTGTATGCCCTGCGCAATCAGACGCTCCGCCGCTTCCGCCGCGTTCTTGCCATACAAGCCTGTGTCCACCAACGCCTCCAAATGCCCATGCACCATGGGCGTCGTGGAGACAGTGATCGTCACCGTCTTGATCTTATTCGGCAATCTGGGCATTTAAATGCCATTGTTATTGAATAGTTTCAAAACAAGGTCAAGCGGTAACAAGGGGAAAAATCTGACGGTGGAATTGCTGGCAAGGCTCCCGCGAATGTCGTTTGATCGCGGGCATGAAGTCGCCAAAGACGAAATCCTCGGGAATCATGGTCGGCCTCGGACTCGCGTTGTGCGGCGCGTCGCTGTCGGCGGATGACTGGCCGGCGAAACGCGATCCCCGACTGTCGCGCGACAACCTGCTGGTGTATCGGAACCCTGCGGGCGCCGTCCAACCTGTCAGTTCCCCGGCCGACTGGAGGCATCGCCGCGCCAACACGTTGGAGGCCATGCAGGCCGTCATGGGGCCGCTGCCCGGCAAGGGAAAACGCGGCGATCTGGACGTGAAGATCGAAGAGGAAACCGACTGCGGCAGCTACGTGCGCCGATTGATCTCCTATGCATCGGAGCCCGATTCCCGCACACCGGCCTATCTGTTGATTCCCAAGAAGCTGCTTTCCGGCCCCGGTTTACAGGCCCCCGCCGTCCTTTGCCTCCATCCAACGGACAACAAGATCGGGCACAAGGTGGTGGTCGGTCTGGGCGGCCGCCCCAATCGCCAGTATGCGCAGGAACTCACCGAACGCGGATTTGTCACACTGGCCCCTTCCTACCCTTTGCTCGCCGGCTATCAACCCGATGTCCTGGGCCTTGGCCACAAGAGCGGGACCATGAAAGCCATCTGGGACAACATCCGCGGCGTCAATCTGTTGGAATCGCTGCCCTATGTGAAGAAGGGGGCGATCGGCGCGATCGGCCACTCGCTGGGCGGCCACAATTCTGTCTACACCGCCGTGTTCGACGAACGCATCAAGGCCGTCGTCAGCAGTTGCGGCCTCGACGCCTACACGGACTACTACGGCGGGAACGAGAAACGCTGGCTCCCGGAACAGGGCTGGTGCCAACTTCGCTACATGCCCCGCTTGGCCGACTACCGCGGTCGACTCCAGGAGATCCCATACGACTTCCATGAAATGATCGCCTCGCTTGCCCCGCGTCACGTCTTCATCAGCGCGCCGCTGCAAGACAGCAATTTCAAATGGCAAAGCGTCGATGAAATCGCGGCGGCGGCGGGCAAGGTTTACGAACTTCATGGTCATAAGAACCGCCTGCGGGTCGAGCATCCGGATTGTCCGCACGACTTCCCCGTCGAAATGCGCGAAATCGCCTACCAGCTTTTTGAGAAGACCCTGAAATGAGTTTTGCGAACACGCCACAACCGCCCTACTACGCGGTCATCTTCACGAGTCAGAGCGCGGACGGGGACGGCGAAGCCTACGCGGCAACCGCCGCTCGCATGGTCGAACTGGCCCGAACGCAACCAGGCTTTCTCGGGATTGAAGCCACGCGCGGCGAGGACGGCGTGGGGATCACGGTTTCTTATTGGGAAAGTCTCGAATCCATCTCCGCATGGAAGGAGAATGAGGAGCATCAAGCCGCGCAGTCCGCCGGTCGGGAGAAATGGTACGACCGCTATGAGCTCCGCATCGCCAAGGTCGAGCGGGCCTATGGATTCGACCGCGACCCCGAGTGAACATGACTTCGCGCCCTCCCATGCAGCAGACCTACGACATCCGGGCGACCTATCAGGCAAACTACGACGCCGGCCCCGGCTTCGCAAGCGGCCCGCCGAAAGTCCCCGAAACGCCGTTGAAGGAATTCCTTGGTCTGCCCGTGCGCAGTCGGATCGGCATCGCGGCCGGCCTGCTGCTCAACAGCGATTGGATCCTGGGCTACGCCGCACGCGGATTCGACATCCTGACCTACAAGACCGTGCGGTCCGCCTATCGCCCCTGTTATCCCACGCCCAACTGGGTGTTCGTCGATGACGACGGCGAGACCGCAGGCCCCGCCTACGAGACGGAATCACTGCCCGACGATCCGACCCGGATCAGTTCGGCCGTCTGTTTCGGCATGCCATCCATGGCGCCGGAAATCTGGCGTGAGGATGTCGCGCGGACCAAGGCCGGTTTGAAATCGGGCCAACTTCTGATCGTGTCTGTCGTCGCCACGCCGCAGAAGGACTGGGGCCGCGAGGAGATGGCGGAAGATTTCGCCACATGCGCGCGATGGGCCGCGGATGCGGGAGCGGACGTCGTCGAAGCCAACTTCTCCTGCCCCAATGTGTGCACGCCCGAAGGCGCCATTTATCAGGACGCCGAACTGAGCCGCTTCATCGCGGAGGAGACGCGTATGGCCCTCGGAGGAAAGCCGCTCCTGCTCAAGGTCGGACATTTCCCCGAGCAGGAACTGCTTCGGGAATTTCTGCAGGCCATGAACGGCGTCGCCGGCGGATTGACGCTGGTGAACGGCATCAGTCGCCCGGTTTTGCGACGGGACGGCAACGCGGTCTTCGGGGAACAATACAGGACTGCCGGCGTGCTCGGACGCGCCATTCATCAACCTTCGGTCGACAACGTCTCCATCGCGTCGTCGATCATCCGCGAGGCACAACTCGATCTCGTCATCGCCGCGGTCGGCGGCGTTTCACAGACCGAAGATGCGAAGGATTTCTTCGACGCCGGCGCGAACGCCGTCATGCTGGGCTCCTCGCCGATGTATTTGCCTGACCTGGCCGTGGATTTGAAGCAGTCGAATCCGGATTGGTGACCACTCCACCACTCCACCACTCCACCCAACCGGCCTCACCGCCTGACCGCCAGGTCCATCGCCAGCCACCAGGGCGCGTAGACCGCGGTCATGAACACGATCAGGCAGACAGCGTTCAGAACCTCTCCGGTCCGTTCCCGGGACGCCGCCCAGGCCAGCGCGCCGCCCAGGACAACGCCCGACACGAATCCGCCCAGATGCGCGGCCAGGTCCGCCTCGGGACTGGCTCCGAAGAACAGGAACAGGATGCCCGCTCCGGCCAGCGCCGCCAGGATGCGGATCGCCGGCTTTGGCCCCCGCAGCCAATGATGGATCGCCTCCAACGCCAACAGGCCCAGGGCGCCCAGAACCATGCCGGACGCGCCAAGGGCCCGGTAAGGCTCCGCGTAGAGCCAGACGCCCGCCACATTCCCGATCACGCCGCAGGCATAGGCCGCCAGCAATCCAAGCCCCGCGCCATAACGCGCCATCGCCAGACCAAACAGCACAATGCCGGTCGTGGCGTTCGAAATCATGTGCGGCCAATCCGAATGCAGCGTCACCGCGGTGAACAAACGCCACCACTCGCCGGCTTCGAGGGCGGCGCTGTCCATCCGTCCGATCTCCTTCAACCGAAACCCGGGCCCCGAGACAAATCCATGAAGCCAGATCAGGGCAAGAACCCACGCCGCCGCCCCCCGATGAAAAACATGGGTCACATCGATCGGCGGCAGCAACGGACGAACGCCGCGGTTTTCCTCCACGAACAACCTCACCTGCAGCGCCGCCTTCGGATAATCCGCCTCGTTCACCCGGATCAACCACAGATCCGTCTCCGCATCATGCTCGATCTCATGGGGAATCGCATGACTCGCCAGGGTCAGGCCGAAGTCCATCGCCTCGTCTCGCGTGCGGGCGGGTATGGCTGGTTCGATGTGCGACATGGCAGTTGGTCGGTCCGACAAGCGACAAACGTTCAACGCCGGCCCCTGAACTTCAAATGGAAAACGCCCGGCCGTCACCCGGCGGCCACCCAATTGTTACAATTGCGGAAACCGGTCGAAAATCCCTCGACACAACAACGCCCCAGCCCGCACATATTCGCGCGTGCGCGTCTGCCTAATCTTCAATCCCACGGCCAAGGGCGACAAGGCCCGGCGGCTGCAACGTCATCTGGACGTCATCAGCGCCGACTGCACGCTCAAGCAGACCTGGGCCGCCGGCGCGGCGCGCAAACTCGCGGCCGAGGCCGTCCGGGAGGAATATGACGTCGTCGTGGCGGCCGGCGGCGACGGCACCCTGAACGAGGTGGTCAACGGCATCGCCGACGAACCCGGCGGCTTGGAAAGCGTGAAACTGGGCGTTCTCCCCCTCGGCACCGTCAATGTCTTCGCCCGCGAGTTCGGGATACCCATCGATCTCAAGAAGGCCTGGAACACGGTCATGAACGGTTCGGACACGGAGATTGACCTGCCCTGCGTGAAGCAGCAGGTCGACGGCAAGGAGACCCGCCGCCATTTCGCGCAACTGGCGGGCTCCGGGCTGGATGCGCGGGCCGTGGAACTGGTCGATTACAGCCTGAAGAAGAAGGTCGGGCCGCTGGCGTATGTTATCGCGGGCATGAAGGCCATTGCCTCCCCACAGTTCAGGATCTCGGTGGAAAACGGCCACCACGCCGCAACCGGAGAACTGGTCCTGATCGGCAACGGCCGCTACTACGGCGGCGCCTATCCCATCTTCCACAAGGCGGATCCGCGCGACGGCCTCTTTGACGTCTGCGTGTTCCCCAAGATCAACTGGGGAGCCGCGGCGCAGACCGGCTGGGCCTGGGCTTCGGGCAACTGGAAAGGACTGGGCGGAGCCGAATACTTCCAGACCAAGAAACTCAAGATCACCAGCGATCCCGCCGCACCGATCGAGGCCGACGGCGAATCCTGCGGCTCCATTCCGGCCACCATCGCCATGGAGGACAAACGCCTGAGGCTCATCGTGCCGAAGCAGAGCGAACGTCAAGTGTCCGACGCCTGATCGAATGGACACGTATCCACGCCGAGACGCCTTCCCCCATTGCGGGTGTTGAAATGAGGCGCCCTAGGCGGGAACGACTCGCCGAGCTGCCCGCCGCTACGGCTCCAACCTCAGCGCCCGATAGAATTCCCGCCCGGCGGCCGAGGCGTCGATGACCTGCTCCATTTCCGGGAAAGCTCCGGAAAGTGTGTTCGTCGTCCAGGAGGCTCCTAGGTCCGCCGATTTCAGGAACTCGTGTTGGAGCGCACCAACGCCGGGCCAGCTCACCCGCAGGGCATCGCCGCGGATCGGCGACACATCCAGGCGCAGGTCCAGGTTCGACACCGTCGGGTCCGTGCCCATGATCTGTTCGCGGGCATTGCTGTAGCCGTCGTTGTCAGGATCGCCGGTCGGACCATTGGCGAGATGGGCGAAATAGCCGCGTTCCCAGTTGTCGTCCAGGCCGTCGCCATCCGTGTCGAGAATCTCGACCCCGCGCAGGATCAGATCGACCGAGGTCACGGAGCCGGTGTTGCCCTCATTGGCGTCGCCGACCTCCACCCGCCAGAGACCGGCCGAACTTTCGTAGAAGTGCCTGGTCGTGTAGTAGGTCCAATTGTCCGGCCCGGGTGAGTTGTCGAAGTTCAAGCGCTGCAGGACGCTGCGCCCGCCGCGCGGCGAACGCAGTGTGATCCTCAGGTCGCCGCGACGCGAATGCGAAGCCGTGACCCGCACGCCGACATGCTCCAGCAGGAGGCTCTCTGTGACGGCAAATTGAACCTCCGCCTTCTGGAATTCCAACCGCGCCAGGGTCGTCCCGTTGGTCGCCACGTGATTCGTCAACGCCTCGCCGTTGAGTTGGGAGATGAACACCGCGGGGATTGCGTTGTAATCCGTCGCCGCCATGGTGATGCGCTCGGTGGCGTCCCGGTTGTTGTAGATCACCGCAAACTTGGCACCCGCCTGCGCCGCAAAGTCGATCTTCTCCAGGAAGAAGTTTTCACCGCGCTGAATCAGGGCCGCCTTGCCGGTCAGGTCCTGTTGAATCGGCTCCAAAGCCTGCCCCACATCGACCAGCGGCACGGTCGCCGTCGGATCATCCGCCACCGGACCGACTCCGGGCGTGGAGGGGATCGACGCGACATACGACGGCCCGCCCGGCAGGGTCACGCGCAGGGCGTCGTCGGGAATCGCGACGTTTGGCGTCGCGGAATAGGCGACCTCCGTAAAGGCCGGTCGATTGGGCCAGTTCGTCGCCAACCGCACGGCGTGCCCGGCGTCCGGAACGCCAAACCCCGAATTGTGGCTGAACTCGAACCCCGCCGCATTGAACTCCCGGTCCGGATCGCCGTCATCGGTCTGGCGCGCCGAATGCAGGAGGATCTGCTGCACATCGCGCACCGCCAGATTGGGATTTGCTGACAACAGCAATGCGACCACGCCGGAGATCTGCGGCGCCGCGCCGGAGGTCCCGCTGAAACCGGTCGAACCAAACGCGTAATCGGAAAGATACCCCAGGATGCTCGTCCGATTGAAACCGATGTTGCCGCCCCGATCCGTCGTGGTCAGCTTGCGCGAATCACTGTCCCCGCTGGGCGCGCCGACCAGCAGACAGGCCCCGGGGTTGCTGTAGGACGCGGCGCGCCCGTCCTCGCGGATCGCCGCCACGGCGATGTTGTAGGGCGTGTTCGGATAGCCGTCGTCGTTGGTGTTGCCGTTGCTCTCCCGATTGTTGCCGCCCGAGCGCACGAACACCACGCCCAATCCACCGCGACCCAGGGTCGCCGCATTCGAGATCGACATCTGTTCCAACAGGCTCGGTTCAAGGACATCGACCGACGCATTGCCCCAGCTGTGGTTCTGGATGTCGACGCGGTTCGACTCGTAGCCGAAAGCCTTGGCCAACTGGACGCCTGAGGCAATGGCGTCGCCGGAAGTGAAGATGGGAAAGCTGGCGAAGCGCGCGCCGGGCGCGACGCCCGTGACGCCGGTCCCGTTGCCCCCTTCGGCGACGATCAGCCCCGCCACCGCCGTCCCGTGCGCCTGGTTGTCGATCGCCGGAAACCCGCCGGGAGCATCCAACGTGAAATTGAAATGCAGGTCCGCCACGCCGACATTGATGAACTCCGGATGGTTCAACTCCACCCCGTCGTCGCCGACCGCCACCACGACATTCTCGCCGCGGGTGACGGCCCAGGCGCCGCGGACGTTCAGGTCGATGCCTTCACGCTGACCGGACATGCCGCGATTCTCCAGGTGCCACTGCCCCTCGATGCCCGCGTCATTCTGCTTGAAGAAATAGGGATCGTCCGGCGCGGGCGCATACGCAAAATGACGCGCGATCGGCCGGCGCATCTCCGGCCAGCAGGCAAGGACCCCGTCCCGTTGCGCCAGCGCCTGCGCCTCTCGCGCGGCCGCGATGGCGTCCGCGGCGCGCAGAACGAAACAGTCACCGAACAGGGTTTCCTCCAACTGCAGCGGCCTTCCGGCGATCAGGTCGCCCAGGCGCGAGGGCTCCGACAGGCGCAGCACAATCCGGCTGCCGATCTGACACGCGGCTTCCCCGTCCGCCCCCTCGCGCCGCGCCTCCAGCCATTGCGGACCGACGCCGGCCTGCCTGGCGACCAACGGCGTTTCGATCCGATACCCGCGCAGCGCGGGTTCGCGAAACTGAAACACGGACGCGCCCTCCGCCGCCAACGCCAGACACGGCATCAACGCCGCAACCACAAACAGCCTCTTCCAAACGCGCCTCATTCTGAATCCCTTCACAGCAATGATCGTTCCGGTTGGCAAAATGACATCGTCTCAGCCGCGCCAGAAACTGTTCAACACAAACTGCCGCCCTGACTTCACGCATTGTCGGATCGATTCCGTGACGTGCCTCTTGGCCTCCCTGACCGCCCGCTCCAGATTGCGCCCCAAGGCAAGATGCCCCGCAACGGCGGCGGAATACGAACACCCTGTCCCATGCGTGGAAACGCCTCTCACAAATGGCGCCTCAAGCAGCAACTCGTTCCGGCCGTCGCAAAAGGCGTCCACCGCGACTTTCGCGCCCCGGAGGTGACCTCCTTTCACCAAGGCCGCGCAACCAAAGAGCTTTCTCAACTCCCGCGCCGCTTCGCGCAGACCGTCCACATCAGTGATTTCTCTCCCGAGCAGCGCCTCTGCCTCGTCGAGATTCGGCGTGACCAGGGTCGCCGACGGAAGCAGCTCCGCCTCCAACGCGCGTCTCGCCGACGGCTTCAACAACGCCGCGCCGCTCGTCGCGATCATGACCGGATCAACAACCAACGCCGGACGCTTCGGCAGATTCGACAACGCCCCCGCCACAGCCCGTATGATCGGCGCGGAATAAAGCATGCCCGTCTTCACCGCCCCCGGGGAAAAACCTGCAAACACCGCCTCGATCTGTGACACGACCATCTCCGGACGCGCCGCCTGCACGCCGGTGACCCGCTCCGGATTCTGCGCGGTCAGGCAGGTGATCGCCGATGTCCCATGCACGCCAAGGGACGCGAACACCTTCATGTCCATCTGCGCCCCCGCGCCGCCGCCGCTGTCCGAGCCGGCGATGGTCAATGCGCAGGGTTGTGAAAGGCGTCTGGGCACCCGCGGACGATCCGGGCATTTCGCCAAAGCGTCAAGGCCCCCGGCTTTCCATCTGCCATCTGCCATCTGCCATCTGCCATCTGCCATCTGCCATTTGCCATTTGCCATTTGCCATTTGCCCCGCCCTCCCACGACACTCCCGCGCATGGACAAATATGAGGTCGCCGAAATCCTCAACGAAATCGCCACGCTGCTGGAGTTGAAGGGCGAAAACCCCTTCAAGACCCGCGCCTACACCAATGGCGCCCGCGCCATCGAGGGACTCACCGAACCGCTCGACAAGATCGTCTCCGAAGGCCGACTCGGGGAGATCAAGGGTTTCGGCAAAGCGCTCCAGGAGAAGGTGACTGCGCTGGTCGAGACCGGCGAACTCGATTACTACAACACCCTCAAGGCCTCCGTCCCCGAGGGACTGGTCGCCATGACCGGGATCCCCGGCCTCGGCCCCAAGAAGGTCGTCGCCATCAACAAGGAACTCGGCATCGACACCCTCGACGCCCTGGAAACCGCCTGCAAGGAAGGCCGGATCGCGCCCCTCCCCGGTTTTGGAAAGAAGTCCGAAACCAAGATTCTCGAAGGCATCGAGCACAGGCGCAAATACGCGTCCCGCCACCATCTCGACGAGGCCATGCTCCTGGCTGAACCGATCATCGACGACCTGCGCGCGCACCCCGACACCATCCACTGCTCCACCGCCGGCAGCCTGCGCCGCTCCAAGGAGACCGTGCACGACGTCGATTTTCTGGTTTCGTCGAGAGCGCCGGAGAACATCATCGACTGGTTCATCCACCAACCCGAGGTGACCAGCGTCATCGCGCAGGGCGACACCAAGGCCTCGGTCATCATCGGCAGGAAAGGCATCCAGGCGGACCTGCGCGTGGTGAGCGACGCGGAGTATCCCTTCGCGCTGGCCTACTTCACCGGCAGCAAGGAACACAACATCATCATGCGCCAGCGCGCGATCCAGCGCGGCCTGCGCCTCAACGAATACGGCCTCTTCAAATCCAAGGAGGAAACCCGCGACCCGGACCTCCGCGTCAACTGCGCCACCGAGGAGGAGATCTTCCGCGAACTGGAACTGGATTACATCCCGCCCGAACTGCGCGAGGACCACGGCGAATTCGAAGCCGCCGAAGACCACACCCTGCCCCGCCTCCTCGAATGGACCGACCTCAAGGGCTCGTTGCACAACCACTCCGAATGGAGCGACGGACGCGGAACCCTGCGCGAGATCGCCGACGCCATGATCGACCTCGGCCTCAGTTACTGGGCCATCACCGACCATTCCAAGTCCTCCTTCCAGGCCAACGGACTCGACGAAAAACGCCTGCGCGAGCAGATCAAGGCCGTTGCCGAGGTGAACAAACAACTCGAAGACGAAGGCATCGACTTTCGACTCCTTTCCGGAAGCGAGGTGGACATTGGCACGGACGGCTCGCTGGATTTCGACGACGACCTGCTCGCCGAACTCGACATCGTCGTGGTCAGCGTCCACCAGAGTTTCCAACTCGATGAAAAGAAGATGACCGAGCGCATCCTCAAGGCCGCCGCCAATCCGCACGTGCACATGATCGGCCACCTCACCGGCCGCTTGCTGCTCTCCCGCGAGGCCTACAAGGTCAATCATCAGGAGATCATCGACGCCTGCGCCGAAACCGGGACCTGGATCGAACTCAACGCCAGCCCCTACCGCCTCGACATGGACTGGCGACATTGGCGCTACGCCAAGAGCAAGGGTGTGAAGTGCGTCATCAACTGCGACGCCCACCGTTTCGAACAGGCCGGCCATCTCCGCCTCGGCGCCAACGTCGCCCGCAAGGGCTGGCTCACGAAGGAGGACGTGGTGAACACGAGGTCGTTGAAGAAGTTGCGGGATTTGCTTGGCACGCCCGCCTGAGAATGGGAGCTACCTGGGGGGGACCATGACAACGAACCATCTATTGTTGAAACGCTATCTTGAAGAGGCCGCGTCAAGCGACCACGTCGATTGGGCGGTTTGGGGACTTTGCAACGAATTGGACTCGCCAAGCCTCCGAATCCTGGGCGGACTCCATCCAGACAAGGAAACTGACGAGATTCGATTCTATTTCAAGCGCACGTGCCGGGAGTTGAATCTGCAAACACTTGAATCTGACGAATCACCCAGGCTCGCAGCGCCATTGATTCATTCCTGCTTTGTCGCGAAGGACCTGACCGCGCGGGAGGCAATCTGCACGATGGCGCAGCTCTACAAAGGCGACGACTTCCGGAAGAAAGATCCATTGTTCGCTGTTTGGGATGACATCGCAGAAGCCATTTATCTGGACGACTACAACGATCCCGACAAAGACATGTATTACCCGGCGAACCAGCGGTCCGATTTGAACAAAACGTTCGACACCGAATGGTCGTTCTTTCACCGAGGTCTGAATCTCGGGGTTCCGGAATCAGGTGGCCGGTTGATGTGGTGTCGGCGGCATGAGACATTCGCGCCGATGAAGCCGAAGCCACCTGGTCTCGCCCGTCGAATCCTCCGCCGGATTTCAGATTCGGTTCACACCGATCCTTTCGACGAAGTGAGTTCTGCCTGCGGCTGCAGGATGCATGAGCTGGATCAAGTTGAGGACTGGACGCGCAGGAGCGAGGTTTTCGACCTGCTTGAATCCGGGAAAGTTAGGTCATGACACTCACAGCGAAACGAGCGCCTTGACGCTTCACCCATAAGACACGATGACATTTACCCATGAGAACAGCCCTCACACTCGATCCCGATATCGCCAGAGCCTTGAAGGAGCGCGCGAAGCGGGAAAACAAGCCCTACGAGCAGGTCGTGAACGAACTGCTTAGGCTCGGGATGGCGCGCGAAAATGAAGGCGCGTCCACGCGGAAGAAGCTCAAGGTGCAACCGCACAAGGGCGGCTTTCATCCCGCCGTAAATCTTCTGAAACTGAATCAACTTGCCGACGATCTGGAAACCGACGCGTTCCTCGCCAAGGCGTCCAAGCGATGAGGAAGGCAGGCGTCATCGTTCCGGACATCGCCCCCCCCGATCAGGCCGAACTGCATTCCAACGACACGGACTTTTCCCGATTCTCCGGGCTGAACTGGATCAACCCGCTGGATTGACGCTGGCCGCGGCCGCCGTCTTTGCTATCTGAAGATCGCGATCTTCTTCCGGCCCTCCGTATCGATCCAGGCGCGGAACATGCCGGCCGTGTTGAACTCGGCGACGACGTTCCCTTTCGCATCCAGGGCGATCACGCCGCCCGCCCCGCCGACCGCCTTCAACTTCTCCTGCACGACTTCGCGCGCGGCCTGCTCCAGAGTGCGTCCGCCATGCTCCATCCGCGCCGAGATGTCGTATGCCACGACGTGCCGGATGAAAAACTCGCCATGCCCGGTGCAGGAAACGCCGCAGGTCCGATTGTTGGCATAGGTCCCGGCGGCGATGATCGGCGAATCGCCGATCCGACCGAAGCGCTTGTTGGTCAGGCCGCCGGTCGAGGTGCCGGCGGCGATGTCGCCCTTCGCGTCCAACGCCACGGCGCCGACCGTGCCCAGGTAATCCGCGACGCCATCGCCGCCCAAGCCCGCGGACTTCTTCGGCTTGGGCTTCACCTCGGGGGCAAAGCCCTTGTCGCGCAGTTTCTGCCACTGATTCCAACGACGCTCCGTGTGAAAGTAGGAACGGTCGACGATCTCAAGTCCGGTTTCCCTGGCAAACCTGTCCGCCCCGTCGCCCATGAGCATGACATGCGGCGTCTTCTCCATCACCGCGCGCGCGGCCCGGATGGGGTTCTTGATGACCGTGACGCCTCCCACCGCCCCGGCTTCGATACTCCGCCCGTCCATGATCGAGGCGTCCATCTCGTTCTTCCCCTCGTTTGTGAACACCGCCCCCTTGCCGGCATTGAACAACGGCGAGTTCTCCATCGAGACGATGGCCGCCTCGACGGCGTCCAGGCTGGAGCCGCCTTCCTTCAAGATGGCATGACCGGCATCCAACGCCCGTTCCAGCGCATGGCGGTAATCGCGCTCCCGCTGCTCGTCGAACTGACTCTTGTCGATCCGCCCGGCGCCGCCATGAATGACCAGCGCAACCGACGGCTCGGCGGCTGACGCAACAACGGCGGAGGTGAATAGAATAAAAGCGGCAACCAAACGTCGCCCAATAAAAATGTTCCCGGTCATCGCAGCAGTATGAAATCAAGGAACTGAATGAAAAGCCGGAATGCGCCGCCTCCCAATTCGTTCGTCCCTCCGGGACTTTGAAGTGGGACGGCTCGGCGAGCCATCCCTACCAACGCAGGTAGGGGAGCCTCGCCGTAGACGCCCCACTTCAACACCCTGAAAGGGTGACACAATTGTTCGTCAGCGGGCCGGCACAGCCGAATCCGGAACGCGGAGTCTGGAACAGATTTGATTCCGCGTTCCGCACTCCCCATTCCGAATTCATCTGGGTTCCTACCGCATTGAGGGGTGGCTTCAGGCCTGCATCCCGTTGCCTCTCCGCCGACAACCTGCTAGGGTCTGGTCATGCCGCTCCTCAAGATCCAGACCAACACCGACATCTCCACCGGCCAGAAGGACGCCCTGCTCGAGCGGGGCACGCAACTGGTCGTCGATGAGTTGAACAAGCCGATGGATTATGTGCAGGTCGTCGTCGAGGCCCACCAGCACATCGCCTTCGCGGGCAGCATCGACAACTCGGCCTTCGTGGAACTCCGCAGCCTGGGACTGCCCGAAGGGACGCCCGCGGCGCTGTCCGCGGCGATCGTCGCCCTGCTGGAGGACGTGTTGGACATCCCGCCCAAACGGGTCTTCATCAATTTCTTCGACATGGAGCATTCCATGTGGGGCTGGAATGGCGGGACCTTTGGCTGAACCTGATCCGCCGTGGCCGACGCGAAAGAGCTTGGGGCGTTCGATCGCCGTCCGCCGGAGCCGCCCGGGGAGGGCGGACTCAAGCTCGCCGTCGTCGCCGATCTCCATCTTGGTTGGGCGGGGGCGGATCGGGAAACCGGCTTCCACCGGGAGTTCCTGCACGACATCGCATCGATGCCCGACATCGACCTCCTCGTCCTGAATGGCGGCGTCAACGGGCGCGACCTCGACACCTACCCCATCGTGCGTTCCGAGCTGCTGGAGAAGCTCAAGAGCCCCAGTTACTACCTCTCCGGTGCCGCCGAGGCGCGGACCCCCGAGACCTTGAGCCGGTATTTCGAGATCAGCGGCCGGCCGTTGGACGCCGTGCTGTTCCTTCGCGGCATCCGCCTCGTCCTGCTGGGAACTCCGGTCTACGGACGCGAGATCCCGATCGAGCCGGCGCGCATCGACCGATTGTCGCGCGCCCTAGCCGAGGAGAAGGCGACCACCATCATCTTCCATCCTTTGCCCCTCGCCGACACCGTCTGCCATTCCGGGGACTACCTCGGCAGATTCCCCGGCGACCAACCGTTCAACACCCGCGTGCCGGATTCCGAGCCGATCAAGGAAGTCCTCCAACGAAACCCGGACGTCAAACTCTGGGTCTCCGCCCACACCCGCGCCAAACACACGACGGTGGACCGCTTCGGCTACGGCGCCACACGACCGGTTGGCGACTGCCTGCACGTTTCGGTCGGCAATCTCGGACACCGCAACCCCACCCCGGAGGGACGCTTCATCTTCGCCGAAAAGGACCGCATCCTCGTCCGCACCCGAAACTTCCTGCGCCGCGAATGGGTTGAGGAGCTCAGCTTCGAAATCCCCGGAAGAACCACCCTGCGCGACGCCGACTGATTGTCACACATTCCGTCGTGACATTCCGGGCAAAGGGGACCTCCATTGCCGCCGCCCATGCAACCCGGATCATCGCCACTTGGCAGGCGCCTCAATGACGCGCCGAAGACGCTGTTCACGACCTACGTCGTGGTCGCGGCCTTCAGCGCCTACTTCTGCATGTACGCCTTCCGCAAGCCGTTCACCGCGGGCACGTTCGAAGGCGAGGAACTCGGCGCAATCGGCTACAAGACCGTCCTGGTGATCTCCCAGGTCCTGGGCTACACGATCTCCAAGTTCATCGGCATCAAGGTCATCTCCGAGATGCCGGCCGCACGCCGCTCGGCGGGCATCCTGATCCTTATCGGCGTCGCCCACGCCAGCCTGCTCTTGTTTGCCCTCGTCCCGCCCCCCTGGAACTTTCCCCTGCTCCTCCTGAACGGACTGCCGCTGGGCATGGTGTTCGGCCTGGTGCTCGCGCACCTGGAAGGACGCCAATTGACCGAAGCCCTCGCGGCCGGCCTCTGCGCCAGCTTCATCGTGTCCTCCGGCGTGGTCAAATCGGTCGGCCGATGGCTGATCATCGAACACGGCGTGTCGGAATACTGGATGCCGTTTCTGACCGGCGCGATCTTCATCCCCCCCTGCTGCTGTCCGTCTGGATGCTGCGGCAGGTGCCGCCGCCCTCCCCAGAGGACGTCGCACTGAGATCGGAACGGCCTCCCATGAGCCGCGCCGACCGCGTCCGCTTCTTTCGCCGACACGCGCCGGGCCTCTGCCTGCTGATCGGCGTCTACGTGCTCATCACGGTGATCCGCAGCATCCGCGACGATTTCGCGGTGGAAATCTGGGCCCGGATGGGCGAAACCGGAAAGCCCTTCATCTTCGCCCAGACCGAATTGATCGTGATGATCGGCGTTGTGATCACAGCGGGCGCCGCAATCGCCATCAAGGACAACCGCAAGGCCTTCCTGATCGCAATCGGAACGGTCCTCGGCGGACTGGGTCTCGTCGTCCTCGCCGCCGCCGCGTTCAAGCAGGGCGCGCTTCGCCCGATGCCGTTCATGATTCTCACCGGCTTCGGACTCTATGTCCCCTATGTGGTCTTCCACACCACGCTGTTCGAGCGACTGATCGCCGTGTTCCGGGAGAAGAGCAACATCGGCTTCCTGATCTACCTTGCCGACGCAACCGGTTATCTGGGTTACATCGGCGTCATGTTGTTCCGCCAGTTCGGAAAGGAGCCGCTCGACCACCTTTCCCTCTTCACGGGAACCTCGATCACCCTCGCGTGCATCTCCTTCGTCCTCATGATCGGCGCGCTGTTCTACTTCCGGCGACAAATGCCCGCCTCTTCTCAACGCAATACAACTCCCTGAGCGCACCGCACTCCATCACTCCATCACCATCACCATCACTCCCCCCGCTCTGACGCCATCTCCTCACGCCAACCAATCAAGGCCCCGAGGATCGCCCAGGCCAGGTAGACCCCCGAGGTGAGCAGGGCCGCCGCCAAGGCCTGCGCTGCGGGGACATCGCAGGTCTGCAACAAGAAGACCGCCGCCCCTTCGCGAACGCCCGCCCCAGCCACGGAGATCGGCAGGGCGGCCACCGTGGAAACAATCGGGAAGACCCAGAGCGTCTCCCCCCAAGCCACATCCCCTCCAGCGACTGCATAAAGACAAATCGCCAGGACACTGGTCCACACAATCTGATTCAGCAGGGAAAGGGCCACGCCGAGCACAGGCAACCGACGCGAACCGCCGAACCGCCGGAACACCTCGCGAAAGGAATTCCAGGACTGCCGCAGGAATTCGTTGCCTCGAAACCGGTCACGAAATACCCAGATCGCAAGCGCCACGAGCGCCGCCAACAGCGCCGGTCCCCGCCAGGCCGGCCCCGTCAATTGCAGCGAGGACAGGCGCTCCATCCCGCCGCAGAACACGATCAACAAGACAATCAGGATCCCGTAGACCACGGACCCGCCGCCGGCCAGCAGGCGATCGACCGCGCAGGTCGCCAGCGTCCTGGCGCCGGAACGCCCCGTCCACCGGGCATACAGCGCCGCCTTCACGATGTCCCCGCCGACCGGCCCCATCAGCAACATGTTGAAGCAATGCCCCACACAGGCCACGCGCAACACAAAGGCTCCCGACTCTGACAAGCCGCTCACTGCGAGGGGCAGGCCCCAACGCGCCGAGGCCAGGGCGATCCCAGCTCCAAACATCACAAACGCCATGGTCAGCCAACCCAAACGCGTCCCGGCCAACGCCCCGGCCAACGCCGCCATGTCCGCGCGGCCGACAATCCACCCGATCAACAACCCGGAGATCGCCACCCCCGCGACCCCGCGCAGGACGCGCGTCCGTTTCTTCTTCCGGCTCGACATGTCGCGGACATCCTAGCCGGTGCCGCCCGCGGATAGAATGCGAAACACCGGTTCCGACGGTTCAATTTCCGGGTTTTCAATCCTCGCCTCAGGCGCTACCACCCAACCATCACGGGCGTCCGATGTTTCAAAGAATTCATCATGAACGCATCGGCGTAACGGGAATGTCACGCCATTGGCGCCCCGCCATCGTCGCGCTGTGACACAAAAGCGCGACGCGCGGGCGGCCCCACACAACATGAAACAAAACGCCGGATCATCGCAGACATGACCGGAGCGACCGACACCACGGAGCTCGACGGCGCCGCCGCGCCCGCATCGCCGCTGCCGGGGGCCTGGCAGATTTTCCGCCGTCCGCTGCCGCATCAGAAGGGCCGCCCGTTGACGCGGTTCTTCATCAAGAGCTTTCTTTCCCTGTTCCGGAGGCGCTACCTGACGCTCGAGGGATTCGAACATATCACCCCGGATTGCGATCCATTCATCCTGGTCGCCAACCACAGCCAGCGCCCGGAGGCCGTGCTCGTTCCGGCCGCCGTGTTCTTCCACCGCGAGGGCAAGCCCGTCCATTTCATGGCGGACTGGAATCTCAAACTGATCCCCGGCATCGCGCTCGTCTACTCCTGCGGCCAGATCATCACGGTCGATCGCAAACCGGCGAAACCCGCCTTCCTCAATGTCTTTCGCCCCTTGCTGACCGACACGGTCTCGGCCCCAAAACGCGCCCAGGAGCGCCTCGCAGCCGGATCCCCCGTCGCCATCTTCCCGGAAGGCACCGTCAATCGCTCCACCGACACGCTGCTCAAGGGCCATCCCGGCGCAGCGCAATTATCCATGAAAACCGGCGTCCCGATCGTGCCGATGGGCATCCGGTTTCCGGAGGTTCCCGCGGGCCGCGCCATCCGGGACAACGACCGGATGGCCCTCCATATCGGCCCTCCAATGAAACCGCCCTCAGGTACGGAAGCATCCGGCCGGGGAGCCCTGCGAAAGTGGCATCTCGCAATCATGAAGGAAATCAGTCGACTGTCGGGAAAGAAAATGGAATGGTGAGCTTTCGAAACGTCTCATGATCAGTTCAAAGAAAATCCGGGTCATCCGCCTCCAGAACGACGCCGACCGCGCCGAGGCCATGCGGGTCCTCAAGGAAACCTACCGCGTCGAGAAGAACTGGGTGGCCGATGAGGAAAAGATGTTCTCGGTCGAGGATCTGGCGGACGAGAACGTTTCCTGGTTTCTGACTTACTACAACGACCGCCCCGTCGGCGTGGTGCGCATTCTTTACGATCCGCCCCTGGACCTCTACGCCACCTACGGATTGAAGCCCATCGATGAGGAGAAGGGGCTCGATGTGGAGGCCTTCGTCAAGGATAACCGCATCGCGGAAATCGGCCGCTTCGCGGTCATTCCGGAATTTCGGAAGAACATCCTGGTGGCGGTCAACCTGATGGCGGCCGCCAGCCATGAGACCGTGGCCCGCGGCTATTCCCACTACATCACAGACGTCTTCGAAGGGGAAAAACACAGCCCTCTTGAATTCCATACCCGGGTGATGGGATTCCAGCCCGTGGCCACCCACGACACCGGCGAACTGAACTGCCCCAACCGGCGCATCACCCTCGTGCTGGACATCAAGGCCGCCTACAAGCGGATCCGCGAATCAAAAAAGTGGATCTATCGCTTCCTGACCCGCGACTGGGAGAAGGAACTCCACGACCAGATGCTCGCCGCCTGAGACGGCCGCGACCCGCCCAAAGACAGGTCGCTCCCTTTCTCAGACAGGCTCTAAGATCAGAATCAGAAGCCCAGCTTCTGAAGCTCCTCCTGCAGGCTGGCTTGGAACGCCGCAACGTCCCCGGCGGACGGCTTGTAGCCCTCCACTTCCGGCACCACGCCCAACCGCCCCATCTGATCCAGCATCCACTCCGCCTTGTTCCCGTCGCTGAAGGTGGCGCTGCCGCTCACGATCGCTCCGGGACGGGTGATCTTGTCGACCGTCAATGAGACGGATCCTTCCGCGTCTTCCCCGGGAACGGCGGACTCATCCGGGGACGCCTCGTCGGCGCCGGACTCTCCTCCCGACGCTGGAACCTGCGTCTCCGGAGCGGGTTCCGATTCCGGCTCCGGTTCCGGTTCCGCGTCCTTCAGTTGCAACCCCAGATCATCCACCAGGAACCGGACCTCCATGTAGGTCATCGCCAGGTCCAGTTCGGACCGCAGGAGATCCTGGATCTCGGAAACCGAACGTCCATCGGCAATCCAGCCGGAGACAACCTTCTTTTGCTCTTCGTCGAGATTCATAGGTCGGGGATGAGGTGACGCCGCGGGCTCCGCCGATCATTCCTTGGAAGCGGCGACAAGCCCTTCCTCGCGGGCCAATCGACGCGCGTAGCCCAACTGCCGGAAGGAAAGCCGTTCGCCCAGACGCCCCTCCAGCGAGGAGAGGACGCCGTCGTGCTCCTGGTGCGTCGAAGCGGCATGCGCCCACTTCACCGCCTGCACCCGGTCCTCTTTCACGCCCTCGCCCAGAAAACAGGAGATGGCAACGTTGATCATGGCGTCCGCGTCGCCCTTCTTCGCCGCCTCAGTCCACTCGGCCACCTTGGCCTCGTCCGCCTTGATCTCGATCCGCTTGAGAAACTTCTGAATGCCGACATCCTTCGTGTCCTTGATTTCCTCAAACAGCTTCATGGCCTCCTTCTCGTCCTTCTCCACCGAGTCCCCGGCATACACGCAGACGGCGTAACTGAACGCGGCGCCTGTGTCGCCCAGGACCCCCGCGTTCTTCCAGTCGGCAATCTGCCTGCCGCTGATCTCGCCGACCAGGACGGAATCGACCGCGGACGGCTGCGGGTTGGCCGGGCCTGTCTTAGTGTTGTCCTTCGGGCAACCAGCGCAGAACATCATCGCCACAATCAGGAACAATGCGGAAACTTGTTTGGTAAATCGCTTGATCATCAACATGGCGGCGAGTCTAAGGACGCCGCCCGCGGCGCGCAAGGGCGCAATCCCGCGTTCGAAAGTGGTTTTCTTGAATCACGCTCCCGGCTATAAACCGGCAATGGCCGCTCCACGTCGCAATCGTCCGCCGCTGTCCCGGGCTTCGCTCGCCGCATGCCTGACACTCCTCGCAATCGGCGCCTTCGCCTGTTCCGTGCCCGTCTATCGCTACGCGCTCGAGCGCTGGCCCGCCGATCCCTACGGCGCGCTCGTCTACCACAAGGGGGAACTCACCGAAGAACAGCAGAAACTGGTCGACCGCCTCTCCTCCGTCACCCGCGACGAATCCGAGGTCGTGAATCTCGAATCACACATCGCCGACCTCGACTCGAATCCCGAACCGCAACTCGTCGAACTCTGGGAAAAGCAGAAATACGCGACCGCCCCCTGGATGATGCTCTACTACCCGAACCAAAGCGGCATCCGCGATGTCGTCTGGTCCGGCCCCCTGAACAAGGAGAACGTCGATCGACTGATCGACTCCCCCGCCCGCCGCGAGATTGCCCGCCGATTGCTGTCGGAAGATTCCGCCGTCTGGGTCCTGGTCGAAACGGGCGACAAGGAACGCGACGAGGCCGCCGCCAAGCTGCTCGACGAACGCGTCGAGGCGTTGGAGAAGGAGCTCAAGCTGCCCAAGATCCTCGCCCAGGATGTCGCCGAGGGACTGCTCAACATCCCCGAGACCGAGTTGAAGATCGCCTTCTCCTCCATCCGCATCTCCCGGGACGACGCCGCGGAAGCCATCTTCCTGCAACAACTGCTCGGCATGGAGTCCGACCTGCGCGAACTCCAGGAGCCCATCGTGTTCCCGATCTTCGGCCGCGGCCGCGCGCTCTACGCCCTCGCCGGCGCCGGCATCAACGCCGAGAACATCCGCGAGGCGGGCTCCTTTCTCATCGGCCCCTGCTCCTGCCAGGTCAAGGACCAGAACCCCGGGGTCGACATCCTCATGGCCGTCAACTGGGACAAGCTCGTCCAATTCGAGGTCGATCTCGAAAAGGAACTGCCTCCGCTGAGCGGTTTTCTTGCGATGCCGGAAAAGGAGGAATCTGAAACCGACCACGCCTCGCCGTCGGCGAACGAACCGACGCCCGCCGAAATCGAAGATCTCACCCAGGCCGGAGCCTCCTCCGCGCAGGCCGCCGAGACTGTCGAAACCTCCCCCGACTTTGGTTTCCTGCTCATCGGCGCCATGGGGGCCGTTGTCCTGCTCGTCGGCTTCTTCCTCTTCGGCCGCAACTCCTGAAGCGCGCTCCGACCATGAATCTCTGGCGCCTGATCATCCGCGAAATCCGCCACCGCGCGCTCAACTTTGCGCTGGGCATCCTCGCCGTCGCCGTGGCCATCGCGTGTCAGGTCGCGGCCTTGGCCCTGCTCAAGATCGACCGCGCCGCGACCCGCGAAATCCTCGCGCAGAAAGAGACCGAGGTCGCCGAAGCCGGCGCCAAACTCGAGGACTCCATGCGCAAGATCATGAAGGGGCTGGGCTTCAATGTGATTGTCATCCCCGAGGATCAGGACCTCGCCGAGATGCACATCAGCGGCTCCATCTCCAAGACCATGCCCGAGAGCTACGTGGACCGCCTGGCCAACTCCAAGATCGTCACCGTCAACCACCTCCTCCCCACCGTCGTCCAACGCGTCGACTGGCCGGAAAAGGAAACCTCCGTCCTCCTCTATGGCACCCGCGGCGAAGTCCCCATCGCCCACCGCGATCCCAAGAAACCGCTGCTCGACGCCGTTCCCCGCGATTCCATGATTATCGGCTTCGCGCTCGGAAAGAAATACGGGCTCAAGGCCGGCGACACCACCAAACTCCGGGGGATCGATTTCAAGGTGCTCAAGGTTCACGCGGAGCGCGGCTCCATCGACGACAGCACTGTCTGGATCAACCTGAAGCAGGCCCAGGAGATGCTCGACATGGAAAACCTCATCCACGCCATCCAGGCCTTGGAATGCCACTGCGCCGGCGACCGCATCGCGATGATCCGCGAGGAGATCTCGCAGATTCTTCCGGGGGTGCAGGCCATCGAACGCGGTTCCCAGGCCCTCGCCCGCGCGGAAGCCCGCACCAAGGCCGCCGACCAGGCCAAGGCGTCGCTCGAACGCGAGAAAAAAGCCCGCGCCGAGCTTCGCGCCCAACGCGGCCGCCTCGCCACCACCCTCGTGCCCGCCGTGATGATCGCCTGCATGGTCTTCATCGGCCTGCTCGCCTTCACCAACGCCCGCCAACGCGCCACCGAGGTCGCCATGCTGCGCGCCATCGGCCTGCGCGCCGGACAGATCCTCGTCGTCTTTCTCGGGAAGTCGCTCCTGTTCGGCCTCATCGGCGGACTTGCCGGCTACGCCGCCGGGATTCTTGTCGCCGCCAACTCCGCCGACGCGCAGTTTCTCTCCGAAGTCCTGCAGACCGAACGCGGCAAGTGGCTGCTGCTCGCCTTCGGCCTCGCGCCCACCCTCGCCGTCGTCGGCGCCTGGATCCCCGCCACCATGGCCTCCAGCCAGGACCCCGCTGTCGTCCTGCAGAAGGAGTAGCCCCGCATGCTCAAACTGACCGACATCCGCAAGAACTACCGCGCCCGCGACAACCACGAAGTCGCCGCCCTGGACGGCGTCTCCTTCGAATTGAACAAGGGCGAATTCGTCGCCGTCCAGGGCCCCAGCGGCTGCGGCAAATCGACCCTGCTCCTCATCGCCGGCGGCCTGCTCTCGCCCGACGCCGGCACGGTGACCATCGACGGAGCCGATCCTTACGCGATGTCCGCCA
Organism: Verrucomicrobiales bacterium; assembly: GCA_038126035.1. Lineage (GTDB taxonomy): Bacteria > Verrucomicrobiota > Verrucomicrobiia > Limisphaerales > JAYPEY01 > JAYPEY01. Next base: position 8,101 of record JAYPEY010000028.1, on the reverse strand, counting down.
ACGCCCGCGCCGGACTGCGCGCCGACAAGATCGGCTTCGTCTTCCAGCAATTCCACCTGGCCCCCTACCTCAGCGTTCGCGACAACATCATGGCCCCGGACCTCGCCGCCTCGCAACAACGCGGCCCCGGGCGCGCGGACGAGTTGATAAAGGAATTCGGCCTCTCCGATCGCGCCACCCACGTCCCGGACGAACTGAGCACGGGCGAACGCCAACGCGTCGCCCTCGCCCGCGCCCTGTTCAACAATCCCGGCCTCATCCTTGCCGACGAACCCACCGGCAACCTCGATCCCGACAATTCCCGCATCGTCCTCGACCGTCTCCGCGATATCGCCCAACAGGGCGCCGCCGTCCTTATGGTCACCCACGACGAAACCGCCGCCAAGGCCGCCGACCGGATCGAGAAATTGCGGGAAGGGAAGCGGGAAACAGCGTGACCAACTGAACCAAACCTTGGTCAAGAACGCTGCAAAAGTATGAATGCACAAGAATCCCACCGCTCCAAACGGATCGTCTGCACCGCCGCTTTGCTCGTCACTGCATACGCCGCCTTCAGCTGCTGCATGGTTCCCGCGTCCTTCCTCGGCTCCATCTCCCAGAATGCGCAAGACGCGATCATCTTCCATCAGGGAAACCGTGAAGAACTCATCCTGCGCATCAATTATCGGATCACCGGCGATTCCATGCCGGATCAGTTTGCCTGGATTGTCACCACACCGACCGAACCGGACGCCTACCGTGTGGCCAATGAAGACCTGTTCACCTCCGTCGACAGGTGGGCATCCGCTCTACTCACGCCGCGCCCAAGTCCCGTTTCCACCGGCTGCGGCTTGGGCTGCAGCAAGAATGACCACCCCGCCGCCAATCTGGCTCACGAAGAGACATCCCTGATTTTCGGCGAGTTCGCCGAAGTCGGTCCGTTTTCGATCCAACCCGTCCGCGCCCGAGGGGCCGATGCGCTTGAGGCTCTCAACGCCTGGTTGAAGAAGAACGGCTTTCCCTCCGAGGATCCGGGACACATGAAGTGGTTCATCGAGAAGGAGTTCACCTTTCTCTGCATCAAGGTCACGCCGCCCGAAGGCAAAACCGCCGTTCCGAAGAGCTCATTCCTGCCTCCGCTACAGATCTCTTTCGAGAGCGAGAAACTCTACTATCCGTTGATGTTCTCGGCGCGGCAGGGAAGGTTCGCGCTGAGTCTTTACACACTGACCGATCAACCGCTGAATTTCGGCGCGTCCAAGCACAGTTTGGAGCGAATCCACTGGTATGGCAGCGGACTGTACAAGAACGTGGAGGTCGCCCAGAAATCTCTCCCCGACCTCCTGGTTGAAGCTTCAGAGGAATCCAAACTCAATTCACCGGACGCCCAGTAGCATCTGAACATCGTTTCCTCCCCAACCGTGAATCCAGACGCGGAGATTCTGAACTGGACCGAAGACCTGTTCTTCACCACTGGCGGCGAGAACGTGAAGGTGGACAAGGTCGCCCGACGTCACGACATCGGCGCGCCGTTTGCGTGGGTTTGCGCGGGAGTCTTCCTGCTCGGCAGACGGTTCTTCCGGTCTCGCGCCTGAAATGCCGCCATCTTCAGGCAGTGGCGCCCGATTTCGATTCAGATTTGCATTGTCTGCCACCGCCGTTTCGCTACGCTTCCCTCAGCCGGATAACGGACACATTCGGCAGATTTCAAGACAGCCATGGAACTGGTAAGAGAGACCCGCTGGTCGCGCCACTACTCCGACGAAATGCTCGGACTCAAACTCGTGCAATCGAAGTTTGCGGACGACTCGGCGACCATCACCCTGGATGAACTCTCGCAGGGATGGCCGCTCTGGAAACCGGAGGAAAAGGCGGATTTCTGCCACGCGATCAACGAGGCCAAGCTGGAAATCCTGCCGGACATCTACCGCTACATCATGAAGGTGGACCCGCCGGACTATGTAAGCTGGTCCGCGATCGCGGCCTGGGTGGTCCGCAAGCTGCCGGAATCCGAGTTCTCCCCCTGGCTGGAGGAGGCCTGCATGACCTGCCCCGTCGGCAAGGGTGAGAAACTGCTGCTGGCCTTCGCCCTCAGCAAGACGTCCCGCGCCATCGAGACGCTGCGCAAGTGCCTGAACCGCGCCTGGAACAATCCCCAGATCTTCGTCGCCGAGGGCTACATTGACCACGCCGGAATGGACGCCGTGGCCTGCATGGAGTGCCTCCTCCAACTGGACGCCGCCACGGACGATTTCGGCGAGAAATACCAGGTGCTGGCCAATCACGGCATCGCGGTGAACCGCGAGAGCGCGATCAGCCGCCTGTCGATGTATTTTCAGTAGCCGCGTTTTCCGCGGCCGCCTCCTCCTCGACGCGCCGCAGCGTGCGCCGACCAAACCACACCGTCACCAGCGCGGCGCTCCAGGTCACCAGGAACACGCCCCACCAGATGCCGTCCAGCTGCCAATCGAGCTTGAAGGCCAGCAGCCAGAACACCGCGCAGGGCGCCACGATCTGCCGGTAGATCCCGATCCAGATCGCATACATCGGCCGCTTCAGGCCCTGCAGCATGTAGATGGTCTGGAACAGCAGCACGTACGCGCACAGCGTGATCGCCGCGATGCGCAGATACTCCGCGCCGATCCGCACCACTTCGGGATCGCCGGAGAACATTTCCATCATCCAGCCGCCGCCAAGGAAGATCGCCGCGCCGCCCGCGGCCATGATGGAACAACCGTATTTCAAGGTCGTCGTCCATGTTTCCCGGACGCGCCCGAACAGCCGCGCCCCGTTGTTCTGTCCCACCAGGGTCAGCACGGCGATGTTCAGTCCCATCACCGGCATCAGCGCAATCTGCTCCACGCGCGTCGCCACGCCATAGGCCGCCACGCCCTCCTTGCCGAAATAGCTGACGAATTTCGTGATCACGAAGATCCCCAGCGCGATCGTGGACACGTTCAGACTCGCGGGAAATCCCTGCCCCGCAATGTCCCGGAAGATGCCGGCCTTCGGAATGAAGCAACCCGGATGAAAATCCCGCCACAACTCCGTCTTCGACAGCTTGCCGACCAGGTAGACGCAGCCGATCACCTGGATGATCACCGTGGCCCACGCAATGCCCCTGATCCCCATCGCCGGCAGTCCGAACCCGCCGAACAGGAACCAGGGATCCAGGATCACGTTCAGAAAAAAGCCCACGATCAGCAGGTTGCGGAACGATTTCGTGTCCCCCTGCGCGCTCAACGCCGCATTCAGGATCGATTGGACCAGGAAAAACACCGTCCCCAGCAGGATCACGTTCATGTAGTCCAACGACATCCGCAGGTAGTCCCCCTCCGCGCCCAGATAGCGGAACATCCATGGCGTCGACCACAACCCGAACGCCGTCAGTAACACCGAGAACAACACGCCGAAGGAAATCGCCTGCAGCGAATACAACTGCGCCTTGTCGTGATCCTTCGCGCCCAACGCATTCGAGATCAACGCGGTCGATCCCTGCGAAATGCCCGTGCCCATCGCGATGATGATGAAGAAGATGGGAAACGACAGGGCCAGCGACGCCTGCGCATCCGTGGAAATCATCTTGGCGCACCACGTGTCCACCACGTTGTACATCGTGCTGAAGAAGAATCCCACGCTCGCCGGAATGGCGATCTTCCGGATCAACTCAGGTATCGGGTCTTTCGTGATTTCCATGCTCATCGCAATGCGCGCAACCACGCGCCCGCAAATGAGGCGCACATTCCAGACGGAAATAGAATCCTATTCTGCGGGGAATCCGGAATTTCAGATCCGTCCGGTTGTCGGAATCGCCGTTGACTGCGGATTCCAAGGTGGTTCCGGCATGGAATGCAAAGGCATGAAAACAGCGGCGGCGAATCGAAAAGACGGTGGGGAGAGACTCCGTCGAGCCCACTTCAAAACCCCGAAGGGGTGAAAGCGATCGAAGCGCCGGGCATTGTTCGGCATTGGCTGTCACCCCACGCCCAGGCCGGGCAATGCCCAGCGCTCCGGTCCTGAAAGAAGAACCGCGCCACCCGGTTTCTACGCACGTTTCACACCGCGCCGTTGGCCATCTCCTGCAACTGCAGCGAAACGCGGGCGGCTTTCAACACATCGGCCGATGAAAGGCGCAAGTCTGTCCCGCCGTTGATCTCGCTGAGGAACGAATCGAGATAGGCGCCCGGTTTGGCGGCGGGCGGATCGATGGTTCGCGGATTGTCCTCGCCGTTCTTGAAGATCGTGATCTGCGGCGTGTTGTAGCCGGCTTCGAGGACGCCGTCCGCGCCCCAGATCGTGAAGCGCCAGTAGATCGGCATGGTGTAGCCGATCGAGTCCGGCGTGAGATAGGAGACATCGAAAATGACGCCCGCGCCGTTCGCCAGGGTGAACATGCCCTGGCCGCATTGTTGAAAATCCGGTTCCTGCGGCGCCGTCCCATTCCAACCACGCGCCGCGACGAGATCCTTGATTTCCTGCCCGGTCGCCCACGGGATGAAATCGAGCGCGTGGACGGCAATGTCGTTGATCACGCCACCATGCATGCCCGGTTCGAAATACCACATCGGTCGCTTCCCGTAATTCAACGGGTGCTGCCCGTCGAAACTGATGGCCTGCACGTCGCCGATCTCCCCCTTCTGAATGAGCTCCCGCAGCCCCAGAAAGATCGGAACATCCCGCAGGTCCAGCATGCAGCCGACGATGCGTCCCTTCTCCTTGGCAAGGGCCTCGATCCGATCGAGTTCGTCCAGTGAAATGCAGATGGGCTTGTCGCTGATCACGTGACATCCCCGATCAAGCGCCTCCAGAATTCGCCCGGCCCGCAGTCCGTAGGCGTCCCCCACGGCCACAACGTCACAGTCCACCTCCTCCATCATCGCGGCAAAGCTCTCGTGCGTGATCTCGAGGTCGTCGCGCGCGGCCAGTTCGACGCGGGTCTCGGCGTGCTCTTCGCAACAGGCGACAATCTCGACGTCGTCCCGGTCGCGACAACGCTGGACCATGTCAAATATGTGAGGGTGCCGAAAACCGGCGAAGGCGAATTTCATGCTCATGGATGATTGATTTCAGTTTTGGGGTTCGGGTTCAGACGCGGGGGGCTTGGACGGAAAGACTTTCCCCGGATCGGGCAGTTTGAACTGGTCCGCCAGCCAAGGCACAGCGAGGTAGCCTTTGAAGTAATGGCGGGGCGCATCCACATTGGCGTGATCCAGCCATTCCATATCGTCGAGGCCTTCGGGGATGGGCCTGCCATCACGGCGGTCGGCGGGATCGCTGTATTTGGGATAGTGGTGAACGGCCAGGTTTTCCGGCCTGCCGGCGATTTCATAAGATTTCCGAACAGGGTCCAAGGAATGGCCTGGCCCGCCTTCCGTGAGGATCAACGGGCGCGGCGCGAAGGCGGCGACCAGGTCCGGATAATCGAACCACTCCCACATTCCCGGCACGCAGTGACCGAGCCAGTTGGCCGCCGGACGGACGCCGCGCGCATTCGGCTTGGTGGCGACCTTCGCCCGTTCAAGATTGGGGCAGAGGAAATCGTTCCAAACGATGGCGCGAATCTTCGGATCCAGGACCGCCATCGCCAGCAAAGGCTCCGTCCCCAATGAATGACCGCTCAGGGCGACGCGAGCAGCATCCACATACGGCCGCGCGCGCAGCCAATCGAGGATTTGCCGCTTTTGAAACACGGACAGCGAGATGTAATCGCGACCGAAGTCGATCAGATACCGCGCAAGTGTGTTACGGTCGTCCATCGCCGTTCCGCGATGTTTGGCGAGATCGGAAAGTTCGCCGTTGCCCGGATGATCCACCGCCACGGCGACCAACCCGGCCCGGACGAATTGCAACGCCTGCTGGTTGCGCACGCCATGTTGCACACCGGCGTGACTGCGGTCCCTGGGTTTGAACGCCGGATGCAAGGGCGGCTCCCCGGCCAGGTTCTCCTTGGTGTCCGAAGAGCCGGGAAAACACATCACTGCCGGCGCCGGTTTGGAAGAGGTGACGCCCTTCGGAATCAAAACCAGAAAGGGAACCACGCTGCCCGGCTCCGGATAAACCTCCCATTTTTCCACCACATGTCCGTCACGCTTCCTGATCCACAACCTGCGCGGCGCGGGTTGCGGCGGCGGCTCGGGAAAGTTCATCAATTCCTCCATCTTGGCGCGCACCTTCAGCCGCCATTGCCGCTGCTGTTCGGCCGTGAACTCCGGATCGAAAGCCAGCCCGGGCTTGGCGTTGCGAATCAAATGCTGCACGAATCCACGCGTGCCCACATGCCGTCCATCAGGCCGCCCGCTGCGGACGACCTTCTCTTTTTCGACGTCCAACTTCTGCGCACAGGCTGGCGCTGCCAAGGCGAGCAGACAACCGGCAAGCGCGCACAACCCCGCGCCACGGCGGCTCCGCGCAATTGCCGACGAACATGTGAACCGGAGAAGTTTCGTTCTCACAGAGGGCACCCTATCGGGGCGAACTCCGGGCGTAAAGCAGTCCTCTGATCTGCGCCCCTGCGTCACCTGCGCCCGATCATTCTTGCCAGTGGGGCAGCTTCCGCCAAAGCTGCGGTCGAATCCACCCGAAGACGCTGATGAGAATTGCTGAACGGACCACCTCCAGCATCCTGCTGTCCATCTCCATTGCCTCGGCCCACGCCGCGGACCTGACCTTCGTCAAGAATGCTGACAGTCAGCGTCCGAAGCCCCTCGTCGCGATCACAAATGTCTGCGCCTGGCCAAATCTGACACGGATGCCGGATGGCGCGATCGTCGCGACCATCCACAACCAACCCAGCCATCTCAAACTTCCGAGCGACGTGGAATGTTGGGCCAGCGTCGATGGCGGGCTTTCGTGGAACAAGCGTGGAACGCCCGCGCCGCGCGACACGCCGAAGACTGCCCGCGGGAATGTCGCCGCCGGCCTCGCCTCGAACGGCGACCTGATCGTGATCGCAAGCGGCTGGTCCGATCCCACGGCGAAGAACAGCCGGGGCGACATTCTGCTCCCCTACGTCAGCCGCTCCTCAGACGGCGGCCGCACTTGGACCATCGACAACAAGGCCTTTTCCAAGATTCTCGTCCCCTTCGGCGACATCCTTCCCGGAGCCGACGGCCATCTGCGCGTCGCCCTCTATCGCGGCGAGCCGGGGACGACGACGGTCTACAGCAGTCCCGACGACGGCAGGACCTGGAGCAATCCGGTCAACATGGACAAGAAAGTCGTCATTCACGAGCCGGCCATCTTCCATCTCGGCAAGGGAAAATGGCTCGCCGGCGCGCGCTATGACGGCCTCACCCTCTACACCTCCAACGACGACGCCAAGACCTGGATCCTGCGGGAGAAATACTCCGGCCGCCAACAGCATCCCGGGCATTTCACGCGGCTGAAAGACGGCCGCGTCCTGGCCACCTATGGCAATCGGCTCACTCCCAAAGGTATCGACATTCGCCTCAGCGACAATGAGGCAAAAACCTGGAGCAAGCCCTTGCGCCTGGCGGACTTCGAGGGCGACGGCGGCTATCCCAGCAGCGTTCAATGCCCCGACGGCAAGGTCGTGACCGCCTACTACGCCCGGAAGACGGAAGCGCACGACGGCTACCACATGGCCGTCGTCATCTGGGATCCGGCCAATATTCGGTAGAAGAGACCCCACCCAGGGAGCGTTTCGAAGCAAATCGCAGTCGCACGGGGGGAAAGAATGGTAGGCCCGGCCGGATTCGAACCGACGACATCTTGTGTGTAAGACAAGCGCTCTAACCAACTGAGCTACAGGCCCCAGAAATCAGGGCCGCCTAATCTCGGCTTCAAGCCCCGTTTGACAAGCAGTTTTTCACGCGCCTCGCATCCGTGGGCGCAGTTTCTTGATGGTTGCGCGGGATCCCCCTCACCCTCGGTCCCTCTCCCTCAGGGAGAGGGCTGTCTTCCTGACCTCCTGACTTCCTGACCACTGACTTCCTGACTACTGACTTCCTGACTACTGACTTCCTGACTACTGACTACTGACCACTGACTTCCTGACCACTGACCACTGACCACTGACTACTGACCACTGACTACTGACTACTGACTACTGACTACTGACTTCCGCCCCGCATAATCATCACCTTGTCGATGCGATGCCCGT
>JAYPEY010000027.1:44192-61770 GCA_038126035.1 Verrucomicrobiales bacterium | reverse complement strand
GGCCCGTCAAGGGCAGCCAGAAGATGCCCGGCGGCTGGGGCGTGACCATCGACGATGTCCTCGCCGCCGTCTACGTGAACATCGTGGTCCTGGCGACGCTGTTCGTGACGGGCGGATGAGCGGGACCGCCGCTGCTCGTAATGGGTGGATGCCAGGGACCGCCGCGCCCCGTAGCCGAGACCTTCAGGTCGCGCACCGAGCGCGTCGCGCGAGAAGTGCCCCCCCGGCGCGGAACCAATCACCTCTCGTCCTGTTGGACTCGCGGCGCGACCTGAAGGTCGCGGCTACGAGGTCGCGGCTACAAGGTCACAATTACGGCCACAGGTCCGTGCTGAGGTATTTCAATCCCGAATCGCACACGATCATGGCCACGGTCCTCCCTTTCATCGGCCCCTCCAACAGCTGTAGCGCGGCGGCCAAGTTGGCGCCGGAAGAGAATCCGCCAAAGATCCCCTCCTCCCGCGCGAGCCGTCGCGCGCACGCGATCGCCTCTTCATCCGAGACCTTGAGATATCCGTCGATGTGATCGCGGTTGATGAATTTCAAATCCGGCATCGAATAGCCGCCGCCCTGGATCCGATGATTCGGGTCCGCCACCGGATCGCCTGACAACACCGCCGCGCCTTCCGGTTCCACGACGAAGCACTGCACATCGGGATTCCGTTCCTTGAACGCCGCGGCGCAACCGGCAAACGCGCCGCCGCTGCCGACAAAATCGCAGAATCCGTCAACGCCGCCGGACTGCTCCCAGATCTCGGGCCCGGTCCCCAGCAGATGCGCGCGAAAAGCGCCCGACAACTGAAACTGATCCGCGCGAAAGGCGCCGCGTTCCCTGACGATCCGTTGAGCCGCCTTCTCCACTTCGGCCAGGTCGCCTCCCGACACCCGCCCCGGCGTCGATTCCGGCAGTTGATCGACCAGGACCACCTCGGCTCCCAACGCCCGCATCATACGCGCGCGCTCCGTGGAATTCCCCTTCGACATCACCGCGACAAAGGGATGCCCCGTCACGGCGCAGACAATCGCCAATCCCGTCCCCGTGTTGCCGCTGGTCAATTCCACGACCGACTGCCCCGGTTTCAGGCTGCCATCCGCCTCCGCTTCGAGAATCATCTGCCGCGCGATGCGATCCTTCTTGGAGAATCCGGGATTCAAACAATCCAGCTTGGCCAGGATGCGCCCATCCAAGCCGCGGGTAATCCGACTCAATTCCACCAGTGGCGTCCCGCCGATGGCGTCGACCGCGGATTTCAACAAAGGGCTCATGATTCTGAGACCTGGTAGCCGGCCGCCAGGTCCGCGAAGGATCTCAACTCCGCGGCGATCCAATCCTGGCCCCGCCCCAGTTCAGCGGCCATCAATTCAGCCGCCCGCGGCGCGACCTCCAGACTCGCCCCGGCATCCAACAACAACGCCCGCGTCCGACGCGACAAGACATCCTCCAGATCGCGCGCCATCTCATGTCGCGCGCCATGGACAATTTCCGCGCCGCAACAGGGGAGGTTTGGATGCAACAGTTCACCAAGTGACGGGTCATCCCGGACCAGCGCGTCCAACTCCGTGGCGTCCGTTCCATAATCCCGCCAATCGCGGGCGAAACCCTCCAATGTCCCCGTAGCAGCGAACGTAAGTTCGCTCACTTCCGAGCCGCCACCGCCGCCTGCTCCGCGCAATCTCAACTCCGTCGTCCCCTCGGGCCGCCTTTCCAGGCCGCCGACCTTGATCGCCTGGTCGATGGCATCCTCCGCCATTTTGCGGCAGGTTGTCCATTTGCCGCCGGTGATGGTGACCAGTCCGGAATCCGAAACCTCGATCCGGTGATTGCGCGAGAGCTTCGAGGTATCCCGGCCGTCGCCCGCCTTCACCAGGGGACGCAACCCGGCAAACACGCTCAACACATCGCCCTCAGCGGGGTCCTTCGTCAAATAACGCCCCGCGTGTTCGATCAGAAATGCGACCTCATCCGGCAGCGCCCGCGGCTCCAACGACGGCTCCGGCAGGGGCGTGTCCGTGGTGCCGATCACCACTCGTTCCTTCCAGGGAATGGCAAACAGGATGCGACCGTCGTCGGTCTTCGGAATCATGATCGCGCTGTCCCCCGGGAGGAAGGAGCGATCCAGGACGATGTGCACGCCCTGGCTGGTCATCATCAGCCCGTTCGCGCCGGCGTCGTCTTTGCGCCTCAGTTCGTCGGTGAAGATGCCGGTGGCGTTGATCGTCACGTTCGCGCGGATCTTCAGTTCCCTGTCCGTTTCCAGATCGCGCGCCACGACGCCTTCGACGCAGCCGCCGGACTTCAGGAACGATTCGACCCGAGCGTAATTCGCGACAGCGCCGCCCAGGTCCGCGATCGTCCGCGCCATGCAGATGGCCAACCGGGCATCGTCAAACTGTCCGTCGTAATACTGCACGCCGCCGGCCAACCGGTCCGGCTCGATCGTCGGGATCAACTCGCGAGTCTCCGCCGGATTCAAAAGATCCGCCGGCGCGATGCCCAGGCGGCCGGCGAGCGCGTCATAGAGCTTCAATCCCGCCATGTAGAACGGGGCCTCCCACCACCGATAGGCCGGCACAACAAAGGACAAGGGCCGGACAATGTGGGGGGCGTTGCGCAGCAGGAGCCCGCGCTCGTGCAACGACTCCATGACCAACGGCACATTACCCTGCTTCAGATAGCGAAACCCGCCGTGGATCAGCTTGGTGCTGCGACTGGATGTCCCCTTGGCGAAATCGTCCTGCTCCACGAGGGCCGTCCGAAATCCCCGCGCCGCGGCGTCCAATGCGGTCGCCAACCCGGTCGCGCCCCCGCCGACCACCAGGACGTCCCAGACCTCGCCGGCGTCCGCCAGGGCGTCGATGGACTCTTCGCGTTTCATGATCGGAGCGCGGAATTCATTCCGCTTCAACCTTCGGGGGAATTGGATGTGCCGCAAGTCCTTTCATCGCTGCGCCGGGGCCGGCGAAGCGGAACCAATTCCGCAACCCGCCCCCCAAGAATCACGACCAGTTGTTTCATCCTCAGGCTTCCTCCCCCGCCCTTCGCCGCGCCTCGGCCAATTGCCCGTCGGAAAGCTGGTTGGCGACGCTGTCGCAGTTCTTGCCCGCCTTGCGGTCGCCCTGGCTGGCCGCCTTGAAGAACCAGACATAGGCTTCGACCAGATCCTTCTCCACCCCATCGCCGGAAACATGCCGGGCGCCCATGTTGTTCTGCGCCAAGCGATGGCCGTTCTCCGCGGCCAGACGCACCCACTTGAGGCCCTCTTCGTCATCCAGGTCGAACCCGCTGCCCAGAACATGCCGCCAGCCCAGTTCATACTGGGCCTCCACATCACCCGCCTCCGCCTTGTCCCAGAGGCCGTTCAGGCGCTCCTCGTTCAACGGATCTTCCTCGTCGTCGTCAGTGTCAAACATGACGACATTCTTGATGCCGACCGCGTCTTTGTCCAAGGGCGAAATGCGTGGAACCCATCCTATCCATCGTCGCCCGGATCGATCGAGGTGACCCAGGCCGAAAAAACCGCCAATCCGCCGCACAGCAGCCACAACGCCGTCGGGCTGGCGGTATAGAGCAAGGTCCCGAGCGTCGGGGCGACAATCATGTTGAACGACCAGACAAAGCCCATGAATCCCATGTAGCGCCCCCGCATGTCGTCCGGCGCCAGATTGGCGACGTAGGCGCCGCCCACCGGAAAACTGATGATCTCCCCCGCCGACCAGATTGCGACCGTCACGGCCAGCGCCTGCAGATCGTGCGCCCAGGCCGTCGCCGCAAAACCGATTCCAATCAACCCATAGCCCAGGGCCATGACGCGCCGCGGAGGCTGACGTTGCGTCCACGGCGAGATGGGCAGTTCGAACAAGATCACGATCAGCCCGTTGAACGAATGCAGGAGTCCATACATCGCCGTGGACAAATCCGCGTCGCGGACATACACGGCCAACGTCGAGTGCGTCTGGAAATAGCTGAAACCGATCCCCAACGCCGCGCACACATAGAGCAGAAACCTGCGGTCGCGGGAGATCCGCTTCAACGCCGGCCCCCATCGCGAATCCGCGTCGGCCGTGTTGCGCCTGCCATGCGGCAGGAGGAACACCGCCACCACGCCATAGGCGGCCGAGGTGATCGCATCGCCGAGGAAGAGGTAGACAAAGGAGTATTTCGCGAGAAAGCCCGCGGCGGCCGGCCCGAACGCCCATCCGGCGTTGATCGCCAGTCGGTAGACCGAAAAGGCGGTCACCCGGTTCTCCTCCGGGACCAGATCGGTCAGCAGGGCGTTGCTGGCGGGCCGATACAACTCCGCGGTCATGCCCGCCAACGCGGTCAAGCCCATCACACTGCCGAGCCGCGACCATTCGCCCCAGCCCAACCCGGTCATTTCGGACACCGCCAGGGGAATGGCCATCATGACCGCAGCCGAGGAGAACATCGAAATGACCGTTGTGTTCCGGCGACCAAAGCGGTCGGTGAAGTAGCCCCCCAGCCACGAGGCGACGAGGTTGCCAACACCATAGGCGCTCAGCACAAAACCCGCCCGCACGACCGAAAAACCCTCCTCGCCGAGATAAAGCAGCAGGAAGGGGACGACAAAGGTGCCAAAGCGGTTGATGAAGGTGCCCAGCGCCAGAACCCAGACCGCCGACGGCAGCGCGCGCAGATTCGAGACCAGATTGGATTGTTCGCCCGGCGCGCTCACGCCGGACAATTTAAGGGCCGCCTCCGGCCATTCAAAGCCCGGATGCGGACTTGCCAAAGAAGACCCCGAGCAGCAATATCGCAGATCTTATGAAGACACCAGTTGCCATTGGCATCATCATTGCGCTCGCCGCGGCCGCGGCGCTCTTGGGCGTCAAACTCAAGCAGGAGACCGAAGCGGCGGCGGCGCAAAAGGCCGACGACACGCAGACCATCGACGGACTCAATGTCGATCTCAGCCGCACCAAGAACGAGCTTGCCGAACAGCAGGCCTCCAACGAGCAGCTTCAGGTCTCGGTCATCAACCTCGAGAAGAAGGTCACCCAGACCTCCAACCAGTTTCACAAGGCCTCCATGGACCTCAGCCGCGAACGGGAAAAGCTCGCCAAGAAATCCGCCGAACTCGAGGCCGTCAGCTCCGAACTGAAGCAGACCAAGGATCAGCTCACCTCCACCACGCAGCGCGCCGAAAAGGCCGAGCAGGAGATCGTCCTCGCCAAGAAGGAGATCGCCAAGCGCGACCAGCAGATCAACCTGCTCCAGACCGAGCGCGGCAACCTCAACGAGCAGATCGACGAATTGCAGGGCAACATCGCCAAGTTGAGCCAGGACATCCAGTCCAAGCAGAAGGAACTCGAGGAGTCCCTCGGCGACCGCGAATTCCTCATCAGCGAACTCAAGCGTCTGCAGCGCGAGAAGGCCGAACTGGAGAAGCAGCTCAACGACCTCGCCTTCCTGCGCGAGCAGGTCAAGGAGCTCAAGCGGCAGTTGTCCGTCAAGCGTCGCCTGGAGCTGATCCGCAACGGCATCTTCGGCGCCGGCAGCCAGAAGAAGGGCGCCTCAAGGTTGAAGGACAAGGACTTTGCGCCGATCACCCGCCGCGCCCCGGCCCGCGACTTCAGCCTGGAGGTCGAGGTCACCCGCGACGGCGAGGTCAAGGTCGCGCCGCCCAAGCCGCCCTCCAACTGACCGATGACCGCGCAGCCACTCGTGGATTCCCACGGGCGCGTCATGCGCGATCTTCGCGTCAGCGTCACCGATCGCTGCAACTTTCGCTGCCTCTACTGTCTCCCCGAGACGGAGGAGGCGGCCAACTTCTATCGGACCGGCTTCCCGCCTGAATCCGAGGCCGACAAGGCGCGGCCGATCGTCCTCCAATGGAAACCGCGTTCCCAGATCCTGACGCTTGAGGAAATCGAGCGCCTGACCCGCATCTTCGTGGGACTGGGGATCGAGAAGCTGCGCCTCACCGGCGGCGAACCGCTTCTTCGCCGGGGCATCGAGTCCCTCATTGCGGGGATCTCCGCCATCGACGGCCTCCGCGACCTCGCCCTGACCACCAACGGATTCTCCTTCGCCGAGCGGGCCGAAGCCCTGCTCCAGGCGGGCCTCCCCCGGATCACCTTCAGCCTCGATTCACTCGACCGGTCAAACTTCGAGAAACTCACCGGCCGCGACGGCCTGGAGGACGCCCTGGCGGGGATCGAGGAGGCCCGACGGCTCGGCATGACGCCGGTGAAGGTGAATGCCGTCATCATCCGCGGACTCAACGACCACGAGATCGGGGACCTGGGGGATTTTGCCCGCGCGCACGGCGTCAGCATGCGCTTCATCGAGTTCATGCCGCTGGACTCCAAACGAGCCTGGCAACGCGAACACGTCGTGCCCGGCAGGGAGATCCTCGAACAGCTGCAGGCCCGATTCGAACTGATTCCGGTGGAATCAACCAACCGCTCAGAGACCGCCCGCCGCTGGCGGTTCGCCGAAGGCGAGGGCGAGATCGGTATCATCGCCCCGGTGACCGAGCCCTTCTGCGGCCACTGCAACCGACTCCGTCTGACCTCCGACGGCCACCTGCGCACCTGCCTGTTCAGCCTGAAGGAACACGACCTGAAGCCGGCCTTGCGCGGCGGCGCCAGCGATGCGGAAATCGAGGATCAGATCCGCGCGGTCGTGCAGGGCAAGGAAGCGCGCCATCACATCGGCGAGGATGACTTCCAGCAACCCGAGCGCTCCATGAGCTGCATCGGCGGCTGAGCTGTTCCGGCAGGCGGCTTCCACCCGGTTTGTTGGCGCCACACGAGAGGACGCCTACAGGCGTCGGAGCGCCGAGCATTGCTCGGCATCCACTTCCCATCAACCCGCAAGCCGTGCAACGCCCAGAGCTCCGAGAGACTGAGCCAACGCGCCTTCCAAGTCCGGATGGCGAAATTCAAACCCGGACGCCTCCAACCTGCCCGGCAACGCCCGCGAACTCGCCAAGACAGTCGCCTCCCCCATCTCGCCGAACAACGCCTTCACGGCAACCCCGGGAATCGGCCAGATGGCCGGCCGACGCAGGATCCCGGCCAACGCCTTCGTGAACTCCGCGTTGGTCACCGGATTCGGCGACACAACATTCAACGCCCCGGCCGCTTCAGGGTGGTCCAACACGTGAAGAACGGCCGCGACAGCGTCATCCAACGCGATCCAGCTCATCCACTGACGCCCGCCGCCGATGGGCCCGCCCAGACCCAACCGGAACGGCGTGAGCATCTTCTTCAACGCCCCGCCCCGCAAGCTCAGGACCACGCCGAACCGCAGCCTCGCCACCCGGATCCCTGCCGCCTCGGCCGGCTGCGTCGATCGCTCCCAGGTCTGGCAAACCTCCGAAAGAAACCCGGAGCCGGTCGAAGACTCCTCGGTCAGAATCTCATCACCCCGGTCGCCGTAGTAGCCAACAGCCGAGGCGCTCACGAAGACCCCGGGCTTCGGCGTCATGCCAGCAACCGTCTCCGCCAGCAGGCGCGTCCCCTTCCGGCGACTCTCCATGATCCGCGCCTTTCGCGCCGCGTTCCATCTTCCGGCTGCAATGTTCTCGCCGGCCAGATGGATCACGGCGTCGATATCGCCGAGGCGCTCCGTTGACAGGTCGTCCGATCCGGGATTCCAGAGCACGGCATCCACGCCCGCCGAGGCTTCATCACGAACCAGACGAACAACCCGATCCCCCCGCTCGGCCAACCGCGCCCGCAAAGCGCCGCCGATCAATCCGCTGCCCCCGCTGATCAGGATGTTCATTTCGATGACTCAGCAACAGGCCGCAGAAAAGAAGAACCACAGAGGAAGAACGTCTTCACTCTGTGGTTCTCTGAGTTCTCTGCGCCCTTCATGCTCGAAGGAACGCGTTGGCAGGCTGACGGCTCAGTTGATGAACGAGGCCTCGTTGGTCTGCAGGAGGGCGTGCGCGTATTTTTCCCACGCGCCAAGCGGCGCGCGCATGCGGTTGCGATTGTTGTTGCCGCCCCGTTTGTTGGCCGGCTTGGCGGCGACCTGCTGCCCCCCTCCGTAGGTCGGCGTCTCGGGGGAATCCCCGATGAAGATCAGGCCCATTTCAATGTCCTGTTCATCAGCCTTGCGCTGGTAGACGAGCTCATAGAGCAGCCTGATGCGCTCCTCGCTGGAATCCAACGCCTGGAAGTCCTTCCGGTTCACCAGGTTCTTGGCCAGTTCGACCACCAGCGGGCTGTTCATCATGAACAGGGCCTGCTGCGGAACAATCGTCTCGTAGCGTTTGCCGGAGGTCATGTCCGGATTCGCGAAGTCGAAGTGGTTCAACACCTCGGGCAGCGAGGCGCGGTTGATCCGCGCATAGATCGTGCGACGTTGAGAGTTTTCATCCGTCAGGTTGAAGGACTTGCCGCCGACGGTCTTGTCCAACGTCCCGCCGATCGCGAGGATTGAGTCGCGCAGGGCCTCAAACTCCAGCCGACGGATGTTCTGCCGCCACAGCAGCCGGTTCTGCGGATCGATCTGGGCATAGCGGGGATTCCCGTCGCTGCTCTGACGATACACGCTGGACATGGCGATCTGCTTGATCATCTTCTTGATCGACCAGCCCTTCTCCACGAAATCGACGGCCAGGTAATCGATGAGTTCGGGATGGCTCGGTGCGTCGGACTGCAGGCCGAGATCGTCCGGGGTCGGGACAAAGCCCTCGCCGAACATGTGCTGCCAGATGCGGTTCACCATGACGCGCGCGGTCAGCGGGTTCTGCGAACTGGAAATCTCCATCGCCATGTGGGCGCGACCGCTCTGGGATTTGGGGTAAGGCGCCCGCTTGTTGTTGACGATCTTGATGTAGCTTCGGGGAACGAAATCCCCCTGGTTGCGGGCCTCACCGCGGATGAAGAGCTTCGAATCGCCGATCTGGTTCACCGGCTTGTCCGTCATGACCATCGCGCGGGCGGGCGCGCCCGGGTGGGACATCTCAAGTTCCGCCATGCGGGATTTCAGGGACACCTCGCGCCCCTGGATGCCGCGGGTGACAATGCCGCGGACCTTGTCGAACGGCTTCTGCTTCGCGGCCTGCTTGGGATCCAGGCTCGAGCCGGCCATGTAGGCGACGCCACGGAGCGCCTCCAGACTCTTGTCCATCAGCCGGGTCGTGCCCGAGCGGATCTTGGCCTGCTTCTCCATCTGCTCCTCGGCCTCGACAAAGAGCGCCCCATAGATGTTGGCGACGTCGTCCATGCTGCGCGGAACAGCCCTGCGAAATGCGCGTTGCACCCGGGTGTTCACGGTCTTGAAATCACCCTTGCGAGCGACGATGTCCCGCGTGATCTTCACCGCCTTGGCCGGATCCAGCATGGGGCCGCCTCCCCGCTTCGCGCCGTTGAAGGCGTGCCAGGGGCGGAAGATCGAATAGAGCCCGACGCGCCGGCGATTGTTGCCCTCGCGGACGACGCGGCTCCAGTGGTTGAAGGCGTCCTGCGCCTCGCGGCCGTTGATGAAGTCGCCGCGCTTCGGCTTCTTGACGCCGGCCTTGATCGCGTCACTGTACTTGCGGATGTATTCGTAGGCCTGGCCGCGATCACGCCCCTGCGGGAACTTCGCCATGGCGCCGAGGACACCGGGAGAAAACCGGCGCATCTTGGCCAGCCAGTCGTTCACCTCCACGTCATAAAACTTCTGCAGCGCGTCCTGCCGCTTCTGGTATTCCGTCATGAACGCCTTGTACTCGGGCGACTTCTGGTTCAGGGTCTTCGGCAGCAGCGGCAGAAACTCGGGCTCCAGCTCGCGCGAACTGGTGAAGATGCCGCGCATCGCGTAGTAATCGGTCTGCGGAATCGGATCGAACTTGTGGTCGTGACAGCGGGAGCAGGAAACCGTCAGCCCCTGAAACGCCTTGGTCACGGTGTCGATGCGGTCGTTGATGATCTCCTCCTGCTGGCCGTCAAAACGGTTGCCCAAGGTCAGGAAGCCCATGGCCGCGAGGGACTCCTGCCCCGCCTTGCCGGCCTTCACGAGTTCGTCCGCCGCAATCTGTTCGCGGACGAACGCGTCGTAGGGCTTGTCGCTGTTGAAGGCCTCGATCACGTAGTCGCGGTAGGCCCAGGCATAGGGATACACCCGGATCTCATTGCGATTGGAATCGCCCTTGGTGTCGGCGTAGCGGGCCACATCCAGCCAGTGACGCCCCCAGCGTTCGCCAAAATGCTTCGACGCGAGCAGACGGTCGACGACCTTTTCGTAGGCCTTGTCCGAGTCGTCGGCCAGAAAGTCCTGAACCTCTTTCGGGGTGGGCGGGAGGCCCGTCAGGTCGAAGGAAAGCCGCCGCAGGATCGTCGTCTTGTTGGCCATTTCCTTCGGCTCCATGTCCTTCTCCTCGAGCTTGGCGGCGATGAAGGAGTCAATGGGGGTCCTGACCCAGTCCTTGTGAACCACGTTGGGAACCGGTGATTTCTTGACCGGCTGGAAGGACCAGTGGCCGAGGGTCTCGTCATTGTAGGTCCAGGCCACCGAGGCGGCTCCGCCGCCCTCCGGGAAGTAGGCGCCGCGGATGACCCAGGCCGTCAAGGCGCTGATGTCGGACGACTTCAGCTTCTTGTTCTTCGGCGGCATCTGGATGTCGGGATCGTGGTACTGCACCGCGCGGACAAGCAGGCTCTTGGCCGGATTGCCGGGCACGACCGCGGGGCCGGTGTCGCCGCCCTTCATCAGCCCTGCCTTGGTGTCGAGCGTGAGCCCCCCCTTGCGGGCGTCATCCTTCTCGCTGTGGCAGCGATAACATTCGCGCGCCAGCACGGGGCGGACATATTGCTCGAAGAACTGCGCCATGCGGGCGTCCTGTTCCGCGGAGGCGGCCATGGCGCCCGCGGGAGCCAGAAGGAGGCCGCCGACGAACAGCGTCGCCAACTGCTTTGTCGTTGTTTTCATGGTTGGTTGGATCGGAGCCGTTGCTGATGGGTCGTTTGGCGCGTCGCCCAAATCAGGCGATGATGTCCTTGACCACGTTGCCGAAGTTGTCGGTCAGGCGAAAGTCGCGGCCGTTGTAGCGGTAGGTGAGTTTCTCGTGATCGAAGCCGAGCAGGGCCATGACCGTGGCGTGCAGGTCGTGGATGTGCACCTTGTTCTCGACCGCGCGGTGACCGAACTCATCGGTGGCGCCGTAAGCCGTGCCGCCCTTGACGCCGCCGCCGGCGAGCCAAGAGCAGAAGCCGCCGCTGCTGTGGTCGCGGCCGTTGCCATTGTTGCCGCTGTGAACCGTGCGGCCGAATTCGCCGCCCCACATGACCAAGGTGCTGTCCATCATGCCGCGATCCTTCAGATCCTGCATGAGGGCGCCAGCCGGACCGTCGATCTCGGAGGCGCGCCCGCGAAGGGAGGCTTCGAGATTGTTGTGGTGGTCCCAGCCTCCGGCCCAGACCTGCACGAAACGGACACCCTTCTCCAGCAGGCGACGGGCGATGAGCATCTGGCGTCCCTGACGGCTGTTGCCGTAGCGCTGACGCACGTTCTCCGGCTCCTTGCTGATGTCGAAGGCGTCGGTCGCCTCGGTCTGCATCTTGAAGGCCATTTCGTAGGCTTCCAGGCGCGACTCGAGCTGCACCTCCTTCTGCAGGTTCTGGCTGTGTTTGAAGTTGAGCTTGTGGATCAGGTCGAGCTGACGACGCTGTTCCGAAATCGTGGAGTAAGGGCTCTTGATGTTGGCGATCATGTCCTCGATGCGGGTCAGCGAGGTGTTGATGCTGGAGCCGGAGTAGACGCCGGGCAGGAAGGCCGAGTTCCAGTTCTTGGAGGCGCCGGGGGGATTGCCGCCGGGGCGCAGCGAGATGAAGCCGGGCAGGTTCTGGTTCTCGGACCCCAGGCCGTAGACCACCCACGAACCGAGACTGGGCTTGATGATCCGCAGCGAACCGGTGTTCATCATCACCGTGGCCACCTCGTGCGATGGAATGTTGGTGTGCATCGACCGGATGGCCGCAATGTCGTCCGCGTGTTTGCCGATGTTGGGGAACACCTCGCAGATCGGCAGCCCGGAACGTCCGGAGGGCTTGAAATCAAACGGCGACCCCATCAACGTGCGGTCGTTGCCGCCCACAGTCGGCTCAGACTGCCCATGGCGTTGTTTCAACAGCGGTTTCGGATCCCAGGTGTCAACGTGCGACGGCGCGCCCTGCGCGAAGATATGGATGACGCGCTGCGCCTTGACCGGAAAGTGCGGCTGTTTCGGCGCGAGCGGCGACAGGCTCTTCTCGGCGAACGCCGAGGTCCCAGGCAGGAAATTCATGCCCTCCAGGGCCGCCAGACTCATGGCGCCGAAGCCCATGCCGGCGCGTTGCAGCATTTGCCGACGGGTCATGAAGAGGTCTTCAATCTTGGCGCTGTGGTCGTTGATGTGTTGCTGGGTGGGTTTCATGGCTGCTCGAGAGGATCGATGGGTTGTCTATTACAGATCTATCACAGATTCTGGCTGCTCTAAATTTGTAGTATTTGCCAAAATATAGCAGCATTTCGACAATCACAATCAAATATTTCACAGCCAACTGCCTCTTTTAACGGGCGTCCACCGCTTTTCTGGACAAGGGAATCGGCAAAATCCGCAAAGCGACGCCCCACCAAGGCGAAAGGGCGCCCCGCGAGGCGCCCTTTCAATTTGGTCGATGGGGCCGATGGGTTCAGAACTTGTAGGCGATTCCGCTGACGAGACGGATGTCGTTCTCCTGCCGCCCGGGGGCCGGTTCGTTGTCATAGACGTCCTGCAGGGTCACGCGCAGGCTCATCTTCTCGGTCAGGTCCGCCTCGACTCCGAGTTCGAGTTTGGCGATGAAGTTGTTCAGATCATCCACCTGCGGCAGCAGATCGAGGCTCTGCCACAGTCGGGCCCGTTCACTGAGGGCCATGTCGTATTTCTCGCCGAGGCGCAGGGCCATATAGCTGTTTTCACCGGAACCGAGGCGGTCGTAGACGAACGAGGGACCCACCTCAAAGCTAAGGTTCCGCTTCTCCTCCTTGATCAGGTAGTAACCGAAGCCCGGCGAGATGGTGAGTCGCAGTTCGACGTCGGCGATGCTGTCATGCAGGGCCTCCGTGCGGAACAGTCCGTAGGCCTTCTCGGAGAACAGACGGTTGTATTGGACGTATCCGGAAAAGGACTCGGTGTTGACGGTTCCGCTGTTCTTGCCGTGCGCCAGGGCGGCGCCCAGACCGAGTTCGTTCTGGTCCCATTTCCGCAGGCCGACGGCATTGGCGGTGAACAGGATGGTATCGCTGTTGCCCTTGGTCAGGGAGAGCCCGGCGGCGGCGCTGCGTTCCCACTTGGGCTTCGGTTTCTCCTTCACTTCCGGCTCCGACGCGGCGTCCTGAGCCTGGGCGGCCATGGAACCGCCCAATAACAGGACAAGGGCCAGCTTCTTCAGTGTCGGAATACAGGGGGACATGGATGGTGTGTCTTTCATTACGTGCTTTGACTTGAGGGTTTGTTTGTTGAACAGCCGACGATCCGGGAGAAGCCCGGCTGAAAACCGCCGACCTGGAGCTTGCGATCCCGTGCGGGGAATCCCGACGGGATGCGCAAGCTGATCGGCGCGCAGCAGAAATCAACCGGCGAAACAAAAAAAAACCGCCCCGGATTGCCGGAGCGGGCCTTTGAAAACGCGGAGGCTGCCGCCTTATTTCTTCTTCTGTTCCGCCTTCTTCTTGCCTTTGCCCTTGCCCTTCTTCTTGGCGGCGGGCTTGGCGGCCTCCTTCTTCGGAGCCGGCTTCTTGGCCTCTTCCTTCTTCGGCTCCTCCTTCTTGGCGACCGGGGCGGGTTTCCAGCCCATGGTGATCTCAACGCCGGGCAGCGCCTTCTTGAGGGCTGCGAGGCCGCCGTCGGTGACCTTGGTCTGCCAGAGGTAGACCTTCTTGAGGTTCTTCATGCCGTGCAGATTGGCGAGGCCCTTGTCCGAAACCTGGGTTCCATAGAGGTTCAGGTAATGCAGGTGGGTCATGCCCTTGATATGGGCGAGGCCGGCGTCGGTGATCTTGTTCCGCTCCAGGTGGAGGCGGGTCATGTTCTTCAACGGCGCGATGTTCTTCAGGTCCGCGTCGGTGAGCTCGCGGGAGGCGAGGTTGAGGTCGGTCATGGTCTCGACCTTGCTCAGGTGGCCGAGCGCGGCCTTGACGTCCTTGAGATCAAGGGAGCGGAGGTTGGCGGTTTTCCAAAGCAGGTCCTTGGCGACGGGGCGAACGGACACCCCCAATTTGCCAAGTTCCCCGATCGCCGCGGCTTCCGCCGGCTTGGGCTTGATGGTGGTCAGACCGTCCATCGGGCCATCGGCCTTCTTCTCAGCCACTTCCGGCTTCAATCCGTCCGGCCAGTTGGCTCCTTCCAGAATCCACTGCTTCAACAGGTCCTGCTGCTTCTTCGGCAGCGGATCGCCCTTGGGCGGCATGATGTCGTCATGGTCGGCAGGCAGGATCACGCGGGTGTAGAGTTCACTCTCGTCCGGCTTGCCCGGCACGATCATGTAATCCTCCTCGAAGGCGTATTCCTTGGTGTCGACCCGCAGACCGCCCTTCTTCTTCTTGGCGCCGTGGCATTCGTAGCAGGCCTCCTTGAGGATCGGCTGGATCTGTTTGACGAAGTCAATCTTGGCCGCGTTCGCCTGGCCGGCGGCGGTCAAGACCATCGCGAGGGTGAGAATAGCTGTTTTTTTCATGGTTCGTGTTGTCCGTTGTCTGACTCAGGGCAGTTTGCAAAAATTCAATCCGAAGACGGCCCCTTCTTTGGGGAAAACCGTACGGAAATGGGCGGAATACACAACCCGGCGCGTTCCTTCAATCAAAGATTTCCCCTGCGTCCGGGTTCAATCCAACCGCTTGATCGAGATGTTGCGGAACAGGACCGGGTCGTTGTGGCCGGCAAAGCCGAAATGACCTTCCTTCAGACCGATGCCCGGGTGCGGCGAGTTGGCCATGTATTCCTTCACCTCGCTGACATCGGTGTCGAGGATGACCGTGCCGTTCAACTCCACCTTGATCGTCGAGCCCTTGACCGTGACCTCCTGGTAATTCCACTCGCCGACCGGCCTCAGGTATCCACGATGCGCCGGCGTGATGCCGTAGGCGGAGCCGTGATACTGCCGCCTGTCGAGCTTGGCGTACTTCTGCGCGGTGTTGTCCAGGACCTGCAGTTCGCACATGCCGGCGTAGGCGGGATTGCCCTTGCCCGGATAACGGATGGCCAGCCCGTTGTTGCCGCCCGCCGGAAGCTGAAATTCCAGGCGCGCCACGAAGTCGCCATAGGTCTCCTCCGTAAACAACGTGCCGCCCTTGCCCTTCTTGCAGGCGATGGCGCCATCGCGAACCTCGTAGTTGTCCTTCGCGCCGGCCCAACCGCCCAGGTCCCTGCCGTTGAAAATGGATTTGAAGCCCTGCGCCGCGTCGTCGCCGCGCAACCGCCGGTTCGCCTCCTCATACCCGATTTCCCGGACCTTGAGATTGCGCCAGCGGATCTCGCCGCCGTGGGTCTGCAGGTGGATCACGCCCTTCGCCGGCAGCGGCGTCTTGCGGGTCTTGTCCCAGTAGTTCTCCATGATCGCGTTGTCGACCACGAGCTTGTCATTGAAGAGAACGGTGGTGCGGGAGCCCAGCTGCGTGATGCGGAATTCATTCCACTCGCCGAAAGGGCGGTCCGCATGCACGAGCGGGAGTTGACCGGGCGCTCCCTTGGTGTTGTTGAACAGACCGCCGGAGCCCTTCTCCGCCTGACGCGTCCCGCCCGTCTTGCCGCCCTCGGGCGTGGTGTCCCAGATCTGCACCTGCGGCGTCCCCCGCAGGTAGATGCCGCTGTCGGCCTTGGCCACGGTCTTGTAATCGATGTGAAACTCGATGTCGCCATATTCGGCGTCGGTCGTGGCGTAGGGGCCGTGGCCGTCGTTGACCAGTTCCCCCTTGTCCACCGACCAATGCTTCTTGAAATCGGCCTGCTGCTTCTCGATCGCCGCCTTGATCCCGCCTTCCTTCCCCTTCGCCTTCACAGTCTGATGCGGGTTGTTCCCATACCAACCGGTCAGGTCCTTGCCGTTGAAGATGGACTTGAAGCCGGACTTTTCCGCGGCCTGGGCGGACATGGCGACGGCGGAAAGTGTGAGAAGGGAAACGAGTTGGGTCATGGGTTTCATGTTCATGTTCGATGCAGATCCGATTTCAGGAATCCGGCGGTGGTAGGAGGACGAAGTGGGTTTGACAAGGGAAAAGGGAAGATGTGTGGAAGCCAATGCGTAGGTCCCCTCCGTCGGAGGGGACCTACTCGTTGGGTGGCGCGCCGAGTCCTACAATCGCAACACCCCGTCCATCCACCTCGCAATACCGGCGAGACGTTTCCGGTCGCCTCCCTTGACCTCTGCGGTGGCCCAGCCGTGAAAACCGATTTGAGCCAGTTCCTGCCGGACATTCCCCCAATGCACTTCGCCGCCATCCGTGCCTTTCACGCCGGGCTTGGCGAGCTTGGCGTCGCCGAATTCCTTGTGGCCGCGGTCCTTGATATCGATCTTGCCAATGCGCCGCCCCAGAACCCGCGCCCAATGCTCGGCGTTTTGTTCGGTCCAGGTGATGGTGTTGCCCGTATCGTAGTAGGAGCCGACCCATGGCGTCTCAAAGGAATCGATGAACCGCGCCATGCCCTCGGCGGTCTTGAGAAAGGTCGCCCGGACATTCTCGATCAGCAGGCGAACCTTTCTCTTCTCCGCGGCCGGAATGGCCGCACGAACCAGCCTTTGCCAGTTCTTGAAATTGTCGTCGTAGGAAAGCTTCGGATCCTCCTTCGCAAGAACGAGCACGCCGTCGCCGCCCAATTCATGCGCCATCGCAACGGCGTCCGCGATATCCGGATCCGAGGAATTGACCACGCCATGAACCGGAAAGCCCGTGACATCGATCGCCTTGCGATAGGCGCGCGTGTCCTCGCGGTTGCGCGTGTAGACCTCGACGCCGTCGAAACCCATGTCCTGAAGGAGCTTGAACTTGTCCGTGACGCCGAGCGGTTCGTTGACCATGGCAAACTTCACCGCCTTCCTGATCTTGCCGGTGAATTCGGCGGCCGGAGCGATGGATGGAAGGAGCGTTGCGGCGGCGGCGGCGGTTGTGGAGCAAAGGAAGGTTCGGCGGTTCATGGGGGAAACGTTGTTTGGGGCACGGGGAGGTTGGAACCGGGAACGGCTTTGACAAGGGAAATCGGAAAGGCGTGTAGAAATGAACGCAAAATGCCCTCAGAGGGGATCTGCGCGTTGAGCCCCCCGAAGGAAGGCCCCCTCCGGGGAGGGGATATTCGCCACGAACGCCTTGCGTTGAGAGGCGAATCGGGGTGGGCCTGCCACGCCGAAGCTCTAGCGAAGGCGGGGCCGCCCATCGGTGACAATGCGCTCCCGAAAGCGAATCAGACCATCGGCGCTGAAGCCCTTTGATACGTCGAAAGCCTGAGGCAAGTCCCGGCGAACCCACCCCGATTCCATCCTCATTCTCGGCTTCGCCGGAGGATGAAATATCCCCTCCGGCGGAGGGGACCTGCGCGTTGTTGCGCCGATGCGCGCTGCGGATCCTCGGCGAGGAGATCAACTACGGAATACACTGAATACACGG
>JAYPEY010000027.1:0-44092 GCA_038126035.1 Verrucomicrobiales bacterium | reverse complement strand
TTCCCCTTGTTCAGATCCGCGATGCGCCGGGCGATGAATTGACGGATCAGCGGGATCTTCGACTTCGCCGCCAACTTCAACGCGCGCTGCGGATCCTCGGCGAGGAGATCAACTACGGAATACACTGAATACACGGAAGCCAATCCCGAAAGAGCCTTTGCATTCCTGCATTCCTTTCCGTGTCTTCCGCGTATTCCGTAGTTCCAAACCAGAATCTCAATCCTTCCCCTTGTTCAGATCCGCGATGCGCCGGGCGATGAATTGACGGATCAGCGGGACCTTCGACTTCGCCGCCAACTTCAACGCGCGCTGCGGATCCTCGGCGACCAAGGGCTCGATGCCATACCAGATCATCAGGGCGAGGTTGCGGTCCTCGGGGTGGACTGGTTTGGCGATCAGCGCCTCGGCCGTCTCCCATCGGAAGGTAAGCGGGAGGTCTCGCAAACTCGACGCAATCCGCAGCCACTTCAAGGATTCCTGAGCCCGTTCAATCGATCTTGCGAGAAATGAGGCATACTCTTCCGCCGACGGCTCTGAATTCAGTCCAATGCCATAAGCGTTGACTAACTCCGGAGTCACCAGCGCACCGGACTCCATGATCGCACGAATTGCCCCTTCCAATGATGCCCCCCCTTTCGATTCGTATCGCTCATACAAATTCCGCAATGCATGCCGCCTCCACCAGACATTCCTATGCCCCAACAACTCCACCAACTTCTCATCCGACATCTCACCCAAATCGAATTTCTCCATCGGCCTGCTCTCGCCGTAGACCACCTTGAACAACCTTCCGCTCGTCCGGTGAATGCCATCGCGATCGTGGCATTCGCCGAGGTCGGTCCATTCGGCGATCATCATGTTGCCGTCCGGTGTCTGCTTGAGATCGACCGCGCGGAACCAGGGGCTGTTGCCGAGCAGGAAATCCGGGCCGTGCTTCGCGACGTAGCTGGAATGTTTCCGCTCGATTGAATCCATGTTGATGCGATTGCCGTGGATGTTCGACATGAAGCCCTTGCCCCGATACTTCTCGGGCCAGACATCGGCCTGGTAGATCATCAGGCCGGAGTGCGAATGCCCCCCGCCCTGCTCCGGATGCGCGTGGCCGTGCCGTTGCAACGCCCCGGGCGCGTCGTCCCAATGCCGGTGATCCGAGATCGGCTTCATGAGTTCGTAGGTGTAGGGATTCGGATGCGTGTCCTTGCCCTCGCGGCGTTGAAAGCGCGCGCCCGGCACGACGTGCCACAGGTGATCCACCACGCTGGTCGTGATGAAGGGCTGCCCGTCTTCGTTCCAATCCAACCCCCAGGGATTCACCGTGCCGTCGGCGACGATCTCAAACTCATGCGTCACCGGATGAAACCGCCAGATCGCACAACTCAGCTCAACGCGGTCCTTGTCCGGCGTTCCCGGCTTGCCGACGCGCGAAGGCTTCTTGATGCCGTGCCGCCCCCAAAGCCAGCCGTCCAAGCCCCAGGTCAGGCCGTTGAAGAAATTGTGTTCCGCATTGGTCGCCCAGCCATCGAGCATCACCTGCGGCGGGCCGTCCGGAATGTCGTCGCGGTTCTTGTCCGGAATGAACAACAACTGCGGCGCGTCGCAGACCCACACCCCGCCAAAGCCGATCAGGAATCCGCTCAGGTGATTTGCCTTGTCCCAGAAGACCTTCTTCGAATCGAAGCGGCCATCGTTGTCGTGATCCTCGAAGATCGAGATCCGGTCCTGCCCCTTTCGTTTCCATTCGATGTAGGAAAAACTCTCCGCCACCCACAAGCGGCCGCGGTCGTCATGGTTGATGGCGATCGGCTGGGCAACGTCCGGTTCGCCGGCGAACAGGGTGACCTTGAATCCCTCAGGGACCGTGATGAGCTTGCGCGCCTCCTCGGGCGAAGGCGGTTCGTCGCCCGGTTTCTGGGTGTTCCTGACGCCTTCCGGAAGCCCGGCCGCGACGACCATCGCCGCCGACACTACCAGGCACACCGCGGCGAAAGCCGCCCTCATCGACTGTTTGACCATCCGACTCCTATAGCCGCCACGCGGCCGCTTGGCGACAAGGAAGGCCGGCCCCACGTGATTGAAACTTGGATGAGTTCCGCCGGAAGCAGAAACTCATCCCGGTTTCAATCGCTCCCCCGCCCACCGCCCAAGGCCTGCTCGAGCAGTTCATTCATGCGGTTGATCATGACGCGGGGATCCTCGAGCAGGCCGGCGGCGGCGCGGCAGTTGTCGTAGATCTGCTCCGCGACCTTGCCCGCGAGATCGGCGTTTTCGGCGCGCTGTTGATTGAGCAGCACGATCATGTTGTGACCGGGGTTGATCTCGAGATCGTATTTGTCCGGCAGGCCGCCGCCTTCGGGATTCATGGCCTTCATCATGCGCCGCATCGAGGCGGTCATGAACTTGTCGCCGTCCACAATCACGGCCGGGCTGTCGACCAGACGCTTGGAGACGCGGACCTCATTCACGTCGTCGCCAAGCTTCTCCTTGATCCACTTGGCCAGGTTCTCGCCGTCCTCGTCGCTCAGGCGTTTGCCGTCCGGCTCCGGAGCGTCCACCTCCACCTCCGCCTTCTCGGCGGCGACGAGCTTCTTCCCGTCGAATTCCATCAGGTGATCGGCGACGAATTCATCCCAGGCGTCGTAGAAAAACAGGACCTCCTGCGACTTCACCTTGAAGGCCTCAAAGTAAGGGCTCGCCTCGGCGGCCTCGCGACTGGGCGCGGTGATGTAGTAGATCTCCGTCTGTTCCTCGGGCATGCGGGAGACGTAGTCCGCCAGCGACGTCGTCTTGCCGGCGTCGGTCACGCTCGATTCAAAGCGCAGCAGCTTGCCCAGCGCCTCCTTGTTGTCGAAATCGGAGGCGACGCCTTCCTTGATGAAGCGGCCGAACTGCCTGAAGAACTCGTCGTATTCCTCGGCGTCCTTCTTCGCCTTTTCGGTCAGCATCTTGATGAAGCGCTTGGACAGCACCTTCTTGAGCTTCGCCATCAGGGCCGAGTCCTGCATGGATTCGCGCGAGATGTTCAGCGGCAGGTCCTCGCTGTCGACGACGCCCTTCACGAAGCGCATCCACTCGGGCAGCAGTTCCTTGGGCTCCGGATCGATCAGCACCTTGCGGCAGTAGAGATGCACCTGCGTCTCCGCGCGCGGCATGCCGGGCATCTCAAAGTTGCGCTTCGGCACGAACACCAGCGAACGGATCGCCAGGGGCGCGTCCGCGCTGAAGTGCAGGCGATACATGGGCCCGTCCGAATCATGCCCAATGAGCTTGTAGAACTCCTCATACTCGTCCGCCTTGATGCCGCGGGCGTCGCGCGCCCAGATGGCCTCGACCGTGTTCTCGTGCTCGCCGTTCACATTGATCGGAAAGGGCACAAAGCTCGAATAACGCTTCACGATCCCCTTCACCGTCGTCCCTTCGGCGAAGGTCTTCTGATCCTTCTTCAGGTGGACGGTGATCTTCGTGCCGCGCGGCAGGTCGTCCTTGACGGACTCGATCTCATAGGAACCGGCGCCTTCCGAGGTCCAACGACAGCCCTGCGCCTCCGGATCGCAGGAGCGCGTCTCGACCGTGACCTTGTCGCCCACCATGAAGGCCGAGTAGAAGCCCACGCCGAACTGCCCGATCAGGTTCGCGTCCGGCTGATCGCCCTTCTCCTTCGCCTCGGCGAGCTGCTGCACAAAGGCCTTCGAGCCCGAGTGCGCGATGGTGCCAAGATTCTCGACCAGTTCGTCGGCGGTCATGCCGATGCCGGTGTCCGCGATGGAGATCGTCTGTTCCTTCTCGTCGGTGGTGATCGAGACCGCGAGTTCCAGGTCGGGATCATGCACGGTGGCGCCGGAGGCCTGCTGGAAGCGCAGCTTTTCCAGCGCGTCCGCGGCGTTGGAAACCAGCTCGCGGATGAAGATCTCCTTGTCGGTGTAGAGGGAGTTGATGACGATATCCAGCAACTGCTGAATCTCCGCCTTGAATTCGTGTTTCTTTGCCTTGCTCATCGTTTGTCCAATCAATCAATCGGGGAAAATGAGGTGAAGGGGATAACGACTTTTTTCGAATCGTCAAGCGCCGGGAATGAAGCCCTGGAGAAGGAGACGGCGCCTTCCGGCCGGAAGGCGCCGCCTGTCCGCACGTTCCGGTCGCCTCAGGCGGCGGTCACCGCGATCCGGCTGAATGCATTCGCATCCCTGTTGGCGATGGTGACGGTCAGTTGATCGTCGTGGCAGGACGCGGCGATCAACTCCGCATCTTCCGTCCGATAGAACTGGGGACGCCACCAGACGCTCGATTGGGCTGGCGCGATTCGTTTTGAGGCGCGCTGGTCGCGCGACTCGCTCGGTTCGTTGATCTTCATCGTTTTCAATCCTTCCTCGTCTGCAATTCTGTGGGCGGAGCCGGCCGCGTCCCCGCTTGACCGGAACCGGCCGGCGTCCGCGCGATCCACATTCAACCGACCTTGACCTCGATCCGTCTCGGTTTGGCCTCCTCGCGTTTGGCGATGGCGACCATCAGAAGACCGTCGCGATACTTCGCCGACACGCTCTCAGGATCAGCGTCCTTGGGAATCCGGAACTCCCGGTGAAACGGCCCCGTCGCGCGCTCAATGCGGTTGAACCCCCGACCCTCCTTCTCCTCCGCCTTGGGGCGTTCGCCTGAAATCTTGAGCCAGCCATCTTCAACGCGCACGTCCACATCCGCCTTCTTGACTCCGGGCAGCTCAAGAACGATGCCGTATTCCTTGTCATCTTCCATCACGTCAGCAATGGGCATCCAGTGGGCTGTTTCCCCATTGGAGTGGTTCCTGGCCGGTGTCCTGAAAATAGAATCAGACAACCGGTTCTGGATCTGTTCGAGTTCTTCGAAGGGTGTCCAAACAGTCAGTGTTTTCATACCAATCATCGTTTTCAGTTTTCGGGCGGGAGGTTTGACCGACCCGGGCGCCCCGCCACTCTCGCGCCCGTGTCGTGATCCCGATCCAATCAGGAAGCGTGCCAACCGGCCGGATTCATATTTGCCGGGTTTTCCCCGCCTTTTCCGGCCGCCCAGCGATTCCGGAATCCGCGGGTGTGACAATCCTGCCCAAAGCGCGCCGCCCCGCTGAAAAATTCTGACACAGGATCCAGCATCAGGACCGTTCACTTGAACTCGACCTCGATCCGCCGTTGTCCGGCGTCGGGATCCTTCGCGATTCTGACCGTCAACAGGCCATCGCGATACTCGGCCGAGATCGTTGTAGCGTCGGCATCATCGGGCACGCGGAACCGCCGTTCGAAGTCGCCCAGCTTCCTTTCGATTCGATTGAACAGCCGACCGTTCGTTTCATCCGGCATCTGACGCTCGCCGGAGACGTGGATCCAGCCGTTTTCGACGCTCACATCGAAATCGCTCTTCGCGAAGCCGGGCAACTCCAGGATGATGTTGTATTCGCGCTCATCCTCGGCGATGTCGGCCGAAGGGGCCCGGGGTTCGCGCAGTTCCGCGGGTGTCTCGGCCGATGCCGTTTCGGCAACCGTCACAGGCGCCGCAGCGTCCAAGACGGCGACGTCCAGTGCGGGTGGAAGGATGGCGAGTGAAGTCATGACAATGATAGTTTTCATGGTTCTTTGTGTCTTAATCAACGCGCCGGATCGTTCCGACGCTATGAAAGGGACCATGATCAGGATCTGTGCCAAACCGCGGAATCGCTGTTTCCTGCCAATTTCGAGAATAATGCGCGTAACACGGACTCCGGCATCACCTGAATGTGTGCCAATGCTGCGCAATCCTGACGTCTCATTGAATCGTGAATGTCACAGCACGCCTTCCCAACCTCGGGACCCATCGCCCCTGTGTCCCTCCATCGCTTCTGTCGCCCCTTCAGGGCTTCAATCAGGGCTCGACGGAGTCTCTCCCCACCGGCCTTTCGATTCGCTGCCACCGTCCCCTGCCCTTTCATTGCTTCCGCGCTTCCCTCAACCGGATGGTCCGCAACCCCGGTGGGGCGAGACTCCGTCGAGCCCATTTCAATGTCCTGAAAGGACGCCAGAATCCGTGGGCATCCCGACGCTCAGCCTGGGACCCATCTCATGACGACCCAGGCCCCCTCCCCGAATTTCATTGAAAACCCGCCCCCGGCGCCCGGAAATTCCCGGATGCAATCTTCCTCCCGCTTTCTTCCAGCGCTTTGGATCACTTTCGCCGCCACAATGCTGTCGCTGCCGGCGCAATCGCAGACGCCGCCCGAGGACCACTTCCGCCAACTCGATCACGAGTGGCCCACGCCCAATGACCAGCGTCGCCCCTCCGGCGCGCCGGGCAACGCCTATTGGCAGCAGCAGGCCGACTATGTCATCGACATCCGGCTCGACGACGCGAAACAGACGCTGACCGGCTCCGAGCGCATCACCTATCACAACAATTCCCCCGACGCGCTCACCTACCTATGGGTGCAACTCGACCAGCAGCGTTACCAACAGGATTCGCACGAATGGCTGACATCCACCGCGCCGGACATGTCCAGGATGAGCTACTCCGGGCTCGGCGGAATCCTGTATCGCGAGGAGTTTGAAGGCGGCCACCAGATCACCGCGGTGAAGGACGCCCAGGGCAAACCGCTGCCTCACGCGCTCGTTCATTCCATGCTGCGGATCGATCTGCCCAAGCCGCTCGTGCCCGGGGCAAAGATCACCTTCTCCATTGATTGGAACTACCGCATCACGGACGCAAAAAAGATCCGAGCCCGTGGCGGATTCGAGTCTTTCAAGGAGGACAAGAACCACCTTTATGCCATCGCCCAATGGTATCCCCGCATGTGCGCCTACACCGACGTGCACGGCTGGCAGAACAAGCAGAGCATCGGCAGCGAATTCACGGTTGAGTTTGGCGACTTCGAGGTCCGCATCACCGCGCCGGACGACCACATCGTTTCCTCGACCGGAGAGTTGCAGAATCCCGGGGACGTCCTCACCGAAAAACAACGTCTCCGCCTCGAACAGGCGCGCACCGCCGACAAACCGATCATGATCGTCACCCGGGAGGAGGCCATTGCGAACGAGAAGTCCAAACCCAGGGGCGAGAAGACCTGGATCTTCAAGGCCGAACAGGTAAGGGACTTCGCCTGGGCCTCGTCGCGGAAGTTTCTCTGGGACGCGCAGGGCTTCGATCTGAACGGCCGCCGCGTCATGGCCATGTCCTTCTGGCCGAAGGAGGGCGGCGACCTGTGGCGGCAATACTCGACCGCCGCCGTCATCCACACGGTCGAAACCTATTCCAGGTTCACCTTCGACTACCCCTACCCCGTCATCCAGTCGGTCAACGCTCCCATCTCGGGAATGGAGTATCCGATGATCACCTTCCAGTCGCCGCGCCCCGAAAAGGACGGAACCTATTCCGAGCGGACCAAGTTCGGCCTGATCGGCGTGATCATCCACGAGGTCGGCCACAACTGGTTTCCCATGGTCGTCAATTCGGACGAACGCCGCTGGCGCTGGATGGACGAAGGGCTGAACTCCTTCGTCGAGTTCCTGAGCGAACACGAATGGTCCAGGGAATTCCCCAAGCGCCTGACCGACCCCGCGCGTCGCGCCGGCTTCTACGCCTACCTGCAACAGGCCAACAAGATGCCCATCATGACCACGGCCGATTCGCTCATCTCCGGCGCCTACAACGCCTACACCAAACCGACGCAGGCGCTGCTGATCCTTCGCGAAACCGTCCTGGGCCGCGAGGTGTTCGACTTCGCCTTCAAGGAATACGCCAACCGCTGGAAATTCAAACGCCCCACCCCCTACGACTTCTTCCGCACCATGGAGGACGCCTCCGGTCGCGACCTGGACTGGTTCTGGCGCGGCTGGTTCTACTCCACCGATCACGTCGATGTCTCCATCGACGACGTCACCCGCTACACGCTCGACACCCGCGACCCGAAAACCGAGAAGTCCCGCGCCCGGGAGAAGGATGCCGGGAAGAACGTCCCCCTTATCATCGAACGCAACGAAGGCATCGAGAAGCGCGTCGACCGCTTCAGGGAACTGCGCGACTTCTATGACCGGTTCGACGAGTTTGCCGTCCTGCCGCACGAGACCGAGTCTTTCAAGAAACTGGTCAAGGGCCTGTCGCCCGAGGAACGACAACTCCTCAAGACCAGGGGACATTTCTACATCGTCGATCTGGAAAATGTCGGCGGTCTCGTGACGCCGGTGATCCTGGAGGTCGAGTTCATCGATGGCTCAAAGCAGACCCGGACCATCCCGGCCGAGATCTGGCGGCGCAACGGAAACCGCGTTTCCAAGCTGCTGCACACGAAGAAGGAAATCCGCGCCATCACCCTCGACCCGCGAGATGAAACCGCCGACGTCAACCGCCGCAACAACCACTTCCCCCGCCGCATGGACGAAAAGACCTTCCGCCTGCAAAAGACGCCCAAGTCGAAGAATCCGATGCAACGGGCGAATGACGCGAAGAAAAAGACCGGCGCGAAGTCCAAGCAGAAGGCGACAGGGGAGTGATCAGGCAGGGTATGAGGGTATCGGTTTCGTGAAAACGAACGTCAAACGACCTGGCGCGCCGTAGCCTGACGAAGGCGGCTCAACTCCAAACGTGAAACTTCAAAATGGGATTTGCGCGCCGCGCGCGGTGTTTCTTCGTTGGACGTTGCGGGTTTAAAGTTGAACGTCTGACGTTCGCCTTTCTTTCCCGCCCCCTTATTTCCCTCCGATTTCCTTCAACCACGCGGCGAAATCCTTCTTCATTTCCTCCGACGCAGCTTCGGTCGGCTCAAACTGGTCGCGCAGGACAGCGATCGCCGCGGCGTCAAATCCGCGGGCGCGCCACCAGTTGCTGTCCGTGAAGTCGGCGTCGGCCAGGCGGGCGCCGGCGAACCGCGCCAGACTCAGGTTCGCGCCGCGCAGAACCGCCCCCTCGAGATTCGCGTCCTGGAGATTCGCCCCGGACAGATCCGCGTCGGAAAAATCCCCCATCACCAGATCGCCGCCGGAAAGGTCCGTCGCGACCAACCGCGCGCCGGTGGCCCTGCACTCCTGCAGCCGCGCGCCGGGCATCTTGGCGCGGTTCAAGGTCGCGCCGGAAAGGTCCGCCCGATACAGGTCCGAGCTGTCCAGGTCGGCGGCCTCCAGGTTCGCCTCCGAGAAATCACAAAGCTGCAGGTAGGCGTTGCCGACGAACGCCCCGCTGAAATCCGCGCGCTTGAAGACGCTGCGACGGAAGTCCGTATTGTCCAGCGGCGCCTGCGAAAGATTGATCCCCGGCAGATCGAGTCCGGACAAATCCGCGCTGCGCCACTCCCGGTTTTCTGCGACCAACAACTTCAGAAAGGCGTCCGCGCGCTCCTGGGATGAATGCCCCGGTTGGCAGACCGCCCAGAACAAATGCTCCAGATCCGCCTCCCGCTCCCGATCCAACGTCCGCTTGACCAACCACAGGTTTGCCGTGATCAGACCGGCCAGGATCAGGAATCCCAAGCCCGCAACGAGCCGCCGAAAAGGATTGGCGCCCTTTCGTTCACTGCCCGGAATGGTCTCGCTTCGGCTCATCAGATCAATTGGGTCTGAATTCAGCGCGGGATAGTCGCGGTCCGAACCCCGTCGCAAAAGCCAAAACTTTCCGGATCTCTTCATCCGTGGGTCGGCCTTGCCATCCGTGGGGATTCGAAGCGGCGCCGCCGCGCCCCGTGATTTGATTTGGCTTTCGCACGCCCTTTCCGACAGACTCGCCCCATGAGATTCAAGTTCCTGACCGTCCTCCTCGCCTGCTTCGTCGCCTTCGCCGCCGGGGCCGCCGACCGGAAACAACCCGCCAAGCCCATCAAGGCGCTGCTGATCACCGGCGGCTGCTGCCACAACTACATCTTCCAGAGCGAGGCCCTCATCAAGGGCGTCGCCAAGACCGCCAACGTCGACTGGACCGTCGTCAACGACGGCGGCACAGGCACGCGCGGCATGATCAAGCTCTACGACGATCCGAACTGGTCAAAGAAATACGACGTCGTCGTCCACAATGAGTGCTTCGCCAACACCACCGATCCGAAATACATCCGCAAGATCACCCGGGCGCACAAGGCGGGAACGCCGGCCGTGGTCATCCACTGCGCCATGCACACCTACCGCGCGGCGGAGATCGACGACTGGCGCCAGTTCCTCGGCGTCACCAGCAAGCGCCACGACCACCAGTCCGAATACGCGGTCAAGAAGATCCAGCCCAGGCACCCGATCATGAAGGGATTTCCCGAGAAATGGGTCACCCCCAAGGATGAACTCTACATCATCGAAAAGATGTGGCCCAACGCGAAGGCCCTGGCCTCCTCCGTCAGCGAAAAGGACGGCAAGGAGCACCCCGTCATCTGGACCAACCGCTACGGCAACGCGCGCGTCTTCGGCACCACCTACGGCCATTCCGACGCCACCTTCGAGGACCCCGTCTTCGTCAACGTCATCGCCCGCGGCATGCTCTGGGCGACCGGCAACATCGGCGGCATGGGGAAATAGCGGAAGCCGGCGGTCGATGCAGACCGCACTGACGGAGAAGGTTCCCGGTTCCAATTGTCGCCCCGAACGCGGCCTTGCCCGCGAAACGTCCTGTTGAATTCGTAGCCGCGACCTTCAGGTTGCGCCCCGAGTCCGAAGGACGAGAAGGGAAAAGGAAAGGCGCTTGATTGGAGTTCTTGCGCAAATGGCAGCGAGACGAACCCCATTGGGGGATCAGTTAGCTGCGCTCGGAAATAATGAACCGCCCCAAATCCCTCTGCCAATCCACGCCAGAATCCCTGGTAATCGGGCTAACAACCGTCAATTCGCCAGCTATCCAGTAGTCCGCGGGCTGTTTCATTGCCAGGGTCCAACTCGATCGCTCTGCGAAGCGCCTTCTCACTTTCTGCGATTCGTCTCTGGAACCTGTGGATCAGGGCAATGTTAAGGTAGGCATCGGCCTCCGGGGAAATTGCGGCGCTCGCCTCGTAGTCAGCCAACGCTTTGGTGAGATCGGCCAGCTTTTCATGAGTCCGCGCCCGAAAGAATAGGGTGGCCGGAGCGTCTGGCTTGAGCCTCAAAGCGAAATCGAAATCGCGCAGGGCGTCAGAAAGCTTGCCTTGACGGTAATGCGCGCGGCCGCGTCGCGCGAAAAAGCGGGGAACCCCGGGATTGGAATGACAGAGCTGATCCCAGACCAAGACCGCCGAACTGTAGCGTCCGGCTTCCTCCAAGGCTTCGACCTGCCCCAAGAGCTCCCTATCCCTATCCGGGTGCATGCCCCCTCACTTCGGGGCTTCCGCCCGCTCCGCCGGCAACAGGGCCTTGCGCATCTTTTGAATCGGCTCCTGGCGTTCGGTTGCGGTCATGGTGAAGCGATAACCGTAATCCCGCGGGTCGACGCCGAATTCCCTGCGGAAGTTCTTCTGGGTAAACTGGCGGTTGATGAGGTAGGGATCGTCCAGCATGTCGAGCAGGCCGGGCAGCGCCCAGCGGGCGCCCTGTTTGAACAAGGCCTCGCTGCCGGCCAGGCGCACCGCTTCATTCGAACTTTCCAGATACCCCGCCCCGGTCGCCCCTTCGCGCTTCGGATAATTCGCCGCGAGTTTTGCCGGATCGATCGTTCCGCCCGCGCCATACCACTCGGCCAGTCGCTGGACGGTCCAGTCGATGGGCTTGTCGAGGTGGCAGAGGTTGCAGGCATTGGGCTGATTGGCCTCGATCATCCGCGGGTCGGTGGGGTTGGAGATCACGTGGGTGCGGACCATGTCCTGCATGCCTTCGTTCACCTTGGGCATATGGCAGTTCATGCAGCGGCTGCCGTGGCTGTCCATGAGATGGTGCGTGTGCTTCACGACCGCCTCGGCCTGCCGAAACTGCTGGTGGCACTCTGTGCACCTGGCGTCGTCCTCCAACGGCGTCGGCTTCCACTTCTTCCCCGTTCCCTTGTGCGGGTCGTGGCAGTGGACGCAGGTCAACTGCTTCATGCCATGGGCCGCGGCCTTGCCGGCGTCATAGCAGAAGCCTTCGACCGCGTCGCTGAACTCGGTGGAATTCCAGGTGTCCATGCCATTGGCATACTGCGGCCGGCCACCGGCGTGACAACGGGAGCAGACCCAGTTCCGGTTCTTCGCGTTGCGCCCCCAGATCTCCTCCGCATCAGAGCCCTCGGGAAAAACCGTGGGGTCGGAAAGGAAGAAGGGCGGGAGTTTCTTCTCATCCTTCACATGCTGGTCGCAGCCGAGATGGCAGGTCTCGCAGGAAATCCCCAAAGAGACGGCGTCCCGGCGCGTCAGCTTTTCGTTGACCCGGTTCCGCAGTATCCCGACGACCCCC
The DNA here is from genome assembly GCA_038126035.1 of Verrucomicrobiales bacterium. Taxonomy (GTDB): domain Bacteria; phylum Verrucomicrobiota; class Verrucomicrobiia; order Limisphaerales; family JAYPEY01; genus JAYPEY01. Next base: position 31,802 of record JAYPEY010000027.1, on the reverse strand, counting down.
TGAGTGGACACCGAGCTCATCGGCTCATTGGTCCGCACCAGGTCGGGGTGCTCCTCATAGAGATATTTCGCGGCGTGGAACGAGACCTTGCGCGGCGTGAGCAGATGAAAACGGCTGGAGGAGCCCACCTGCATCATCCAGTCGCCCGCCGCAATCGTGACATGGCAGCTCGAGCACTGCCGGTCGTAGCTCATCTTGGTGGGGCCTTCGAAGGGGTCGTAACGCTCGGAATCCGGCTTCTCAAAATCCACATGCACGATCGGCACGATCTCTTCGGTCTCGATCCACCACCCCAGCGGCAACACCTCCTCGATCCTTCGGGCCGGATGGTTCGCCGGCTCCGGCCCCTCGGTCAGCAGGCCGACGTAATACTGGAAGAAGCGACTGCCGATCGTGCGTTTCACCTCGTAGGACCGACGGACGCCGTCCCGCTCCGTCGTCACCCGCCGCCGACCGTCAACGGTTTCAAAGCGCACGACGCCGCCGAGGTATTCCAACGACTTCTTCCCCGAAAAATCGGCGACAACGGTCTCGTCCGTGGCCTCGGCGTTCATCAGGCGGTGTGAATGGGTGAGCCAGTCCGCATGCTTGTCCTCGTGGCAATCCTTGCAGGTCTCGGCGCCGGCGTAGTCGGTCTTGCGGATGTTGCGGAAGCCGTGGGGCGCCTGAGGCTTCGCGGCGCGCTGGTTCTCCGGGATGCCGTCCCAGTAGAGCATCAGCTCATTGGCGGGGTTCAGGACGTTCTTCCTCGGCGTGGGCGTCATCGCCCGCATCCGTTGGGCTCCTCCGGCGACGGTCGCGCCGGCGGACATCACGCTTTTCTCGTTCTCGTAATGCCCTTCACGAGGGGATCCGGACGTCGCGGAAGCCGCCCCGGGCGGAACAAAACTGCGGGGAGACGCCTCGGACGCTTCCGTGTTCGCCGCACCGGCCGCAGCCGGTTCAGGAGCCAGCGGAACCGTCGTCCAGGTCGTCGCCTCCACCGTCGCCGGATCGGAATCCTTGTTCTCCTCCCGCAGCGATGGACGCACGCCCAACCAGACGCCGTAGCCGACCAACCCCAGGACCAGGAAGCAGACCACGATCACCAGGCCGAAATTCACCCCGCCCCGATTGCCGCGCTTGTTCTCCGGACTGGATGCCTTGTCGCTCATGGCGATTTCAACTTGTTCTTCAACAGCAGAAACGGCGGTCCCGACTCCACCCAGCGCTGCTGGAGCACGGACGGCACGACGGACGGCCCCTCGTTCAGGGCGCCCAGTACGATGTCGATGTCGCCGTCGCCGTCGAGATCGCCGGCGTCCATGGTCAACCAGCGTCCGGCCAGGGTCTGCTCAAAGGTGCGGGTAGTGAACGTCATGTCGCCCTGGTTCTCAAAATAGACGAAGGTCTCCTCCCGGGACCGACGATAGTCCGCGAAGTAGGCGATCGAGGCGATGTCGAGATCGCCGTCCTGATCGTAATCCCTGGCCATGGCCTTGTAGGCCCCGTTGATGGGATAGAACCACGACTCCGTGAAATTGTAGCGGCCGTCATTCAGATAGATCCGGACGCCATGGTAATTCTTGAAGGGCGGGACCAGCTGCGTGTGATCTCCATTGTCGCCATTCGTGGCCAGGATATCCTCGTCGCCGTCGCCGTCCAGGTCGGCCAGCTCAAAATAGGAAAACCCCCAGATGGGGTGCTTCTCCATGAGCGGCGTCATCAGGAAATCCCCGTTGCCGGCGTTCTCGAAGAGGTAGATCCCCTCCTTGTACTGGGCGAACATCACAATCAGGTCCATCCGGCCATCCTTGTTGTAATCACGTGGGTAGACCTTGATCGCGCCGGGGCGGTTCTCGATGACGTGTTCCTTGTACCCGCCGACCGCGGTGTTTTCATACCACAGGAGACTGCCCAGATGGTTGCCATAGCCGCACACGACGATGTCGTCACGCCCGTCGCCATTGAGATCCAGAACTTCCATGTCCACCGGCCGGGGCATCCGCGAGAGAATGGCGCCGCCCCCGCCCGGGAGATTGCTTCCCGGTTTTCCGATCACCGCCAGCGTCCCGTTCAGTTCATCCGACGGCAGCAGATTGCCGATCTGAAGGACGTACATGGCGTCTCCCTTGAGCACCATGTCCGAAGGCGGACTGGCCAGATTCAGATACTGCCGCCGCTGCAGGTCCGGCCCAAATATCGCAAAGGTGTTCGTCTCCGCCTCGCCGACGAAAAGCCGCCTTTCGACCGGATCGATCCGCACAAGCGAGGTCTGGGGAATCTGGACCTGCGCCGGAATCACCGCCTCGAACTGGTCCAGGCCGATTTCAATGGTCGATCTCGGCGGCTGCGGCAGCGCCTCGTCGGGCGCCTCGTGTAGATAAAAGGCGATGATGGCCCGCCAGTCCTCCACGCTTTGCAGCACCGGCTCGGTGGGAATGATGCCCGCCTCGCGCACACGTTGTTCCGCGCCCAGCAGCACGTAGGGATCGCCTTCCTCCATGCCCATGATGATCCCCATGTCCGGCAACACCTCAAACGCCCAGTTCACCTTGTCCAACAATTTGGGATCCGGGTAGAGATGACATCCCGCGCAGACCTGTTGCGCGAGCGCGCGCCCGCGCTCAACCTCGCTTCCAGGCGAATCGTCCGGCGTCGCTCCCGCGGCGGGCTCCGTTTCCCGCGCTGCGTCGGCTCCTTCGTCCTTCCCGGCCGCGTCGTCGGAGGCGGGCCTCGATTCATCGACAGTCGCCCAGGTCGCCCCGCCGTCATCGCCGGCGCCCTTCTCCGGCTCTTTCGTCAAATGCGAAACGCCGGCCCAGACCAACGCCCCAGTGAGAATGCCGCCGAGAAACACGGCCCATGCCGGCGCCGCCGATTTCGATTGTGATTCCAAGGTTTCCATGCTGCTTTCCCCTACCGCCACCCCTCACGCGGCGCGACCCCCACCTTGCCGTCGAAACGGACGGCGATATCGTGGGCGTTTTCGGGCACATCCGACTCGGTCGTTCCTCCGCCGGGCCAGAACACCTGCACCCGATCGGCCTTCTGCGGGGCGGCCAGGACCTGCGTCAGCGAATTCTGCGACCAATAGCCCGATCCGGCGTCAACCGACCGCATCGGCCCATATCGGTCGCCGAACTTCAGCCTCAACCTCGCCCCGACGGCGAAGAAGTTCATGCCTTTCCCGATCAGGCGGACGCGCAGTCCGGGCTTGCCGGTCTGATTGTGGAACAGCCTGGTCTGCGCGCCGTTCTGCGCGACCAGCAGGTCCACCCGGCCATCGCGATCATAGTCTCCGATCGCAGCGCCGCGCTGTTCGCCATAGATCATCACGCCGGTGACATGGCCGGGAACCGCCTCAAGCCGGCCGCCGCCCAGGCCGCGCAGCCACAATCCACGACCGCCGTCGCTGCGCGGCGTTTCAATCTGGGAGGAATAAAAATTCTGGCTCAGGAAGATGTCCTCATGCCCATCGCCGTCATAGTCCGCCACGCAGACGCCGAACGCCGGGGCCAACTGCGCCTCGACCGGCAACGCGCGCCCCTCAAACTTCTCCCCGCGATTGAAGAACACCATGTGGTCGAGCGTGTTCGCCTCCAGGGTCTTCGCCCCCTTCAACCGATCGCCGTAGATGCCTTCGACGCTCAGGCCTCCGAACGCGGCGTAGGAGCCGAGCTCCCCGACAAAGGGCATGGCCCGCGACGAGCAGCTGAATCCACGCTCCGGCACCCACTGCTTCATCCGCTTGTCAAAGTGACTCTCGACGAGGTCCACCGTTCCACTGCCGTCGAAGTCCCCATAGTGGATCTTCAAGGGGCTCGTGAGACTGTAGCTGTGCTCGTACTTGGAATTGCGCCCCCAGTTCGAAGCGATCAGATCCAGCCGGCCGTCGCCGTCGATGTCGCCCAACGCCACGCCATTCCACCAACCGGAGTAGGAAGACAGACCCAACTCCCTGGTCGCCTCGGTCAGTTTCCCCTTGTCGTTGCGGAACACCTTGATGGGGCCCCATTCACAGGCCAACGCAAGATCTGAATCGCCGTCGCCGTCGAGAAAATCACCAAACACTGCGCCGCTCACCAGGCCGACCTTCTCCAGGATCGCGCGGTTGGTTTCGTCCAACGACCAGACGCCCTCCTGCCAACGATAGATCCGGGAGGTCGCCGGCTCGGGATAGCGCCCGGGAATGACGCGCCCGCCGAAAAAGGCGTCGAGATCGCCGTCGCCATCGATATCCGCCAGCGTCGCCGCGCCGGAGGAGGACTCCGAACCGGGCAGCGGGGCGTCCATCTGCCACCGGGTGAAGCCCGCCGCGTGCACCACCTGCCCCGCCGGAAGTTCCGGCTGTCCTTTCTCGTAATTCGACATGGCGACCAGGAGGCCGGACTGGCCATTGGTCCGCGCCACACTCACGACCGTGCCCAGATCAACCCCGAGTTGTGGACTGGGAAATGAAAAGAAGCCGTTCGGCTGCATGTTCATCATCAGGGCCAGTTTGCCGTCCGCGCCCGTGCCCACCACCAGGTCGTCGTCGCCATCGTAATCCAGGTCCATCCAGCCGACGGCCGGCCCCAACTGGCTGAGACGATTGGGTAAAAGCGGCTGCCGCTTGAAATCGTCGAACGGGGTGTCGTGATGCCGGTGATCGATCAGGTTGCTCACATCGGCGAACACCGTCTGCACCGGCGATTCCGTTGCCGCAGGCCGGGGACCGGACCCCGATTCCTCAATCAAATACTCGTGATTGGCCGCGACTGCCTCGATCAGCGAGCGGTTCCCATTGCGCCAGACCACCTCAATCGAAAAGGGGCCCTCGCCCTTCGCCGCAAAGGTCAGGACTGGTTCGCTGCCGGAGGCATAGACGCCTCCGGCGATCATCTCGCGCGATTGAGTGAGTCCGCCGCCCAACAGGCTGACCCGGGCCCCGACGCCCCGGGTGTTCGGCGCCTTGCCGCTCAATCGAACGCTGATCCGTCCGCCCGTCGCGTTGTTCCGATAGATTTCCGGCGCCGACCCGGTGTTGTTGATCACGAGGTCCGCATCGCCGTCCCGGTCGAGGTCCGCAGTGACCATCCCCCCCGAAACCGAGGCGTGGTCCAATCCCCAACGCGGCCCGGTCTCCTCGAAGGTCAGATCCCCGCGATTGCGAAAGGCGATGGTCGGCATGTCCAGCCGCGGATACAGGGCCTGGTTCTTGCGGAAGGTCTCCGGATCCAACGTGCCGTCGCCCTTGGCTTGGCGCACCGCGTCGGCATCCGTGTAGTCGCGGATCATTCCCGTGGCGACGAGGAGGTCCTCATAACCGTCGAGATCCACGTCCAGAAACGTCGGTTGCCACGACCATTCCGACGCCTTGACCCCGGCAAACTGCGCAATCTCCGTCCAGGTGTTGTCCCCGCGATTCAGGAAAAGCGTGTTCTGCATGATCTGGGGGCGATCGTCGAACACGCCGACCTCGACCGGCGTGGGTTTCATCTCGCCCATCTGCCGTTTCCGCAGGGAATGATCCCGGCTGAGCATGTCCGTCACCATGAAGTCGACATGCCCGTCGCGATTGATGTCCCCGAAATCGACGCCCATGGAAAAGGCGCTCGTCCGCCGCACGGCCAGCTTGCCGATCGGACGGAAGACGCCCTTTCCGTCATTGATCCAGATCCGGTCGGGCGTCCAGAAGTCGTTGCAGACGTAGAGATCCGGATCGCCGTCGGCGTCCATGTCCCGGAACGTCGCCGCCACGCCCCAGTCCGGCGGAGGCGCAACCGGCTTCCCAACATCGTCCAGAAAATGCGGATTCTCCGTGTCGGCCAGGGTGAAACGACCTTTGCCGTCGTTGATGTATAGGGCGTCCGGCACGCCGTTCTCTTCCAGATCGATGGTCGCCTGCCCGTTCACCGTGTTGGTCACGAGCGTGTATCGCTCCAGGAATCGCGCCGTCGGCTGACCGCCGTTGCGTATCCGCTCCAGTTGCGGCTCGACGATCTGGTCGAACTCCGCGATCGAGAACTTGTCCTGCACAATGGTGTTCAGGTAGAGCGTGGTATAGAGATCAAGGTCGCCGTCGCCGTCGATGTCCGCCAGAGCCAGCGAGGTCTCGCCGCCAACCTTGGAGACCGCCCATGGAATGCCGTCGGACTCCGTGAAACGCCCCTTGCCGTCGTTCAGGAAAAACGCGTTGCGTCCCACGAACGAAACGGCGATGAGATCCATGTCGCCGTCCCCGTCCACATCGGCGAAGGCGGCGGCGTTGAGATACCGATCGAGTCCCGCCAGACCGGCGGACTCCGTGACGTCCTCAAACTTCCAGCCGCCCCGGTTGCGATACAGCTTGTGCTCCCCGGTCATGGCGCAGAAGAACAGGTCGCACCAGCCGTCGCCATCGACGTCCCCCGCGGCAATGCCGGCGTTGTCGATGAACTGGGTGGTCTTGAAGTCCTTCCGCTCGACCGCGCCCGAAAAGGCGACGCCCGCCTGGTCCGCTTGCAACAGGGAAAACCCGGCCCTGCCCCCTGCAGGAATCTCCAACCGGCGGACGGCATGGCCGGCGGCGACCAAATTCGACGTAAACGGAAGCGCCGCAGCAAGCATCAGGGCGGAAAGGCGCGCGACCAGACGGGGTTGTTTCATGGTTTCAGGCAAAACGAGCGGCATCATTGCGATCTGACGCGGGCGACCGCCAGTCAATTCTCATCCGCCTCAGCGGCCGGCGGCAACCGCATGATACTGATTGATCGCCGGATTCCCGAGTGAACGCGTCGTTCCATCCGGCCAGCGGACTTCGATCTCCTTCACGCTCTCCAGATCTCCCAGCCCGAAGTGCTTCTGATTGGAATGCTGGGAACTGAAGGAGTCGCCGTTGTAATAGTGGGCGACGCGCTCCCCCTCGTCGGTGCGGACGATCACCTTGGCCCCGATCGTCGGACGCCCCGGCTCATCCCGCAACCGCACGCCGATCCAATTCCCGCCCGATTCCCACTGGTTGCGATAGGCGTGCAGCCGCCCGACCTTGGCCCGGACCCCGGCATTGCTCGCCAGGCTGGCCACGATGCCTTCATCCGGGATCTTTTGCAGGACCAGAAGATCCACCCGCCCGTCGGCGTCCAGATCGTCGCTGAGCAGGGCCCGGGAGTCATACTCGAACGCAATGTCCATCAGGAATCCGACGCTCAGGAAATCATCGCCCTCGTTCAGGAAAAAGGCGTTCTTCTCGTAACCGTTCCAGGACTGGTTCTTGGTCCGCTCGGACTCCTCATCGAAGAAGATCTGCAGCGCCGGATTGGGCCGGGAGGTCCCCAGGTAGATGTCCCGGGTCCAGAATTTCGTGCAGTAGTCCTTGCAGGAATTGCCGCTGAGATTCCCGTTGGCCACGTAGATGTCGGTCAGACCATTGTTCGACAGGTCGAAGGAGGTCGCCCCCCAGGACCAGCCGGACCGGGCCACACTGTCCCTGAAATCGGGGTGGAGAAACTTTTTCCCCTCCCTCGCCAGGTACATCCGGCTGCCATAGCCCATGCGCATGCGGTTCTCGTGGATCTCCGGCTGGTCCTCGATGCCGGCCTTCATCGCCTCCAGTCGCCGGGCCGTGGTGGAACTCATGCCGGTCACATAGAAGTCCAACCGCCCGTCCCGGTCGTAGTCGCCCAACGTATGCCCCATGCCAAAATTGGACTTCTCGTCCACCCACGTCCGGGTCACATCCTTGAACTGCCCGTCGCCAAGGTTCTCATGCAGGTCCAGCCCCGCAAAATCGCTCACCACCATCAGGTCCAGGTCGTTATCCTCGTCCAGATCGACAAACGACGCGCTGAAGGTGCGCCGATAGCGCTTTTCCGCCAGCCCGGACTCGTCCGTGCGATCCACAAAGTTCCCGCCGCCCTCGTTCATCAAAAGAAAGGAGGCGTAACCGTCGTTGGCGTCGTAGTAGGGCGACGGCATCGTGCCCAGGCCATACGCCGGCTTGATCTGGGCCAACCACAGGTCGAGCGCCCGATCCCCGTTCACATCGCCCACCGCAATCACCGAGGGAAACTTGATCTTGTAGGCATGTTCGAAAATCACCCGCCCCGCGCCCGGAAAGGCCCCTTCCGCCGTCCCCTCAAACAAAACCACATTGATTTCATTGCCCGCCAGAACCAGGTCCGCATGCCCGTCTCCGGTCAGATCCGCCACCGCCGCGGCCCCGACCTGCTTGACCGGCCCCTTCGGGTCGAACGCCGGCTGAGCGCAGAGCGTCCCCGTCTCGAACCGTCCGTTCCCGCGGTTCCGATAGACCAGGTTCTGCTCCGGAAGGACCAACTCGGAGAGTCCGTCCCCGTCCAGGTCAAAGGTGATCACCGGATCGTTGCCCATCTTGATCGTCGGCAACCCATCGGCGCGCCCCGTCCATTCCTCGAACGCCGGGGCCCCGACCCGGCGGGTCAGTTTCAAACCCGTCGCGTCAATCCGCTCCGGCAGAAAACGCCCTTCGGCGTCCCTCTCTGCCTTCCATTCCACCTTCAGGGGCCCGCTGACGATGAATCGCTCCCGCCCGGAATCCCCCGTCACATGCAGGGTCGCGTTCACGGTGGAACGCGCCCGGCCATCCTCCTGATTCCGCTCAAACCTCCGGTGATGCCACTCCGACTGCACTATCCGATACCCCGCCTCCCGGAGTCCCGCCAACCAACCGGCGCGACCGGCGGCATCCAACGTCCTCGGATCCGCGTTCAACGCCGCGCGAACAATCCCATGTGAATGACGAATCTCCTCGCCCGTGCCGCCGATCGTCAACGCCGCCGTCGGAAACGCCGCCAACGCCGAAAACTTGTCCTCCGCGGCCCGCAGGGCATCCCAAAGCCCGACAAACGTGTCCTCATATTCCTGCGCCAGAACCTCCTCCGCCCAGACGGTCTCCTCCCATTCCCGGGTCTTCGCCTCGATTTCCTCTTTCTCCCGCGCGCGCTTCTCGTCAATCCAGCCTGCCGTCTCCGACGAGTGTTCCTCGGTCAGATCCCGACTCATCGACCATTTCCAATATCCGCCCGCCGCCGCCGCGATCACGACGCAGACACCCAGCATACGTATCACCATCGTCTTCTTCATCATTGAAAAAATTCAGTAATTCTACGTTGACAAGGAAACCGGAATTCTGCATTTGAAGCGGTTTCACGGTTCGACTCGAGACCCTAGGCCCTTTCGGGTGATGTGTGTATCACCCAAAATGGCTATTGAGGCAAACCGTGAACGCGGCTCATATGTAGATGTCATGAGACGCGTGCATTGTAACAACTGAACCAACCAACAAAAAACGCGTCTAAGAAAGCTCCCATCATGAAACTGAAGGCCCTTGCAATTCTTCCCTTTGCTGTCGCGCTCGTCGGCTGCGGCGGCGGCGACGACCCTGCATCTGATCTCACCCCGGACCAGATCCAGGCAAACGCCAAACTCGAAAAAGAGGCCGCTGAGAGAAAGCCCGAAATGCTCGCGGTCAACCCGAACGTGGACGCCGCCGAGGAAGCCCCCGTTCCCGGAGCGCCAGCCGCCGCCACCGACGGCTCCAACACCGACCTCGCCGGCATGGACAAGGCCATCGATGAAGAAGGCAACGCCAAGATCCTCAGCATCCAGGAAGCCCTTCAGAACGCCGTTGCGAACTACGACCGCATGGCCAACGCCTCCGTCGTCGAGCCCAACCAGCAGCCCTGGCCGGAGCTCAAAACCATTGAGGACCTCGTCAAATACCGCGTGATCCGTCGCCTGCCCCCCGCCCCGGACGGCAAAAAGTGGCACCTCAACCCCGACGGCATGAAAGTGGAACTCAAGTAACCTTTTTCAAAACCAGCCCCTCAAACAGCCCCAATAAGTATGAAGAACACACTGCAAACCTACGTGAATCGCTGGCGCAAGCTCCGCGCCTTCACGCTCATCGAGCTGCTGGTGGTGATCGCGATCATCGCGATCCTCGCCGCCATGCTGCTGCCGGCCTTGGCCAAAGCCAAGAGAAACGCCATGCAAACCTCCTGCCTCGGCAAGCTGAAGGACATTGGCAACGCCTACCACATGTATCTGGGCGACAACAAGGACGAGCTCCCCTACGCCTTCGGCCGCAAGACCCAGGGCGGTCAGCACTTCTTCACCTGGGGTGAATTGCTGCAGTCCTACCTCGGACTCCGCTACTCCATGACCGACAGCCGCTGGCGTCGCGACTGGTCGCCTGTCCGCAACCAGAACGTGAAACCGGAAGAAAAGGCCTTCGTCTGCCCGGCGGACAAGATCCCGGCCGCGGACTGGAACAGCACCAACTGGCGCGGAATCCGTCGCTCCTACGCCATGCCGCAGCACGGCGGCGGCCGCAACGCCGGCTTCATCATCGGCCACCGCGGCGGCGATCCCGGCAAGCCCCTCGGCGCCGACATCCCGAACAATGATCAGGCCGCCAAGAACCGCGACTGGCCGCCCAATGCCGGCGCGCAGACCGGTGTCGGCATCATCTGGCAGCAGAACGCCCACGGTCATAACTCCGCGCCCAACGGTGGCGGTTTCGTCTGGAAGGACGACCCCAATGACGCCACCCGCGGCTACCGCGGCGATAACAGCCAAACCGACATCGTGCACATCAAGCACCAGTACAATGTGCCGGCGCAGGTCGTGCAGGACGGCTCCCAGGTCATCGCGGTCACCGAGCGCATCTACGACGGCAACTACCTCGGTGCCACTGGTTGGGCCGAGATTCCCCGCGCGCAGGACCACATGGCCGCCTACGGCGCCGACGGTCAGCCTTGGGGCAGCGGATGGTCCAAGAACATCCAGGCCCGCATGCGCATCGGACCGAAGCAGATCCACAACGCCAGCTGGAACTACCTCTTCGTGGACGGCCACGTCGAGTTCAAGCACCCGCGCGGCACGCTCGGAGACATCAACCTCCGCACCGACCGTCACTCCGGTCTCTGGTCCATCGCGGTGGGCGACTGATCCCGGCTGACTCAGCTTCACAATCCGCGAAACAGGCCTTCCTGTTTCGCGGATTTTTTTTGACCGCATATCGAGTCCGAGGCGTCCAAACGCCAACGACGCAACATTCCGAAAACAGATGAAAGCAAACAGGTCCCCTCGTGTGATGGTCATCGCCTTGGCTCTGGCTCTGGCTCTGGCTCCCGCCGCGATCGCAGCCGATCACCAGGCAGTCGAAGTCCCCTCTCCGGCCGGACGAAAGCCCGGATTCACGCAACTCAGCCCTGAATCCGTCGGCATCAACTACGGCCCGGCAACCATTGCCGCGCTCAAGAAGATCCCGGTGCACGTGTCCAATCCGGGACTGGCGTCCGGCGACATCGACGGCGACGGCCTCACGGACCTGTTTGTCTGCCGCGTGGACGGCTCCCATTCGCTGTTTCGCAACCTTGGCAGGTGGAAATTCCAGAATGTCACCGAACAGGCGGGGCTCAACCTCGCCGGCCGCGCCTTCCTGGGATCGGTCTTCTCTGATGTCGATGGCGACGGGGACAACGACCTGTTGCTGCTCTCCCTCACCACCGGAAGCGCCCTCTTCCTCAACAACGGAAAGGGGAAATTCACCGAGGATCTGAAGTTCCCCTGGCTGAAAAGCGAGGACGGCGGTGACGTCTCGGCGGGCGTCAGCGACATCGATGGCGACGGCGACCTCGACATCTACGTCACCCGTTATCGCCAGGAGCTTCTCCGCTACAAGATGCCCCGCACGGACTACGACGACCTCATCGACCGGGCGCTCATCGCCCTCAAGTCCGGCAAGGTCCCCGAGGAGAAGTTCATGAAACACTTCTTTGTCTACAGCGAATACCAGGGACAGGAGATCAAATACCGTTTCGAGGAACGAGGGCAACCGGATGCCCTCTACCTGAACAATGGCGACGGCTCCTTCTCGCTTGTCTCCGATCAGAAAGAACGCTTTCTGAATGAAAAGGGCGAGCCGGTCGGCATGCCCTCGGACTGGGGCCTGGCAGCCATCTTTCGCGACGTCGACCAGGATGGCGACCCCGATCTCTACGTCTGCAACGACTTCCTCTCGCCGGACCGCTTCTGGATCAACGACGGAACCGGGCATTTTCGGATGATCGACCGCCTCGCCATGCGCCGCACCAGCTGGTTTTCCATGGGAGCGGACTTCGCCGACATCAACCGCGACGGCCATGACGACTTCTTCGTGGTGGACATGCTCAGCCGCAGCCACACCCGTCGCAAACGCCAGATGGGTGAAATGTCCCCCACCCCCATCGTCATCGGCAGGATCGACGACCGCCCGCAGTTCATGCAGAACACCTTCCTCCTCAACCGCGGCGATGGCACCTACACGGAAATCGCCCAACTGGCCGGCCTCAAGGCCAGCGAATGGTCCTGGTGCCCCATGTTCATCGACATCGACCTCGACGGCTACGAGGATCTGATCGTCAACAACGGGATGCGCCACGACTTCATGGACGCCGACAGTGAGAACGAGTTCCAGAAGCTTGGCGGCCTGACACGCGAACAGTCAGTCGTGGCCCTGGACAAGGTCTATCCGACCCTGAACACCCCCAACCTGATCTTCAGGAACCGCGGCGATCTCACCTTTGAAGAGAAGTCCAAGGACTGGGGCTTCACCCAGGGCGCGGTATCCGGCGGCCTCACGACGGCAGACTTCGACAACGATGGCGACATGGACGTGATCATCAACAACCTCTCCGACTACCCGATCGAGATCTACCGCAACGATTCTCCCGCGCCCCGAATCGCGGTGAAGCTGCGCAGCAAAACCAGGAACACCCATGGCATCGGCGCGCGCATCCGCGTCACCGGCGGAAAGGTCGAGCAGACCCAGGAGATCATCTCCGGCGGCATCTACTCCTCCGGAGCCGAACCGATGCGGACCTTCGCCGCCTTCGATCCAGACGCCTCCATGAAGATTGAAGTGCGCTGGCGCAACGGACGCCGCTCCGTCGTCGAAAATGCGAAGGCCAACCACATCTATATCGTCTCCGATTCCGATGCCTCCCCGGATCCCCGGCAGGCGCCCGCCCCCGCGGTGCAGACTGTCTTCGAGGACCAGACGGACAGGCTGAACCACACACATACTGAAACGCCATTCGACGATTTTGCGCTCCAGCCGCTCCTGCCCAACCGCCTGAGCCAGCTCGGCCCCGGCGTCGCCTGGTTCGACGTGGATCGCGACGGCGACGACGATCTGATCGTTGCCAGTGGCAGCAGAGGCAACATCCACGTGCTGGAAAACGACGGGGCCGGCTCCTTCAAGGACTACAAGAGTCCGCAACTCTACATGGAGACCACGTCCGTGGTTGGATTCGTCAATCACGAGGGCGACCCCACCGTGTTTGCCGGCATGGCCAACTACGAGAGCGGCAAGACGGAACACCCATCGGCCCAGGGATTCTACTTCAGAAAGGACCGCCGCTGGCATCTTCAGGACGGCATTCCCCACTTCGAGTCCAGCACTGGCCCCGTGTCGCTCGGCGACATCGATGGCGACGGAGACCTCGACCTGTTTGTTGGCGGCCGCGTCAATTCCGCAAGATATCCGGCTCCCGCGAGTTCACGAGTGTTCCTCTACGACAAGGGAAGATGGCTTCCCGACGCCGCCAATACCGAGGCCCTGAAGAGCATCGGCCTCGTCAGTGGCAGCGTGTTCGGCGACATCGACGCCGACGGCGACGCTGATCTCGTCCTCGCCCTGGAGTGGGGCCCCGTGAGGGTCCTGATCAATGAGGCTGGAAAACTCACGGACGCCAGCTCCAGGCTCGGTCTCGCCAGCTACACAGGCTGGTGGAACGGCGTCACACTGGGCGACTTCGACAACGATGGCCGACTCGACATCGCCGCGTCCAACTGGGGCCGCAACAGCAAATATGAGAACGCCTACAGCCTCCTCAAGCCCCTGCAGGTCTATTACGGCGACCTCGACGACAACGGCGTTCTCGATATTGTGGAGGCCCACTACGACAAACAGATGAAGATGCTTGTGCCCGAACGCGGACGATCCTGCAGCTCCCGCGCCATGCCTTTCATCGGCCACCGCAACACCTCCTACGCCGAGTTCGGCGCCCGCAGCCTCCACGAGGTCTACGGCGCCTGCATCGAGACCGCCAGCGTCGCCGAGGCCAACACCCTCACCCACATGATCTTCCTCAACCGCGGTTCCCGCTTCGAAGGCAGGGTCCTGCCCATTGAATCCCAGTTCGCCCCCGGATTTCACGTGGCCGTGGCCGATCACGACGGCGATGGGAACGAGGACATCTTCATGAGTCAGAACTTCTTCTCCGTGCAGTTGGAGACCCCCCGCAACGACGGCGGCCGCGCCATCTGGCTCAAGGGCGACGGAAAGGGCTCATTCACCACCGTCCCCGGGCATGTCTCCGGAGTGCTCGTCTATGGCGAACAACGCGGCGCGGCGCTCGCCGACTACGACCGCGACGGCCGGGTCGACGTCGTCGTGACGCAGAACGGCGCCTCCACCCGCCTCTTCCGCAATCGCGCCGCCGCCCCGGGGCTGCGTGTCCGGCTGGAAGGCCCTGCCGCCAATCCGCAGGGCATCGGAGCCGTCATCCGCCTGAAGTTTGGCTCCAAATCCGGCCCGGCACGGAACATCGCCGCCGGATCCGGCTACTGGTCCCAGGACTCCGCGACCCACGTGCTCGCGACGCCGACACCGCCGACCCAGATCGAGGTCCGCTGGCCGAACGGGAAGGTCACCTCTTCCACCGTCCCCGGAGGCGCCGCGGAAATTGTCGTCAAACCGAACGGCGACGTCCAAAAGATCGCACGCTGATCGACTCCACGAATGTTCAACCACCGTCGCCCCTTGCTTCCTCCCAGACTCCATCGGACTGCCGCCTCCGGATGCGTCCAGCGCGCCGCCGGAACCGTGGCCCTCGTTCTCGGGATCACCCTGCTCGGCGGTTGCTCCAAACCGAAGCCGGAGGAGGATACCGCGTTCATTGTCGACAAATGGGAGGCTCCTCCTGCCCCGACGGAGGAGAAGCCCGAGGCAAAGCCGGCTCCCGACGACGCGCGCGACCTTTCGCAGGGCCCCGTTCGATTGACCGTCAAGAAAGGGACGGCCGGCATGGCGCAGCTTCTGAAGACGATCGACCGCCTCGCGTTGCAGGCCCCGTCCCAATATCACAACAACATCCGCGCCCGAGATTGGGAGCAGGCCATCGAGGCCCAATCCGGCAACCCTGAGGCCTTTCTCTTGCTGGGAGACCTCTCCACCGAACTCCTGCGCGCCGGCCGCAGCGAGGAAGCCGTCGCGGCCTTGCAGAAGTTGAGGGAGGAAACCACGCGCAACAACCCGGCCTTTCTCGCGCGACACGACTACTTCATGCGCTTCAATGAGGCGATGGCGCACCTCCGGCTCGGCGAACAACAGAACTGCATCGGCAATCACAGCGCGGAATCCTGCCTGTTTCCCATTGCCGGCGGCGGCGTCCACACCCTGCCCAAGGGCACCACCGAGGCCATGCGCCTGTTCCTCGAAATCCTCGAGAAGGAACCCGACAACCTGCCGGCCGCCTGGTTGCTCAATATTGCGGCCATGACTCTGGAACAATACCCCGACGCTGTTCCGGAAAAGTGGCAGATCCCGGCCGAATCGCTCAAATCGGATCATGATATCAAACGTTTCCCCGACATCGCCCACGGGCTCGGCCTGGCGGTTCGGGGCTATGCCGGCGGCGTCGTGCTGGAGGATTTCAACAAGGACGGCTTTCTCGATATCATGGCCTCCTCCTGGAGCCTCAAGGATCAGATTCGCCTGTTCTACAACCATGGAGAAAAGGGCTTCGAGGAAGCCTCACAGAAAGCCGGCCTGACGGGCATCACCGGCGGCCTGAACATGGTGCAGGCCGATTACAACAACGACGGACACATCGATGTCCTGGTCCTTCGCGGGGCCTGGCGCGAAAAGGTGGGCAACTACCCCAACTCCCTTCTCCGAAACAATGGCGACGGAACCTTTGACGACGTCACCAAGGAGGCGGGCATGCTCAGCCTCCATCCGACCCAGTCCGCCGCCTGGTTCGACTATGACAATGACGGCTGGCTCGACCTCTTCGTGGTCAACGAATCGGTCGGGCCGGTGGAAAACCCCTGCGAACTGTTTCACAATCGCGGCGACGGGACCTTCGTCAACGTCGCGCGCCCCTGCAACGTGGATCTGTTGGGGCTGTTCAAGGCCGTCGTGGCCGGGGACTACGACAACGACGGCCGCCCCGATCTCTATCTCTCACAGATGTTCGGCAAGAACATCCTGCTGCGCAACGAAGGGCCTGTCGACGACCCCAAGGCTGCGAAACTGGGAGCCTGGAAGTTCCGAAATGTCGCCAGGACCGCGGGCGTCGAAGGCCCCGAACTCAGCTTCCCCGCCTGGTTCTTCGACTACGACAACGACGGCTGGCTCGACCTCTTCGTCTCGGACTACGACATCGGCGCCGCCTCGGCCGTCGCCGGCCACTACTTCAACAAGCCGGAACCCGGCGACCGCGCAAAACTCTACCGCAATCAGGGCGATGGCACATTTGTCGATATGAGCGAAAAAGCGGGGCTGAACCAGGCCATGCTGACCATGGGCTCCAATTTCGGCGACCTGGACAACGATGGCTGGCTGGACTTCATGCTCGGCACCGGCGCGCCCAGCCTGACCCACCTGTTCCCCAACCGCATGTTCCGCAACAACGCCGGAAGCAACTTCCAGGACGTCACAACCTCCGGCGGTTTCGGGCAACTGCAGAAAGGCCACGGCGTCGCCTTTGGCGACCTCGACAATGACGGCGACCAGGACATCTATGCCGTCATCGGCGGAGCCTACACCGGCGACACCTATTTCAACGCCCTCTACCACAATCCCGGCCACGGCGCGAACTGGGTGAAGATCCGGCTGCACGGCGACAAGTCCAACCGCGCCGCCATCGGCGCCCGAATCAAACTGACCATCGACGACGGCGGCACCATACGGGAAATCCACCGCGTCGTCGGCAGCGGCGGCAGCTTCGGCTGCAATCCTCTGACCCAGGAAATCGGCCTTGGCGCCGCACCCGTCATCCGAGACCTCGAAATCCGCTGGCCGACCTCGGGGACCACCCAGACCCTCAGCAATCTGCCGGCCGGCCGGTTGCACGAAATCGTCGAAGGGAACGATGCCGTTGCGACCTCAGAACCGAAGTCGTTCAAGTTCGCCCACGCCGAAGGTCATATGCATCACTGATCCAATTTCCCGTTTCCAACCCTGAATGTTTGATGTTGACGATTCTTTTTCTGTAATCCAGCCCATTGTATGACTTGCGTGGCCGGGGCCACAGTCCTACGATTCGAGCCGATCTCTCATGTCGGCGCGATCTCATCTCAACCGGAGCGTCTCTTACGTCCTGCTACTCCTCGTCCTCGCGGCATCGCGAATCCCGCACGCCGCACATGCCCTCGATCTTGTCCGCCCTCTGAATCCCCCCCCCTCGAATCGGGATGGATTCGAACGACTGGCTCCCGACGACCTTGGTCTTCACTTCGAAAAGGGCTCCATCAACGACCCGGGACGCATTCCGATCCACATCACCAACACGGGCCTGTGCGCCGGAGACATGGACGGCGACGAACTCTGCGACCTCTTCGTCTGCCGGTTGGACGGATCTTCCGCGTTGTTCCGCAACCTGGGAAACTGGCAGTTCAAGAACGTCACCAAAGAAAGCGGCCTGAATATCGCCAACCGATCCTTCTTCGGTTCGACTTTTGCCGACATCGACGGCGACAACGATCTCGACCTGATCCTGCTTTCCACGGTCGAGAACAGCGCCCTGTTTCTCAACGACGGCTCCGGGAATTTTGCCCAAGACACCTCAATGCCCTGGTTCCGCTCACCGGAAGGCGGCGACGTTTCCGCCGCTGTGGCCGACATCGACGGCGACAACGACCTGGATATCTACGTGGCCGGCTACCGGACCCAACTGCTGCGGAACACCATCCCCCGCGAGGAATACAACGCCCTTATGGCCGAGAACCGCCAACGCCTGAAGGAGGGCCGCGACCCCATCCCCTCCTTTGCGGAACGATTTGACATCATCAAGGACAAGAACTCCAGCGCCACCGAGTTCCGGATTGAGGAGAAAGGCATCGCAGATCGGATCTACATCAACCAGGGAAACGGCCGTTTTCTCGCCGAGGAGGTGTCCGGCTTCCGCTTCCGTGACGAGAATGGTTTCCCCACGCGGGCCATCAAGGACTGGAGCCTTGCCGCCATGTTCCAAGATGTCGACGGAGACGGAGATTCCGACCTCTACGTGTGCAACGACTTCCTTTCCCCTGACCGTTTTTGGATCAACGACGGAACCGGCAACTTCAAGATGATCGATTCCTTGGCCGTTCGTCGAACGAGTTGGTTCTCCATGGGCGTGGATTTCTCGGATCTGAACCACGACGGAATCCAGGACGTGTTCGTGGTCGACATGCTCAGCCGCAGCCATGCCCGCCGCAAACGCCAGATGGGCGAGATGACGCCGTCCCCAATCGTCATCGGCAGCATCGACAATCGTCCCCAGATCATGCAGAACACCCTGCTGCTCAGCCGCGCAGACGGTTCCTACACAGAAATCGGGCAGTTCGCGGGCGTCAAGGCCTCAGACTGGTCCTGGTGCCCCATCTTCCTTGATGTCGATCTCGACGGTCACGATGACATTCTCGTCAGCAATGGACGGGAATACGACACCATGGACGCGGACACCGCCCTGGAAATGCGCAAACTCGGCGGATCGGTCTCGCGCGAGATGTTCGGGCGACTCTATCCGAGACTTGAAACACCCAACGTCATCTTCCGAAACCGGGGCGACCTGACCTTTGAAGACAAATCGCGCGACTGGGGATTTACCTTGGGGGCCTTCTCCGGCGGCATGGTCCTTGCCGACCTCGACAACGACGGCGACATGGATGTTGTCGTGGCCAATGCGCCGGAATTTCCGCTCGGCGTCTACCGAAATCGCACTTCAGCGCCGCGCATCGCCGTCCGGCTTCGGGGCAGCGCGCCCAACACCCACGGCATCGGCGCCAGAATTCGACTGTTGGGCGGCACCCACGAGTTGTCCCGGCAGGTGATCGCCGGCGGAGCCTACGCCTCAGGCTCGGACACCTTGCGCGCCTTCGCCGCGCCCGAAGCCGACGCCGCATACAGCATCCACGTTCATTGGCCGGGAGGACACACTTCAATCGTGGAAAACGCCCGCCCGAACCGCCTCTACGTGATCGACGAGAGCGATGCAAGCCTCCCCTCACCTTCTGCAGAAGCATCGCCGGCGGAAAATGCCCAACCCATCTTCGAGGATGTCACCCGTCTTCTCGGACACAGTCATCCCGAGTCCCCCTTCGACGATTTCAAGCTTCAGCCACTGCTCCCCAACAGGCTCAGCCAACTCGGCCCCGGCGTCGCCTGGTTCGATGTCGACAACGACCGTGATGACGACCTGATCCTCGCCAGCGGCAGCGGCGGCAACATCCACGTCCTGGTCAACGACGGCTCCAGCGGATTCACCGACTTCAAGAGCCCCAGGCTCCACATGGAGACCACAGCGGCGCTTGGCTTCATCAATCATCAGGGCGATGCCACCCTGTTTGCCGGAATGGCCAGCTACGAAAGCGACGGAGCCAGGCACCCGTCGGCCCAGGGTTTCTACTTCAAGGAGGGCAAGCGATGGCATCTTCAGGACGGCCTCCCCCACTTCGAGTCCAGCACGGGGCCCGTGTCGCTCGGCGACGTGGACGGCGACGGCGACCTGGACCTCTTTGTCGGCGGCCGCGTCATTCCCGGCCGCTACCCGGCCCCTGCCAGTTCCCGCCTTTTTCTCTACGACAAAGGGAAATGGCTTCCCTCGCCCAAGAACTCAAACGCGTTCAACGAGGTCGGCCTCGTCAGCGGGGCCGCCTTCGGCGACATTGACGGCGACGGCGACGCCGACCTCGCCCTCGCGCTGGAGTGGGATTCACCCAAGGTTTTCCTCAACGATGATGGAACCCTTCACGACGCCTCGGCCAAACTCGGCCTGTCCGGCTACAAGGGCTGGTGGAACGGCGTCGCCATGGGCGATTTCAACAATGACGGCAGACTCGATCTCGTCGTTTCCAACTGGGGCCTCAACTCCAAATATGAACACTCCTACAGCCTGCTGAAACCGCTGCAGATCTACCACGGAGATCTTGACGGCATCGGCGCCTGGGACGTCGTCGAGGCGCACTTCGACAAGCGGATGAACACGCTGGTGCCTGAACGTGGGCGTTCCTGCAGTTCGCGCGCCATGCCCTTCGTAGCCCACCGGAACGCCTCCTACGCCCAATTCGGCTCGCGCGGACTACATGAAGTCTACGGCGACTGTCTGAAGCAGGCCGATGTCGTCGAGGCCAACACGCTGGCGCACATGGTTTTTCTCAATCGGGGAGACCGTCTCGTAGGACGCCAGCTTCCCCGCCAGGCGCAACTCGCGCCGGGCTTTCATGTCGGCGTCGCGGACTTCGACGGCGACGGCGCCGAGGACGTCTTTATGAGCCAGAATTTCTTCGCTGTGCAGGTTGAAACACCTCGCAACGACGGCGGCCGCTCGCTCTGGCTCAAGGGCGACGGGAAAGGCGGTTTCTCCGCCGTGCCGGGACACCTTTCAGGTGTGATCGTCCACGGCGAGGCACGGGGGGCGGCGGTGTCGGATTTCGATCGTGACGGCCGCGTGGATCTCGTCGTGACCCAGAACGGCGCGCAGACCCGGCTCTTCCGCAACCGGGGAGGCAGGCGGGGACTCCGCGTGCGGCTCGCCGGCCCACCGGCCAACCCCCTCGGCATCGGCGCCGCCGTCCGCCTCCATTTCGGCAAACGCCCAGGCCCCGCGCGACTCCTCGCCGCCGGCTCAGGTTACTGGTCGCAGGATTCCGCAACCGTCGTGCTGGGAACACCGCGTCCCCCATCAGCCATCGAAGTCCGCTGGCCCGACGGCAAAATCGTGAAATCAAACATTCCCGACGACGCCGGAGAGATCGTCGTCGATCAGGCCGGAAGCGTCACCGAGACCCTTTCCGGCACATCGGAGAATTGAGTTTCCCCGATCGCGCGCCACCCCGCAGTCGCCAAACCCGAGTAGACGGTTTTTCCGTGACCAAGCCGATCGACGCGGTCAGATTGTGTCTGAATCCCAATGAAATCAGACGCGCCCCGAATCCTCCTTCATCGGTTTCTCCCAGGTCTCATCCTGCTTCTCCTGTCCGCCGCCTCACCCCACGCGGCGACAACGCAGCCCCGGGAAAACCGCGAGATGGCCGCGTTGCTCAAAGAGGTGGCCGCCCGAACCCGCGCGCGGCCCAACGACTATTCCAATGACGAGGAGGTCGCCCGCCTGCGCGAGCAACTGAAGGCTCCGCTCCCGCCGCAGGCCATGATGAAAACCCGCTTCGACCTGGCCGAAGCCCTCCTGAAAGCCGGCGAAACCGAGGCGTCGATCGGATATTTCGAGTCCTTCCTCAGCGATATCCGAAAGATGGCTCCGGAAGTCTACACCCAGGCCGAATCCTTCTTCAAATCGCGGCTCGCCATCGCCTACATCCGCCTCGGCGAACAACGGAACTGCATCCACCATCACAACTCGGACTCCTGCATATTTCCCATCGCCAATCACGGCGTCCATTCCAACCCTGAGGGCTCCCTCAAGGCGCGCGGACTGCTCGAGGACATCCTGCGAAAGAACCCCGATTACCTCCCCGCCCGATGGCTCCTGTGCGTCGCCGCCATGACCCTCGGCAATTACCCCGAAAGCGTGCCCGAAACCTGGCGATTCCCGGACGACGCGTTCGACTCCCCCCACGACATCCGACGCTTCCCCGACGTCGCCGCCCGGATCGGCCTTGCCGCCAACGGCCTCGCCGGAGGCATCGCCGTCGAGGATTTTGACAACGACGGTCTGCTCGACGTATTCGTCTCCTCCTGGGGATTCGAGGACCCGCTGCGCTTCTTCCGCAACCGCGGCGACGGAACGTTCGAGGAGCACACCGACGAGGCCGGACTCGCGGGCATCGGCGGCGGCCTCAATCTCGTCCACGCCGATTACGACAACGACGGCCTCATGGATGTCCTCGTGCTCCGCGGGGCCTGGCTGGACGGCCTCGGAGAACATCCCAACTCCCTCCTGCGCAACAACGGCGACGGAACATTTACCGACGTCACCCGGAAAAGCGGCCTGCTCAGCTTCCGACCCACCCAGACCGCCGCCTGGTTCGACTACGACAGCGACGGCTGGCTCGACCTCTACATCGGCAACGAGACCGAGCACGAAAGCGGTTTCCTGTTCAAGTGCGAGCTGTACCACAACAACCGCGACGGCTCCTTCACCGAGATCGCCGATCGCTGCGGCGTCGCCTTTCAACAGTATGTCAAGGGCGTCGCCGCCGGCGATTTCAACAACGACGGACGTCCGGACCTCTACCTGTCCATCAACGACGGCCCGAACCTGCTCCTCCGCAACGACGGCCCGGCCGATCCGGCCGGGCCCGAACCGACCCGTTGGCGGTTCACCGAGGTCGGCGCCGCCGCCGGCGTCCAGCGGCCCGTCATCAGTTTCCCGACCTGGTTCTGGGACTTCGACAACGACGGCCGGGAGGACATTCTCGCCCTCGACTACGACGAGCAGAAACTGCCGGACATCGTGAACAACTTTCTCGGCCGTCCCATGTCCAGCGAGGGCATGAAGCTTTACCGCAACCGCGGCGACGGAACCTTCGACGACGTCACCCGGGCCATGGGCCTGGAACGCGCCCTCCTCGCCATGGGCTGCAACTTCGGCGACCTCGACAACGACGGCTGGCTGGATTTCTACGTCGGCACCGGAAACCCCGATCTCGGCGCCATCTTCCCCAACCGGATGTTCCGCAACAACGCCGGCGGCGCCTTTCAGGACGTCACCACCTCGGGCGGCTTCGGCCATCTGCAGAAGGGCCACGGCATCGCCTTCGCCGACATCGACAACGACGGCGACCAGGATGTCTGCGCCGTCATGGGGGGCGCCTACACGGGCGACGGTTTCTTCAACGCGGTCTTCTCGAATCCCGGCCACCAAAACCAGTGGCTGAAGCTGCGCCTCATCGGTTCCCGGGCAAACCGATGCGCCATCGGCGCCCGGATCAAACTCACCGTCGACACCGGATCCGGCTCCCGGATCATCCACCGCGCAGTCCGTTCCGGCGGCAGCTTCGGAGCGTCCCCCCTGCTACAGGAAGTCGGCCTCGGACCCACCGCCCGGAAGGTGGACCTTGAGATCCGATGGCCCGGCTCGGGCGCGATCCAACGATTGGAAGGGCTGGCTCCCGGGCGGCTCTACGAAGTGCGTGAAGATTCGGAGCATCCCATCGGCAGGCAGGTCCGGGCCATTGCCATGCCCAAGGCGGACTGACCGAAGCGCCCCGGATTCAGCGCTCACTCCATCAGGAACATCGCGCGGTTGTCCCGCCGACGCAGGAAATCGTTGAACCTGTCCGACTCAACCCTTCCGTCGCTTCCGATCAGCAGTTCGCTGTTTTCCGGCAGAATCGAGTCGGGCGACTCCTTCCAACGATTGTATCGTTCACGAAAGGCCGCCGCCCGCTGTTCGAGAGGCGCCGTGTAATCCCATTCGAAGTCCTCGAATCCCGGGTTCTTGCGGAGCCCCTTGTGCGCGATGAAACGGACCGTGTCGTAGGGATCGAGCATGAGTTGCCCCAGAAACGGCGGGAGCCACCCTGTGCCTGAGGCTTCGCGCGCCGAATCCCAGCCCAGGCTCCAGGCGGCGAGGGCCCGTTGCCCCGCATCGCCGCGCAGCAGCCAGAGGACCGAGGCCGCCACTTCCGTCTGTTCCCGGTTCAACGTCGGCCGGGGCTGGCTGTACCATTCCTCGAGGCGCTCGGCCGTCCAAAGCAGGGTCTTGTCCAGATGACATTGGTTGCAGGCATTCGGCCGCCCCGTCGTCTGCGTGATGTGGACGTCCGGCGAATCCACCTGATGACTCCGGATCGCCCCCATCAAGGCATAGGTCGTATAGGGCATATGGCAGTTGTAACAGACGCTGCCGGAAGAATCCGCGGCGTGATGCGTGTGGGCCGTCAGTTTGCGCCCGACGTCCTCATGGCACTGCAGACAGGCCTGGTTCCCGTCCATGCCGGGCTTCAACTGATCGTTCGCCCATTCCTTGACCGGCCGGGGATCGTCGTCCTGCCGATGCATCAGATGACACGAGAAACAGGACATCTTGTGCTCGCCCTCCGCGCGTTGAAAACACGGCGACTCCAGCAGACCGTTATATTCACGCCCCGCCACGCGGATCATGCCATCCGGCCAGAAATGCCCCACGTCCACGTAAGGGTCGATCTCCTTCATGATCTTCAGCTTGTCCGCATCCGTCACCTGTCCGATGAACCGCGTCACTGACAGATCGTCGCCCGGACGATAGGTGAAGCCGCTTTTCTTCCACGCTTCCTTCAACTCACGGGTCTTCTCCATGCTGAAGGAATGGCATTGCGCGCATACATGCGAATCCACCGGATGCAACAGGTCCGTGGGATCCTTGATCGAGCTTTCCTCCCCGCCGCCCACCGCGCTCGAATAACGCTTTCCGGGAAACCGGTAATACTCCACATGCTCCCTGCCGGGGCCGTGACACGCCTCACAGGAGATCCCGAATTCCGACGCCTCCGAATACATCTCGCTCGGCCCCATCAATTCCGGACGCGCATCCGTCGCATGGCATCGGATGCAGATTTCATTCCATCGGCCGATGTTCGTCTCCTCCGGCTCGTGGGGAGGGAAGACGAACGTGGAATTCCGCGCAACCCAGCGCTGCTCGTGAATCAACCAGGCCAGCGGCAGCTGCTCCAGCCCCCGGGAATGGCCGCTCTCCAGCCAGCAGAACTGGATGTGATGCGACCCCGTCGTCATCAGGACCTTCCGCCGCGTGCGTTTCACCGGCAGTCTTTCCGGGGATTCCGGCAGTCCCGCGTAGGCCGCCGCGGAAGATCCCGCCGGATCCGGCTCCGAGCTCTCCACCCCGCCCGATTCCAGCAGATCCGCGTCGAGCTCCACAAAGAACTCCTCCCCCACCCGCTCCAGCCTGTACTCCCGCCCCGCGGCGACGACCGTATGATTGTCAAAAGCCCCGACGACGCTCTCCGGCGTCGCCACGCGGGTCATCGTGCTGTGGTAGGAGGCGGACCAGCTGGCATGCTCCCCTGGATGACAACTGCGACAGGACTGCGAGCCGACATAATCCCCCCGCAGCCTCTCGATCGGCCGATTGTCCGGCGGAGGTTCCACCAGCAGCCGTTCGTCGGCGGCCCGGGTCAAGAAGAACGTCAACCCCGTCCCCACGACCGCCGCCACCGCAATGTTTCCCCATGCGGACAGCGAAACCGCCGGACGCAGCATCAACAGGCCGAGGTAAGCGGCCGCGGAAGCAACGCACGCGGTAAGGACGAATTCCCAAAACATCGCGCGAAAAATACTTCCTATCTCCCGGCCTGACCAGTGTGTTTCAATCGCGCCCCCCGTCTCATTCCTTCTTCAGATGCGCGAACAATTCGTCGCTGACCTGCCTGTTGCTGATCTTCCAGATGCAGCCGTCGATGAAGAAGTGGTGGATGTTCACAAAAGCCAGCACGGCCAGCGGAAACTTGGAGCCGGACACCACCCCGAAAAGATCGCCGACCAGATCGACGCCGATGTATTTGGAGCACCACTCCACCGCCTTGCCGACCGCGACCAGGATCGCGAAATACAGGACGCCGTGCAGGATCGCCTTCCCGTGATCCCCTGGATGCTCCCGCTCATACTGATTGATCTCCAGGCGAACCGGGAAACTCAGGTATTGCACGGCGTGGCCGATCTGGGCCCAGAAGATCGTCTCCGGATGCCGCGCCATGGCCCCATACCAGAAGCAAAGCGCCAGCCATGCCACTCCAGCCCGCAACGGCGGCAGCTTCCCGGTGCGTCGCCGATACAGGACAAACCCGGCCACCGCCAACGCAAAGGCGACCACGGTCAGGCAGGACATCGCAAAGTAGATCTTGTTGATCAACGGCCACGGGGCCGGGTCGCTGCTTCCCTCATAATTCAGGAACCAGCTGAAGTGCCAGGCCAGTTGAAGGCGCAGTCCCGTCCGGATCAGGATCCTCTCCAGCCTGGAGAACGGCTTTCCGGCGAGATGCGCGAAGGTCGCCATCATTCCCCAGGCCTGCCCGGTGTAATGCCAGGCCAGGTAGAGCCCCGACACCGTGTTGGCCAGCAACAGGTGACCGATGTCCTGCTCGGCCATGATCAACGCGAAGGCCAGATAGGCAAACAGGCCCGCCGGCACAATCATCGACGCCCAGGGATGACGCACTATCGACTCCTTCGACCGGTAGAGAATCCTGTACGATGCCATGAAGTGCGGCGCATTCACAAACAGGGTCAGCAGCGCAATGGTCGCAGCGCCCGGCCCCAGGATGGTTGTGTCCCCGAACAGGACCAACGGCGCCAGCACAATGATCGAACCCAGACCGACGCACAGGAGATCGACGGTGGGCGAAATGACATGTTTCCCCGGAGCATGGGCAAACAGGCCGCCAAAGCAGTCTCTTGCATTCGCAAACCAGTTGGAAACACGCGCGGTCACAGGCAGACCCAACCTAGAAATCTCCCGGGGCTCCGGCAAGGATTGTTATCGCGCTCTCAATCGCCGGAACGCCGCGCAAAGCGCACTGTCTTTACGTCCTCCTCATCACCCGTCGGAACGGCCAAGGGTCCGTAGAGCTCCGGCCTCCGGGTCTTGATCCAACGCCGCCCCGTGGTCATCTCCAGGCGCTTCGCCTCCAGGTCCGCGACGATCATGTCGTCGCCGGCCTTCCAGGTCTCGGCCAGGGTGTCGCCATAAGGGTCCAGGATCATGGCATTGCCCGTGCGGACCTCGCCGTCGTCGGGCCCGACCCCGTTGCTGAAGACGAGGAAGATCCCGTTGTCGTGCGCCCGCGCGGGCAGCCAGCGACGCAGCCAACCACGGCCTTTGGGGCCCTTCAATTCGGCTTCGATCGCCCAGGGATTCGTCTCGCGCTCCTCCCACAACTTCGGATCCACCACGCCCATGCAGCCCGGGCTGGGGGAATCGCAACCCCCGGTCTGATGCGGCGCAAGCAGAATCTCCGCGCCCATCAACGCCGTCATCCGCGCGTTCTCACCAATGTTGTTGTCGTAGCAGGTCAACACGCCGACCCTCGCGCCCTGGGGAATGTCGAAGACGGTATAGTCCGACCCCGATTCCATGTGCGGGCTGATGAAGGTGTGAAGCTTGCGATGACAGGCGTGGGTTCCGTCCGGCATGGCGACCAGGTAACTGTTGAACAGCGTCCCGCCTTCGTCCCGCTCGATCAATCCCGCGCCGATCGTCATCCCCGTCTCAGCCGCCAATGCCAGCAGTTCCCCGCTCATCGGCCCGGTCGGAACCGGCTCAGCCAGGGCGTCAATCTCCTCATGGGAAAGATTGCGCACATGCCAGTAACCCGTCAGGCACATCTCGGGAAAGACGATCACATCGACCGACGCCGCCGCGGCCCGGGCGACAAATTCACGGACGCGGCCCAGGTTGAACTCCCTGTCTCCCGGACGATGCTGAAACTGCACGGACGCCGCTCTGATGTCTTTTTTCATGATCGTTCAACAAGCGGGAAGGCCCGACACACGCGCAGCCTCACTTTACCAGCCACGCGACGCCCACCATGATCACGGTGGCTCCCATCATACCCAGGTTGGCCAGCAACCCCATGATCGGGATCGCCCGGCTCTTCTCCTTCTTCACCAGACTCAGGATACCGATCACACACCCCGTTGTGTGAAACAACAGGGCCGCGCCCACCACCAGAATCGGACGGATCTCCCCGGAATTGATGCCCCGGAGATTCAGCGGCGAATCGCCCGTCGTGCTCCCGAACAACAGAAACAAAACAAACTCAAGCAGGCCGCCCGCGACGCCGATAAGGAAACAGGCGAAACCGAGGCGCGTGTGACTCTTGCGCCCGTCGTTTCCGCCAAAACCCAGGCCGGCGCCCGATTCGTCGAGATTCTCGTATTCCTCGATGATGATGACGTCGTCGTCCACGTGACAAATCATGGATTTCCCCGGCCCCAAACGCAAGTGAACGTTCCCATAGCCATGCCCGCCAACGCCCCCGCCAATCCAAACTTGAGAAGCGCGCCCCGCTGTGCGTATAGTGCCCCCATGATCAAGGTCTCCAATCCGGCGACAACGCGCCGAAGGATCGCGCTCCTGCTGACGGCGCTGGTCGCCTCCGCGCAGGCGCAGGTCCAGCCCATTGGCCGGCTCCCGGGCATCAAACCCGCCTTCAAGACGGAGAAGAAATCCGCCCCCGAGCCGCCCAAAACGCTCAGCGCCTCGCTGGAGGAAATCCAGTCCGCTGCCGAAAAAGGCCTTCCCAAACCCCAATTCCAGCTCGGCCTCAAGTATCTCTATGGGGAGGGCGTGGAGGAGGACATCAAGACCGCCTCCATCTGGATCACCAAGGCCGCCGAGGGCGGCTACCCCGACGCACAATATTTCCTCGGAATCGTCAACTCCGTCGACGCCCCGAAAGAGGCGGTCGCCTGGTATGCCAAGGCCGGCGAACAGGGCCACGTCAAGGCCGCCTCCAAACTCGGCGACGTCTACAGCGAGGGCAAACTGGTCGAGGCCGACTACTTCCGCGCCTTCCGCTGGTACCAACAGGCGGCGGAAAGGGGCGACACCCACTCCCAGTTCGCGCTCGGCTCGCTCTATGAGAACGGCCTCGGCGTCGATCAGAATTTCGGCGAGGCGGCCAAATGGTACACCAAGGCCGCCAACCAGCGTGAACCCCAGGCGCAGGTCAATCTCGGGAACCTCTACCTTCACGGCCTCGGCGTGAAACAGAACAAACCCGAAGCCTACAAGTGGTTCCGCCAGGCCGCCTACCAGAACCAGAAGCTCGCCTACGTCAAGATGGGCCTCTGCTACGAACGCGGGTTCGGCGTCACCCAGGATTTTGATGAGGCCCTCCGCTGGTACCTCAAGGGCGCCGACCGCGGCGACATGACCTGTCAGGCCAACCTCGGCCGCTTCTTCGAGGAAGGCCTGGGCGTCCCCAAGAACCCCACCCGCGCCGCCGAATACTACCGCCAGGCCGCCGAACAGGGCGAAATCTTCGCGCAACTCAGCCTGGGCAGCATGTACCGCTCCGGCAACGGCGTCCAAAAGGACCTCGTCGAGGCCTACAAATGGCTCCAACTCGCCTCGGAAAAAGGGCACGGCGCCGCTGTCCGGGACCTGCTCCAGAAGGTCATGACCCCCGAACAGGTCGCCGAGGCCCGCAAGCGCGCATTGGAGTTCCACTCCAACGCGGAAAAAAAGGCCGTGGCCCCCGCCCAGAGCGCCGACACCGCCCAAGCCTCCCCCTCTCCCTGAGCGACCTTGCCGGGCGGCTCCAGACCGCCACCGTCGCCTGACTTCATGACCGTCGACATCGCCATTGTGTTCGGCGTCCTGGCGCTGTGCTTCGCCGCGATGGTCTGGGAGAAACTCTCGGTCGATGTCGTCGCCATGCTGGCGTTTTCCGCGCTGCTGGCGTCCGGGATCCTGACGCCCGAGGAGGCCTTTCACGTCTTCAGCAACCCCGCCGTTGTCACCATCGCCGGCATGTTTGTCCTCAGCTCCGCGCTGGAGCGCACCGGCGTCATCGACAGCATCGGCCGCCGCTTCCGGCACACCGGCGACAACGGCGACTTCAAGCTCCTGCTGACCACCCTTCCGATCGTGGCCGTCACCTCGGCCTTCATGAACAACACCCCCATCGTCGCCGTCTTCATGCCGCTCATGATCACCCTGGCCGCGCGTCATGGATTCAAACCCTCCAAGCTGCTCATCCCGCTCTCCTATGCAGCCATCTTTGGCGGCTGTTGCACGCTGATCGGCACTTCCACCAACATCATCGTCAGCTCCACCGCCCGGGAACTGGGACAGGCTCCGATCTCCATGTTCGAACTGGCCAAGGTCGGCGTCCCCATGGGCGTCGTCGGCATCGTCTACCTCATGACCTGGGGCCGCAAGGTCCTGCCCGACCGCGAAACCCTCGCCTCCCTCCTTGAAAGCACGACCTCAAAACAATACCTGACCGAGGCCGTCGTCGTCAGCGGATCACCCCTGATTGGAAAGAAGATCCCGGAAACGGCGCTCAAGTCCCTTCCCAACGCCCGCATCCTCGACGTCACCCGCCACGCCGAAACGCTCACCACCCCCCTGAATGAAATCGTCCTCGAACAGGGCGACCGCCTGCGCCTCACCACGGTGGTCTCCTCCGTCATGGAGATCAATGAACTGCAGGGCGTGGAGATCCTGCCCAAGGAGAACCTCGGCCTCGAGGCCATCGGCATGGAGAAGGCCGTCGTCGTCGAAAGCGTCATCGGCCCCGGGTCCGAAATGATCGGAAGAACCCTGAGCGAGATCAACTTCCGCCAGAAGTTCGGCATCCTCGTGCTCGCGGTGCATCGCCGCGGCGTCAACCTCCGCGACAACCTCGCCCGCGTCCGGCTCCGCTTCGGCGACACCATCCTGATGCAGGGCAGCCAACGCGCCATCGCCGAACTGCAGGACAACCGCAACTTCCTGATGTTGTCGGAACTCCCGGAAACGACGGCGCGCCGCTCCAAGATGGGGATTCCCATCGCCGTGTTGGTCGCCGTGGTTTTGCTCGCCACCGCCGGCGTTCTCCCGATTTCCGCCCTTGCCGTCATCGGCTCGGTGGCCGTCGTGGCCTCCGGCTGCCTCAAGGTCGAGGAAGCCTACCGCGCCATCCATTGGCGCATCGTGTTCCTGATTGTCGGCATGCTTTCCCTCGGCGCCGCATTGGGCAAGACCGGGGCCGACGAACTGCTGGCGAACTCATTGATCGCCTCGATCCAATGGGTCCCCGAATCCTCCCGCCTCCTGGCCATGCTGGCCCTGGTCTACCTGCTCACCAACCTCCTGACCGAATTCCTGTCGAACAACGCCGTGGCGGCCCTGATCACCCCCATCGTCATCTCCGCCGCCATCGCCGTCGGCGCCGACCCGCGCCCCTTCATCATTGCCGTCGCCCTGGCCGCCTCCGCAAGCTTCTCCACCCCCATCGGCTACCAGACCAACACCCTCGTCTACGGCGCCGGCGGCTACCTCTTCCGCGACTTCCTCAAGGTCGGCCTCCCCCTCAACCTCCTCTTCTGGCTCATGGCCGTCGCCCTGATCCCGATCTTCTGGCCGTTGAAGTAGAACCAGAGCCGCGCTCGCAACACGTAGCCGCGGTCGCAAGACCGTGGTTTCATCTTCGAATCTGCAGCGGCCATCCATTTTTTAAAAAAGGCGGCTACGCAACGCCTCGGCAGCCGTCGGCCTGCCGTTTGGAACTTGAGATTTGGAGCTTCTTTGGGATTTGGGGCTTGGAGCTTGGGATTTCATCACTGTGCTGGCCCAAAGTTTGCCATTTGCCATTTGCCATCCGCCATTCCCCTTTTGCATTATCCCGCGCTTATGTCGATCGGACGCAGACAATATCCCTTTCATATCATCGAGCCCAAATGGCAGCGCCTTTGGGACGAACAGCAGACTTTTCGCGCCTGGAATCCCGGTGAGGACATCTCCGCCGACCACCCCTTCGCCGCGCGCCACTCGGACGGGCAACTGCCGCCCAAGTTCTACGCGCTCGACATGTTCCCCTACCCCTCCGGCGCCGGCCTGCACGTCGGCCACCCGGAAGGCTACACCGCCACCGACATCGTCTCACGCTATCACCGCGCCAAG
>JAYPEY010000026.1:0-62626 GCA_038126035.1 Verrucomicrobiales bacterium | reverse complement strand
GGATTGGGCGCGCCGCCGGCCCCGATCTTCTTGGTGAGGCAGGAAAGCTCGATGAAGCGGACACCCTTTTCAACGAGTCGGCGCGCGAGCAGCGCCTGTTGGGCGTAGGCGGCCTTTTCGGGGTCGGAGTCGTCGAGGCCGTAGAGTTTGCGGGTGGCCACGGATTCGCCCGAGATGTCGCAGATTTCAGGCACGGCGGTCTGCATGCGGAAGGCGGTCTCGTAGTTGCGGATGGCGGCCTCGATCTGTGAGTCGCCCCGGAGCGAGGCGGCGAAGGAGCGGTCAACGCGGTTGACGAAGTCGAGCTGCGCGCGTTGCAGGCCCAGGGGCTGGCCGGGGCGGATGTTGGAGACGGCCTCCTTCGCGTCGGCCTTGAGGATGGAAGCCTGGAATTCGGCGGGCAGGTAGCCGCTGCCGAACAGCCCGACGCCGCCGTGGGGCGGGACGGCGTGGCCGCTCTGGAGGACGCAGTAGGTGGGTAGGTTGGCGTTGGCGGAACCGAGGCCGTAACCCGTCCAGGCGCCGGCGCTGGCATGGCCGAGGAAGGGGAAGCCCGTATGCATCGCGAAGTTGCCCTGCGCGTGCTCGTTGACCGCGGTGGTCATGGAGCGGATGACGGCGAGGTCGTCGGCGCATTCGGCAAGGCGGGGGAAGATCTCGCTGATGGGAATGCCGCTCTGGCCGTGTTGCCTGAACTCAAAGGGGCAGGCGAATACGTTCCCGTTGTTGTTGAACTGGGTGCGCTCGATCTGCACCGGCATGGGCTTGCCGTGGAGTTCCTTGAGCTTGGGCTTGGGGTCGAAGGTGTCGAGGTGCGACACGCCGCCGGACATGTAGCAGAGGATGACGCTGCGCGCCTTGGGCGCGTGATCGAGGGAACGGCGGAACGGGCCGGCGGCCTGGGCGCGTTCGGCGGAAAGGAGGCCGGAAAGCGCGGCCATGCCGAAGCCGCTGGAGGCAAGCTCGAGCGCGCGGCGGCGGGTGAGGAGCGCGGAATTTATTCCGATTCGGCGCGGGTTGGTCCGGGGCTTGGGACCTGCTGGGCGCGGCGGGCCTTCGAGTGTTGAAGCGGAATGAATTCCGCGCTCCGGTTGGGTGGATGCGTTATCGGACATGACAGGCCTTTTCGTTGGGTTCCGTTCTTAACACGGAGGTCACGGAGAACACAGAGGACCACGGAGAGAAGAAGAAATCCCCTCTGTGGTTCTCGGTGTTCTCTGTGCGCTCCGTGTTTGAAGTTGGGCGCCGATCCAGCCAACAGGGCTGAGGATTGGCAATGCGCGAACGGACCACGGGTCTGTGACCCGCAGCAGCCTGGGAATTCACCAACGCTTGCGGCGGGGTCAACGCTACGGGTTGGGAGTAGCCGACGTGTTTCCGGAAGCGGTGCAAGGCGGCGTCGAGCCGCCGCAGTCCATGGCGCTTCGCGCGGCGTGGCGGTTGGACGGAGGCTTGGGTCGTGCTTGTCGCAACGAAAGATCGCGGGTTGCTGCGGGTCATAGACCCGCGGTCCGGTTCAAAATGAGCCTCCTCACGTCGGCTGCTACGCGGGATTACGAACTGTTCACCGGACATAGATGAACTCCTTCATGTTGAAGATGGCGTGGGCGAGTTTGGCGGCGGTGGCCGCGGCGCCGTCGTCCTTGGGCAGTTGGGAGCGGATGTCGTCCAACTGGTCCTGAAGCCCACGGACCTTGGCTCTCAGGGAAATCAGGCGTTCGCGCTCTTCGGGTTTCAGGACCGCAAGGACTTCGGCGTCGGAGATGTAATTCGCGTCGTTCTTGGCTGCGGCCGCGACTTCGACGGGTTTGAGCGCGCGGTCGTAGAGGCGGGCCTCGTGGACGCGGCCGCGGAGCATTCGGTTGCCGCCGACGCCCGTCCCGTGCCGCAGTCCGAACACGACCTCGGTGTCACCGGCCTTGTAGGGTTGCAGGTCGGCCTTCTTGAAGGAGCGGCCATATTGCCTGCCGTTGCGGTAGCCGACGATCGTCCCATCCGCCTGAAAGACGATGACGACGTGGACGGGCTTGTCCCGTGCCTCGTTGTCCGGCGTCGCGTTGAAGCTTTCGGTGCGACGGTGGTTGTTGCTGCCGGCGAGCCATTGCCGCGCGTCCTTCTCGGCGATCACGATGGAATCGAAGATCACGCCGTTGCGGGTCTGGACAGTCATGACGCCGCCGCCGCGCTGGTTGAGATCGTCCAGCTGCACCCAGGCTTCCAGGGTCTTGGCGTTGAGGCTTTGCTTCAGCGGCTTGCTGCGGGCGAAGCCTTTCCCGTCCAGGATCAAGGCGCCATTCTCAACGCGCGCGGAACCCACCATGCCGCAGTCCAATCCACCGATCGAATCGGCGCCGTTCTCGTCGAACTTCCATTCGGCGATGGGCTTGAGCGATTCAGACAAAGAGACCCTGGGCTTCTGTTCGCCGCGCTTTTCCGAAAGGGCGCTCCAGGCGATCCGCTCCAGACCGTCGCGCGCCTTCCCGGTTTCAAAAATCTCGGTTTCCAGTTCCTGCACCCGCCGCTCCATCTTTTTGCGCATCTCGGTATCCACGCCGATGAAGTCCAGGGCGGCGCGAACTTCTTCGTCTGTCGCGCGGCGCCCGAAGGCTTCGAGCCAGAGTTCCTTGATCGCGTTCGCGTCGATATCGCCGAACTTGCTCGCGACGTCGCGGCCCAGATTCTCAGCGGCGGTCCGGGCGAAGGCGCCGTTGAGCAGGGCCAGCGATTGCGCGGGGACGGTGGTGACATCGCGGCGGCCCTTGGCGGAAAAGGGAACGGGCGCGTCGAAGGCGGTGAGGAAGGGATCGAGTCGATTGCGGATGACGCGGACGTAGACCGAGCGGCGCGGAGCATTGCCATCGACCGGGTCGCCGTAGAGCGTGTCATCCAGGCGACGGGAAACCTTGAGCAGCGCATCGCGGATAGCCTCGGCTTCCAGGCGCCGCGCGGTGGAATGCGAAAGGAGGCGGTTGTCGGGGTCCTTCGTCTTGGCGGCCTCGGAGGGGACGCTGGATTGAAGCCAGGTCTCGCTGGTCACGAGGAAACGAATCAGGCTCTTGAGCGACCAGTTGTGCTGGTCCGAGAACTGCGTGGCCAGGAAATCGAGCAACTCGGGGTGTGAGGGCTTCGTGCCGAGCGCGCCGAGGTTGTCGGGGGTGTCCACGATGCCGCGGCCAAAGAGGTGATGCCAGACGCGGTTGACGATGACGCGCCGGGTGAAGGGATTGTCGCGGCGCAGCAGATCGTCGGCGAGTTGGCGGCGCCCGCTGATCTTCGTGTCGTAGGGCGAGTCGTCGATGGCGGAGAGAAAGCGACGGGGGACGCGGTCGCCCGGCTGCTTGTGATTGCCTCGGATGAAAAGCGGTTGATCGTGACCAGTCCATTCGGCGAGCGAGGGAATGCGGGTGGGAACCGGGACTTCGTTCTCCAGTTCGCGATACCTGGCGATGGCGGACTTGGCGGAAGCGAGCTTGGCGAGTTCGTTCGCAAGAACGCCTTGGCGCAGGCAGGCGTCGAGCAGCAGGGCCTGGGCGTCGGTCGCCGAATCGGAAGCCCAGGCTTCAATCGCGCGGTCGAGGACATCGGAATAAAGTCGGACCAGATCGGCTCGGGACTTCGGCGGGTTCTTGGCGGCGGCCTCGAACAGGGGATCGAACAGCTCGAGCGTCTCGTTGGGCGGCGCGGGCGTTCCCTTCTTCACAACCACCGCCTCGCGGATGCCAAACCACGAACGATCGCGATTGCGGCGCTCCAAGGGGGCGTCGTTGGCGGCGCTCAATTCGATGTGGATGTCGTCGCCCTGCCAGTAGTCGAGGTTGTATCTCTGCCAACGCCATTGGCCGGCCTTGTCATCCTTGAGGTCGGTGATGGGATAGACCGTTCCGCGGCGCGGGTAATTCTGCACGACGTAGCGCGCGGTGGCGCTGCCGCCGCCGTTGATGCGCAGCCAGAGCTCGTATTCGCCGTCGAGATGGAAGTCCGGCGAGGTGAAGCGGGCGGCGTCCTTGTTCGAAATGAGATGCGAATAGGCGCCGGCGGGATAAATGCCGGTCAGGGCCTTGTCGCCGGAGGGTTCGATGGCGAATTCGCCGGCGCGGGCGGCCTTGCGCGGCAGGCCGTGGCCGTGACGGAACCAGCTTTGGTAGACGTCGTTTTGGCCGAGGGACCAGTGGTGGATGGCGGGGCTGTCTGTCGCATCGTCATCTTTGTGTGCCTTGCGATCGGAGCGCCGAGCATTGCTCGGCATAGGCTCTCGATCTACGCCCGGGCCGAGCAATGCTCGGCGCTCCGCATTCCACTCGGCGATGCGTTTGGTCCACTCTTTGGTGAAGGCTTCGGGAGTTGTTGCATCCGCGGGCGTCAGCGCCAGCGGGCGGAGGATGGAGGTTCTGGCCTTGGTTTCCTTGGTCGGTTTCACCCGGGCGAGGATCCCGCTTTCGAGGCGGGGGAGGGATTGTTTCCATTCGTTGGCCAGCGCCATCCGGACCTCGTCCTTCCAGGCGTGCAGCTGGTCGCGGTTCCTGTTCAGGTTCTCGGGCAGATCGACAGCGGTTCGGCCGGGGCGGGTGGAGCCGAGGATGCCGAAAAGCGCGTAGTAGTCGGCCTGGCTGATGGCGTCGAACTTGTGGTCATGGCAGCGGGAACAGGAGACCGTGAGCCCGAGGAAGGCCTTGGTGAAGGCGTCGATCTGGTCGTCGGTGAAGCGGACCTTCTCATCCAGCGCGTCGGTGGGGGCGAAGCCGTGAAACACCATGCGCCAGTGGGAGGCGCCGATGAGGGATTCATTGAGGCCGAGTTCGCGGTTGAGGCGGGGCTGGTCGAGGAGGTCGCCGGCGACATGTTCGCGGACGAGCTGGTCGTAGCGGATGTCGGCGTTGAGCGCGCGGATGAGGTAGTCGCGATAGAAGTGGGCGTTGCCGATGATGGGGTCGCCTTCGGAGCCGTGGCTTTCGGCGTAACGCGTCCAGTCCATCCAATGCCGCGCCCAGCGTTCGCCGAATTGCGGACTGGCGAGCAAACGGTCGATCAGGGCCTCGGTCGCCTGTCGTGGATCGGCCTTGTGGGCCTTCTCAAACGCAAGGATTTCATCGCGCGTGGGCGGGAGTCCGATCAGGGCGAAGTTCAGGCGCCGGATCAACGCCGGCGCATCGGCGGGTCTGGACGGCTGCAGACCTGCTTCGTCCAGCTGGGCGCGGATGAAGCGATCGACCGGGTGTTCGACGCCGGTCATTCTGGGCGGTCTGGCATTCTTGATTGGCCGGAAACTCCACCAGCCCTTGCGTCGCTGGAAGACCGTTTCCCAATCGCTGGATTCGGCGAGTTCGGCCTTGGAGGGCGCCTTGTCGCGCGGATCGGGCGCGCCGTCGTTCACCCACTTTTCAAAGTCGCGAATGGTCGCCTCGTCCAACCGGGCGCCGGACTTGGGCATCTTGAGATCCTTGTTCGTATGGCGGATGGATTGGATGAGCAGGCTCTTGGAGGCGTTGCCGGGCACGATGACCGGGCCGGAGTCGCCGCCCTTGAGCGCTGCCGCGCGATGATCGAGCGCGAGGCCGCCCTTAGCGTTGTCATGGCTGTTGTGACACTCGTAGCACTCCTGCGCGAGAACAGGCCGGATGCGCGATTCGAAGAACTCGCGTTGGGCGGATGACACGGCCGTCGAGTGGACGGGGAAGGAACCCGCCAAAACCAAAATGCCCGCAAGAATAACACTGCGCATGGGAAACAGAGTATCCAATTCAGCAGGGCGCCGGTGTCAACGGAATTCAGGCCGGGAGGACGAGGGCGGGGCGCATGGGATTGAAAGTGGATGGCCGACGCTGCAACGGGATGACGAAAGCCCCAAATACCCACCCCCGAAGGAAACCCGGAGAACGAACTCCAAGAACAAGCGATCCAACGCCCCTCAGCGGGCATTCGCTGCAGCGGGGGAGAAAACCGGCGCCGGAAGGCCCGCTCAGTCCTTCAGGATCGCCTTGACGACATCGACCAGATGCTTGGGCACGAAGGGCTTCTCCAGGAATTCGTCCGGCTTGACGCGACGATCGGCATAGACGCTGCGCTGCACGCTGCCGCTCAAGAGGATGGTTCGAAGCCCCGGGTGGCGTTCTTTGCTCTGCTCGATCAATTCCAACCCCGTGCTCCGGCCCATCTGATAGTCGGTCAGCAACAGGTCGGGCGCGCCGCCATTGGAATGGAGCGCCTTCAACGCTTCTTCCGGAGCGTTGAAAACACGTGTCTGATAGCCTTCCAGCTCCAGAATCGCGGCCGTCAGCTCGGCGATAACCTTCTGATCATCAACGACAAACACCATTGCCCCGTCATTGCCCCCGAGGGCCTGCGAGGTTTCCTTTGTCCCTGTCTCTTCCAGTATGGTCATCATGACGTGGGCTCTGTTAGCATATTTCGTGCCAACCGCGTGTCGCAATTCGATAAACTTGTGAGCCATGTCGGGCAGAACGCTTGGCGAGGCAATGCGTCGATTGCGATTTTTTGGGGTGCGGAATGCATTCGCGCCGCCGTTTCCGCTTTTGCGGCGGTCGGCGCTTTGTCATATTCCCGCGCCATGGACGCGCCGGATGCGGAACTCATCGCCAGTGTATTGGCGGGCGATGTATCCGCCTTTGAGCCGCTTGTCCGGAAATACCAGCCGCGGGTGTTTGCCACGGCGCGCCGGTACGCCCGGCGCGAGAGCGAGGTGGAGGACATCGTGCAGGAGGTGTTCATCAAGGCCTTTCAGAAGCTGTCCAGCTTCCGGTCGGACGCGCCCTTCGAGCATTGGCTGATGCGGGTCGCCGTGCGCACCTGCTACGATTTTCTGCGCAAGCACCAGCGCAACCGTGAGACGGCCCTGGCCGAACTTTCCGACGAGGAGGACCGCTGGCTCGACGCCGTCGCCAGCAGTCCCGCCGAAACGCCCGGGAACGCGGATGCCGCCCAGGCCCTGGTCGCGCGATTGATGGACGTCCTGCCCCCGGCCGACCGGATGGTGATCACCCTGTTGGAGATCGAGCAGAAATCGGTGAAGGAGATCGCGGAATTGACCGGCTGGTCCGTTTCGCTGGTCAAGGTCCGGGCCTTCCGCGCGCGGGGCAAGATGCGCAAGGCCCTGGAGAAGATCTCGCAGGACAAATACCTGTAACCAATATGTAACCGCCCGCGTCTGCGGAAAAAGACGTTCAACCACATGAACATTGAAAGTCTATATCAGAAGCTGATCGAGGCCGTTCGTTCGCGGCCTGCGGATGACCGCGCGCCTTATGCGTTCGAGCAGCGCATCATGGCGCGTTTGCGGGAGCTTCCGCAGATCGATCTCGCAACCCTCTGGGGGCGCAGCCTGTGGCGCGCCGCGATTCCATTTGCCTGCGTGGCGCTGGCCATCACGATCTGGACGCAGGCCAACGCGCCAACGGCGCCGGCTCCCGTCTATGCCGAGGCGCAATTGACCGAACTCGACGAGGTGCTGCTGGCCCCGCTCGTCAATCTTGAAGCGGAGGACGCGTCATGGTGAGGTATTGGAACGCCATCCTGGCCGCCCTGGCCATCTTCGCCTGCGGCGTCGTCACCGGCGGTTTGGTCGTCAGTCACATTCACAAGAGCAATGCGACCCCGGCCCGGGCGGGAATCGCCGAGCCGGACGACCTTGCGCCCGTTCCCGTTCCCGTTCCGACCAAAGTCGCCCCGACCGCCGAGCCGCAACGCATTTCCAAAGGCAAGGCTCCGATCCGGCAAAGCATCGAACGCATCGCCCGGACACGGGTGGAGTTCCTGGAACGCATGAGCCGCAATCTCAATCTGAGCGACGAGCAGCGCGACCGGATCGCCGGGATCATCCGCGACCGTCAGGACCGGGTGCAACAGATCTCGGACCGCATCGGACCGGAGATTCACGGGGAATTGCGGCAGGCGAACGAGGAGATCCGGCGACTCCTGAATCCCGAGCAGCGCCGTCGCTTTGAGCGCATGCATCGTATGCGGATGCAGCAGCGTCGCCCCTTCGGCCCCAAGGGCGGCGGACAGTTCCCGCGCAATCAGGAGCCCAAGCCGGCGGACAATCCGCTGTAGGCGTCAGAATCCAGGCTTCAATTCGAGCCGCGAATTCCGGACACTGCTCCCATGTCTTTTCGCGCTTTCTCCCTGCTTCTTCTGTCGCTTGCCGTGCCGTCTGTCTTCCAGGCGGCCGATTCCACCCAATCCCTCCGCGCCGCGATCGAGCGGACCGCGCCCGGACTGAAGCCGCAACTGCCGTTGAACGACCTGGCATCCACCGTGCGGGTCCGGAAACCGATGTCGGGCCTGCGCGCAAAACTGGAGGCCGGCGATCCGATTCATGTCGCCTACCTTGGCGGTTCGATCACCCAGAACACCGGGGGACACACCAGGATGGTCTCCGACATGCTGGTCTCCCTGGCGAAGGAGCAGGGTTCCCGATCGAAGTTCAGGTTCACCAACGCCGGACTCAGCTCCACCTGTTCGACCAGCGGCGCTTTCCGTTTGCCGTCCCATGTTCTGGAGAAGGGGCCGTTGGATCTGCTGATCGTGGAGTTTGCGGTCAATGACGACCAGGACGCCGGCCATTCGCATCGCGATTGCGTGCGCGGCATGGAAGGCATCGTGCGACGGACGAAGCAGACACATCCCGACGCGGAGATCGTCATCGTCCACTTCGTCAACACCGGCATGGTGGAAACGCTGCACAAGGGAGGGACGCCCGCGTCGATCCGGGCGCACGAAGCGGTCGCCGAACATTACGGAATCGCCTCGGTGAATGTCGCCGCGTCCGTGGCCGGCTCCATCAAGCGGGGTGAATACACCTGGAAGGACTACGGCGGCGTGCACCCGAAGCCCTTCGGCTACCTGGCCGCTTCCATCCGGATCTTCGAGGCGATCCGACAGGGGCTGGCCAAGGCGGGGAAGGCCGCGGCGGCGACGAAACAGGAACTGCCCGCGGCGATCGATCCGCAATGCTACGACGCCGGCGTGTTCGTCGCGCCGACCAAGGCGACGCGATCGGCCGGTTGGAAGACCGGCAAGGCGACCGCTGAATTGATGCCGACCGGAGCCGTCCGCACCCAGTATGCCGACTACGACGCCATCCGCGCCGGGAAGCCGGGTGAAACATTGACCCTCGATTTCGAAGGTCGCGCGATCGGCGCCTTCATCCTCGCCGGCCCCGACGCCGGGATCGTGGAAACGCGCATCGATGGCGGCGATTGGAAATCAACCGACCTGTTCCACCGGTTCAGTGAGAAGCTGAACTACCCGCGCAGCGTGATGTTTCACACGGGGCTTAAGCGCGGGCGGCATCGCCTGGAGCTGCGGGTCTCCGAAACCTCCCACGCCAAGAGCAGGGGCGCCGCGGCGACAATCCTGTATTTCGAGGTGAACAAGTGACTCAATCGCCGTACCCGTCCGGATGGTCACAATGCCATTTCCAGGCGGACCTGACGATGGAGTGAAGGTCGGGAAACTCGGGATCCCAGCCGAGTTCGTTGCGGATGGCGGCGCTGTCGGCGACGAGTTTGGCGACATCCCCGTCGCGCCGGTCGACCATCTCCGCGGGGATCGGGTGGCCGGTGATCTCGCGCGCGGCCTCGATCACTTCGAGCACAGAGAAACCCGCGCCATTGCCGAGATTGTAGACGCGCGATTTCTCGTCCAGCGCCTCCAGCGCCTTGAGATGGGCGGAGGCGAGGTCCCAGATATGGATGTAATCCCTCACGCAGGTTCCGTCGGGGGTTTCCCAGTCGGAGCCGAAGACCTTGATCTGGTCGCGCTGGCCAAGGGCGACCTGGAGCACGAGGGGGATGAGGTGGGTTTCGGGGTCATGATCCTCGCCGCGCGTCCCGGTGGCTCCGGCCGCATTGAAATAGCGCAGGCAGGCGTAGCGCAGCCCGACGGTTCGCTCCAACCACGGCAGCATCCGCTCAATCAGATACTTCGATTCGCCATAGGCGCTGCCGGGAACGATCCGTTCGCGCTCCGAAATTGGGATGGTCTCCGGTTCGGCGAAGAGATTGGCGGTCGATGAGAGGATGAAACGCTTCACGCCGGTTTCGTTCATCGCGTTCAGGAGGTTTGCGGCGTTGGCCACGTTGTCGCCGAGATATTTCATCGGCTTCTCCATGGACTCACCAACGAGCGAG
Source organism: Verrucomicrobiales bacterium (assembly GCA_038126035.1). GTDB lineage: Bacteria > Verrucomicrobiota > Verrucomicrobiia > Limisphaerales > JAYPEY01 > JAYPEY01. The sequence continues at coordinate 52,481 of JAYPEY010000026.1, read as the reverse complement.
TTGGCGGCGAAGTGCATCACGCCGTCGGGCCGATGCGCATCCAACGCGGCGTGGATCGTCTCGTAGGAGTTCAGATCGCCCTCGATAAAGACGGCCTCCTCCGGAACCGCGGCGCGATGGCCCTGCTGCAGGTTGTCGAACACCACCGCCTCGTGTCCGGCGGCGATCAATCGCTCGCAGGTCGCGCTGCCCACATATCCGGCCCCGCCGGTGACAAATACTTTCATGGCTTCAAACTCGATGCGCGGTCCCGCATGGATGAATCGCGGTCATGGCGTCGTGATTTCGGTCTTGAACCCCGCCGAAGCCGCGCCGGCCGCGGGTTGGACCCGCAGGACGCGCGCCCTCAATCCGGTCGCGGCGTGATAACCCTCGACAATGCCCTGCTCGATGCCGTCAGCGGCGGCGGATTCCACCAGCATCACGGCGCTCCCGCCGAAGCCGCCGCCTGTCATCCGACAACCGACAACCCCCTGAAGCCCGCGGCCGATCGACACCAACGCGTCGAGTTCGGCGCAACTGACCTCGAAAAGATCGCGCAGGGAATCGTGGCTGTCCGCCATGGCGCGGGCGATTCCATCGCGGTCGCCCGATCCGAGGGCTTCGCTGAAATCGCGGACCCGGGAAATCTCGCTGACGACGTGGGCGGCCCGATTGCGCAGGGTGATGCGCTCCTTGTCGTTGAGCTTCGCCTGAACCTCCTCGATTGACGCGTCACGCAGGAGTTCGACGCCCAGAATCCCGGCGGCTTCGCGGCACTCGGCCCGGCGCTTGGGATACTCGCTTTGACCGAGTTCGTGACGGACACCGGTGTCGATGACAAGCGCGCTGAGATCGTCGGGCAGCGCGACCGGCGAGCATTCCAGCGAACGGCAGTCGATGGCAAGCGCGTGGCCCGCCTCCGCGCAGCCCACGGCCAATTGATCCATGATGCCGCAGGGAACCCCCGCGAAATCATGCTCGGCCTGCTGGCAAAGGCGCGCGCGGTCCGACGGAGCAAGTCCGGGCGCGCCGGCAACCTCCATGGCGATGGCGGCCGCGGTCTCAAGGGCCGCGCTGCTGCTCAAGCCGGCGCCGGCGGGCAGGGACGCAACCACGGCGACATCGACGCCTTCCGGCTTCCAGCCGCGTTCGCGGTATCCGTTCAGGACGCCCGCCACATACTTCAACCAGGGCCCGTTGCCGCTGCGATCGTCGGCGGGAAATTCCTGGACGGCGTCATCCTCGCAACCGAACTGCGACGCGCCGCGAAGGAGCGGCGCCGCGACGGGCTTCAACGCAACCGCCACCCAGCGATCGATCGCCATCGGCATGACCAGACCGCCTTCGTAATCGACGTGCTCGCCGATCAGATTGACGCGCCCCGGCGCCACGGCGACAGCCGCCGGCTCCGCGCCGAACCGTTGGCGAAACAGTTGCGCGGCGGACCCGGCCAGATCGTTGATGGAAGCGGAGGCGCTCAAGGCGGCGGAGTCTCACCGCCAGCCGCCAAGGATTCAAGCGTTTGTCGGATCGACCTGGGGTCGGAAATGGGAGACAGTGACATCATGACTTCCGCCCATCATCGCATCCTGGTCGTCGGCGTCGGCTCCATTGGCGAGCGTCACCTGCGCTGTTTCCAGGCGACCGGGCGTTGCGCGGCGGCCTTCTGTGAATCCATGGCGGAGCGACGGACGGACGTCGCGGATCGATATGAGGCGGAGGGTTTCGCTTCGTTGGAAGAGGCATTGGATTCGCGTCCGTTTGACGCCGCCGTCGTGGCAAGCCCGGCAAACACCCACATCCCGGTCGCGACCGCATTGGCGGAGCGCGGCCTGCATCTGCTGATCGAGAAGCCCCTGAGCGTCGGACTCGACGGGATCGCAGGGCTGGAGGCCGCGGTTGACGGGAAGAATCTCGCGATCGCGATCGGCTACACCCTGCGCAGCATGCCGCCCTTGCGCGACATGCGGGAGGCGGTGCGATCGGGCCGCTTCGGGAAGCCGCTCCAGGCGGTTGTCGTGGGGGGGCAGCATTTTCCGCTCTACCGTCCGGCCTATCGGGAGATCTACTACACGGATCGCGCGCGCGGCGGCGGCGCCATCCAGGACTGCGTCACCCATCATCTCAATGCCGCCGAGTGGCTGGTCGGACCGATCGACCGGCTGGTCGCCGATGCGGCGCATCTCGCACTGGAAGGGGTGGCGGTGGAGGACACCGTGAACATCCTGACGCGCCACGGCGACGTTCTTGGCTCCTTCAGCGTGAACCAGCATCAGCCTCCGAACGAGACGACCCTCACCGTCATCTGCGAGCGGGGGGCGGCGCGTTGGGAAACCGCCGCAAACCGTTGGCTGTCCTGCGGCGAACCGGGCGCGAACTGGACGGTCGAGGAGACCTACGAGGCCGAGCGCGACGACTACTACATCAACCAGGCCAATTCATTCCTCGACCAGCTCGAGGGGAAGGGCGCGCCGGTCTGCTCCCTGGCCGAGGGGATCCAGACATTGAAGGTGAACCTGGCGGCGCTGCGATCGGTGGAGTCCGGCGCCTGGGAGACAATCGACCAGACAAAATGAAAACCGATTCCATACCGTCACTCTTCGACCTCACCGGCCGGGTCGCCCTCATCACCGGCGCCTCGGGTCATCTGGGCTCCGCCTTTGCCGACGCCCTTGCCGAGGCCGGAGCCAATGTGGTCTGCGCCAGTCGCGAGCCGGACCGCGCCCAGGCCGCCGCGGACCGGTTGACCGCCGACCGCGGCAACCGTCACTTTGCCGTGGAGCTCGACCAGACGGACGAGGCCTCGCTGGACGCCGGCTTCGACGCCGCGGTGGCGGCGGCGGGAAAGGTCGACATCCTGGTGAACAACGGCCACGCCGGCGACGCGCACGATCTGACCGACGTGGACGAAGCGCAGTTCAACAAGGTCCTCGCCAATGCGACGGGTTACTTCCTTCTGGCGCGACGATTGCGGAACCACGTTGTCGGGCGCAATGCTTCGGGCAGCGTGGTGATGATCGGGTCGATGTACGGCGTCGTGGGCTCCTATCCGGACGCCTACGAGGATGTCTGCCCCGCGAGTCCCGTTTCGTATCACACGTTGAAGGGCGGCGTCATTCACCAGACGAGGCATCTGGCGGTGTATTGGGCCAGGGACAATGTGCGGGTGAACTGTCTGAGTCCCGGCCCGTTTCCCTCGGAGAAGGCGCCGGGAGAAATGGTCGAACGTTTGAAGAAGAAATCGCCGATGGGCCGCATGGGCCGCCCCGAGGAATTGAAGGGGGCGCTGCTCTACTTCGCCAGCGACGCCGGCAGCTACACCACCGGGCAGAACCTGGTGGTCGATGGCGGTTGGACGGCGTGGTGAGCCTCAATCACCCTGCGGTCGGTCTATTCTCGTTCGGAGTTCCTCCGCCAGACGCCGCATGGTGTCGTCGTTCGCGGCGGAGTTGAGGTGGCTGTCGATCTCACTGACACGCCAGTCTTTCAAGCGCACCGGAAGCCGGATCCAGTCGAATCCCTCAGCGATGCGATCGACGGTCTTCTCGATCTGTGACTCGGCCGCCCGGTAGTGTTTTCCCGAGAGGCTGAAGACACGCTCGCCGCCGTCGGTGCGCGGTGGTTGACGCGCATGGAATACAACCAGGCGCGCGCCGTGAGACTCGACAAGCGAACGGATCTCGCCCAACAGCCGCCGGGTCAGCCGGATGCCGTAATTCATCCTCGGACTCGGGGGTGTGAGCCAGATGGAGAAATGGCTTTTCTCGGACTCCAGGTTCTCCACGATCAGGGACAGGTGGTTTGGCACGTCCTCCCAGGTGGAATCCACAGGGCCGTCGTGGTTCTTCAGGCTTCCACCGGGCGGCGGCAGGTAGGATTCCCACTGTTCGTCACGTTTCTGAAACAACGCGCGGGAACGCGATCTCTGAAGCAGCGCGACGGCCTTGATGGGCGATGTAAAATTCCTGCCCCCCCATTCCAACATGGGCGGGACCAGCCGGTCCTCCCGCAACCGAAACGTCGGCTTCAGCGGTCCGTTTGCCGGAATGTGGGTGGGAAAAATGTTGTTCCAGATGTCATTTCCGGGCGTGAACCAGAGCGCAACCACGTCGGCGGAATGGGTCTTGAAGTACTCGCGCAGGGCCAGCAACTGCTGATCCTGCCCGTAACCGGCGGCCCCCAACGAACAAACGGACGCGACGATGCCGGACTCCGCCAGGTGATGTTCCAGCCGCGCCTCCGGCATCTGCGCCATGGAGCCCGCCATGGCCTCCACCTGCGAGTCGCCCAGCAGCACGACGACCGAAGCCCCCGAACTCCGGCCCGGGCGTCGCCCCCGAAAGCCAAATTCATTCAACTCCCCTTCCGGGGCCTCCGAACGCCAGCCCACCGTGGTCGGGGCCATCTCGACAAAAATCTGGACCAGGGCGATGTTCAACGCGAGCGCCGTGAGCGTGGCCGCAAACGACAACATGAGCTTCGCGCACAGCCCGGGACGCCGCTTCAATATCAGGACGCCCAGCCCCACCGTAAGAAATGCCGCGTGAAGCAGAAATCCGACAATGCGGGCCGTGGAGTCGTTCCGCATCCACTCAAATGTGGGAACCAGGCCGGACGAATAGACAAGGCTCATGCCGGACAGGACCAGGCAAGCCGCTCCAATCCGCCGTCGCGAGGCGTTCCGGCGGCGCATGGAGTCAGCCTCGTCCGACATCCGGCGACGCTACCCGCTGTCGCCCCGTTTTCACAAGCGCATAGCGGGAGCGGCGTGCGAGCTCAGTGTCGCCCCGTCTCGATGACCAGGCCGTCGTCTGAGTTCCGGAGCCGCAACGACGCGTCAAACGGTCGAAATCCCGCGCGACTTGCCGGCTTGGCAACGCCGACATCCTCATCATCCAACGCAAGCCCCCCGCCCCGCGAAAGCGCCACGAACTGACGGCCCGTGTGCAATCCGACGCAGCCGGTGGCCAGCTCGACGACAAGTTCCGGGCGGGTCACAATCTCCTCCCGGCTTCTTCTGATGAATTGTGTGAAGGATCCCATGGCAGGCGTGGTTTGTTGGTGTTGACCATCAATGCAAACAGCATCAACAGTGCCGATCTGAATTCCGTGTTTTGGAATGGCCTGGAAAGCGAAGGCGTCTATGCTGCCCGGCGGAAGATGAACCGGTCTCATCAAGAAACATCCCTGCTGCGGTCCCTGCTGGCGTTCCTGATCGCAGGGCTGGGATTGCCGATGTTTCCCGCCTGGGCGGCGCCCCATGCCCCCATCGACCTGGGGCCGGGGAACACGACGGCGAGCGGCATGAACTACGCCTCCGCCGCGGTCACCCTGCTGGATGGCTCCTTGTTGTCCTTTCACCGGCGCGGACACGACGGCGGCGTCGGGATCTACGCCTCCCGTTCGGACGACAACGGCCGGTCGTGGAAGGATCCGGAGGTCCTGACGACGCTGCCTCCCGGGCGTTGGGGCGGTCCGATTCCCCTGCTCGACAAGAACCAGGAAATCCACTTCGTGATTCCCAAGGTCCGGGGCGAGGGGCGCAAACCGAATGTCGACCGCTTCATCGATCTCCATCATCTGCGGTCCACCCATGAACGGACGCGATGGACCGAGCCGCGGCGGATCTACGAGGGTTACTGCGGCTCGATCCAGGGGCTCTATCAGTTGGCGGAGGGCCGGATCCTGGCGCCATTCGCGCATTGGCGTCCGAATGTGGCGACCACGCCGCCGACCGGACCGAACGTCTGCACGGTCGTGTATTCGGACGACGGCGGAACCAGCTGGAAACGGTCCCCGGCCGCGCTGACAGCGCCCTGCGTCGAGGGTTACAACGGCTCCAACTACGGGGCCTGCGAACCCAGCCTCATCCAACTCAGGGACGGCCGCGTCTGGATGCTGATCCGGACGCAGACTGGCGCGCTCTATGAATCCTTTTCCCCGGACGGGGCGGAATGGTTCGACGCCGCGCCAACCCGCTTTCCGTCCTCCAATTCACCCGCCTTCCTGACGCGTCTGCCGGACAATCGCATCGTGCTGTTCTGGAACAACTGCGCCATGCCGCCGCGTGTGGATGGAGCCGGAGTCTACGGCGGTCGCGACGCGCTGCACGCCGCAGTCTCATCGGATGAGGGACGCAGTTGGCGTGGATTCCGCGAGGTCTACCGGGACCCGACGCGCAATGCATCGCCGCCAAAGTCCGGCGACCGCGGCACGGCCTATCCTCATGCGACCGTGACGGGCGACGGGAGGATCCTGCTCGTGTCGGGCCAGGGCTCCGAACGGCGACGCCGCTTTCTGATTGATCCCGACTGGCTGGAGGAGCGCGAGCAGACCGAGCGTTTTGAAAACCTCGACGCCTGGCATGTCTTCAAGGGATTCGGCCCGGTGTCGCGTTGGTGGCGGGACCGCCGGCCCGGCGCGCAATTGGTCGCGCATCCGGACGAACCGGGGCGGGCTGTCCTGCAGATCGGGAAGGCCGATGAACTGCCGCCCGACGGCGCGGTGTGGAACTTTCCTTCCGGCCGCGACGGGAGGGTCACGCTGCGGCTCCGGATCGGGCCGCGTTTCGGCGGGGCGCAGATCAGCGTCACGGACCGGCTGCATGAACCCTGCGACGACGCCGGCGAGGAACAGGCCCCATTGAAGCTCTCCATCTCGCCCACCGGCCGCCTCGCGTCGAGTCATCGTTTGAAACCGGACCGTTGGCACGAACTCGAGCTGCGTTGGAGCGACATCGGCGTCTGTCGGGCATTGCTGGATGGGAAGGTGGTGAAGCAGTTCGGAACCGCGCGCCAGCATCGACACGGGTTCTGTTACCTTCGCTTGCGATCCACTTCCCACGGCGTCGACGAAGCGGGGCTTCTCGTCGAATCGGTCACGGCGCGCGTGAAGTGAAACGCCGCGCAGGCTTCGCTCGCCGCCCGACTTCGAGCGGACGATTCAGGTCAGGGGAATCCCATGCAACCATTCCCGCGCCTTCATTCCCTTGTCAGCGCATTGGTTGCGGCTCCGCCGATCCGGGCAGCGATCGCACTCCGCGGTTTGAACCTGGGCTGTGGTTCACCTCAGACCATTTCCAATCCCCGCAGGGTTCCTCGTCCTGATCCGAACTCATCGGTTTCGATTCCGAGCCGTTGCAGCATGGAGACGAAGAGGGTCCCGAGCGGGTGGTTGTTGTCCCTGTCGAAAGCCAGGTGTTGGCCGTGTCGGAAGCCGCCGCCGGCGAGGATGGCGGAGAGATTCCGGGTGTCGTGACTGCTGCCGTTGCCGATGTTGGAGCCGTAGAGGACCATCGTCCGATCCAGCAGGGTGTCGCCTTCCTCCTTCACCGCGTCCAGCTTCATCAGGAAATCACGGAAGATCCGGAACTGCTCCTCCTCGATGAGACCTAGCTGCGCGATTTTCGCCGGGTCCTGACTGTGGTGAGCCACGGTGTGATAACCCTGGTCCACGCCCTTGATCGGCGGGACGACGAAGAAACCCTCCACAAAGATGGTGATGAGCCGGGTGGAATCCGTCTCCAATGCCAGCTTGGCGAGATCGCACATCAGCCGCGTGCGCCCGACGATGTCCGCGTCGCCCTCGATATCGACCGGGGGCCGGGCGTTCACCCTGGGTTTGGGCTTGTTCTGCCACTCCTGCTGCCGCTGCATCTGGCGCTCCACCTCGCGCACGGAGGTGAGATATTCATCGAGTTTCCCGCGATCGGCGGCGTTGAGCCCGCGATGCAGCGCCTTCACCTGGGCCAAGGCGGCGTCCATGATGCTGCGGCCCTGGCGCAGCTTCAGTTCCTGCGCCGCCATCTCCTCTGACGTGCCCTCGAAGAACAATCGCCGGAATACCTGCGAGGGCTTCGTATGGCCCGGAATGGGCACGCCCGCCCGCGTCCAGGACAGCGACTGCTCACCGTTGGCGGTCAGGACCAGCGAGGGAAAGCGCGTCTCGCGGCCGACATACGACGCCGCGAACTGATCCAGCGAAACCGTGTTTCGGAAACTGTTCCCTCCCGGATGAGGCGCCGTGGTCAGATAACACTTCTCCGACGCATGACCGCCATCGACCTCCGGATGGGCCACACCGGACAGGAAGGTGAACTTGTCGCGCAATCCGTCCAGAACCTTCAGGTAGCGCGATGGCGTGTAGTCACGCCCGGAGTCCCCGGGTATGAGGTGCGGCTTGTAGAAGCCCATGTTGTTGCAGATGCAGACCATCCGCCGGGGCCTGCCGTCGGGATGGAAGCCGGGTTCCGACCTGGCCGCCGATTGTGCCCTGACGCCCGGCGCCGATTCAAACAACGGCAGCGCCAGCGTCACGCCGGCGGCGCGGAGAAAGCGGCGACGGTCGAATTGGCGACTGTTTGACACATTGTCAGGCATGGCGTTGTGGTTGGGCAGGTCTACGTCAACCAATACACGCAATCCCTCCGGCAGATCAATCCGCGTCTGCTTACGCCTTGGTCCCGGAATGATCAAACCTGGGATGAGAAGACGCGGGCGGAGCGCGGCTGTGTCGAAGACCAGCCGCAGAAACGCAGGTCGTCACCTGGATCCGGGATTTCCCCTTCGCCATTCTGTTTCCGAAGCTGCTGCGGCTGATCCCGAAGGCGGGACACATCGCGCTCCGTCCATTCTCAATCACGCTTCGGTCCCGGCCTTGCCCGAACGATCGAACACGCTGGCCAGGATGTTGTTGAACCCGTTCTTGGCGTCCTCGATCAGGGTGTAGAAGACGGGCACGGCCAACAGTGTGAGCAGGGTGGCCGTGGTCATGCCGCCAATCAGCGCCATGCCGAAGCTCTTGAAGCTCACGCCCATGTTCTCGGCGGAGCCGAAGGTCAGCGGGATCATGCCGCAGATGGTGGTCAGCGCCGTCATGATGATGGGCCGGAAGCGATGACGCGCCGCAGTCAGCAACGCTTCCGTGCGGGCCATGCCTTCGACGCGAAGGCGGTTGGTGTAATCGATCAGCACGATGCCGTTGTTGACCACGATTCCGATCAGCAGCAGCGCCGCAGTGTAGACCATCTGGTCGATGAAGGTGTCGGTGAACTTCAGCACGGCCACCGCCCCCATCGAGGCGAGCGGGATGGTCATGATGATCGAAAGCGGGATCAACGTGCTTTCAAAGAAGAACGCCATCAGCATGTAGACGAACAGGATCGCCAGCAGGATCATCGAGAAGCCCTTCTTGCGGTCGTCGTCCTCGAACTCCTTCTTCGGCTCGTCGAAGGAGACGCCTTCCGGCAGGTCAATGGATCGCTTGGTCTCCTCGATCATTCCCTTGGTCTTCCAGGACTCGGGACCCGGTGTGAGTTTCATGCCGAACCACTGCTGAACGCGCTTGTTTTCGCGGCGGATGGCGTTGTCCTCGTTCTTCAGGTAGCTCGTCCGCGTGACCGCGCCCACCGTGCTGACGCGTCCTTCCGCGGCGGGAATCTGAAAGTTGTAGATGTCGGCGATCTCCGAGCGGTCGTCCTCCTCGAACAGCAGCCGCATCGGAACCTGCCGGCCCCTGTTGTTGAAGCGCGGCAGATGCTCGCCGCGCACGGCGGCGCCGATGGTCCCGGCCAGTTGTTGCGGATTCACCCCGAGCGAATCCGCCTTCTCCCGATCGATCGTCAGCGCCACCTCGCTGGGGGCCTCCGCCTTGTCCCCGCTGTCCATGAAGGAATCGACGCCAGGGATGATCTCGAAGGTGGGCTTGAGATCCTCGGCGACCTGCTTGAGCAGATCGGGATCGTCGCCCACAAGCCGGATGTGGTGCATGAAGCGGTGGTCATCCTTGCGATGCGCGCCCTCCTTTCCGCGGTATCTGACAATGACTCCCGGCTCCTCGGGAAAGTCGTCGTAAAGCCGGTCGACCGCCTCCTCCCGCGACAGTTCACCCTCGCGATCGACGGCCAGGAATCCGGCAAAGCGTCCGTACCACTTGGCGTAGAAGACCTCATAGGCCTCGAGGTCGTAGACGTCGTTGAACTTTTCGACCTGCTGTTCGGCCTTCTTCATGTAGTTGAGCCGGTCCTCCATCGAATACTTCTCCGGGAACTGGATGTTGAAGCTGAAGTAGCGGAGCAGCTCCGGCTCCTTGCGGTCGCGATTGAGCCCCTTGGACATCGTCCAGGTGACGGCCAGCAGCCCGATCAGGACGACGGACATGTCGAGGCGGTGGCGAAGGAAGAACTTCAAGCCGCGGTTGTAGAGCCGGTTGAACCGCTCAAAGGTCTTGTCGTAGATCCACTTGAAGACGACGCACAGCAACCAGGAGGGGGTGCGGCGAGGCTTGTCCCGCTGCTTGTCCGGCAGTGTGAGATAGACGCACAGCGGAATGAACAACAAGGCCGTGACCAGGGAGGCCGCGATGGCCGTGATCACCGGCAGCGACATGTTCTTGATCATGAACTTCAGCTTCCCGTCAAACAGCAGCGCAGAACTGAACACAATCAACGTCGTGAAGGTCGCGATGGTGATGGCGAAGCCGATCTCGCTGACGCCCTTGAGACAGGCGTCGCGGCGGGAAAGGCCGTTGGAAAAATGGCGGTGGATGTTCTCGGCGACCACGACCGAGTTGTCGACCAGCAGCCCCACGCAGATCACCAGCCCCATGATGGTCAGGCGGTTCAGGGTCTTGTCCGCAAAGAACATCACCGTCATGGCCACCAGCAGACAAAGCGGAATGGCCAGCGAGATCACCATCGTCATGCGGAACTGCCGCAGGAAGAAGAACAGGACGATCGCAGCCAGCATCGCGCCGACCTTGCCGTTGTCGATCAGGGCGGTCAGTCGCTTGACGATGTCCTTGCCCTCGTCGCGGTAGACGCTCAGGTCGAAGCCCTTCAACTCGGGGTTCTGCTTGATCTCCTCGATGGTCTCAACGACGCGTTGACTCACCTCGACCGTGTTGGCCTCGCCCTCCTTCTTCACGTTGATGCCGTTGGCCGGCATGCCCTTGTAGCGGTAGAGCTGTTCGGCCTCCTCCGGTTCGAAGGCGACCGTGGCGATGTCGCGCAGGAAGATGCCCGGTTTCACCGGAATGTCCTTGATCGCGTGCATGTTCTCAAACGCGCTGGAGGATTTGAGCGTATATTTCCGGCCGCCGTCGATCACGTGGCCGCTGGCGAGGGTGAAGTTGTCGGCGCGCAGCCGGTTGGCGAGTTCGCGGATGTTGACGCCGTGGGCCTCGGCCTTGTCCTTGTCCACCTCGATCTTGATCTCGCGCTGGTAGATGCGGAAATCGATATCGGCCACGCCGTCGATGCGTTGCAGCGGCGTGATGACATGCTTCTGGATCAGCTCGTAGTAGTCGGAGTCCTGGTCGTAGGCGATGCGGAAGCTGACGATGGGCTCCGCCCCGGGCTGATGCTTGTAGATGAACGGCTTCTCGGTCCCCTCGGGAAAACGCGCGCGGGCCCGCTCGACGCGGTCGCGCACCTCGCGATAGGCGATGTCCATGTCCGTGTCATGCTTGAAGCGCAACTCGATGCGGCCGCCCCACTTGTAGCCGTGGGTGGTGATGTGATCGAGGCCGCGCACCGTGCTCAACTCCTCCTCCAAGGGCAACGAGATGCGCTGCATGGTCTCCGGCGGCACGCCGACATTCCAGCGCGCGTGGATCGACATGTAATGCCCCTCCAAGCCGCGCGGATTCATCTCAAGCGGCAGGCGTCTGGCGGCGATCAGGCCGACGGCGATGATCGTCAGGAACACCATGGTCATCGTGATTCTCCGGTCCAGGGAGAACCGGGTGATCTTCGTGACCATGTCGTTGTCGGCGGGCATCAGTCTTTCCGTTTGTCCCAAGGCGCTCCGCGTCGGGCCTTTCGGGTCTTGTAAAGCCGTTCGGTGAAACCGCCTTCTTCGACAAAAGCGTCCGCTTGTGAATCGACCAGGCGTTTGAGGAGATAGATTGCCTGGTTGATCAGGCAGAGCAGGGTGTTGGCTGCGACTTCGGGCTCCGCCTCTTCGATTCCGTATGGATCGAGCAATTCAGCAGATTCCTCGCGATTCTCAAACCAGCTTTGCGGGTAGGACTTGTAGCGTCGACGGACGGCAAGGGCTTCGGGATCGTCCTTGTCCCACTGGCGCAAGCGCTTTTGGCGGAGAAAGTCCTCATAGTCGAGGAGCAATTCCTCAAGACTGGCCTTGGCGACATTCGTGAGCTTCAGCTCCATCTTCTTGGAGGTGGCGGATGCCATGCTGCCCTCTGCGATGTTCTGTCTGCCGCTGCGTGCGGCCTGCGCCATCTGGTCGTGGGTGCGGGAGCGTATCGAGATGAACCGGTCGCAGAAGATCTGTGTGCCGTCATAGACAATCTCCGAGACCTGAAAGCATTTGAGGTTTCGGTAGCCGCCGTGTTGAGGGATGAGGTCGGACTTGTCGGACGAGTCTGACCTGTCCGACTCTTTCACGACCTGGCGCACATCCTTGACGATGCGGTTCACCAGATTCCTCCAACCGCGATCGTCCTTGGGCAGACCTCCGGGGCAGTTTTCCGGCGTGAGCCGGGCGATCCACTCCAGCCTCTTCAGATTCCTTTTCATCATCAACCTTCCTGATTGAGGGGTATGATGGCACACAAAGAACGGCTGTCGAGTTCTCCCGGCGGTCACGATTCCTCCCTCGCCTGGAAAAACCGTTCGCCCACCCAGGCGAACATGAAGTAGATCGTGGGGATGATCAGCAGGGTCAGGAAGGTCGAGGTGAGCAGGCCGCTGATCACGGCGATGGCCATGGGCGTGCGGATCTCGGCGCCGTCGCCCAATCCCATGGCCATCGGCAGCAGCCCCAATACGGTGGTCGCGGTGGTCATGAGAATGGGCCGCAGCCTGACACGGCAGGCCTTGACGATGGCTTCCTTCAACACGATGCCGCGACTTCTCAATGTATTCGTGTAATCCACCATCACGATGGCGTTGTTCACCACGATGCCGGCCAGCATGATCATGCCGAGGAAGACCACGACCGAGAGATTGATCCCCAACCACTTGAGCCCGAGAACCGTTCCCACGAGGGCCAACGGGATGGTGAACATGATGATCAGGGGCTGGACCAGCGACTCAAACTGCGAGGCCATGATCACGTAGACCAGGAACATGCTCAATCCCAGCGCCAGGAACAGGCTGCCGCGGCTGCGCTCCCATTCCTGGTTCTGCCCGGTGATGAAGAAGTCCATGTAAACCGGCCAGTCGACGCCTTCGGCCAGGCTCCTTCTGGCCGCGTCGACGGCTGCGCCCAGCGAACCGCCGCCGATGTTGGCCTGCACCAGCGCCACCCGCTTGCCGTCGATTCGGCGGATCTCACTCGGGCCTTCCCCCACGGTCATTTCGGCGATGGAGTTGAGCGGGATCGGCTTCTCACCGCCCGGGTTGATCGTGAGCTGCCCGACATCGGCCACCTGCGCCCGGTCCTCCTCGTCGAGTCGCACGACGATGGGTACGCGCCGGTCGCGACGGTTGAGCCGTGTTGCCTCGGCGCCCTTGACCATGTCGCGCACCTGGCTGGCGACCCAGTTGATGTTGAGGCCATGACGGACGATCTGCTGGCGGTCGTAGTTGATCTGCACTTCCGGCGCGCCTGCGCGGAGCGTGGGCTCCACGTCCGCAAGTTCCGGCTCCCTGGACAACAACTCCGTCGCCTGGTCCGAGTAGTTCTTCAGCTCCCCGAGGTCCTCGCCGTTGATCTGGACCACGACGGGCTTCTTGGAGCTGAACAGGACCGGCCGGGTCAGGCGCACGTTGATGTCCGGGATGTTCTGGAACAATCCGCGCATTTCCTCAATCACGCGGTCTTCCGTCTCGTGGGGCGTTTCGGTCTTCTTCAACAACACCTTGAATTTGGCGGAATGCTCGCCCTCGTCCGAGCGCTTCATGTTCGCGGTGTCGAAGCCGTACATCACCAGCAGCGTGTCGATCTGCAGGTCCGCCTTGCGGGAGAGGATTTCCTGTTCGACCGAACCCAGCGTGTCGACGGTCGCATCCAGCGGTGTGCCCACGGGCATCGCGACCTCGAAGGTGAACTCGTTCTGGCGAACTTCGGGCAACAACTCGGACTGCAGCTGCTTTCCGACGACCCAGGTCACGCCGAAGCACGCGACCGCCAGCATGGCCATGGCTCCGGGAAACTGCAGCGCCAGCCGCAACACCCTGGGATAAAGCCCGCGTCCCAACTCCGGATCGATTTCGCGCTTCTTTCGGCCGAACGTCCGCTTCAGCGTTCCCATGATCTTGAACTTCAGCCAGATGACGCCGGCGCCGAGGCGCACCAGCCAGGCCAGGTTCAAGCCGATCACCTCGATGACCAAGGCCAGGGGCAGGCGCAGCAGCACGTAGGGAAAAGCGATGATCGCAAGGAAAAGGTTGCCCTTCAGGCTGTCGGCAAAGGTCCGAAACGAGGTCCAGATGCCGGTCAGGGAATTGCCCGTCTTGTCCTTCAGTCCGAAGCGGACCTTCGCAAACGCGACCAACAACGGGATCACGAAGATCCTGCTCCACTTCCTGAAGGTCTCCAGCGCCAACTCCTTCCGGTCAACCATGTCCTCCTCGTTCGGCGGCGGCATGCCGTTTTCAATGGCCGCCGCTTCCGCCTTCCCTTCCATCCAATCGACGTAGCCGACGCGCGTCCCGACGATCACGACCATGAGCAAACCCAGTGGAAGGATGACGCGAAAGGCCAGCGAAGCCGGCGTGAGGCGTCCGCTGAAGCCGCCCAGGGGATGCGACACCATGCCGGCTCCGCCCTTCAGCTTGAAACCCGTGCGGCTGGCCAGCATGGGAATGAACAGGACCGCCACGATCAAGGACGCCACCAATGACGTCACCACGGTCAACCCCAGGTCGCTGAAGACCTGTCCGGCCAGGCCCTCGACAAAGACCATCGGAAAGAACACGCAGATCGAGGTCAGGGTCGAGGCGATCACCGCGCCGCGCACCTCCTCCGTGCCGCGGATGGCCGCCGCGCGAACCGAATCGCCCTCCTCCCGACAGCGATAGATCGATTCCAGCACGACGATCGAGGAATCCACCAGCATGCCGATGCCCATCGCCAGGCCGCCGAGCGACATGATGTTCAACGACACGTCCAACAGGTTGAGCGGCGCGAAGGTGACGAAGATCGAAATCGGGATGCTCAACGCAATGATCGAGGTCGTGCGCAGGTCGCGCAGGAACAGCAACAGGACAACGATCGCCAGCGCGCCGCCGGTGATGGCGGTCGACTTCACCTCGTTGATGCTGTTCTCGATGAAGATCGAGCGGTCGGCGACGATCTGAAGAGCCAGCCCCTCATCCTTGAGCAACCGGCCGGCCAGCGTTGTCTGCGGATCGCCGTCGAGCGCGCCGACGGCCGCCTTGATGCGCTCGCCGACCTGGATCATGTTCGAATCGGCCTCCTTGTAGATGTCGATCTGGACGCTTTCGCGGCCGTCGGTCCGGGTCAGCATCTCGCGATCGCGCTGGCCGTGGACCACGACGCCGATGTCCTTCAACCGGATCTCGCGGCCGTCCTGGCGGTAGACGATGGTGTTGGCGATCTCGTCGATGTTCTCGAACTCATTGATCGTGCGGATCATGTATTCCGCGTTGCCCTCGCGGATGCGGCCGCCGGCGGCGTTGATGTTCGCCGCGCGGAGCCGGTCGAGGACCTGATTGATCGAGATGTTCACGCGATCGAGCCTGGCGGAATCGATCAACACGTGGATCTCCTCCTCCAATCCGCCGCGGACGCGCGCGGCGGCGACGCCTGAGATGGGCTCCAACGCGCGCTTCACCTGGAGTTCGGCCACGCGGCGCAACCGTCGCGCCGAGGCGTTCACATCGCCTTTGGCTTTGTCTGCCGATCCGGCCTTGGGCTTGGCGATGGACAGGCTCAGTTCCATGACCGGATCGAGCGAAGGGTCATAGTGCAGCAGCAGCGGTTTCTCCGCCTGTTGGGGCAGGTAGACCATGTCGAGTTTTTCCAGGGTGTTCTGGATGGCGTCGCCCATTTCCGTGCCCCAGACGAACTCGAGCACGACATCGCTCACGCCCGCGCGGCTGATGCTGCTGATCTCATTGAGGCCGCTGACCACGCCGAGTTGTTCCTCGATGGGCCGGCTGACGTCGTTCTCCACCTCCTCGGGCGCGGCGCCGGGATACTGCGTCCGAACGGTCAAGGTCGGGTAGCTCATTTCCGGCATCAACGTCACCGGGAGCTGGCCGAGGGAGAAGTAGCCAAACACCACCGCCGCCACGAAAACCATCAACACCGCGACCGGACGATCGGTGGTGAAGTTCGGGTCGTGGTGGGAGGGATGCATGGGGCGGTTGGGCGGTTTGGGAGAATCAATTCGACGAGAGATGCGTCGGAAGCGGGGAAACCCCAAGCTCCAAGCTACAAATCTCAAAGAAGTTCCAAGCTACAAATCCCAAATTGGAGCGCGGCTGTGTCCCGTCTTCGGGACCAGCCGCAGCAACCTCCGAACCACAGGCGCCTCGACAGGAAGAAGGCCTCAATCGCCAAATATGGCGCTGCGGCTGGTCTTCGACACAGCCGCGCTCCGATCCGTCAAAGCCCCGCAAAATCCCGGAGCCCTTTGGAGCTTGGGATTTGGAGCTTTTTTGAGACTTGGAGCTTGGAACTTGGCGCTTCATTTCTTGGGCTGCTTCTTCCCCGCGCCCGGCTTCCTGGCCGGACCCGCGCCGGGTTTCCCTTTTGCTCCCGCGGCCGGCCTTTGCGGCTTCGCGATGGTCTTCGGATCACCCAGTTCCCGGATGGGGCCCAGGTCCTTCAGGCCCGCCTGACCGGCGACGACGATCTTGTCCCCCTCGGCGAAGTTCTCCTTCGGCTCAATGTGCTCCTTGTCGATGTTCACCGGCTCGACGAGGAAACGCTTTCCGCGCTTGACGCCGCTCGGATCGATGAAGGACTTGAAGGCGTAGGTCTGGTCGTTGTCGTAGACGATCGCGCGCTTGGGGATCAACAGGGCGTCTTCCTTGGTGTCCAGCACCAGCTCCACATCGACCCACATGCCGGGACGCAGCGGCCCCAACTCCTTGAGGGCGACCACCACCTCGACCGTGCCCGCCCGGGCCTCGACGATCGGGGAAATGCGCTTCACGTAACCGGGAAAGACCTGATCGTCGTAGGTCGTGGAGGTGAGGCGCGCCTCCATGTTCACCTTGAGCCGGGGCAGGTATTGCTCGGGCACGTGGATCATCGCGACAGTGGATTCCAGGTCGATGATCTGGAAGATCGGCGTGCCCAGGTTGACCGTGTCGCCGACCTTGACGGTGCGACTGGTGATCGTGCCCTTGATCGGCGCGCGAACCTCGGTGTATTCGAGCTGACGCTTGTTGTTCTCGTGCCGCAGTTCGGCCTGAGTGAAGTTGAACCTGGCGGTCAGGTATTCCGTCTCGCTAATCAGGTCCTGGTCGTAGAGGTTCTGCTTCTTCGCAAGCTCGATCTTCGCCTGCTCCATCTGCCCCAGCGACTGGTCGAACTCCGTCTTCTGCCGGTCGTCCTCCAACCGAAGCAGGACCTGCCCCTTCTCCACGGTGTCGCCCTTCTCGACGAGCAGTTCGACCGCGGGATTCTGCGTCCGCGCCAACACCTGCACCTGCGCCTCCGCCTCCAGCGGAGCGGAGCGCTCCAGCAGCGCCTCGATGGGGCCGCGCTTCACCTCCTCGAGTTCCACCAGGGTTGGCTTGATCACGGGCGGTCCGGCCGCCTTGGCTTTTGCCTTGGCTTCCTCCTCTTTCTTCTTCGCGTCGCAGCCGGTGACAAAGGCCACGGCCATGGCGACGAGCAGGAAGCGCGCGATTGAACCCATGATGACGGAGCGCCGAGCATTGCCCGGCATTCGTGAGCCTTGCGCAGGTTCCTGCCGAGCAATGCTCGGCGCTCCGATCGTCGGTGATTGGATGGGGCGTTGTTCTGTCATGATGATTCGGTCCAGTTCCAATCCGGCGCGTCCGACATGGCGCGCGCGTCGGCTCGAGAACATCGATTACGAACAGCGGCGAGGCCCGCACGATTGCCCGCGAGCGCCGCCTGCGGTTACGCCGGATCGCGAGAGACCGACACCGCCAGGCTGGTTCCCTTCACGTGAACCAGCGGCAACTCCGGCGTCTTCTCCTTCAGCTCCTGCAACGCCTTGGCGACATCCGGCCAGACCCCGTAGTCGTGCCAGACGATCACGCCGCCCTCGGGTTTGAGCAACTTGAGCGCGACGTCCGAATCGTTGACCACAAAGTCGTAGCTGTGCGCGCCATCGACGAAGATGAAATCCATCTTCCCGTGCCAGGGCGAGAAATCAAATTTCGCGGAGTCCCCGAGCAACTGTTCGATCCGTTTCACACAAGGGAGCGCATTGTGCGGGGGCGAGGTGAAGCGGGCGCCGGATGAGGGCTTGTCCACATAGCGCTTGTCGGCGCCGACGACATCCGACGCGTCGAGCTCCTCCGCCGGCAGATCGAGGGTGTGGACATTCGCCTCGGAGTTGAGCGCAAGGTTCAGTGTCGTGCGCCCGTCGAAGGTGCCGATCTCAAAGATCTCCTTCGGTTGATAGGTGCGGCACAGGGCGTTGAGGACAGCGAGCTCGGTGAGGTTGACATTGCCGTCGGCCTTGTCGGTCTCCAGGAAAAGCGCCCCATTAGATCGGCAGATCGACGACCAGTGAACAATCGGAAGTTTCCAGCCGACCTCATTGGCTCGCCTCTTGCGCAGACCCAGCTTCTCCCGGATGGCGCGGCTGGCGGAACGGAACCCGTGCGCGAACTCCCGCGAGGGGATGTAGAGGTTGTAGATCTGGAATCGGGCCCAGGCGCTCATCAGGCCCCCGTCGGCGTCTCGACCGTCTCGAGCAGTCGGTCGATGACCTGATCCACGCTCACGCCCTCGGCCTCGGCGCGGTAGTTGACGAGGATGCGGTGACGCAGCGTGGGATGGGCCAGCGCCTTGATGTCGTCGACCGTGACATGGCTTGCGCCGCGCAACAACGCGCGGGCCTTGCCGCCGAGCGCGAGGAACTGCGCCGCGCGCAGGCCGGCGCCCCAGCTGATCCACTCGTTGACGAAGTCCGGCGAACCATCCTGCCCCGGGCGTGAAGCCGCAGCCAGACGGACGGCGAATTCGATCACCTCCTTCGCAATCGGAACCTTGCGGACGACCTCATGGAACTGCATGACATCCTCGCCGTGGAACAGGGTCTCGATCGGATCGGGCTTTCCGCCGGTGGTGCGGGCAACGACCTCGACCTCGTCGGCTTGGGGGAGGTAATTGATGACCACGTTGAACATGAAGCGATCCAGCTGCGCCTCGGGCAACGGATAGGTTCCCTCCATTTCAATGGGGTTCTGCGTGGCGAGCACGAAGAAGGGCTGATCCAGTTGATGACGGACGCCGGCGGCGGTGACCTGATGCTCCTGCATGGCTTCCAGCAGCGCGGCCTGGGTCTTGGGCGGCGTGCGGTTGATCTCATCGGCCAGGATCATGTTGGCGAAAACCGGGCCCTCGACGAAGATCATCTGCCGGCCCTCCTCGGTGTCCTCCAGGATCTCCGTGCCCGTGATGTCCGCGGGCATGAGGTCCGGCGTGAACTGGATGCGCTGGAACTTGAGATCGAAGATCTGCGCGACCGATTTGACGAGCAGCGTCTTGGCGAGTCCGGGCGCGCCGGTGATCAGGCAGTGGCCGCCGGCGAACAAAGCCGTCAGGATCTGCTCGACCACTTCCTTCTGCCCGACGATGACCTTGGACAATTCAGCGTCGATCTGCGCGCGGCTGGCGATGAGTTTCTCGACCGCGTCGCGATCGGCTTCGAAGGTCTGTTCGGCGCTTTCTTTGGCCGCTTCTTTCTTGGATGCCACGAATTGTTTCCCTTCTGCTGGATTGGACCGCCGCTCGGACGGCATGTGTTCTGTTTCGAAAACGCCGACAAGGCCCGCAAGGTTTCGTCTTTCGTTCCTGCGATGCGAGAATGGCGAATGTTACCGGGCGGCGCTGGAAACACAAACCCAAAGACATCCCGCAAAGTCTGGCGCCATGTGTTTCGTCCGGCGGCGGGAAACGTGATTGTCTCGCACAAAGGGAGGCGTCCTCACCCTTCCGCCTTCGCGTTTTCGGGGCGCGGCTGCGCCGGAGAGCAGCCGCCGCGACGTTGCCTGCAAACAAAGCCGCGGAAGTTCCCACGCGCCCGCAGTTCGGAGACTGCTGCGGCTGGCCCCGAAGACGGGACACAGCCGCTCCGCCGGCCCTGATTGCCCGCCGCCGCAGTCGGTTTAGAATGACGCCTCCCACTCCCGGAACGTCTTCGCCAAGGCCTTCACCCGCTCCGGTTGCGCATCCGCCAGGTTGTCTGACTCGCCAAGGTCCTTGCGCAGGTTGAAAAGCCGCCAGGGCTGGTCCGGCTTTTCCCGGACAATCTTCCAATCGCCCTGACGCAGGGCCGCGTGGTTGCGAAAGGTGAAGAACAGGGACGGATGCGGCGATCCGGCCCCCTGCGTCAGCAACGGGAGCGGATTCCGGCCATCGAGGGTCAGGTCGTCCGGCAGCGATGCGCCGGCAAGTTTGGCGCAGGCGGGCAGCAGGTCCGGCGACCAGAACGGCTCATCGATCACAGAGCCAGGCTTGATGCGCCCGGGAAGGCGCGCCATGGCGGCCACGCGGATCCCGCCCTCCCAACAGGTCACGCCGCCGTGCCGCAACGGATCGTTGATCCCGACGTCGAGCCCCTTTCGCCCGAGCCGGAAACCGCCATTGTCGGACATGAAGAAGACGAAGGTGTCGTCCGCGACGCCGGCCTCGTCGAGGGCGTCCAACACGCGGCCGATCGCGCGATCCAGGGCGGTGACCACGGCGTCGTAGCGTTTCTTGGGATCGCCCTCATCCGGGGACAGGCCGTATTCCGCAAAGGCCCAATCGGGGGCCTGGTAGATGTTCGGCTGGCCGGGCTTCTTGTTCTTCTTGCTGGGGAAGTGCGGGGCGTTGAAGGGGAGATAGCAGAACCAAGGACCGCCCGCCTTGGACTTCCGTCCGATGAAGTCAATGGCGGCGTCGGCGAAGATGTCGGTGGCGTATTCGCCCTGACGGTGAAGCTCCTTCACACCTTCGTACATGTCGTGTTTGCCCGCGTAGTTGTGGCTGTAGTAGTCGATGTTGCCGGAGGCGTGGCCGATGAATTCATCGAAGCCGCGCTCGGTGGGGCGCGAGCCCGCGGCAAATCCGATGTTCCACTTCCCGAAGCAGCCCGTCGCATAGGGCATCGGAGCCTTCTTGAGATATTGCGGGATCAGGCGTTCCTTGTGATTCAAACCCACGCCGTAATTGCCGGCCAACCCGGGCAACTGGTTGACCAGGCCATGTCGTTGCGGAATGCGGCCGGTCAACAGGCAGGCCCGTGAAACGGTGCAGGTCGATGAGGCCGTGTAGAAACTGGTCAGGCGCGCGCCCTCCGCCGCCAGCCGGTTCAGCCGCGGGGACAGGATCGGCGAGTCCGGGTTGTAGCATTTGAGGTCGCCATAGCCGAGATTGTCCGCCGTGATGATGAGGATGTTGGGGGGGGGACGGTCGGCGGCTTGAGCGACCTGGGGCGAACCGGCCCACGCGAGCAGGCCGACGAAGAGAACGAGGGCGCGGAGGGAATCCCGTTTCTGTGGCATGCCCCACTATTCCAGCGCGGAGACGGTTGAACAACCACGGACTGGAGCATGGCCCCGGTCCGTGGTTGGTGGCCTTAAGCTACTCGCTCTCAAGATCTGCCATATTTCCATAGTAATCTATTGGGCACTTGGTGAGATCAGTCGCCATCAACGCAAACTCGCCGATTGATGCGGAAAGTTGAGTAAAGTGTTCCCTCGGATTAGGATACACATCTGCATCCCAAACCCACAGATCATCGTGACTCAAGAACCCCGCACGACCAGGTTCGTGCATCCAATCAACTCCAACCATATCACCATTGCCAGCTGCGCCGATAATGCAAAAACCACCCCTTAGGATATAGCTGAACTCGTCATTCTCCTTGACCACCCTTTCCCACGAAAAGAAGTCTGCTGCCCCGACATCATATTCGCCCCCTTCGAAGCACGCTTTGATCAAGAATTCCTTGAACTCGTTAGGTAAAGGTTGCTTCTCCAACCATGCTAGATAGTCAGCCGGGGGACTGACGAATATGCATTCATAGTCATTACGATCCACACTCTTTCGAAACGCTTCGAAGAACTTTTCAGAGCATATCCTCATTGCGTTGTAGCTGTCGTCGACGTGAGTCATCATTAGCGCTTGAATTGCCGACCAGCGTTGTCAGACCGTCAATCCGCGAAGCATTTTGTTCGCCGACGATCGACTTCCCGGTTTCTCTGTCAAAACGATTGCTCAATTCAATCTCGACAGCGGTAAACACTTCGATCCGAAGAACAGTCCCAGCATCAGTCCGGCAGTCTTCAAAGACTTTCACGCCTACTTCTTTCTCTTGAACAGAAGGCCAGGCAGGGACAAGCCGGCAAAGATCACCTCCAGTGTCGACCAGACGAAACTTCCGCCGAGGAAACCCAAGAAGGCCGAAAGGATGAAGCTGTAGTCTCTCAAATAGTAGAAGAAGAGAAACCCTGGAAGCGTAATCATACATCCTCCTATCGCAATCAAGGCAAAACATAGAAGCGATCCAATTTGGTTTCGTTTGCTCATTGGCTACTGCATTCCTCACCTGGCCGCCATTATCTGACGCCGGCAATCTATCTAACACTATTTCGGGCCGCCAATTTGATTCCCCGATGCCCCGCAGGTCAGACCACCGAGCACACAAGACTGACGTGCTCCCCCCGCCGAACCTGCGCCGCGACTATTGCTCCGGTTCGCGGATGTATCCGCCGAATTTCCACTGCCCGTCCACGCGTTTCATCGAGACCTTCTCGGCTCGGTTGACGCCGTCGATCTGCACGTTCATGACGATGTTGTCGGCGTCGATGTCCTCCCGGCCGGTGACGGTGATGCCGGTGATGCGGGTCACATCCGACTGATGTTTCGCCGCGATCTCCTCTTCGCTCTTGCCTTGCCAGCGTTGCGCCATGCGGACCTGCTCTTCCGGGGCGAGGCTGTCGAGGTAGGTTTCGGGAGTCCCCTGCTGCATGGCCCAGATGGCCGTGACGAGCGCATTCTCGGGCGTCTCGTAGCCGGCAAAGCTCCAGTTTTCCTTGGGGAAACTGTTGGGCTGGACCGACGGAAGCGGATCGACCGGCGCGGCGGCCCCGGAGGTCGGCGCGGAAGGTTGAGTCAACGTCCGCGCGCGCAGCCGTTCATTGGCCTCGCGAAGTCTGGCCGCCTCATCCGCCTCTCCGCGCAGGCGCGCCACATCGCCGCGCAGTTGATGCACCTCCTCCGCCTGTTTCCTCAGCCGCGCGATCTCGACGTCGCGCTTCTTTCCGGTCTCCTGGGCGGCTGCTGCGACATCCGCCTCCAGGCTGGCGAGCTGCTTGCGCAGGGCTTCATTCTCCGCGCGCAGCGCCTTGGCGGTCGTCCATTGCAGCGCGCCGAACGCGATTCCCGCGAGGGCGAGAAAAACTGGAATGGCGGTCTTCACGAGCAGGGCGGAGGCAACAAAGGCGTCACTGTTTCCACTCGACGCCTTCGAGGTATTTCAGCGTCTGCGGGATCTGGGCTTCGGCGCGGGGCGATTCGTCCTCGATCAGGTAGAGCTCCATCTTGGTCTTGCGCGCCATCTTCAGGACGGCCGGCCAGTTGATCTGTCCCGTTCCGAGCACGACATTGAACTTCACATCGGACTTGCCGGTGGTGATGCCGGTCTCGACGCCCTTCTTCATGTCCTTCAGGTGCATCAGGTCCCAGCGCCCCCAATAGGTCCTCATCAGCTTGACGGGATTCTGCCCCGCGTGATGCGCCCAATAGACATCCATCTCGAACTTCACGTCCTCGCTCGTCTCCTTCGCCATCAGGTCGAACAGCGTGCCGTCGCCGTGCTTCGCCCATTCGTAGCCGTGGGGATGATAGAAGAAGACGAAGCCCTCGCGCTTCAGCCGTTTGGCGGCGTTGTTGAACACCTTGATCGCGTCGCGGCACTCCTGTTCGTCGAAGGCATCCTTGTGGGGGATCCAGGCTAGGCCGACGTAGCGCACGCCCAGGGTGTTGGCCTCGGCGATCACCTTGTCGAGGTTGTCGCGCAGGTCGTTGTAGGAGAAGTGGGCGCTGAGGGCGCTGAGTTCATACTTGTCGAGCAGCGCGCGAAACTTCCCGACAGGCAGGTTGTAGGTCCCGGCGGTCTCCACGTTGCGGATGCCCATGTCGCGGACCTTCTTCAGGGTTTCGGGAACGCCGTAGCGGATGAACTCCGCGCGCAGGGAATACAGCTGCAGCCCGACCGGCCCCTTGAAATGGGCGCCGACGCCGGCCTGCTTGTCATCGGCGGCAAAGGAGGTGGAAACCGTCGCGCCGACGGCGACGCACAGTGAGAGGCTGAGAGCGAGAATGCGTTTCATGCCGGGCATCTAAACAGATCTTCCCGGGAAGGAAAGTCCGCCCTCACCCTTCCTTCAACACCGCCCGGCTGACGCGCATGACATTGCCGCCAATGATGCGGCGGATCTCGTCGTCCTTGAAACCTTTCTGCACCAGGCCGACCGTAAACAACGGCCAGTTCGTCCAGGCCATGGTCTGCGAGGCCTGCGGCTTGGGGGTGAGCGATCCGGGAGGCCAGAGGTAGCGCCATTGCGTGCGCGCCCGCGGCGCGCGGCCGGCCTTCTTGTTCTCGGCCGAGGCATTGCGAGAGGTGTAGGAGACATCCGTGCCGATGGCCACGTGCTCCGTTCCGAATTTCTTCGCCACGTGCTCGATGTGATTGAGCAGCATCCGGATGTCGCCGTCGCCGCCGAGGAACGCGGGAATGCAGGCCATCCCGATGTAGCCGCCGGTGTCGGCGATGGCTCCGATCACATTGTCCGGCTTGGCGCGGATGTGCTTGTTGATCGCGGCGACCGCGGAATGACTGGCCACCATCGGCTCCCCGGAGCGTTGCGCGGTCTCCAGGCTCGTCTGCCACCCTGAATGCGCCACATCCGCGATGACGCCGACGCGATTCAGTTCCTTGACCACCGAAACGCCAAAATCGCTCAACCCGGCGTTGGCGGGTTCCGCGCAGCCGTCGCCGATCATGTTCCGGCGATTGTAGGTCATGTGCATCATCCGGATGCCCAGCTTGTAGAAGACCCGGATGAAGCGCATCTCGTCCGGCACGCTGACCCAATCCTGTGTCAGGGGAACGCCGTTGCCGGTCAGGTAAAGCGCGCGCTTGCCGGCCTTCCAGGCGGCCTCAATATCGGCCGGCGTGGAGGCCTTCACGATGAAGTCCGACATCATGTCGGTGACATAGGTGAAGTTGGACAGCCGTTTGATCAGGCGCATCGGGGCCTGCCCCTCCTCGCCCGCATTCTGGAAGATGCAGGTCACACCCGAGGCGCGCCACGCCTGTTGAAACTCCTCGCGCTCCTTCGCGTCGGTGACACAACGGGTCATGCCCATGTCCTCGCGCAGGTCCTGCAACTCCACCGCCGAGGCGTTGGCGGCGATCGCCCGGGCCATCCGCTCGCCGTCAATCGCGCAACGCGGGGAGAAACCGTAGGAATCGAACACCAGCGAATTGGCGTGCAGTTCCAGGCCATGTTCCAGATCCCGCTTGCTGGGCTTCAACACGCTCAACGCCAACTGCCGCGCCTTCGCAATCACCGGATTCGGATGGTCCGGGCCGAAGAGTTTGACGGCCTCCTGCGGCGAAACGGCAGCCTGCGTGGAAGCGGATGCGAATCCGGTTGCTGCAACGCCGGCTCCGAGGGCGGCAGAGCCGAGGAATTGACGACGGTCGATGGCGGGGTTGTTTGTCTTCATAAAAGGATGGCGCCCAAGAGTAGAACGGGATTCATCCCGTTTGCCCGGCCTGGGAAGGCGAAAGGCATTCGGTCCGTGCCAGTGGCTTGGGCTGCATATTGCGGTGGCTTGAGATTTCGAACGCGCTGCAAACGGAATGAATTCCGTTCTACGGATTCACCGTGATTTCAACTTCACGACCCACACGCGGTTGTCGGCGCCATAGCCCATGGGGATGGTGTAATCGTGCGCGCGCGGCGACTTGGTCTGCATCCACTCGGTGACGGTGACCCAGCTTTCGTTGGGGCTCACGTCAGTGACGCCGAAGTTGCCCAATCTGGCCCCGAACTCCGGAACCAGGATCTGCTCGGTCGCCCTGATGATCTGCAGCTTCTCCGGGTCGACCTGCGCGATCAGCAGCGGCGCGCGGTGGCGAAACACATGATCGTTGCCGACGCCGCGACGCGTGTAGACGAGGAACAGGCCCTCCCGACGCTTCACCCAATGCTGCTGGGTGTTGTAGTTCCCGAGGTCGGAGCCGTCGTCGAAGGTCCACTTCCTCGGCTCGGAATAGTTCAGGCCGTCGTCGCTGACGGAGATGTAGCCGTGGTCGTCGTTGCGCATGGTCAGGTAGAACTTCTTGCCGAAGCCGGTGACCGAGGGCTCGTACAAGCCGCGCTTCACCGGCACGGTCAATTCGCTGCCATGCTTGACGTAGCCCAGTGTCTCCCCGTTGAAGCGACACCAGGCGACGGTCACGGAGAACTGTTTGGCGCTAGGCACCTTGAAGTAAAAGGGCAGCAGGATGTCGCCGTTCGGGAGGTCGTAGCGTTGCGCGCAGCCGGCTCCGGCGTTCTTGAACCTCGGTTCATCCGGCAACTTCAGGATCTTCCACGGCGACCAGGTATGCGTGTTCGGATTGTAGATGGAATAGGGCGTCGCGCGTTCGCGCACGTGTTTCACCTTGTTGTCCTCATAAACCACCGTATGCCCCGTGCCGAGCAGCATGCCGGTCGGCTTGTGAAAGCGGGGCCAAAAATCGCAGACGGTCATCTCGATGCGGTCGCTCACCTTCTGCCTCGCGAAGACCTCCTGTCGCGCGGGCTTTGACCAGGTCCCGCCCAGGTCCTTGGTGTAGAAACTGTTCAGGGCGTAGAAGACATCCGAGCCGCTGAGCTTGAGTTTCTGCTGCGTCATGACGACGAGCGGCTGGTCGGAGACATTTGCGCCGGCCTTGGGCGGAATGGCCCCGGCCCGGGCATGCACCCAGCAGAAGGTCTGGTCGAAACCCCGGCTGGCGACCGTGCGCTCGATCGTGAAGGGCAGTTTCGGATTGTCGATGACCGCGCCTTTGGCCTCGGTGAGATCGAAATACGCCTTCGCATAACGGCGCCCCAGTTCGCGGAAACCGGCCGCATTGAAGTGCACCTTGTCGCCCTTGTGATCCAGGCCGTCGGAATTGACAAACGCCGCGCGGAAGACCTTGGCTCCGAGTTCCCGATGCGCCTTGTCGACCCGCTTCTTGGCGTCGCTCCAGGGCCGCTCCCCGAACTGGCCCATCTGCCCGCCGATGAACGGGACGTTCGGCGCATCCAGTTCCCTGCGGAAGCGCGCGATCAGTTTATGCAGCTTTTTTTCGTAGGCTTCGGCCAGTCCCTCTTTCGAATCCGACTCACCCTGGTGCCAGAGGATGCCTTTCAGCTCGCCGTGTTGGAGCGCGTGCTTGGCGCGCCTGATGGCGTCGTCCCAGGGATGGCTCCTGGTGGGTTTGTAGAAGGCGCCTTCGACCCAGGCGTCGATCGGCGAACCGCCGACGGCGCAGGGGATCAGGCCGACCGTGATGTCCGGGTCCGTTTTGGCGACCTCGCGTCCGAAGGTTCCCCCGATTCCCACGCCAACGATGCCCGGCTTGTCAAAATGCAATGGCGCCACGGCGGGCTTCCATTCCAGGTCCTTGGACAGGGCGAGCACGCGCGGATGCGGCTGCTTGTCCTGTTCGGCGACCTTGCCGCGGCCGGCCATGTTCGACTGCCCGACCAGCAGGAAAAGATGGAACCGCTCCTTTGGAGGAACTTCGGCGGCGACGACCGGGCGCGGTTGGAGAAGCGAGGCCACGAGACCGGCCAACACGAAGAGGAACGGGACGGGACGACGCGAACGATGGGAAAGTCGGAGATGACGCATGGGCTGGGAGGTTCTGTTCGGTTGTCCCGAGTATTAGCGATTCGACGGGAGATGTTCAACCGCTCTCCATCGGGTTCGCCGCACACAAAACCACTTGTTCGCATCAGCCGATTTCGTTAACGATCCCGACACGTTATGAAGAAAACCATTCCATCCCTCCTCGCAATTGCAGCCCTGCTGCCGGCCGCATTACTGAACGCCCATGCCGCGGACAAGTCCGGATCCGCCGACCTGCTCAAGGGCGGTCTGAAACAGTGGACCCAGCAGAAGAAGGGGGCCTGGGTGATCAAGGACGGCGTCCTCCAGACCTCCGACAAACCCGGGGGCTACATCTGGACGAAGAAGCAATACGGGGATTTCGAGATTTCGGTCGACTACAAGACCTCCGAGAAATGCAACAGCGGCCTCTTCTTCCGCACGGACCCGAAGAATGCGGTGCAGGGAGGTTTCGAGATCCAGATCGCCTCGGCCGGGATCTACTCCGGCAAGCACGTCGTGGGGTCGCTCTACGACGCCAAGGCCCCGTCCGCGTCGGCCGGCAGACCGGACGGCGAGTGGAACACCATGGTCCTTGCCTGCCGGGGCCCGAAGATCACCGTCGTTCTGAACGGGAAGAAGGTCCTTGAGGCGAACATCGACGACTGGGACACGGCCAACCAGAATCCGGACGGTTCGAAGAACAAGTTCAAGACCGCGCTCAAGGATCTGCCGCGCACCGGCCACATCGGTCTGCAATACCATGGCCACCCCGTCTGGTTCCGCAACATCAGGCTGAAGAAGCTCTGAGCGCGGGGCTGCGCTGTCCGCATCTGAATGCAATCCCGCCAGGGACGTCGAAACAACCGACCAGGACGCCCATGATCATCCAACGCCTATTCCGACAAGCAGCCGCGGTTCTCGCCGCGGGCCTGTTCGCGCTTCCGGCGCTGAACGCCGAAGCCAAACCCAACATCATCTACATCATGGTCGATGACCTCGGTTATGGGGACCTGGGTTGCTACGGCCAGAAGCGGATCAAGACCCCGAACATCGACCGCATGGCGAAGGAGGGCATGAAGTTCACCCAGTTCTACGCGGGGTCGACGGTCTGCGCGCCGTCGCGTTGCGTGCTCATGACCGGACTGCACACGGGCCATGCGTTGATCCGCGGCAACAAGGAAGTCCGGCCCATGGGGCAATGGCCGCTGCCGAAGGAGACGGTGACCGTCGCCGAGGTTTTGAAGGACGCCGGATACGCCACCGGACTCGTGGGCAAATGGGGCCTCGGCGCGCCGGGCACCGAGGGCGTTCCAAACAGGCAGGGCTTCGACTTCTTCTACGGCTACCTCTGCCAGCGCCACGCCCACAACTTCTATCCCGAGTTCCTCTTCCGGAACGACAAGCGCGAGAAGCTCAAGGGCAACGTGGTGAACAACGACCGCGAGGACGGCGCCGGCGTGGCGGAGAAGAAGGTCACCTATTCGCACGACCTTTGCGCGAAGGAGGCGCTTGGCTTCGTCGATCGCAACAAGGACAAGCCCTTCTTCCTCTACCTCGCGTTGACCATCCCCCACGCCAACAACGAGGGCCGCGCCGAAGGCATGGAGGTCCCCGGCTACGGCCAGTACAAGGACCTCGACTGGCCCGAGCCACAGAAGGGCCACGCCGCCATGATCTCCCGCATGGACAGGGACCTCGGCAGGTTGATGCAGCGTTTGAAGAAGCACGGCATCGACGACAACACGCTGGTCATCTTCACGTCGGACAACGGCCCGCATCGCGAAGGGGGCAATGACCCGATGTTCAACGATTCCAACGGCCCCCTGCGAGGCATCAAGCGCGATCTCTATGACGGCGGCATCCGCGTGCCCTTCATCGCCCGCTGGCCCGGGAAGATCGAGGCCGGCAGCAAGAGCGATCACATCGGCTACTTCGGCGATTTCATGAACACCGCAGCCGAACTGGCGGGAGCCAAGGCTCCGGCCAACCTGGACTCCATCAGCATCGTCCCGACCCTGTTGGGCAGGGACGGGCAGAAGCAGCACGACTACCTCTATTGGGAGTTCATCGGCGGCGGGAAGCACTACCAGGCCGTGCGCTACAGGGACTGGAAGGCCATCCAACGCTACGACGGCGGTTTCGAACTCTACAACGTGACGAAGGACATCGGCGAAGAGAACGACCTCGCCAAGCAGAAGCCGGAACTGGTCGCCCAGATCCGCGCCATGATCGACGAGGCGCACACGCCCTCCGAACTCTTCAAGCCGCGCAAACTCGGCAAGCGGAAGTAGGGGATTCCGCGGAAGCGGAACAACCAGACCGCGGGTCTGCGACCCGCAGCAACCTCCGGATCTCAGCGGGCCAGGCCAGAGTTCCTGGCTTCAATGTCTATTCACGTCGCTGCGGGTCACAGACCCGCGGTCCGAAGAGGCGGGTCGCCGCAACACTCAAGAGAACGGGCGGGACGCCCGTCAAACCCGCAGGCGAGGACGCCTGCGCTACGGGGCGCAACACGGACGAACTTCTCAACAGCGAGACAGGCTTGGAATCCTGGGCTATGGTCGCCCGAACCGCCTTGACCAACGCGCAGTCATTTCTTCTCAGCATCGCCGCGATCCACGCCGTCGCGGCGACAGCGGCTCTCCTGCTTCAAACCCGGCTCCGCGCGCTCGCGTTCACGGGATCGATCGCCGTTCTGTTCTGTCCGCTGTTGATCCCGCCGGACGCGCCTTTCATCCGCGCCGCCGCCTCGATCCTGTCGATCGATTCCATGTTCCGCTTGATCGAGCTCGCGCGACAGACCAAGACCCAACCGATGCCGCTCAAGGCGCGACTGCGGTTCCTGGCGCCGTTCCCGATCTTCGTGGCGCTGGTGGATCAAAAGGCGCGCGCGAGGCGGCCCGGAACCGGCTTCGCGAGGGACTGGCTGCGGTTGGTCTGCGGCGGCCTCGGCTTCGCGGTGTGTTGGTGGACCCTGAAAGCCTGTGCCGACAACGCCGCACTGAGGGCAAATCATTTTCTGGACCACACCTTGAAGCTGATTCTCTTTGTCATCGCGGTTGAGTCAGGCGCGCGCGCCCTGTGCGGCCTGGAGCGGATCGCCGGATGCCGGACCAGGCCGATGGTGAGACGGACATGGCTGTCGATGACGCCGGCGGAGTTCTGGCGGCGCTGGAACGATCGCGTGCATCACTGGTTGTATCGTCATGTCTTCCAGGCCTGTGGCGGGGCTGAAAAACCAGCCCGGGCTGTCTGGTGCGTGTGTCTGTTCAGCGGCGCCTTTCACGAGCTCATGTTCGGCGTCGCGACCTCGCGCTTCGACGGTTATCAACTTGCCTTCTTCACCATGCAGGCGCCCGCGATCATGGTTTCGGGCCGCCTGAAGGCGTTCGCGCGCGGCGGTCTCCTGCGAGCGACCGTGGTCAGGGGTGTCACCATCCTCTGGTTCTGGGCGACCTCGCTGTTGTTCTTCCACGGAATCGATCGCGTCGTTCCGATCTTTTACACCAGCTCGCCCTGGCTGCCGTAGACGCGAACGTCAGCAGAGCCCCCCCTCACGACCGCCACGTGACTGAAACGGGACGGAGCGCGTGTGTCCCGTCTTCGGGATCAGACGCAGACGCTTCGGAAACAGCAAAGCAAAGGGTGAATCCCGGGATCCAGGGGACGCCCGATGTTTCTGCGGCTGGTCTTCGACACAGCCGCGATCCGCCCTCGTTCTCTCATGGCGACGTCAATCAGCCCCGCCGGGACGGGGCGGCGTCGCGAAAGGCGGTTTGCGCGCCTGATCCCAGGCGCTATTGTCCCCGGATGCGAATCCGTCACCTTCTCCTCGGCGCGACACTCGCGCTTGCCGCCCTTTCCACGCCAATCCATTCGGCGCCGTCCAAGCCCAATGTCCTGTTCATCATCTGCGATGACCTGAACTGCGATCTCGGGGCCTACGGACACCCGCAGGTCCGGTCGCCGAACATCGACCGCCTGGCCGCGCGCGGGCGGTTGTTCGAGCGGGCCTACTGCCAGTATCCCTTGTGCGGCCCGAGCCGTGCGTCGTTCATGACCGGGCTTTATCCGGATCAGAACCTGGTGAAACGCAACGCGATCTACATCCGGGAACACGTTCCGGATGTGAAAACGATTGCGCAGATGTTCCGGGACAACGGCTGGTTCGCGACGCGGATCGGGAAGATCTTCCACTACAACGTTCCGAAGCACATCGGCACCAGCGGCCATGACGATCCCTATTCCTGGAACGACACGTTCAATCCGCGCGGGCGAGATGTGGACGACGAGGACAAGATCTTCAGCCTGAAGCCCGGCAGCTTCGGCGGGACCTTGAGCTGGCTCGCCGCCGATGGAACCGACGCGGAGCAGACCGACGGCATCGCCGCCGCCGAGGCCATCCGGCGATTGAAGAAGCACGCCGACGACAAGACGCCCTTCTACATGGCCGTTGGATTGTTCCGCCCGCACACGCCTTATGTCGCGCCGAAGAAATACTTCGACCTTTATCCGCTGGCCTCGATCAAGGTTCCGACGGAGCCGGAAGGCTATCTGGAGACGCTTCCCAAACCGGCGCAGAATTCCATCCGCCGCAAGAAGGACCAGGTCGATCTCAAGGACGAGCTCGCGCGTCAGGCGATCCAGGCCTACCACGCGTCGATCACCTTCGCCGACGCCCAGGTCGGACTCATTCTCGACGCGCTCGACGCGACCGGCCTATCGAAGAACACCGTCGTGCTGTTCACCTCGGATCACGGCTACCACATGGGCGAGCATGGTCACTGGCAGAAGACGACGCTGTTTGAGAATGCCGCGCGCGTGCCGCTGATCATTGCCGGGCCGGGCGTGAAGGCGGCGGGCAAACGAACCACGTCGCCGGTCGAGATGGTGGACTTCTATCCGACGCTGGCGGAGCTCTGCGGGCTGAAGACGCCGAACTACATTTCCGGCGTCAGCCTGGTCCCGGCGCTGCAGAACCCAGATGCAAAACCACGCCGCGCCGCGCTGACCCACTACGCCAATGGCTACAGTCTCCGCACCGAACGCTGGCGTTACACCGAATGGGGCGCGGACGGCAAGGAGGGCAATGAACTCTATGACTGCCAGGCCGACCCTGCCGAGATGAACAATCTCGCAAACAAGCCGGAACTCAAGGAGCGCGTCGCGCAGCTTTCCAAGCAACTTCGCCAACGCGTCGCGCAATCGCAGAAGACGGTGAAAGGCTACACCCAGATCCACTTCGAGAACCGGCGGAAGGTGAAATGAACAAAGACCGCCTACGGAGCGCCGAGCATTGCTCGGCAGGGCGCGTGATCGGCGCATGCCTCCTGTCGGCTGGATCACTCGCCCTGAACGCCGCGGAAGAAACCCATCTCCGCGATTGGGAACGCGAGGTCGAAATCGCCCGCGCCATCCGTGAACGCATCGTCGCGAGGCAGGCCGAGTCGCCGTCGGACGCCGCCAGACCGTTCACCGACAAACTGGCCGGCGGCAAGGTGAGTTTTGAAATGCTTCCGATCCCCGCCGGGACCTTCCAGATGGGGAGCCCGGACGACGAGCCCAAGCGTAGGGCCGACGAAGGCGAGCAGCGCGCCGTCCGCATCGACGCCTTCTGGATGGGAAAGACCGAGGTGACCTGGAATGAGTTCGAACGGTTCGCGATGCCGTGGAAACACGTGAAGAAACCACGCAATCACAATGTCCTGAAACTGCTTGGCGATGACGCAAACATCGCGGTCTCCCATCCGACGCAACGCTACATCAAGGCCGACTTCGGCATGGGCGGCGGCCGGCGACCGGCCATCAACATGACCCAGTTCGCCGCGCGGCAATACTGTCGTTGGCTGAGCGCCCGGACCGGGCATTTCTACCGCCTGCCCACCGAGGCGGAATGGGCATACGCCTGCCGCGCCGGCTCCGCGACGGCCTGGCACTTTGGAGACAATCCGAATCTCCTCGACGACCACGCCTGGCATTTCGGAAACAGCGACGACAAAACCCACCCGGTCGGACGGAAGAAGCCCAACGCCTGGGGGCTTCACGACATGCACGGCAATGTCGCCGAATGGTGCCTCGATCTGCATGCCCCGGTCACACAGCCGCCCGCTGCTGGTTCAGTCCTTCGCAATCCAATCAATCGCGGGCCCGCAATGTATCCCCGCGTCGTGCGAGGCGGTTCCTGGGATGACGACCCCGATCGCCTGCGCAGCGCCGCGCGAGCCGGATCCACCCTGGATTGGAGCATGCAGGATCCCCAGAACCCCAAGAGCATCTGGTGGCACACCGAGGCGATCTGGGTGGGATTCCGCGTTGTCCGGCCCGCCAAGCTTCCCTCCGCCGAGGAGATGGCCCTGTATTGGAACGGAGGTCGCAACGTCAAGCGGTGGAAGCACAGCGACTTCGATTTCGGCCCCTTCTTCAAGAACGGCAAACCGAACCCCGATCCCCTTTGGGGGGAAAGCAGGCATGGGACCGGACTCATTCCCTGGCCGCTGGCGAACCAGGAGGATGGCGGACATTGATCGCGGCCGCAGCCGGCTTCTGATTCAGGCTTGCTTCTTCTCTGCGTAGGTCTGAAGGAATTCGGAAAGATCTGGCCGGTCAAACGTGTTGAAAGATTCCTGTGCGGTCTCTCCGATATCATCCTCCAACGACTGATCCGCGCCGGCGTCAACAAGCATCGCAATCGCCTTGCGGGAACGGCAGAAAAAGAGCGGACTCCATCCATCCACGTCCTGTTGATTGATATCGGAGCCTGCCGCGATCAGCGCCTCCGCGATGTCCAGATGGTCATTGCCCAACGCGGTGTGCAATGCCGTGCCGCCGGTCGAGGTGGCGTCCACCTTGGCTCCCAGATCGAGCAAAGCCCGGACAAATCCGATATTGTTGTCTTCCGTCGCGGACTTGAGCAGATGGTAACCATCGCCCCCAATGTGGTTGATGTCCTCCCCGGCCTCCATCAGCAACTTGACGCACTCGATGGTCGAGGCGTCCGTGATGGCCCGACTTTCCGTGTGGTTCTCCGCAGAAGGATCCGCTCCGATTTCCAGGAGGGTTGCCACCGCTGCCGCCGCTCCGTGCTTGGCCGCGGCCATCAACGGCGTTTCGCCAGAATCCGATCTTGAATCCACATCGATTCCCAGGTTCACGAGCCATCGGATCATCTCCGGTTGATTGGCTTCCGCCGCATGATGAAGCGCTCCCAATTCAACGTGGTTTGCCGCATGAATGTCGGCTCCCGCATTGAGAAGAACCTTGGCTTTGTCGACGCATCCGACCGTCGCGGCCAACAGGAACGGAGTCCGGTGTCGCGCGTCATGCGCTTCGAGATCCGCGTCCCGAAGCGCCTGCTCAACCGAGTCGATTGAGCCGTAGACGACTTCCCACATGAGATTCGTCCATCGAAGGACAGACTTGTCAGCCCCGGCATCAATCAACTTCCTGATCAGATCAAACGCGCCCCGTGTGGACAACTGGATGCAGGGATGCTCTCCGTACTTTGAGATCCGATTGATGTTTGGAGCTTCTCGTTTCAGGAGAAAATCCATGATCGCGTCGCGCGAGTCCGAATGGTTGTAGGCTGCGTCGAGCCAGGCGCTTGTTCCTCCCTTGGTGACGTAGTCGAATGAAGCTCCACGCGCCGCCAGAAACTCAACCTTTTCCAGCGGGCCGTTCTGGATGGCTGCGCCCAAGGCGCAGGTCTCAACGCCGCCCCCCGCGAGATCGATGTCGGCTCCATGATCGAGCAGGATCTTCAACATTCGACAGTCCGCCCGGCGATCCTTGGCGGCGAGAATCAGCAGCGATGCTTCAAACTCGCCGAAGTTGCCGGCATCGACCGGTTCGGCGTCGGCCATGTATTCTTTGAGCTTGTCCGGAATCTCCAGGCCTTCAAACAACTCTGACACATCGGGCATATCGACATCTGCCAGGGAATCCCGATCGCGTTGGTTTACGTCAGCTCCGTTGCGTAGTTCTTCGAGAACGGTCTCAACGTCGCCCCGGGCCGCGGCATAATGGATCTCCTTCATGTCGCGGCAGAATACATTCACGCCCTGCGCCCGCACAAGCCGGACAGGGCAAGGAATGGATGGCATCGCAAACCATTGAGGGTAGGACCGAGGCAGGCCGCGATGAGCGCAACAGAGTCAAAGTCAAATTCCAAACCCAAGGCGCCCCTACCCCTGTCGCTGATTGTATTCACCCTGGGCTACCTCCTCGCGGCCGCAATCGGGGCGGCGGTGACAGGTAATCGGGAGTTTGTCTTCTACATCGTGGTCATGGTCGTGTTGATCGGCGTGGTGATCGCGGTGCATCGCCGCAGTTTCCTGAGCGCGCCGTTGTTGTAGGCCTTCTCGTTCCGGGGGCTGGCGCACATGGCCGGCGGATCGGCATTGGCGTTTCCAGAGTTATTCTGAACAGATGGTCGCCGCGCGAAACGCCTTGGACTGCGGCGTCTAGCCGGTGTGTCTCAATTCACGCGCGCAAACGAATTGCGTGACGTGTGCAATGGCGCATGCTTGAACTGTGAATCCAATCATCATTGAAAATCTCGACAATGAGTTGCGCCGGCAACTTGAAGCGTTCGCGGCAAGCAAAGGCTTGGGCGTGAGTCAGGCTGTGAAGGAGATTCTCCGTGAGAGCCTGGGAGCCGGCAATCCGCCGGTCAATCATCGTTCAGATTTCGAAGAATTCTGCGGACAATGGACGGCAGAAGATAAACGAGATTTCGAAGAGGCCGTCAAAGAATAGACTCGAACCACGGAGGTGAGATCGAGTGATTGGTTCACTCGGCCGCCGCCCCTCACCCAAACAGATCCAGCGGCTTCAGCTCGTAACCCGGAAACACGGATTCCAACCTGTCGCGGACGCCGAAGCGGCTCAGCACAGGCGCGAGGGCGTCGCGGTAGTTGAGGGTGACCGGAAGATCGCCGGGGCCCTCGAGGACCTCGTCGTTCAGGGTGGGCCAGTCGGCGATGACCTGTCCGCCCTTCACGCCGCCGCCCATGACAAACATCACGCTGCCGCGGCCGTGGTCCGTGCCGAAGGAGGCGTTCTCGTAGACGCGACGCCCGAACTCCGTCATGACAACCACCGTGGTGTTCTCCATCTCGCGGCCCATGTCCTTATGGAAGGCGAGCAGGCCCTTGGCGAGGCGCGGCATGAGCGGGTCCATGACGGAGCTTTGCACGAAGTGAGAATCCCAGCCGTTGAGGTCGATGGACGCGGTGACCAATCCGACCCGCGCCTTGATCAGGCGCGCGATCTGCCGCATTCCCCTGCTGAAGCCGTCGTGGGCATACTCGGCGCCATTGGCCGGCGAGTATTTCTCCGAGCGGAGTTTCCCGATGCGAATCAGGGCGCCGAGCGTGTCCCGGGCGACCGCGCCGAGGGCGCTGGATTCCAGACCGTAGAGCTTCTCCAACGCCGCCGCCATCTTCCCCGCCTTTTTCCCCAGCGAGAAGGAGTCCAGCGATTCCATGACGGTGGAAGCCGGCGCGCCACGCAGGCACTCGGGGACGCTTTTGCCGACAGCCACTGCGGACAGCGGGCCGTTGGCGCTCTCGGGCAATGCGCGGAGAAAGCGACCCAGCCAACCGCCGGACATCAGCAGGCCGCCATGCTCCATCAGGTCCTGAGCCTCAAAGTGGGAACGCGTGGCATCCTCGGAGCCGGCAGCGTGCATGATGGCCAGGGAGCCATCCTTGAAGGGCGTTTCCAGCTCACGCAGCAAGGGGTTGAGACCGAAGAAGTCGTCGAGTTGGACGGAGTCCTCCCTCTTGATGGCGATGCGGGGGCGGGCCTTGTGGTAACCGTCGTCCTCGAAGGGCGCGACCATGTTGAGGCCGTCGGCCCCGCCGCGGAGGAAGACCACCACGAGGGTCTGGCGGCGATCGCCATTCCCGTCGAAAGACAGTTGCGGCGCGCCGTTGGATGAGCTTTGCGAGAGCGGCTGCATGCTCAACTCCATTGAAAGGCCGGCGACGCGAGCCCCAGCGCGATGTCATTGCCGGAATCGGTTGCGGCCTGAAGCTCGGCCTCCGACGGCTGCCGGCCGAGCAGGTGAGCCAGGAAGGCCCGCCCCCCCCCGGCGCGCTGGCGCAGGCGGTCGGGATCGATGCGCGTCTGGTTGCCGATGCGGTTTTCGCTCAGCGCCAGCGCAAAATTCCACCGCCAGAGCAGCGTGCCCATCCATGGCTGCGCCTCGTCGGGATAGCCGTCGGGCGTGGGATAATTGAACGGCGCGTGGCCCATGCGCAGCAGGTAATCATAGATCGGCTTGTCGCCGTCGGTCCGGGCGTCCGTGGCGCGCAGGGCGGAGACGATGAAGTTGAACGGCCGCTTGAACTTGTTGCCGCGCGAGTTGCGAAATTCGTCCGTCGCAAACAACGCGCGCAGCGTTTCGCGAATATCGCCGCCGGTCTTGAGAAATGTCGCGGCGACGGTTTCCACCGCGCCCTTGGGCGGTTCGTCGGCGATGAACCGACGACACAACTTGGTCGCAATGTAGTTCGCGGTCGAGGGGTGCAGGCTGATGATGCGCAACACGTGATCCAGGTCCTTCTCGCCCTCGCCCTCGGGAATGACCTCGCCGAGGACGACCTTCCTTCCATTGTCGTGGAGCCAGGGTTTGAACGTCACGTCGCCGTAGCGGTTGTTGAACGCGGGGCCCGGTCCGGACTTCGCCTGGCTGACCGTCCAGCCGGTCAGGCAACGTGCGACCTCCATCACGTCCTGTTGCGTATAGCCGCCGTGGACGCCCAGGGTGTGCAGCTCCAGCAGCTCCCGCGCGTAGTTCTCATTCGGCCGATCCTCGTCCTCCCGCTTCACGTTCTGGCGCCCGTCGAGATACCAGAGCATGGCGGGACTCAGGGCCGAGGCGCGGACCATGTCGGGGAACTTGAAGGCGGGCCGTGCGTCCGGTTCTCCGCCGAGCCCCAGTGAGCGGGCAAATCGATCGACCGCGACATCGCGACGGTCGCCCAGGTCCCCCATGGCGTAACGTCGGATCACCTCGCGGTCGTCCCAGAGCTTGAGCCATTTGCAGTCGCCCTTGGAGGGGTCGATGTTGAAGTGGTCCGTCCAGAACTGGACCATCACCTCGTAGAGTTGCCGCCGGGAGAAAATGGCTCGTTGGATGGTGGAGCGCGTCAGATCGCGGTGCAGGCTCTTTTCCTCAAACTCGTACATCAGCTCGACCGGGAGATCCAACGTCGCGATGCCGCGGACGGCGCCCCTCCCATCCGGGTCGTGAATTCGCTCGGGATGCAGCTGTTCCTCGATGTAGGCGGCCGCCGCCTCTTCCTCCGATTCCCCCAAAGCGCGGACCCGCTCGTGGTCGCCCGGACGCGGGCCGAAGGAAAGCCGGTTGAGGTGGTGGCTGACAAGATCGATGGATTTCGAGGCGGGCGGCGAAAAAGGGCCGCTGTTTCCGGTCGTGTGCGCGGCGTCGAAGCGCAGGGCATGGGGAAGTTGGTCGCAGCCGGTCGCGGCGGCGGCCGCGGCGGCTCCGCCAAGTTGGACAAACTGGCGACGAGTCACCTTCATGGCATCGTGAAACTGCCGGTTCGTCTCATCCCTCCGGCGATTTCAAACCAGGTTCAGGCTTCGCGGGCTCCAGATCCGGCGGCAGGGCGGGCGCAGCGGCGGCTTGCGGCGAATGGCCGAAACGCGCGCTGACGATCACGCCGCAGCCGCTGATCAGGAGCCAGCCCAGGATGCCGATCCACCCGATCAGGGGAAAGAGGCAGACAAACGCCAGCACGACGCTCCCGCGCACAACCGGCAACCAGGGCCGGTCCTTGTCCGCCGGCGAGGCGAGTCCGCGACCGACCCTCAGGCACAATCCGGCCGAGCCGGCCACGCCGATCAGAAACACCGCGGTCATCACGGTGATGCCGACAAACTTGAACAGGGGATGATTGATCTGCGCCAGGGCGATGCCCGCGAGGCTCCCCGGAGCCGCAACAACCAGTCCGGCGCCGGTCAGGGAGAACGGCCGGCTGTAGCGGTCGGCGCCCCGCTTCACGAATTCGGGCCAGAGCGCAAAGACGCCAAGCCAACTGCAGATGAACACGGCCATCAGGGCCGCGATCGCCAGGGTCCATCCAATGACTGCGGAGAGATACATGATCTGATCGGGGGTGAATTTGAATTGGCGTCGCGAACTGCGCGCGGGCCCATGTCGTTGTCCGGTTCAGGGATAGGTGACGGTCGACGGCAACTCCGGTTACAGCCCCCGGAACATGCGTTCCACCTGGCGGAGGTCGATGCCGTGGGGACGCGTCTCCAGGATCCAGCCGAAGTCCTCCCGCGCGCCGGCCGTGTTCTCCAGACGGGCGCGAAGCATCCCCCGCCTCAGACGCTCGTAAGGATCGTTCGGGTCCAGCGCGACGAGCAGCTCCAGGTGCGGCAGCACATCCTCGGGCGAATCGAGATCGAAGCGATGGGAGACCAGGTTGCGAAGCATGCGTTCGATGATCTGCCGCTTGGTCGAGGGGATGAGGTGCTCGTCCTCCAGGTCCCGGCCCGTGTTGAAATTCACCAACTGCGCCGCGTCATCCAGCGTCAGGATCTCGCCCTGTTCGAACACGTCGATGAACTCGACGGGCGCCGAGCCCTCGTCCGGAAGGTAGCGCACCACAAAGTGCGAGGGCAGCGGCACGCCGACGACGCTTCTGATCCCAAGTTCGCGCGCCAGTTCCATGAACAACACGGAGAGCGTGATCGGCAGGCCTTCGCGCTCGTCCATCACCCGGCTCATGTAGCTGTTGGCCGGGTTGTCATAGTCGGTGCGGCTCCCGTGGAAACCGTTGTCCTCAAAGAGGCTCTTCTTCAACGCGGCGATCCTGGCGTCGGCGTCGGCGTCCTCCGGCAACCCGTCCCGAATCTCCCCGGCCATCCGCTTGAGCGAACGCCGGTAGGGGGCGGGATCGAGTTCGGGATTGTCCAACTGGTCCAGCAGCAGGGCGGCGTGGAACAGGTCGATGTCCTCCTCCTCGCCCTCCAGCGCCGCGAGCAGTTCCTTCTCGACCTGCTTCGTATGGACCGATGCGGCCAGCAGGCGCAGCTGGCGGGCCTGACGGTCCAACTCCTCCGCGCGCCGCTTCAGGACGGCGGTCGAGGACGCGGACGCCTCGCTGAGGGACCTGATGAGATTGTCGTCCCAGTTCCCGGCCGGTTGGAGATCCGAGACCTTCTCCAGAACCGACGCGACCGCTTCGGGCGACGGATTCAACGAGTCCAGCGATCTGCCGACGCGGAACTGTCTGAAGTCGGCCTCGGTGTCGCGGAATTTTGCCAGGCCGACCCAGCCGTTTTTCAGGCCCTTGTCGTCGGATTCCATGACCACGCGGTCGTTCACGTAGCAGACGATCTTCTCCTTTTCGAAGCGGACCTTGATGTCGTTCCAGCGGCCCGGGCGATAGTGTTCGGAAGGCAGCGTCTGGAGAATGCGCCAATTGAACACGGTCGGCCCGTCGAAGCGGGTCAGACGAAGCTGGCCGCCGGTCGGATAAAACCCGTAGTGCCGGTCGCGGCCATCGGAGGCGAACACCAGTCCCGCCGCGCCGCTTTCGTCGTCGAGCTTCACCCGGACCGCGACCTCGTAGGGGCGCTCCGGCGGTTCGATCCGCGACAGGCACAGCGCCCGGCCGCCGAAGCCGTCGCCCACGCCCTCCACGCGGATCTGCCCCGACCTGCGGAACCAGTTCGCGCCGAACACGGGGATCCACTCCGCGAAATCCAGCGAACCGATGCGCTGCCAACGGTCCATCGGCGTGGGATTGGGTTTGTCGACGAGGGATTGCAGCCGGTTCACCGGCACGGCGTAGCCGAGATTGCGGGTGACCGCGGACTTCATGGTCATCACGCCCTGAACGCGACCGTAAAGATCGAGCACGGGGCTGCCGCTGTTGCCGGGCTCCACGGGAATGGCGACCTGGATCATCTCGATCTCGTCGATCTCCCGTTTGGAGGAGACGACCGAAATCTCGCCCTTCACCACGCTGTGCTCGAGGCCGTGCGGGTTGCCCAGGGCCACCACGATCGTCCCCTGCTTGAGCTCGTCCGAAT
The DNA here is from genome assembly GCA_038126035.1 of Verrucomicrobiales bacterium. Classification (GTDB taxonomy): domain Bacteria; phylum Verrucomicrobiota; class Verrucomicrobiia; order Limisphaerales; family JAYPEY01; genus JAYPEY01. Next base: position 10,416 of record JAYPEY010000026.1, on the reverse strand, counting down.
CGCCCAGGGGCAGGGGCTGCAGGCCCTTGGCGTCGATCTTGAGGATGGCCAGGTCGAGTTTGCGGTCCCAGGCGTGGATGCCGGCGACGTCGTGCACCGAGCCGTCCTTGAACTTCACCTTGATGGCCCGCCCTTCGCCGATCACGTGGAGCGCCGTGGCAATGAGGCCGTCCTGCGAGATCACGAATCCCGCGCCGACGCCCTCCTCCTCGCGACCATCGCGTCCGAGTTGATGCACGACGACGATCGAGGGCATGGCCCGGTCGGTGATCTCCTCGTAGGTCATGGGCTTCCCGGTGGGGAAACCGTTGCCCCTGGCGCTGTCCGGAGCCTTGTCCTTGTCCTGCGCGAACAGCGGCGCCGCGATCAGAACAAGAAGGGCCGTCAACAGCGGCCGCCCGCAGGGCAAAGCGCGCGGGGGTTCGGCGAACTTGAAAATCCAGGAGATCATGCGATGCGGCAGAATCTACGCGCAAACCGCCCCGTGTAAATGGAAATGGGTGAAACCGGCGTCCCGCCCGAGGCGCAGCGCGTCCGGCATTCCCGATGACCGGCGCTTGTCAGGAGAACGTCCGGCATTCCGAGGATTGAACAGGGCTGGAGTCGTCGCCCGAACGCCCGACAATGCGTGGTCTGGGGCGCAAGATTTCGGCGGGACGCCGGTTCCACCCGCAGATGCAGATTCCCGCCACCATGAAAGACGCCTGTGCGCCTACAACAATCCGCGACCCCAATCCGCAGACTTGCGACCGGGGCGCGGTCCGCTTATGTTTCCCCAGCTTCCAGATCAGCCAACCCGCAAACTTCTCTTCCCATGCTGTTAGACGAACAAGGTTCCGAGTCCCTGTTGAAAATGGTGACCTGCGGCGGCTGCGAGGCCCGCGTGTTCATCCCGCGCGACCTGCCCCCGCTGGAAACGCAGCCCTGCAAGGCCTGCGGCCATCCGGTGATGAAGCCGCTGATTCTCGGACAGGTGGAACTGCGGGAGGTCATCGCCTCCGGCGGCATGGGCACGGTCTACCGCTCCTGGGATCACGCATTGGAACGCTTCGTCGCAGTCAAGCTGATGCAGGAGCAGTACGCCGCAGATCCGGAATCGGTGGCGGGCTTCTCCAGCGAGGCCCGCGCCTGCAGCCCCATCAATCACACCAACATCATCTCCATCTACTCCTTCGACGAACACGACGGGCACAAGTACATCGTGATGGAACTGACCGAGGGAGGCAGCCTGGAGGGGAGAATTGAGGAAAACGGCAAGGTCCCGGAACTCTATGCCTTGGATGTGGGCGTCAAGATGTGCTCCGCGCTCAAGGCCGCCCTGAAGCACGACCTGCTCCACCTCGACATCAAGCCGGACAACATCCTCTACAACGAGGACAACGAGCCCAAGCTGATGGACTGGGGCATCGCCCACAAGACCACGGAAGGGAAGATGAGCTGGGAGGGGGATGAGGAGGGCGTCATGGGCACGCCGGAATTCATCGCTCCCGAGCGCGTGCAGCAGACGGGCGAGTCCTTCCTTTCGGACATGTACAGCCTCGCCGCGACCCTGCACAACGCCATGTGCGGGCATCCGCCGTTTCAGGGCGAGGATCCCACCAGCATCGCGATGGCCCACGTGCATACGCCGGCGCCGCCGCTGAACGAACTGACGGACATCACGGATCAGACCAGCGACGCCATCACCCGCGCCATGGCCAAGGACCCCGCCATGCGGTTTCAAAGCTACGACGAATTCAGCATGGCCCTGGAGGCGGCGCGCAGCCATCTGCTGCTTGCCAAGTATCACAATCCCGGTTGATCGGGATCTGGAGCTTGGGGCTTGGGTATTTGCGGGAGGGGTTCTATCTTTCGGCCGTGCGTCTGATCGGCCATCTGAAGGAAAGCTCCCAAGCCGCCGCGTTCGGCGATTTTCTGTTTCTCGAGGAAATAGAGAACGAGGTCGAACGCGAGGACGACGGCACGTACAGCATCTGGGTCGAGGATGAGGAGCAACTGGAGGACGCGACGCGACTGCTGGCGGAATTTCAGAGAAACCCGGGCGACAAGAGATACCAAGACCTCGAGGACAAGGCGCGGGCCAGGCGGACGGAGAAGGAGAAGGAGGCGCGCGGTCGCGCCCCGCTGACCTTCAACAGCCGGGACACCGTGGAGGCGCGGCGCTTTGGCATGGGGCCGGTGACCGGCGCCATGATCGCGGTCAGCGTTGTCGTGTTCGTGGTGTCGCGGTTCGGCGGCGACCGGGACGCGATCATGTCCCTGTTCATCACGGCCTTCGAGGTCAAGGGCGCGATGATCGAGTGGAAGCTGCCGTCCCTGGTGGAGGTGCGACAGGGGCAGGTCTGGCGGCTGGTGACGCCGATCTTCATCCACTTCGGCGTCCTGCACATCCTGTTCAACATGATGTGGCTGCGCCAGCTCGGCAGCGCCATGGAACACATCCAGGGCCGCGGCTACTACCTTGCCTTCATCCTGATTTCCGCGGCGGCCTCGAACGTCGGCGAGTTCTTCATCGCCCATCATCCCAACTTCGGCGGCATGTCGGGGGTGGTCTTTGCCCTGTTCGGCTTCGTCTGGATGAAGTCCAAGTTCGACTTCATGTCCGGCTACGCGATCGACCAGGGGACCGTCGTCCTGATGGTCGCCTGGTTCTTCATCTGCTTCACGGGAATCCTCCCGATCGCCAACGTGGTCCACAGTGTCGGCTTCGGCATCGGGTTGGTCTGGGGCTATCTCTCGGCGACCGGCGTGTTTCGTTCCAAGGGTTGATTCTGTGGAATAAGGCGCTAGCATCCGCGTCACATCTTGAACGACGTCTGTTTCCGACGGGCGTCGTTCGGGCTGCGACACACACAAACAGACAAAACCCATCGAAACCTGACATCATGAAGAAACTGCAATCCATCCTCGGCGCGCTGATCGCGCTCTGCTTCCTCGCATCGACCGCCATGGCCGGCGAGAAGGCCATCAACGACAAGTGCCCGCTCTCCGGCAAGGGCGTGGACGCCTCCAAGACCTCGACGGTCGAGATCGAGGTGTGCTGCAACAACTGCAAGGGCAAGTTCGAGAAGAACCCGGCCGCCCATCTCGGCAAGGCCGCCAAGGCGAACAAGGGCGAGTGCGCCCTCTCCGGCAAGCCCGCCAAGACCAGCGCCAAGGTCACCGTCGGCTTCTGCTGCGGCAACTGCAAAGGCAAGTTCGACAAGGATCCCAAAAAGTTCCTGGGCAAGGTCAAGGCCGCCAAGAAGAGGAAAAAGGCCTGAGGCCTGATTCCTCACAACCTCTCAAGGCCCGCCGCATTCCCGCGGCGGGCTTTTTTTGTCGATTTCGGGGGCTTCTCTTCCCGTCCTTGTCGCGATCTGCCGGTATTGCTAGCCTGCCCGCATCGGATCGGGTCGCGCTGAAAACCCGGAACACGCATGAGCGGACATTCTCACAGTCACAGTCACAGCCACAGTCATGGCCATGGTCATGGTCACGGCGGACCGACGGATGTGCGGCAGTTGACGCAACAACTGCGGGACAGCGCGCAGAAGATCACGGGCCCGCGTCAGGCGATTCTCAATGTCCTGAGCGAGCATCAGCAGCCGCTGACCAACAAGGAGATCCACGCCCGTCTGCCCGAGGGCATGTGCGACCTGGCGACCGTCTACCGCTCCATGCACATGCTGCTCAAGATGGAGATGGTGACGCGCTACGACTTTGGCGACGGGACGGCCCGCTTCGAGCTGAACTGCCCCGAGTGCGACAGCCACCACCACCATCTCGTCTGCAACCGGTGCTCCCGGATCATCGAGCTGGAAGAGTGCTTTCCGACCGAATTGGAAGAGGCCATCGCCAAAAAGCATGGGTTCGCCAAGGTCACCCACAAGCTGGAGTTCTTCGGAGTCTGCCCCGACTGCCAGAAGGAGGGTTGATCTCCACCGCCCCCCCTCAACAACAACGCCTCAACCCAGAACAGACATGCAACACTCCCCCGGATTCCTGATGATGGTCGACGAGGCCAGGTCCCGCGTGACCGAGATCACGGTCGATGAGACGCGCGCCCGACTCCATGCCAATCCCGCCGCCATCGTGGTCGATGTGCGGGAGGACCGCGAATGGGACAATGCCCACGCCAAGGGGGCCCGGCATCTCGGCAAGGGCGTCCTGGAGCGCGACATTGAGAACGCGATCCCGGACAAGGACGCCGAGGTGATCATGTATTGCGGGGGCGGCTACCGCTCCATCCTCACCTGCGACGCCGCGCAGAAGATGGGCTACACGAACGTGCGTTCCCTGATCGGCGGGTACAAGGGGCTCGTCGAGGCCGACTGGCCGATGGAGCGTTGAAGCGGATCGGGCTGCGGACGGCGCGCCTCTGCGTCGATGGACGCGCGATCAAATCCACAACAGCTTCACGACCAGCGCGGTCAGGGTGATGTTGAGGACCAGGCGGATGAAGGGATCGCCCTTCCTGACGGCGAGGTGGGAGCCGACCCAGCCGCCGATGGACGTCCCGACCGCGAGCACAAGGCCGAGCGCCCAGAAGACCTTCCCATTCAGGGCGTAGACGATCAGGGCGGGGATCATGTAGCCGGCCACGATGAAGACCTTGTGCATGTTCGTGCGCACGAGGTCCAGCCCCAGGACGCGGTGCAGGACGGGCATCAGCAGAAACCCGACGCCGGCCTGGATGAAACCGCCATAGAAACCGACGGCGATCATCAGCAGATGCGCCGCGGTCCTCCGGCCGGCGGCCGGGCCGGCGTCTGAGGGGGCGTCCGTTGCGGCGGCTCCGGCCTTGCCTTTCGACTTCTTTTCCGCGGCCATGAGAACCATGACGCCGATCATGATGACGGCGAGCGTCCGGTTGAACCAGGCGCCCTCGAGACGGACGCCGGCCAAGGCGCCCGCGACGCCGCCGGGAATGGCGCAGGCGGCCAGCGTCAGGCTGAGCCGGAAATCCGAGAACCCCTTCCGGCGAAAGCCGGTGATGGCGGCGAGATTCTGCGCGACCACGGCGACCCTCGACGTTCCGTTGGCGACAGAACCGTCGATCCCCAGCAGGACGAGCGCCGGCATCATCAGCAGGGAGCCCCCCCCCGCAAGAACATTGAGGACGCCGCCAACAATGCCGACGGCGGCCAGCAGAATGTATTGCCAGGGTTCCATGAAGCGCGTTTGAAGGCGACGACTGACCGAGGAGCGCCCCCGTCGTCAGCGATCGGAATCGGGGTTGAGCAGGCCGTCGATGGCGTCCCGGACGGCCTCGAGCTTGAAAGGCTTGTCGATCTTCCGGTTCCCGGTGGATTTGAGGAAATCCTGGGTCTTCTCGTTGGCGACGTCCCCGCTGATGAAGATGATCCGGTCGGCGAGATGCGGCTTGAGTTTCTTCGTCTCCGCGTGGAACTCCTCGCCGTTCAGGTCCGGCATGCGGAAGTCCGACAGGATGACATCGAAGTCCCGTTCACGGATCAGTTCGATGGCTTCGCGCGCGGCGTTGCACATGGTGGGGCGATGCCCGAGGAGCTCGATCATCTCGCCCAGCATGTCGGCGATCGCGGGCTCGTCGTCGAATATGAGCGCCTCCGCCGAGGTTCTCGGAGCGTCTTTTTTGTCCAGGCCCGACGGTGTGAACAGAATGGTCGTGTCGTCGCGGTCGCCCTCCATGACGATCGGAAACCGGAGCGTGAAGACAGCGCCTCCGGATTCGGAATTGCGGCACTCGATCCGGCCGTTGTGATCCACCATGACGCTGTGCGCGATGGAGAGGCCGAGCCCGGTTCCGGTTCCGACCTCCTTGGTCGTGTAGAACGGTTCAAATATCCGGGACGCCTGGTCCTCGGGAATGCCCGGCCCGTCATCCTCGACCTCGACCACGATCCACTCGTCCTCCACGAAGGTCCGGACGCCGAGCCGGTGCGGCGGAGACGTGTCGACCATGGCGTGCAACGCATTGGTGAACAGGTTGAGCAGGACCTGCTGCGCCTGATCGGGATCCAACAGGGTCTTCGGGAGATTCTCATCGAGCTCGAGTCGCAGCTTGAGCGCCGCCACGCGGAACTCGAACTCGTGCAGTTCGAGGGCCCGGCGGACGATTTCATTGAGGTCGCCCATCTCGCGACGGGCCTTGCGTTCCCGGGCGAAGTGCAGGAAGCGGGTCACCAGCTTGGCGGCCCTTTCGCTTTCGATCGCGACCTTTTCCAGGTTGGCCCGGGTGATGTCCGTGAGGTCATGCTTGGCGAGGATCAACTCCAGATATCCGCGGATTGCAGTGAGCGGGTTGTTCAGTTCGTGCGCAATGCCCGAGATCATCTGGCCGAGAGCCGAGAGCTTCTCCGCCTGCCGCAACTGCTGTTCCAGCCGCGACTTGTCGGTGAGATCGCGGAAGAAGAACTGGTAGGCGGTCCTTTGGTCCAGCTGGATCTCGGAGCCGACGAGGCCGACCTGTCGGGTCCGGCCGTCGCAGTGGCGCACATCCACCACCCGCCGTTCGAGGAGCAGTTGGAACCAGTCCGCCCCGCTGACGGGCGGCGGATCGGGCTGCCCGATGTCCAGAAACCGGCTGAGCGGAATGCGGTTGCCCCCGGGTTCCGGGATGCCCAACAGATCGCGGGCCTTCTGGTTCAGTTCGATGATCGAGAAGTCCCGGGCGGACAAGACGACAATCGCCTCGTTGGCCTGTTCGAAAATATGCCGGAAGCGCTTCTCGGCGGACCGCGCGCGGCTCTTGAACAGCTGTGTCTCGGTGAGATGCTCGTCGAGATCGGCGGCCGTCTGCCGGGCGGCGTTCGTTTCCTCCTCCAGCACGAGCACGATCATGCTGATGGCGATGAAAAGATGGAGCACGATGGAGATCAGGAACACGGCGCTCAGCTGCTCGGCCGCCTTGAAGAAGGGGAAGGCGATCAGGTAAAGCCCCCACAACAGGAATCCGAACGCCATCATGGCGCCCCCGAGAAATCCGGTCTCACGGTGATTGTGGACGTAGCACCACGCCGCCAGAAGACTGGTGACGCCGATCAATGAGAACAGCGGAATCTGAAACTCCAGCGGACTGTCCCGATGAAACGCCCCCACACAGCTCCAGACAAACAGAAACAGGATGAACAGGCCGAGCACGCCGGGGCGCGCCTTCGTCCGCAGAAAGACCGCGCTCCCCCATAACAGAAATACAGCGGAGATGCCCACGCAGAACTGTTTGACGACAAAGGCAATCGCGTCAGCCCGGTCGTCCAGCAGCCGGAAATTGAACAGCAACCAGAGAGCGTAGAACACCCAGGCCACCGTCCAAATGGTGAAATAGCGCCGGCGGGCGAAGCGGTTCAGGAACAGCAGCAGCGCGACAATGAGACAGGCCGTCAACAAGGACACGAAGAGGGCCGCTTGAAGGTCCTCTCGCGTGAAGATGAGATCGAAACCGGTGGTGGGATTCACTTCGCCTGATTCGTGTTGGGCGGCGCGCCCGCCGTAACCGCCCTCGTCATTGTCCCACCTGTCCGGATGGGCTTGAAAAAAATCGATGCCACGCGCCGCCCGGGTTGTCAATCCATCCTCGAACGCCGGACGCGGGAGCAGATGTTACCCATTTGTAACCCCGCGATCCCACTGTCAGAAAAGGACACCGGTGGCGTCGGGGAGCATTCTTCGTCGGCGCGATCAGTCCTCGACCGGCGGCGGCAGTTTTCCGGATCGGGTCTCCCCCGCCTCGTTTGCCTGCCAGTAGTCGCCGGCCTCGGCGTCGAGGCAGGTGAGCCACTGTCCGCCGCAGGCCGCGGTGTCGATGCAGATGGCGCGTCCCAGGTTCAGGATCTCGCCGGACGCCTGTCTTGTGTGCCCGCAGACCACGGTCTTGCCCGACAGGTGCCGTTCGCGCATGGCGTCGAGCTTCAGCCAGTAGAGCGCCTCCTCTGTCTGATCTGCGAGCTCCCTTTCGGGGTCCAGGCCGGCGTGGACGTAGATGTGCGAGTCGGTCTCGAACCAGGCCGTGGTCTGCTCCATGAATTCCCAATGCGGGTCGAGAACCAGATGCGCCCAGGCACGGTCGGATTCGATGCCGTAGGATTGAAAGGTGGCCTGGCCGCCGGACGGCAGCCAGAGCGTCAGATCGAAATAGGAGCGGCGGGAATCGAGCATCATGATCTCGTGGTTGCCGCGCAGGGCGATGGTCTCCCGCTTGTCGCGGTTCGCCAGAATCCAGTCGATCACGCCGCGGGAATCGGGGCCCCGATCCCCGTAGTCGCCGAGAAAGACCACCCGGTCCTCCGCCGTCGGATTCACCGCCTCCATCAATGCGATCAGGGCATTGCAACAGCCGTGGATATCGCCGATTGCGAGTGTTCTCATGTCTGGAGTCTATCGGCGAACGCGGGCGATCGCACAAGCCTGTTTCACATTCCACCGTGCCTTGACCAGCGCGGACCGGGCCCGCATTTCATCGCAGCCGGCGATCTCCCGGACGATGCGCACGGCCCGGTCGCGCAGTTTCACATTGGTTGGTTTGACATCGACCATCAGGTTGCTGACGACCTTGCCGATGCGGACCATCGCCAGGGTCGTGAACATGTTGAGGATCAGCTTGGTGGCCGTGCCGGATTTCAGGCGTGTGGATCCGGTCAGAATTTCGGGGCCGATGTCCGGCGCGATGATGCGGTCCGGACGATCGGCCGGGGCGACCTTCAGGTTGGGGTTGAAGCACAACAACGCGGTGGCGGCGCCGATCGTCCGCGCCTCCCACAGGGCGCCCCAGACGAACGGCGTGCGGCCGCTCGCGGCGATGCCGATCACAACGTCCTTCCTCGTCACGCCGCGATAGCGCACAGCCCGCGCGCCGGCCTCGGGATCGTCCTCCGCTCCCTCGACCGGATGAGCGATGGCGCGCGCGCCGCCGGCGATGATCCCCTGCACCATCTCCGGATCCGCGCGAAAGGTGGGCGGACATTCGCTGGCGTCGAGAATGCCCAGTCGTCCGCTTGTGCCGGCGCCGACGTAGAAGAGCCGGCCTCCGGCGTCGAACGCGGCCGCCACCTTGCGCACGACCCATTCGATCTTCCGCTTCTCCCGGCGGATGGCCAGGGGAATGCTTTCGTCGCCGGCCAGCATCAGATCGATTGCCGAGCCGACCGGCATCGTGTCGAGATTCATGGAGGCCGGGTGGCGTTGCTCGGTGACGGACTGCGCGAGGCGCCGGACATCCCAGGGCTTTGGGCCCGTGGTCCGCGGTCCCGGGTCCGGCGCGGTCGCGGATCTGTTCCGTTCCGGCCGGCTCTGCGCCAGCTGCATCGCCAATTCCACGGCGCCGTGGACGCTGTCGCGTTTGAGTGGGGCGCATTCGGCGGCGGGCCATTGGTCCCGGATCCGGGCGGCGACCTTCTTCGCGAAAGCAGGTTGGCTCAACAACACCCCGCCATTGAAAACGAAACGAACCTTCCCGCCCTTCGTCGCCAGCCCCATGGCGCAGTTCACGGCATCCTTGGCCAGCGAGGATGCGGCGCCGGACAGGATGTCGATCGCGATCTTGTCCCGCTTGGCGGCCGCGGCAAACACCTCCGGTGCCAACGCCGCCACATCGTCCTTCGATGCGTCGCGGACCCAGTCGATCAGCTGGTCCGGCTCGTTGAGATTCAGGGCTCGCAGGACGCGTTGTCCCAACGTCGTCCAGCGCCCGTCGAGGTCGAGGTGATAGACGACCGCCTTGAGCGCGCGCATGCCGATTTCATGGCCGCTTCCCTTGTCGCCCAGAATGTGCCCCCAGCCGCCGGACTTCCGGGTCGCCCCCTCCCGGTTGCGGCCGTAACAGCAGGAGCCCGTTCCGCTCAGGAGCAGGATTCGCGCGAGGGTTCCGGCCCTGACGTTCCCGTCCGCGGCGAGGGCCGTCTCGAGATCATTCGTCGCGTGGCAGGGAACATCCCGCCAAACCCCGGCGGCCGCGTCGCGCAGGCGTTCCCTGTCCGCCGCCGTCCTGGCGCCGGCCATGCCGATGCAGATGGCCGACGGCGCAGGGAACTCCCGCTTCACCGCGCGAAGATGCCTGCTCAACTGCGCGTCGCTCAGCAGACGGAGATTGGCGGGGCCAAAAACGGTTCGGCGCAACTCTTCGCCCCGCGCGTCCGCCAGCGCGGCGACCGTGCGCGTTCCGCCGCATTCAACGCCTAGAAAAACACCCGTTCGATTGCCGGAATCCCGCATGCCCATGCCGGATAGTCGCGCGACGGACGGGGATGATCAAAAGATTTGTTCCGCCCCGGCCCCGGTCATGGTCGAGATCCGGCATTCTCCACCTTGAACCTCGATGGTTGCCGATCCGCAGTCACTCGTATAAAGGACGCGCGCCGGTTGACGGGAGAGCCGGTCGCGCAGTTCTTCATCCGCGCGTCCGACGCCGTCCGGGCGGGTGTCTGCGACCAGGATCAGCCGGGGCTGAATGGCCGCCAG
>JAYPEY010000025.1:61749-63323 GCA_038126035.1 Verrucomicrobiales bacterium | reverse complement strand
CGACGGTTTGGCGGCCCTGGCCCATGTGCGGTTCCCGCTGGGCGGATTCCACATGGCGTTGTTGAGCGAGTCATCGGAGCTGATCCGGGAGTATCTGCCTGCGATCTGGCAAATGCTGGACTCGGTGGATCTGAATCAGGTCGAGGCCGGCGAGACGCACTACCTGTTCACCGTCGTCGCGCTGCATCTTTACGCCCGTTACTTCCGTAGTCCGGAGTTGTTTGCGAAGGCCAAGACAACCCCGGCAGCGAAGGCAGCCCCGGCGGCCAAGGCGGATCCGACCGGCGGCGAGCTTCCGATCACTCAAAGCGCGGGCATCGGGCCGGTCATGGATGTCGCGGTTTCGGGAAACCACGCCTACGCCATCGGGCGCGGCAGTCTTCACGCGCTCGACATCAGCGATCCGGCCCGGCCGAAATCCGTGGGGCGCCTGGCGAACCTGGGAAGCGTCCGGCAGATCGAGGTTCAGGATGGCGTCGCCTACGTGACCTCACGACAGGACGGGCTGCATATCGTGGACGTTTCGAACCCAAAGCAACCGCGGCGACTGGCGCATTACGACACGATCGAATTTGCCACCGGCGTCACTGTCGGCGGGGACATTCTCTATGTCGCCTGCCGTCACTACGGGGTCGAACTGATCGATGTGTCGGATCCGGAGAAACCGGTTCACATCAGCCTGGTGCGAACCGGGGAGGCCCAGTCCGTCGCGATTCATGACCACTTCCTCTACGTCGGGGTCTGGGCGACTTCCGAGGTGGTCGTTGTGGATGTATCCCAACCGAGGCAGCCGCGAATCACGTCAAAGGTCCCCTTGGACGGCTACGGCGACGGCGTGGCCGTGAAGGACGGGCTTCTCTTTGCCGCGACCGGACATCATTCGCGCAAGACGCCGCGGCGCAATCCCGGCGACCCGGGTCATGGTCGCGGCCACGGACTGGAGATCTTCGACCTGAAGAATCCCGCGCAACCGCGTTTCGTTTCGCGCGTCAAGTTTCCGCGGCCCTACGAGATCGGCTACGACATGTGGAGCGTGACCGTCTCCGGCAAACACGCCTTTGTCGCCGACACGCACAACGGAGCCTTTGTCGTCGATGTCTCGGAGCCGAAGCGGCCCGTCATTGTCGCCCGTTGCGAACTGCCGATCGCCAAGGGAAAGAAACGGCCGGATCTGGTGGGCGGACTGGCTGTGGTCGAAGGCCACATCTACCTGGCCGGCGCCTTTACCGATCTGCACGTCGCCGCCGCGGACATGGCTCTTCGCCCGGTTGTTGAAGCGGGCGATCATCCCGCCCCACCGTCCGCTGACAGCGAGGCGGCCCGGGACGAACAAGTCCGGCGTTACCGTCCCGCGGGTCAGGTTCACGGAGCCGCCCTGCTGACCGACGGTCGCGCCCTGGTCGCCTGCGGCAGCGCGGGTGTGCACGTGGTTTCCCTCGAACCGGAGATCCGGCGTCTTTCGATTCTGGAGACCGAGGGCTTTGCCACCGATGTCGCCGTGTCCGGCGATCGCGTCTACGTGGCCGAAGGAACGGGCGGGCTTTCCATTTGCGAGCTGACGGAAGACGGCGATC
>JAYPEY010000025.1:31336-61649 GCA_038126035.1 Verrucomicrobiales bacterium | reverse complement strand
ACGGCGATCAGATGATGCGCGGCCTGACCGCAGACGGCCACACCTGCGTCTTCTGGCACGTGTCCGGCCTGCATTGGTACGACCTGTCCGGCCGACGCAAACCGGCCTTCAGCGGGGACAACTACCCCGAACGCATCGGCTCATCGAACGGCCTGGCCAACTTCCGCGGAAAGACCCTGGCGACCACCCGGGGCGGCTACCTTGTCCTGGATCGCAATGAGAAACGGCCGGCCGCGGAGATCGCCGTTCGCCTGCCGGGAAGCCGGAGCGTTCATCTCGGCGTTCCCTCGGTGGATGGCGACCGCCTCTACACCGCAAATCGCGCCTACGGCATCGTCACCATCGCCGATATTTCCGATCCCGTCGCGCCGAAGTTGATCCGACAATTCGAAACCCTGGGCAATCCGTGTCGCATCGTTGTCGGCGGCGGGCGGATCCTGATCCCGAACGGAAACCAGGGACTGCTGATCCTGGATCGGTGAGCGGAGTAGGGACGCCTCGCCGCAGGCGTTCCAATACTTCGTAGCAGCCGACGTGAGGAGGCTCAGATTCATGAATTCGCTTTGAAATAAACCTCGTTGCCTCGTCTGCTACGAGCTTTTGTAGTTTTGGGACTGCCTCCGTCATCGACAACGCCCCGAAGAACGGTTCAATACCGATATGCAATCTCCCGCTCCCACTTCCCGACGTCAGTTCCTGAAAACTGGTTCCGCCGCCCTGGCCGCTGCAACCACGTTTGGCCCGCTCGCCAGCGCCGCCTCGAATGATGGATTGAAACTCCGCAAATCGCTGAAGCACGGCATGATCAAGGGCGCGCGTTCCATTGCGGAGAAATTCGCGCTCGCGAAGGAGGCCGGTTTTGATGGAATCGAGTTCGACGGTCCCGTCCCTCCAACCGACCTCCCGCAGATCAAGGAGGCTTCGCAGGCGACCGGTCTGCCCGTTCCCGGATTGGTCGCCGGCGCCGCGGGTCGGATGCTGGCGCTCGACAAGGAGTCGGAGCGCAAGCAGGGGATCGAGCGATTCTCGCAGGCATTGCGCGACGCCAAGGCCCTCGGCGGAAACACCGTCCTGCTCTATCCCGGCATCGTGAACGAGAAGTATCGCTACGACGTCGTTTACGAACGGCTTCAGGAATCCATCGCCCAGTTGATTCCCGTCAGCCGGGAGACGGGCGTGAAGATCGCGTGCGAGAATGTCTGGAACAACATCTTCGTGAGTCCCCTTGAGGCGCGCGATTTCGTGGACTCCTTCAACAGCCCGCAGGTGGGCTGGTATTTCGACGTCGGCAACGTCGTCCGCTTCGGCTGGCCCGAGCAATGGATCCGGATTCTGGGTCCGCGAATTCTCAAGCTCGACATCAAGGAATACAGCCGGAAGCTCCAGAACGACGAAGGCCTGTGGAAAGGCTTCTCCGCGAAACTGGGCGAAGGCAGCGTCGATTGGGCGGAGGTGATGAAGGCCCTGCGCGAGATCAACCACCGCGGCGGTTGGGGATCGGCCGAAGTGGCCGGCGGCGATCTGGCGCGATTGAAGGACATCTCGCAACGCATGGACCGCGTGTTTGCGATGTGATCTGCCACTCACGAAAGACTTGCGTTGTGGGGCGCAATCGATATTGGCTCGCATCATGAAACGACGTGAATTCCTGCAACTGGCCGGGGCCTCCGCCCTGGCGGCGGGCATGGGAGTGGACGCTCAGGCCAAACCCGCCAAGCGCCCGAACATTCTCTATCTCTTCTCGGACCAGTGGCGCGCCTCGGATCACGGGTATGCCGGCAACCGCGAGGTCCACACGCCGCACCTGGATCGCCTGGCGACGGAGAGCCTGAATTTCACGCATGCGGTTTCGGGCATCCCGGTGTGTTGTCCGCACCGGGCCTCGTTGCTGACGGGCAAACGCCCGTTGACCCACGGTCTTTATCTCAACGACCTCGCCCTGACCACGGATCACCGCTCCATCGCGCATTGCCTCAACGATGCGGGTTACTCGACCGGCTACATCGGCAAGTGGCACATCGACGGCCGCGGCCGGTCGAATTTCACGCCGCTGGATCGTCGGCAGGGTTTCCGGTTCTGGCGGGGGCTGGAATGCACGCACAACTACAACAAGTCCTTCCATTACGCGGACACGCCGAAGCGGATTCCCTGGGAGGGGTATGAGCCTTTTCCCCAGACGCGCATGGCCGAGGATTTTCTCCGTGACCACGCCGGGAAGGAGGACGCCGATCCCTTTGCCCTGTTTGTCTCCTGGGGGCCGCCGCACGCGCCCTATCACACCGCGCCAGAGAAGTATCGGAAAATGTATGCGGGTCGGCGGTTCACCCTTCGCGACAATGTCCCGGCCGACCAACGTCAACAGGCGCAGAAGGATTACCTAGGCTATTACGCGCACATGACGGCGCTGGACGATTGCGTCGGCGACCTGATGAAGACCTTGGAGGCGACCGGCCTCGCGGAGAACACCATCGTGGTCTACACCTCGGATCACGGGGACATGCTGCACTCCCACGGCTTCATGAAGAAGCAACAGCCCTGGGACGAGTCGCTGCGCGTGCCCTTCCTCGTCCGCTGGCCGGCGGGGATGGGCAGGAAAAAGCGCGAGACCGCGGCGCGGATCGACACGCCGGACATCATGCCGACCTTGCTCGGTCTGTGCGGCGAAGGGGAGCGCATTCCCGATGCCGTTGAAGGCCGCGACCTTTCCGGCGTCGTGCGCGGGACCGAGCGTCCGGACCTGGACCACGTTCCCGTCATGACCTGCCCCGCGCCCTTCGGACAATGGAGCCGCCTGCGCGGCGGTCGCGAATACCGCGGCGTGCGCACCGAACGTTGGACCTATTGCCGCGACCTGAAGGGGCCGTGGCTGCTCTACGACAACGAGGCCGATCCCTTCCAGAAGAACAATCTCGTCGGGAAGGCGGGGAGCTCGGGGAAGCAGCGCGAACTGGAGGACCTGCTGACGAGCCGGTTGAAGGAAACAAACGATGAGTTTCTCCCCGGCGATGAATACATCCGCCGGTCGGGCTACGTGATCAACGAACGCTCGGGAACGGTGGATTATCACAAGCCCTTCGACGAGCGGAACTACACGAAGAGCCCGCTCTGAGCGAGGTTCGCCTTGCCGGGACGGTTCGGCGGTCTACATTCGCGAGCATGAATTCAAAGACCTCCGTCACCCGCCGCAATTTTCTGGAACTCAGCGGCGGCCTGACCGCCGGGGCGATTCTCTCATCGGCCGGCGCGGCCTTTTCCGCCGACAAGGCTGCCGGACGCAGGATCCGCATCGGCGTGGTGGGCGGCGGCTTTGGCTCCACGTTTCATTGGCACGAACATCCGGGTTGTGTCGTGGCCGGCGTGACGGACCTGCGGCCTGATCGCCGCGACAAGCTGCGCAAGGTCTACCAGTGCGACAAGGCCTATGATTCGCTGGAGACGATGATCAAGGAGGCGAAGGACATCGACGCGGTGGCGGTGTTTTCCGGCGCGCTGGATCACGTGAAGCACGCGAAGCTGTGCCTTGAGCGCGGTTGGCATGTGATCTCGGCGGTCCCGGCCTGTCATACCCTGGAAGAGGCGCGCGAACTGAAGGACGCGGTGAAACGCACCGGACTGAGCTACATGATGGCGGAGACGAGTTACTACCGACCGGAGTGCATCCTGATGCGTGAGATGGTCCGCAAGGGCGCCATGGGAAACCTCTTTTACACGGAGTGCGAATACTACCATGACCGCGGCGATCTGAAGCGGCTTGGCGCCGATCCGAGGTCGCGCTTCCGCGATGAGGATGGCGGTTACTCCTGGCGCTGGGGCTTTCCGCCGATGTTGTATCCGACGCATTCGCTCGGCTACATCACCGGCGTCACGGGCGAGACCATCAAGAGCGTCTCCTGCCTCGGTTGGGGCACGGGAGATCATCCCTACCTGACCGAGAACGCCTATGACAATCCTCACTGGAACCAGGCGGCGATGATGCAGACCGACCGGGGAAACATGGTTCGCTGCAACGTCTTCTGGCTCTGCGCCGCGCACGGCGAACGCGCGCAGTGGTTCGGCGACAAGGCGACCTTCTACATGCACAAGGGCGGCGTCCACGAATCCCTGCTCAAGTTCCGCACCCGCGGCGACACGGCCTCGCGGTATGACCTGCCCACGCAGGAGGGCGGCGATGTGGAGATTCCTGAATACTGGCAGAGCGAGATGTTGCCGCCGGCGATGCGCCACAAGTCCGGCCACGGCAACTCCCACACCTTCATCTCCGCCGAGTTCGTCAATGCATTGCTTGAGGGTCGCAAGCCGGCGGTCGATGTCGACGCCGCCCTAGCGATGACCGTTCCGGGAATCGTCGCGCATCAATCGGCGTTGAAGGATGGGGAGCAGTTGAAGGTCCCGAGGTTCACATGAAGGCGGGCGAGTTTGAACCTTCGAGGGTTGCGCTCCCGACCCGGAGCGGGCGATTTGGGAGCGCGGCTGTGTCGGAGACCAGCCGCAGCAATGTCGGCGACAGCCCAGGCCTGTTCGGTTCCCAGGCGCTTGCGGATCGGAAGCGGCTGCGGCTGGTCCCGAAGACCGGACACAGCCGCGTTCCGGCCCGGTTCAGGGTGAGGGCGAAGAAGCGCGTCGATTCAGCTCTTTGGCGTTTCCTTTCCTCCATTCCCGCAACTGTCGCCCTGTTGGGCGCGCTGCTATGCGGCTGCTCGACCTCCTCCGTCCGACGTCCGCTTTCGTCGGAACAACTCGCCGAGGCGACGCGCCTTTCGCGGGCCTACCTGGATTGCTCTGACGCGAAGGAGAAGGAAACAATCGCCAAGGCGCTGGCGCTTTACGACCGCGCATGGGAGGAGGTCGTTGCCGCGCTGCGCTCCAAAGTCCATGCCCCGGTGAAGGCGGGGTTCCATCCGGCGGAACATTTCCGGAAGCCGCGCCTGCGCGCGAAACATCCGGAGGACCTGCTCTATTTCGCGGTTCCGTCGTCCTATGATCCGGGGCGACCTTCCGCGTTGGTTGTGTTCATGCATGGCGGCGGCAAGGGCAGCCCGCGAACCGCCCCCGCGGGCTACATGACCCCGGCAACGGCCCGCGATTCTCCGAACGGTTCGCACATGGGCGAGATCTTCGAGCAGGCCGGAATGATCGGCGTTGCCCCCTCGGCGCCATGGAACGAGAACGACAACTCGCGCTGGTGCCTGCCGGAGTCGGACGACTACGTGGCCGACGTGATCGAGGATTGCAGGGAGCGGTTTGCCATCGACAGCGACCGCGTGTTCCTGATGGGGCATTCGATGGGCGGCTTCGGCGCGTTTCAGATGGCGCAGACCCAGCCCGATCGCTTTGCGGGAATCGTCGCGGTGTCCGGCTCCTGGTCCCTCGCCCATTGGCCGTCGTTGCGAGGAACGGATTTCTGCATCGTGCATGGAGTGAAGGACGCGGAGCGCAATGTCCGCGACCGGCACACCGACGTGAGCTTCAGTCGCTGGGCCGACCGCATGCTGACCGACGCGGGCGTCCCCCATCACTGTCTCGAACACGAGGGGGGCCATGGCTTCGGGCATTCCAAGCCCCAGGTCCTGGAATACCTACGCTCGGCCGACGACGTCCGACGCGACCCGTTTTTCCCCAAGGTCTCTCTCACCACGCCGGCCGGCCACCACGTTTCGCGCCTGCGCCCGGTCCACCATCGCCGCTGGCTCACCCTCGCCGCCGCCGCTGACGGCGAGGTGGATTACGAGGGCGTCCGGATCCAAGGAGGGAAAGGACATTCACGAAACAGCGCGCCGGAAGACTGGGATCGGTGGCGACTGGAACGGATTCCCGTCCGCCGCAAGGGGGCCCGGATCGAGGCCGAACACCTGGGCGGCAACCGCTTCGCCGTGACGACGACCCATGTCGCCCGTTTCACCTTGTGGCTGCATCCGAAGATGGTCGATCCGGACCGGAAGATCACAGTGACGGTGAACGGCGACACGCATCGACTCGAAGCGGCCGCGCCCTCCTTGCGCACGGCGCTGGACGCTTTCGAACGCCGGCGGGATTGGGGGATGATCTATCCCGGCCGGCTGACGATCGAGGTGCGCGACGGCGCCGGTTGATTGGGAAACCGCAGGAGGCTGGGCTCACGAGGCTGGAGTGAGCCTCCTCACGTTGGTTGGCACAGACGTTTGAGACGACCTCCATCAGGCCGCTGGCCGGTAGGAATACAACCCGGCGTCCTTCAGCCAGAACCGGATCTTCAGGTCTGATGTTTCGAGCGAATCGGGAAAGACCTTGTTCCTCCAACCCAGCTCGTATTCCACGGCGTCGCCCTGGAACACGCGGCATTCCCTGCGGCTGAATCCGGGCAGGATCTTGTTGTTGCGGTCCAGCAACTCGGCCGCGATGTGTCCGTTCCTGCCGGTTCGCGCATTGACGATCACCCGCGGCGTTTTCAGCGCCTCCCTCCGCGTCATCAGCCAGCCTTCCTCCGCGCCGGCGGTCATCGAGCAGAACCCATCGACGCGCAGTGTCGCCAGGCCGATGGCGGCCTTGACGCGCCTCTCGTCGTGGGGCTTGTCGCAACCGCCGTAATAAAAAAACAGCCGATCGCCCATCCGGACGGGGGCGCGGGCGGTGAAGACCATCCCGGCGTCGAAGGCGCCCGCCGGGCCACAGGCCAGGAACGGTTTTCGCTCCGGCGTCCTTGTCCAGTTCACGAGATCCCAGCTCCAGGCGAGTTGGACGTCGATGTGTCGCGGTGAATCCCGTTGCGCCTCGTGCATCTTCGCGACGCTGTAGGGGCCGGCCTTGAAGTAGCGGGCGTGATAGATCCACGGCTGGCCAAGGCAGACGCCTTCATAGGGAAAGACCGGCATGCCGTAGACCTGGGTCGCATCGGGATCCAGGTCGTCCGCGCCGAACACGGGGCCGTCGATGGGCTTGGTCCAATGGACGCCGACCTCCGACCAGGCGACGCCCACCGCGCGGCCACGGCGGTTTTTGGTTTTCCAGGTCGCGGTGAAGCGTCGCTGACCCTCGTCCCAAAAGAAGTTCACCACGTCGGACGACTTGAACAGGCCGTTGTTCCCGGCGTCGGGCGCGTAACGCCAACGCAGGCCATCAGCCGAGAACGCCGCGCGCGGATGGCCCACGCCGGTGTCGAAGCCGAACAGCGCGTAGCGGCGTTCCGGATCCGGCTGCCAGGGGCAATGGATGACGCTGGGGTTGTGACACTCGCCGCCGGTGGCCTCGCGATCCGCCGCTGAGACGACCAGGTTGTTCCGGCGCGAACCGTTGTGTTCGATGAGGCCCAGCTCCGGCTTGTTCCAGTGAACGCCGTCTTCCGACTCGGCGTAGCCGATGTGGTTGCCGCGGTTGATGAGCTGATACCACATCCGCAGGCGACCGCTCTCGCGGAGCACGGTCCCGTACAGGTAGGGGCCGGACACCGCCTTGCCTGTCTCCCAGGGCTGGTCGGCGACGAGAACGGGATTCGCGGGATGTTTCTGCAAGGCGTGGAAACGGCGTGTGAGACCTTCGTATTCCTCCATGACACTCGCGTCGAGAAAGAGCCGTCGCCGGGCGCCTGTCGTCGAAGTCGGATCTGACTGCGCCGCCCGGGCCTCCCCGCCATCGCCGGACAATCCGGCGGCGGCGAGAGCGAGTCCGGAGCTTGAGCTGCAAAGAAAGCGTCGCCGGTTCATCAGGCGGGAGCATGCCGATCGGCGGCGCTCCGGGCAACCATGGGGAAGCAGGTTCCCGGTCGGAACTCCCGCCCCCCGGCCCCGCCGCGCGCGCCAGGAGCATCGACTTGCGGCCCGGCTTGCCCTACAGTCCCGCTCCATGGCCCGCGCGCGATTGCCGGAGGAAAGCAGCCGCCTTCGCAAGAAGGCGGAGGGCCGGTCCCGCACCCGTTGCGGCCACGCGGCTGCGGGAATGGCGAGGGATGGAAGGATCCTGCAAACCGACGATACAAGCCAACCATGACCGCACGTTATCTTGCCTGTGACCTTGGCGCGGAAAGCGGCCGCCTGATGCTGGCGACGCTCGCTGAGGGGAGGCTCTCGCTGGAGGAGATCCATCGATTCTCCAACAACCTGATCCGGACCGCTGAGGGCTCGCTGCATTGGAACATCCCGGAGATCCTGGGGGAGGTGATGGCCGGGCTGAAGAAGGCCGGCGCCTTGGGCGTCGAGATCGCCGGCTTCAGCGTGGATTCCTGGGGCGTGGACTACGTGTTGTTCGACGGGGCCGGCGAATTGATGTCGCCCACCTTCTGCTATCGCGATCCCCGCACGGAGCGCGGCGTGGAGGCGGCCTACAGGAAGACCGACTGGGAGACGATCTTTGCGGAGACCGGCATCCAGTTCATGCCTCTGAACACGCTGTTCCAGCTGATGGCCGAAACGCCGGAACGGCTGGAAAGGGCGGCGCTCATCCTGGGCGTGGGCGATGGAATCCACTTCCTGCTCTCGGGCAGCCGGATGATCGAGGAATCGATGGCCAGCACCTTCCAGCTCTACAATCCGCGGACGCGCGACTGGTCCGACAGGCTGATCGAAGTCCTGGACCTTCCGCGGCGCGTCTTTCCCGGGATCACGCCGTCGGGAACGCGTCTCGGACCGCTGCTTCCCGATATTGCGGCGGAGACGGGGCTGTCGGGCGTGGAGGTGATTGCGGGCTGCACGCACGACACCGGCGCGGCCGTGGCCGCGGCGCCGGCGATCGACGAGGGCTCCTGGGCCTACATCAGCTCGGGCACCTGGTCGTTGATGGGAACGGAGCTGAAATCGCCCATCGTCACCGACGCGTGCCGGGAATTGAACTTCACGAATGAAATCGGCCATGGCGGATCCGTGCGACTGCTGAAGAACATCATCGGATTGTGGCTGATCCAGGAGTGTCGCCGACAGTGGGCGCGCGAGGGACGCGAGTTCGACTACGCCGGACTGACCACCCTCGCCGAGTCGGCCGAACCCTTCGGGTCCCTGATCGATCCGGCGGACCCGCGCTTCGTGGCGCCGGGCGACATGCCGGGCCGGATCCGGGAATACTGTCGGGAGACGGGTCAGCCGGAGCCGGGGGATCCCGGAGCCGTGATCCGCTGCGCCCTGGAGAGTCTCGCGTTGCTCTACGGGCGGACGCTGCGACAGATCGAGACCCTGATCGAACGTCCCATCGACCGGTTGCACATCGTCGGCGGCGGCGCGAAGAACGGGCTGTTGAATCAACTGACCGCCAACGCCGTGGGGGTCTCGACGGTGGCCGGCCCGGCCGAGGCGACCGCCGCCGGAAACGCCTTGTTGCAGGCCGTGGCCCTGGGGCACGTGGCCTCACTGACCGAGGCGCGCCGGATCGTGGGCGATTCGTTCGGGCTGGAGACCTGTGAACCGGAGGACGCGGAGGAATGGAAGGCCGCCGCGGCGCGTTTCGAGGAACTGACCGATCGGCGGGCGACCTGAAGGCTGCCAGCGGCGGCCCGGATCGACGGTCTAAGATTCCGAGTATTCCAGGCCATGCGCTTCGGCGACAGCCCGGCAGGTGAGTCTGCCGCCCACGGTATTGAGGCCGCCTTTCAGGGAAGGATGCCGGGCGCAGGCCTCGGCGACCCCGTGGTCCGCCAGCAGTTCCACGAAACGGAAGGTGACATTGGTCAGGGCCTGCGTGGCCGTGCGCGCGTAGGCGGCCGGCATGTTGGCCACGCAATAGTGCGTCACCCCCTCCTCCACATAGACGGGGTCGTGATGCGTCGTCGGCCGCGTCGTCTCCGCGCAGCCGCCCTGATCGACGGCGATGTCCACGAAGACGCTGCCGGGACGCATCTTCTCCAGCATCTCGCGGCGAATGAGCTTCGGAGCCTTGGCGCCCGGGACCAACACCGCGCCGATGAGCAGATCGACCCGCGGCAACTGCTCCATCAGGTGCGCCTCGTTGGAATAAAGCGTGTGGGCCGTGTGCAGGGAGATGTCGAGGAAGTGCATCCGCTCCAGGTCCACCTCGAGAATGGTGACGTCGGCTCCGAGGCCGGTGGCCATGCGGGCTGCGTTGACGCCCGCCGTCCCGCCGCCCAGCACGACGACCTTGCCGGGCAATACGCCCGGGACGCCGCTCAACAGAATGCCGCTGCCTCCATGATACTTTCCGAGATAGTATCCGCCGACCAGCGCCGACATGCGCCCGGCAATCTCGCTCATCGGTTCGAGCAGGGGCAGGCGGCGGTTTTCCTCGATCGTCTCATAGGCGATGCCGGTCACGCCGGACTGCAGCATCGCCTCGGTCAGCGACTTGTCGGCCGCCAGATGCAGGTAGGTGAAAAGCATCAGGTCCGGACGAAGCAGCGGATACTCCGAAGGCTGCGGCTCCTTCACCTTCACCACCAGGTCCGCCTGTTCGAACACGGCCGCGTGATCCTCGACCAAGGTCGCGCCCGCCTGCTCGTAGTCGCTGTCCGGATAACCTGCGCCAATTCCCGCGCCCTTCTCCACGACGACCTTGTGCCCGCGCTGCGTCAACTGGTAGACGCCCGAGGGCAGCATGCCCACGCGGAATTCATCGTCCTTGATCTCAACCGGTATGCCGATGGTCATGGAGCCTGGGGGGCATGGTGAATCTGCGGTTTGGAATGCTTGGTGGAACTTCATCGATCAGCCGACTTCACGTTGACGACGATGACTGACTTTGCGGGATGATCGACCCAGTAGGTTACGGCATAATCACCGATGATCTTCACCTCTCTGTCTCGCAGATCTGCGTCGCGATCGGTAAAGTCGTCGGAAGTGTAAGGATCTTCGGCCAACGATCTCACAAAGGTCATGATCCGTTGGCGCTGTTTGCCGCGCCGGGGAACGCAGTCCAGCAGATCGACGTGGAGTAAGACCGAATACGGTTCCACCGTCAGTTCTCCCCCGCGTCCAATTCACGCTCAAACTCGTCCGGCGACAACCAGCTTCCTCGATCCTTGTCGTTCAACCGGCGCGACACATCATCCTGATAGGCGGCATCATTCTGATGCCGATGGTGAAAAAGATAGGCGATCACCTCGTTCTGTTTCTCCTGAGGGAGGGCGATCAACTGCTCTTTGATTTCCTGAACGCTCACGTTGTGAATCTATCCGCGTCACCGGGTTTCGCAAGATGCAAACTCAGCTGCCAACGGATCGCCGGATCCGACTGCGCTTTACGCGCCATGGTTGAAACGCGGGTATCGTGCCCGGCGTTCTCCATGCCAGCCAAACGCACCCGAAAAGACGTTAACGTTGTAGACGTTCAGAAGGCGGCAAATCAGGCGTCGTATCGACGTTGAACGCTGCTTGCACCCTTTTCAAGGGTTTCGAAGTGGGCTCGACGGAGTCTCTCCCCACCGTCGTGTCGAGCCGTCCGGTTGCCGGCGGCCCCGATGGTGACGGCGTTGGGCAATGCAGCGTGAGATCAAGAAGGCATGAACCCGGCGACAGCGATCTGAAATGCCGGTGGGGAGAGACTCCGTCGAGCCCACTTCAAAGTCCTGAAGGGACGAAAGGAACTCGGAATGAGGATTACGGAATGCGGAGCCAAAACTGTTCCGAACTCCGCGTTCCGATTTCCGCATTCGCGTGTCCTGAAGGGACCAACTGAATTCGGAATGGGGATTGCGGAGTGCGGAATCAAGACCGTTCCCAGTTCCGCATTCCGGATTCCGCATTCGACTGTCTCGAAGGGACGATTCGAAGCCCGCCGCGCCTCCCGTCTTTGCCGCTTGATCTCGCCGATGCCAGACAGTTTGATGCCGCCACATGAAGCGTTCTTCAATTCTCTTGTCCCTCCTTCTCGCCCCGTTCGCCGCAACCTTCGCCGATGGTCCCAAGGACAACATTGCCGAGAATGTCCGGCGCATTCCGAAACCCGGCGTGCCCGTGTCCGCGGAGGATCGCAAGGCCCTGGAGGACGGGATCGCGTTGCTGGGCGCGAAGATCGACGGCCTGCGCAAGTCGCTGAAGGGGAAGCCGGAGCTCCTTGACCTGCTGCCCGATGTGGAGGTCTATCATCGCGCGGTCTGGTCGGCGTTGACCTACGATGAGTTCTTCAAGCCGAACGAGATCCAGGCCGCGAAGGGATTGCTGCGCGACGGGATTGGTCGCGCGGGGCAGCTGGAGGCCGGCAACGCGCCCTGGTTGACGGCGAAGGGCCTGGTCGTGCGGGGCTATCGTTCAAAGATCGATCATTCCGTGCAGCCGTATGGGCTGGTCGTCCCCGAAACCTGGACGCCGGGGGCGGCGGCAAGACATCGGTTGGACTTCTGGTTTCATGGTCGCGGCGAGACCTTGAGCGAGGTGAATTTCATCAACGGCCGCCAACGTTCGGTCGGACAATACGCGCCGGCCGACGCCTTTGTCCTCCATCCCTACGCGCGTTATTCCAACGCCAACAAGTTTGCCGGCGAGGTCGATCTGTTCGAGGCCTTGGAGCATGCGCAGAAGTTCTACCCGATCGACGAGGACCGGATTTCCGTGCGCGGCTTCTCGATGGGCGGCGCGGCCTGCTGGCAGTTCGCGGTGCATCATGCGGATCAATGGTTCGCGGCGAATCCGGGCGCGGGTTTCTCGGAGACCCCGGAGTTCCTGCGCACCTTCCAGGGCGAGACCTTGAAGCCGACCTGGTATGAGAAGAAGCTCTGGCATCTCTACGACTGCACGGACTGGGCGGTGAATCTGTTTCACTGCCCGACGGTGGCCTACAGCGGCGAGATTGATCGTCAGAAACAGGCGGCCGACATCATGGAAAAATACCTGGCCGAGGAGGGCATCGATCTCTTGCACCTCATCGGTCCGGGCATGGGCCACAAGATTCACCCGGATTCAAAGATTGAGATCGAGGAGCGTCTGGCCGGCCTCGCCAGACGCGGTCGCGACCGCGCGCCGTCGAAGATCCGATTCACCACCTGGACGCTGCGCTACAACCGCATGCACTGGGTCGCTGTCGACGGCCTCGAGGAACATTGGGAGCGGGCGCGCGTCGACGCCGAGATCGGCCGCAACAACTTTGTCAGCGTGACCACGAAGAATGTCTCGGCCCTGACGCTCGACATGGGCGCCGGTGATTGCCCGATGGACAACACCCAGCCCGTGAATCTCGCGATCGACGGACAACACATCGGGGACACGCCGCGCATCCAGTCGGACCGTTCCTGGAAGGTGCGGTTGCGCAAGGGCAAGGACGGCTGGAAAGTCGCCGGTTCCGGGTCCGCGGGCCTGCGCAAACGCCACGGGCTCCAGGGTCCGATCGACGACGCCTTCATGGATTCGTTCATCATCGTGCGCCCGACCGGGAAGCCGTGGTTCGGGCCGGTGGCGACCTGGGCTAAGAAGGAGGAGGACCACGCAATCGAGCATTGGCGCCGGCAATTCCGCGGCGAGGCGCGCGTGAAGAACGATGTCGAGATCACCGAAGCCGACATCGCCTCCAGCAATCTGATCCTCTTCGGCGATCCCTCGAGCAACCGCGTTCTGACCAAGATCCTCGATTCACTGCCCATCCGTTGGACGGCCGGCGGCGTGAAGGTCGGCGACAAGGTCTACGACGGCGCGAAGCACGCCTTGGCGATGATTCATCCGAATCCCCTGAATCCCGATCGCTACATCGTCCTGAACAGCGGCTTCACCTATCGGGAATACGACTATCTGAACAACGCCCGCCAAGTTCCGAAGCTGCCGGACTGGGCCGTCGTGGACATCTCCCAGCCGATCACCTCACGCGGTCCGGGCGGGATCGCGGACGCCGGTTTCTTCGGGGAACAGTGGGAGCTGAAGGAGGCATCCGCGTCGCGATGAGCCAGGCGCCGGTGGCGCCCTGCGCTTGCCGCTTGTTTTTCCGCCCGCCGCGTCTAACTTGTTCTGATCCGATGAACGGTCCGACGATTTCAACCAACAAGTGGCTGCTGCCGCGGCGGCAGTTTTTGCGTGGCGCGGGGACGGCGATGGCCCTGCCCGTCCTTGACGCGATGCTGCCGGAGAACGCGGTCAGCGCGGCGGCGAAGCCGGCGACTGCGCCGCCCCGGCGCATGGCCTATGTCTATGTGCCCAACGGCGTCTATCTGGACCAGTGGACGCCGCAGGGAACCGGTTCGCGTTTCAAGCTGCCCTACATCCTGCAGCCGCTGGCCCCGTTCCAGAACGACATCCAGTTCCTGAGCGGACTGACGCATGACAAGGCGCGGGCCAACGGGGACGGTCCCGGCGATCACGCGCGGGCCAACGCCACCTTTCTCACCGGACGCCAGGCCTACAAGACCGCCGGCACGGACATCCGGATCGGCGTCTCCGTCGATCAGATCGCCGCCCAGGCCTTCGGCGACCAGACGCGCCTCCCCTCGCTGGAGTTGAGCTGCGATCGCGGACGCAAGGCCGGCGCCTGCGACTCCGGTTACAGCTGCGCCTACCAATACAGCATCTCGTGGCGCAGCGAATCCACGCCCATGCCGCCCGAGGTCAATCCGCGCCTGGTCTTCGAACGGCTCTTCTCCGATGGCGCCTCGGAGGAGGATCAGGAGGCAAAGGCGCGCCGTCGTGAGAACGAGGCCAGCATCCTGGATTTCGTGTTGGAGGACGCCAAGCGGCTCCAGTCCAAGCTCGGCTCCACGGATCGTCGCAAGCTGGACGAGTATCTGACCTCCGTCCGCGAACTGGAGCAACGGATGGAGCGCGCCGAGAAGGCCGGGCCGCCGCAGCCGAAGTATCAAAAGCCGGCCGGCATTCCCAA
The DNA here is from genome assembly GCA_038126035.1 of Verrucomicrobiales bacterium. GTDB lineage: Bacteria > Verrucomicrobiota > Verrucomicrobiia > Limisphaerales > JAYPEY01 > JAYPEY01. The sequence goes on along the minus strand of JAYPEY010000025.1, from coordinate 46,944 downwards.
GGACTTCCAATCCCACACGCGCCTGATGTTCGACATGATGGCGTTGGCGTTCCACACGGACACGACGCGGATCGCCACCTTCATGATCGCCCACGATGGAAGCAACCGTTCCTACCCGATGGTCGGCGTGAACGAGGGGCACCACACCCTCTCGCACCATCAGGGCAAACAGGACAAGCTGACCAAGATCGCGCGCATCAACCGCTTCCACGCCACCCAGTTCGCCTATTTCGTGAATCGGCTGAAGTCGCTCGGCGAGGGCGGGGGCAGCCTGCTGGACAACAGCATGATCGTCTACGGCAGCGGGATCAGCGACGGCAACCGCCACAACAACGAGGACCTGCCCATCCTGCTCGCGGGAAAGGGCGGCGGCGCGGTGTCCACCGGTGTGCACGTCCGCCATCCGCGCAACACGCCGATGTGCAATCTGTTCCTCTCAATGATGGATCGCGTTGGCGTGCGCCTGCCTCGCTTCGGCGACAGCACGGGTCGGCTGCGCCTGGCCTGAGGCGGGATCGCCGGCCGCCCGGATTTGCGACAGTCCGGAAAAAACTTGGACAACCCCATTGCCATGAAAATGGCCGGCTGCTATGGTCCCGCCCATGAAAACGCGTGTTATGAAAAATTTGAAACGAGTTTTAGTCACCGCCATCCTGGCCGCCGGGTTGGGCGCCCTGACCATCGGTTGCGCGTCGTCCAGCGGCGGCGGCCCCGCGGTCCCGGCCGAGAAGATGGCTGAGCTGGAGGCGCAGGCGAACAAGGGCGACGCAGACGCCATGCTCAAGCTCGGCGACGCCCACAGCAAGAACAAGAATTACACGGAGGCCAAGGTCTGGTATGACAAGGCCAAGGCCGCCTTCGAGAAGATGAAGAAGTAATCTTCGCCCCGATCATCTTTCCCCAACCGCGGTCGACGCTCTCAATCGCGGTTTTTTTGTGGCCGGATCCGGTTCAGTTTCCCGCCGGGAGCGTGTTGGTGGGAAACGGCAACACCTCCCCGGTCGTATCCGGATCGGGTTGATGGAGGCCCGGCCCCAGCTCCGCCGCCGGATCGTAGGCCTTCCGGCGCTCCGCCGCGCGATATCCCCAGACGGCCAGCAGCGCGATGATCGCGATCACGCCCAGCGGCAGCACGATCCGCCAGTTCAACTGCGACAGGAGATACATGAGCCTGTCGAGCGGGCCGCGCCGGGGGCCGCTGAGACTGGGCGGCCCGCTGAGATTCTCCGTCAACGCCAGCTCCGCCTCGAGGTCCCGGATCAAGGCCTGCGAATCCAACCCCACCGCGTTGCCGTAGGACCGCACAAAACCCCGGATGTAAATCGGCGCGGTGAAAACCTCGAAGTTGCCGTTTTCGAGGGCGCGAACGTGCTCGGTCTTGATCTTCGTGATCTCGGCAATCTGGTGGACCGTGAAGTTCTTTGCTTCACGACCCTGCCGGAGTTGTTCGGACACCGTCGGCATCGCCGCAATCTAGGCATTCGCCCGATCCATGGCAATCTTGGAAGTCGGAGGTCGGAGGACGGCTTCTGATCACTGATTACCGACCACTGATCTACTTCTTCACCGGCTTGCGCCGCCGCTGTTTCTTCAACAAGCGATCGGCTTCGAGATAACTCCGGCGCACTTCGATCTCGGACAACGCCGTCCGCATCGCGGGGCGTCGTTTCTTTTCCACCGTGATTCTGAAGATCTTGCGATCCTTCTGCGGAAAGTCGGCGAAGGCCTTCAGGTTTCTGGCCTGAAATTCGATCCAGCAGGAGAACCAACCCTCCTTCGAATGGATCTCGGCGATGTCCGCATAGCGCAGCTTTCGTTTCTGGATCTTCCCGCGAACCGCGCCCAACACGTTGTCCGAGGTCTGATACTCAAACTCAATATGCTTCTCCGCGACGATCATGATTCCGTCGATACGGGCAAAACCGCCGTAGACTTCGGCGATCTGAAACGGGAGGTGGGGTTGATCCATGTGACGCGTCTCGGTCCGGCGTCTTCCTACCAAGCGCCGCCCCGCTCATAAAGCCCAATTGAGATTTGGAGCTTGGGATCTGGAACTTCGACCGCCGGCGCGTTCTCCAATCCGGCCAGAAAATTTCTGTTCCGAGCTGAACTCATCCCAGGTTCAATCATGCACCCCCTCTACGGCGCCAGCCGTTCGATCCTCCAGTCATCATTTCCGCCCCGCGTGTAGAGAAAGCGGTCATGGAGCCGATCCGCGCGGCCCTGCCAGAATTCCACCGTCGCCGGCCGGACCCGGTAGCCTCCCCAGAACGAGGGCAGCGGCACCTCGCCGCCGGTGAACTTCCGCTTCATCTCCTCCAGCTTCGCCTCGATCAGGCTGCGCGAGGTCACCACCGAACTCTGCCTCGACACCCAGGCCCCGATCTGACTCCCCCTCGGCCGCGACAGGAAATACTTCAGGGACTCCGCCGTCGACACCTTCTCCGCCTGCCCGCTCACAATCGTCTGACGCTCGAGGCCCAGCCACGGAAACAACAATGACACCCGGGGATTCGCATCGATCTCATGGGCCTTGCGGCTGCCGTAGTTTGTGTAGAAGACGAAGCCATCCCGGTCGAACGACTTGAGCAGGACCGTGCGGGACGAGGGCTGCCCCTCCGGCGAAACGGTGGAAAGACACATGGCATTCGGTTCCGACAATTCCGCGTCGCAGGCCTCCTTGAACCAAAGCTCGAACTGCGCAAAGGGATCCGTTGCGAGGCTCGCCTCGTTCAGTTCCGCCTTGGTGTAGTTTTCACGCAACTCGCCGATGTCCATGCCGGCATTGTAGCCGAACGGTCTCTCCTGACAATCCTCCCCCCATTTTACAACCGACACGTATGGTTCCCGCTGATACAAACAACGCGCAATTCACGAAAGGACCACCATGCGCTACTTGATGAAGGAACGACTCTGGGGCTTCGGCGACGACTTCAAGATTCAGGACTTGAACGGCAACGACATCTTCTTCGTCGATGGCAAGGCCTTCACCATCGGTGACAAGCTGTCCTTCCAGGACATGCAGGGCAACGAGCTGGCTTACATCTCGCAGAAACTCCTCAGTCTGAAAAAACGCTACGAGATCTATCGCAGCGGCGAGCTTTTTGCCGAGGTCCAGAAGGAATGGACCTTCTTCAAGGACAAATTCACCGTCGATGTCCCCGGTCCCAACGACTACACGGTCACCGGCAGCTTTTTCGATCACGAGTTCAACTTCGAACGCCGGGGCTCCATCGTGGCGCAGGTCTCCAAACGCTTTTTCAATTTCACGGATTCGTATGGCGTGGATATTGTGGACGGCGAGGATGACGTCGTGATTCTCGCGACGGCCGTCGTGATCGATCTCGTCTGTCATCCGGACGACCAATAAACCGCGGAGCCATGCAGGAACTTGTCAAAGATTTCTCCCTTAATCCGCTGATCCCGGGCGCCGTGCTGGCGGCGTTGATGGAGATGCAGGATGAGAAGAAGAAGCGCCCCCTCGATACGCGCACGCTGCTGGGCTACAACCGGAGCCCGCTCCCGGAGTTGGTTTCGGTCTACACGAATGACGGCGTCATCAATGCCGCCGTCGGCGAATCCATCAAACGCAGCGAGGCCTCCTACATCGCGAATTACCAGGCCGTGCTGTCGAAGCTCCCGGACATCTGCGCGGCGAGCGGCAGCCAGCAGGGTTCCGTGCATCGGTTGGCGCGGGCCTTGTTCGCGTCCAAGCTGCTCGGCGAACTGCTGGAGATCCTGGCGCCGCCGGACCGATCCTATGAAAAGACCGAGGACGGCACGGTGGATCTGCTGGAGAAACTCGGCGAGGCCTTCTGCGACATCGTGGGCGGGGCCTGGGCGGAATTCTTCCCGCGCGGCGAGGTTTCCGGAATGCCGACGCCTCCTCGCAGTTCTGGGTCGCCTGCCTTTACGAGAAGGAGCCGGAACGCATGGCCAAGGCGTTCCAGGGGCTTTACACCGCCGGCAACAGGAACCGCCTCGCCACGCTGGATGAGGATCCCGGCTCCAAGTCCGTCTAGGTCAAGGACCAGCTCACGCCCTACCTGAAGTCCGTCCCCGACAAGCTCAATCAGCTGCACGATGCGGTGAAGGAGAGCCACAAGCGCGGGCTCGACCAGTCCTTCCTGGAAATCTCCCGGGTGATCACCAAGCTCAAGCTCTCGCCCGCGATCGTCTATTTCTACGATTTCCTCGTGCGCGAGGTCTGCGACGCCTTCGCCTACTTCGACAACGAGCTCACCCCGCGCGAGAACCGCTTCGCCCGCTACCTTTACAAGCAGTTGGAGACCATCCGGGAGGAGCACTACGAGATGAACTCGGGCCATCTGCACGGGCTGTGCGAGGAGGACGTGGATTCCGTGCTGGCGGAGTTGGACGAGTTGACCGGCATTCGCGCGGCCAAGGAGAAGGTCCGCGAAACAGCCAACTACGCCCGCCTGCAGCAGGCGCGGATCTCCCGCGGCATGCAGGCGATTCCCACGACCTACCACGCCGTCTACACCGGCAACCCCGGAACCGGCAAGACGACCGTGGCCCGCCTGATGGGCCGCATCTTCAAGGCGCTCGGCGTGCTCAAGAAGGGCCACCTCGTCGAATGCGATCGCGCCGCGCTCACCGGTAAATACGTGGGTCAGACCGCGCCCAAGACCAACAAGATCATCGACGAGGCCCTCGACGGCATTCTCTTCATCGACGAGGCCTACAGCCTGGCCAAGGGCGGGCAGGACTACGGCAGCGAGGCCATCGACACCCTGCTCAAGCGCATGGAGGACGATCGCGACCGCCTGATTGTCATCGTCGCCGGCTATCCGCGGGAGATGGAGGAGTTCATCAATTCCAACCCCGGCCTCCGTTCGCGCTTCACCCGCTACATTGATTTTCCCGACTTCGAGGAACAGGAACTCTGCCAGATCTTTGGCTCCCTGTGCCGCAAACACGATCTCGCCCTGACTCCCGACCTCAAGGAAAAGACCCTGCATCATTTCTTCTGGCAGGCCCGCAACGCCAAACGCGACAGCGGCAACGGGCGCATGGTCCGCAACTCCTTCGAAAAGGTCGTCCACGAACAGGCGGACCGGCTGTCGAAGGCCGGCATCTACGACGCCGAGGCCCTGGCGATCCTCGAGGCCTCCGATCTTGAATCGCCAGCCGAACCCGCCTGGCGCGAATACAAGGAAAGCGGCCGCGGCTACATCGTGAAGTGCGAGCACTGCGAGGCCACCTATTCCTGAAACCCCGCCGTCGAACTCCCCGTCGCCAAGTGCGACAAGTGCGGGCGCGAGTTCAATTCCGAGTTTGGGATGCTGATCGAATGAAACCATGAAAGTCCTCTCCGTCACCTGCAACAACTGCGGCGGGCCTCTGGAGGTCCCGAAGAAGGTCCGCTTCGTCAACTGCGGCTACTGCTCCTCGCGCCTTGAAATCCGCCAGTCCGGCGGCGCGGTCTATTCCGAGGTCCTGGAGAAGATCGAGCAGAATACCGAGCAGATCGCCGACGACATCGAGACCATCAAGACACAGAACGAGATCGAACGCCTCGACCGCGAATGGCAGATGGGCATGGACCGCTACAAGGTCCGCAACCAGGACGGCCAATACAGCGTGCCCAGTACAGCCGGCGGTATGGGCGGCGGCATCTTCGCCATTGTGTTCGGCGTCTTCTGGATCGGGTTCGCCGCAAAAATGGGCGCGCCGGCTGTTTTTCCCCTGTTCGGGCTGTTGTTCATTGGTTTCGCCTTTTTCGGGATGCTCAGCGGCGCGTCCAAGGCCTCCGACTACCAACGCGCCCACGATGAATACCAGTCCAAGCGGCGCGAGCTGATGAAGAGGCGATAGGCGATTTTGAAATGCCCGAACGATCACGTATCAGTTGGATTCCGTGGGTCCTTGTCGGTTGCCTCGGGGGCGCTCTTGTTCTGACCGTCGTCGCGCCCCGGTCGCCCCGCGTAGAGCCGCTCGCCACGCCCCGGAAAGCCCCTCTCGGATACCAGCCGCCCGCCAACCCGTATCCGGATCAGACGAAACCGTTGACCGAAGTTACGGAAAAGCCCCTCGAATACCAGGCGTTCACCAACCGATTTCCAGATCAAATACCGGGTCTGCCGCTGACAGCAGAGGCCATTCATCTGGCCGCTTCCAGCGTCGGGCTGGGAGGAAGAGCCCATCTGTATCGATTCGATGCGCCGATACCCGATTGTGTCGCCTATGGCAAGGCGTTGCTTGCGACCAACGGCATGTCGAAGGCCCGGCGCGATTCGCTTTCATTTCCCCTGCGAGCGGATCTCACCAACAGCCCCGCCCCGGTCGATGTCAGGTTCCTCTCAAACTACGGACTTGAGAACATCGACTGGTTTGACGTGGAGACGATCACCAACGGGTTCCAAGGATTCGGGCCGCCGATGGGATTCGGAATGGTCTGGGTCGATGCCGGGAGGGGACGGGTCTACTATTACTGGACGGATTGACCCTTGATTCTTCGGGAGAGTTGGAAACAACGCGAAACAAGGAGCTGAGGCCATAAGTCCCCGTTACCACCCCGGAAGCCACCCTTATACCTTCGTCCGCCCATTGACAGGGGCGGCCCAGTCATTAGATTCGCTAACGAAATGCAGGTTTACGCAGCAGATTTGTTAATGGTTGAGATTTCTGGTCGTCGCGATTTTTTCGGTATCGGGGGTGGCCAAGGTTGCGGTGAATTGCGTATAAACCCCGCCGACGTTCGTCCGTTCTGAATCGACCGGCCATGAAAAACCTTCTCAGGCTCATCTTCAATTCCACGCTGGGGAAGAAGTATCTGATGGCGTTGTCCGGCGCCGCGATGTTCGGGTTTGTGATTGTTCACATGCTCGGCAATCTGCTGATCTTCCCCGGGGCGGAGTGGCTCAACGACTACGCGGCCAAGCTCAAATCGATCCCCGAGCTGCTTTGGGCGGCGCGTCTGGGCCTGCTGACCGCGGTGGCGGTGCATTTCGCCACGGGGTGGCAGCTCTGGATGGAAAACCGGGCGGCGCGGCCGGAAGGTTATCTTTCCTCGCCCAACACGGGCTTCGGCTCCTCGACGGCCTCGCGGGTGATGATCGTCAGCGGCACGATGCTGACCGCCTTCATCATCGTGCACATCTTCCATTTCACGGTGCATTGGCCGAACACCGGCTACTCGCAGCTTCACGACGAACACGGGCGCCACGATGTCTTCGCCATGGTAACCGACGCCTTCAGCAAGCCGCAGGTGGTCCTGTTCTACATCCTGGGCGTGGGCGCGCTCTGCTACCACCTCAGCCACGGCGTCAGCGCCATGTTCCAGTCGTTGGGCCTCAAGACCAAACGCCATGAGGAACTGATCGACCTGTTGGCCAGGGTCGCCTCGATCGGCCTGTTCGTCGGATTCAGCCTCGTGCCGGTCGCCATTGCGGCGGGATTTGTGAAATGACCGGAAAGCCATGAAACTCGACGCCAAAATCCCCTCCGGTCCGCTCGCTGAAAAATGGGAGCGCCACAAGTTCGACATGAAGCTGGTCAACCCGGCGAACAAGCGGAAGTTCGACGTGATCGTCGTCGGCTCCGGGCTCGCCGGGGCCTCCGCGTCGGCCACGCTGGCCGAGCTGGGCTACAACGTGAAGTGCTTCTGCTACCAGGACAGCGCGCGTCGAGCCCACAGCATTGCCGCGCAGGGCGGCATCAACGCCGCCAAGAACTACCAGAACGACGGCGACAGCGTTCACCGGCTTTTCTACGACACCATCAAGGGCGGCGACTTCCGCTCCCGTGAGGCCAATGTGCATCGTCTGGCCGAGGTCAGCGCGAACATCATCGACCAGTGCGTGGCGCAGGGCGTTCCCTTCGCCCGGGAGTATGGCGGCCACCTGGCGAATCGTTCTTTTGGCGGCGCGCAGGTTTCGCGGACCTTCTACGCCCGCGGCCAGACGGGGCAGCAGCTCCTGCTGGGCGCCTACTCCGCGCTGTCCCGCCAGATCGGCCTGGGCACGGTGCAGATGTATGAGCGCACCGAGATGCTGGACGTCGTCATCTCCGACGGCCGCGCGGCGGGCATTGTCGTGCGCGACATGGTGACCGGGAAGATTTCCTCGCACTCCGGCCACGCGGTGGTGCTCGCCACCGGCGGATATGGCAATGTCTTCTTCCTTTCGACGAATGCGAAGGGCTGCAATGTCACGGCCGCCTACCGCGCCTACAAGAAGGGCGCCGCCTTTGCGAATCCCTGCTACACGCAGATCCACCCCACCTGCATCCCGGTCAGCGGCGAATACCAGTCCAAGCTGACGCTGATGTCCGAGTCGCTGCGCAACGACGGGCGCGTCTGGGTGCCCAAGGATGCGGCGGACTGCGGCAGGAAGCCGTCCGAGATTGCGGACGAGGCGCGCGATTATTATCTCGAACGCAAGTATCCGAGCTTCGGCAATCTGGCCCCCCGCGACATTTCCTCGCGTTCGGCCAAGGAGGCCTGCGACGACGGCCGTGGCGTCGGCCCGGGCGGCCTGGGCGTCTATCTCGATTTTCGCGACGCCATCGGGCGTCTCGGCGAGCAGGCCGTGCGCGATCGCTACGGCAACCTCTTCGACATGTATGAGCGCATCACGGGCGACAACGCCTACCAGACTCCGATGCGCATCTACCCCGCCGTGCACTACACGATGGGCGGCCTCTGGGTGGACTACCACCTGCAGACCACGGTCCCCGGACTGTTCTGCCTCGGCGAGGCAAACTTCTCCGATCACGGCGCCAACCGCCTCGGCGCCAGCGCGCTGATGCAGGGCCTGGCCGACGGCTACTTCGTCATTCCCTACACCCTGGGCAACTACTTCGCCTCCGAGAAGCCCGCCGAGCTTGCCTCCGACGCCGCCGAGTTCCGACAGGTGGAGGAGGAGGTCAACGAGCGCACCAACAAGCTGCTCTCGATCAGGGGCAAACGCACGGTCACCAGCTTCCATCGCGAGCTGGGCAGGCTCGTCTGGGACAAGTGCGGCATGGCCCGCAACGAGAAGGGGCTGAAGGAGGCGTTGAAGAAGATCCCCGAACTCCGCGCGGAATTCTGGGAGAATGTCAATGTCACCGGAACCAACGGCGAGTTGAACCAGAACCTCGAATATGCCGGCCGCACCGCCGACTTCCTGGAATTTGCCGAGGTGCTCTGCCACGACGCGCTGACCCGCGAGGAATCCTGCGGCGGCCATTTCCGCGAGGAATACCAGTTCACCAAGGACGACCCCGAGGTGAAGAGCGGCTTTACCAACGAAGGCGAGGCCAAACGTCGCGACGACAAGTTTGCGCACGTCGCCGCCTGGGAGTTCAAGGGCGTCGACAAGAAGCCCAAACTCCACAAGGAGAAACTGGCTTACGAAGAAGTGAAGATGTCCACCCGGAGCTATAAATGAACTTGTCCGTCGTCAGTCGTCCGTTGTCCGTTGCAGCCCTCGGCATTGCCAGGGCGCGCGACTGCCGCGGACCACGGACCACGGACCACGGACCAACAAGATGAATCTGACGCTCAAAGTCTGGCGGCAGGACAACGCCGAAACCCAAGGACGCTTCGAAACCTACGAGGCGCGCGACGTCGACGCCGACATGTCCTTCCTGGAAATGCTCGATGTGGTCAACGAGGGCCTGATCGAGAAGGGGCAGGCGCCGATCGCCTTCGACTCCGATTGCCGGGAAGGCATCTGCGGGACCTGCTCGATGGTCATCAACAGCATTCCGCACGGCGGCCACAAGGGCACCACGGCCTGCCAGTTGCACATGCGTCACTTCGAGGATGGCGACATCATCACGATCGAGCCCTGGCGCGCGAAGCCCTTCCCGGTTCTGCGGGATCTTGTCGTGGATCGCGGCGCCCTGGATCGCGTCATCCGGGCCGGCGGCTACGTCTCGATCAACACCGGCGGCGCGCCGGACGCCAACGCCCTTCCCATCTCCAAGACCGACGCCGACGAGGCGATGGACGCCGCGGCCTGCATCGGCTGCGGGGCCTGCGTCGCGGCCTGCAAGAACGCCTCGGCCAGCCTGTTCGTCTCGGCCAAGGTTTCCCAGCTGGCCATGCTGCCGCAGGGACAGGTGGAACGCCGTGAGCGCGTGATCAACATGGTCGAGCAGATGGACGAGGAAGGCTTCGGCGCCTGCTCCGTGACCGGCGCCTGCGAGGCCGTCTGCCCCAAGGAGATCAGCATCAATCACATCGCCCGCTTGAACCGCGAATACGCCAAGGCGGTCCTCGCCGGCGGCAAGTGAGGCATGGGAGAGCGAACATTCAACGCTCAACTTTAAACGTCAAACTTCCAACGCTGGACCGCGCCTGGCGCGCAAATCTACGTTTGAAGTTCAGCGTTTGAGGTTGAGCGTTTGGCGTTCGCCTTCGTGTGATTTTCTTTGAACCTATCCCCTCCCCAGGGCGACTCATGGACGTGGCGCTGAGTCCGGTCCTGCCGACTCCGCCGACAATTCCGCGGCCTTTTTATCATCGTCAACGTAACGATCTTTCGTATGAATCGTCTCAACTCGAGACGAAATGAGAAAACCCGCCCGCCAGTCTGTTCTCGAAGCCAACGCAAATCGGGCTTCCTGATTCCCGATCCATTCGTCCGCCGCGCTTTCCAACCGTCATGAACCGCCGTCCGTCGTCAGCCTTGTTTGTTCGCCTTGCCCGGGTCGTCCTCTGCGCGGGGCTCCTGATTTCCCTGTCCCTGTCCACCGGTTGTGGATTCATGGCCGGAAAGGCGGCGGCGAAGAAGAAGCAGGAGGAGGAGCAAAGGAAGAAGGACGAAAAGAAGGAGAAAGGCGTGCCGGTCGATCTGGCCGAGGTTTTCAACGGGCCGATCGAGGACGTGATCCGGGCGTCGAATCATCTCGAAGCCGAGCAGGAGGTCCGCGTCCTGTCACGGGCGTCGAATCGCGCGGTCGAGCTGCTCGTGGAGGAGGGCGACGCCGTGAAGAAGGACCAACTGCTGCTGCGCCTGCAGGACGACGACCAGACCACGACCTACAACAAGGCGCTGAGTCAGTTGAACCAGGCCAAGGCCGACTACAAACGGCAGGAGGGTCTGTTCAAGGATGACCTCGTCAGTCAGCGGGAGTTCGACGATGTGAAATACCGCGTCGAACAGCTGCAACTCGCGCTCGACGAGGCCCAGCGGCAGCTCGACTTCACGGAGATCAAGGCGCCGATCTCCGGGACCATTGCGAATCGTCTGGTAAAGCTGGGCGACCAGGTTTCGCCGGGGCAGCACCTGTTTGACATCATCGATTTCGATTCCATCGTCGCGCGGGTCTACGTGCCCGAGAAACACCTGCCGAATCTGGCGGTTGGCAAGCCCGCCCGGATCACGGCGCAGTCGTTGGGAGACCGGGTTTTTGAGGGTTCGATCAAGCGGATTGCGCCGGTGGTCGACTCCAAGTCCGGCACGGTCAAGGTGACCCTGGGCGTGAAGACGGAAGGAGCGCTTCTGCCGGGCATGTTCGTGGACGCCGAGATCATCGTGGCCCGTCGGCCGCAGGCCCTGTTGATCACCAAGCGCGCCATTGTCTACGACAACGACCAGATGTTTGTCTTCCGGTTGGGCGAGAGCAACCGGGTGAAGCGGGCGCTGGTGGAGCCGGCATTGGCGGACAAGGAACACGTGGAGCCGGCCGGCGGATTCAAGGCCGGCGACCAGATCGTGATCGCCGGCCAGACCGGATTGAAGGACGACGCCCTGGTGACGCTGCCCGGCGAGGAGGTCGAGGAGGAAGACGACGAGGACGAAATGACCGAAGAGTCGGACGCCGGGGCTTCGGAATAATGACATCAAGGAAAACCCGAAACACCTTGGTCATGCCGGACGCCATAACCCACCCCGATTTCGCTCTCATTTTCCGCTTCGCGGGAGAGGGAAATATCCCCTCCCAAGAGGGGACCTTCGCGTTGCATTGTCGGTGGGGCGAAGCTCCCGCTGAGCCGAACGCGGGAACTTTCACGCTCGCGCCCAATCTTGTCGCAGGCCCGGCTCAGCAGGAGCTTCGCCCCACCGAGTTGCCCTCCGGGCAACTCTTGCGAGGACGCCCCCTTTTCCTTCCCCCGAATCGCTGATGCAGCCCCGGCTCCCGAGTTCGAGTTTTGTGACGGATCGTCCGGTGGCGGTGTTGATGGTCTTCACCGCGGCGGTGGTCTTCGGCTGGTTTTCCTTCAAGCGGCTTCCGGTCACGCTGATGCCGGAGTTGAATTATCCCACGCTCACCGTTCGCACCGAGTATCCCGGCACCGCGCCGGAGGAGGTGGAGAACGACATCAGCCGCCGCGTCGAGGAGGCCCTTGGCGTGGTCAGCGGGTTGAACCGCATCAGCAGTATCAGCCGCGCCGGCGTCAGCGATGTCGTGCTTGAGTTCAACTGGGGCGTCGACATGGCCGAGGCCACCCAGAACACGCTGGAAAAGATGGACCTGGTCTTTCTTCCTCGCGAGGCCGAGCGGCCGTTGATCCTGCGCTTCGATCCCTCGCTCGACCCCATCATGGAGCTGAGCTTCTCGGGCGCGGGCGACCGCTTCAGGGGGGAGCAGGGCTTGCGGCGGCTTCGACGCATCGCCGACCTGCAGATCAAGCGCATCCTGGAGCCGGTGGAGGGCGTCGCCGCCGTGCGCATCCGCGGCGGTCTGGAGGAGGAGATTCATATCCTGGTGGATGAGGCGGATCTGTTGCGCACCGGCATTTCGGCGCAACAGATCATGACCCGGCTCGGGCAGGAGAACATCAACGTCGCCGGGGGCCAGATCCTCGAAGGCCGCGCCGAATACATGGTGCGCACCCTGAATGAATATCAGGACCTGGAGCAGATCGCCGAGACGGTCATCCGGCGTGTCGAGGGCAGGGAGATCCGGCTCAAGGACGTCGCGCGGGTCGTGCGGGCGCACAAGGAACGCGAGATCATCACCCGCACGGACGGAGCCGAGAGCGTGCAGATCGACATCTACAAGGAGGCCGACGCCAACATGGTCACCGTCGCCAAGACCGTCATCCGCAAGCTGGAGGGAATCCCGGAAAAACAACGCAGACAACTCTGGGGCGGGCCGCCCAAGGACGTTCAGAAGCAGCAGGAACGCCAGCGCAGGGGCGAGGGCATCATCGCCCAGATCAAGCGCGAGGAAGGCGCGGACCTGAAAGTCGTGGCCGACCGTTCCATCTTCATTGAGAACAGCATCAACGAGGTCCGCAACACCGCCGTGATCGGCGGCTGCCTGGCGATCATCGTCCTCTTCCTCTTCCTTCGCAGCGTCAAGCCGACCGTCATCGTCGGCGTCAGCATTCCCATGTCGCTGCTGATGACCTTCGCCCCGCTGAACATGCTGGACGTGTCGTTGAACATCATGTCGCTCGGCGGACTGGCCCTGGGCATCGGCATGCTGGTGGATTCCTCGATCGTGGTGTTGGAATCGATCTTTCGCTGCCGGGAGGAGGGCGACGAGATCAAGGCGGCGTCCATCCGCGGCACAGCCGAGGTGCGCGGCGCGGTGTTCGCCTCCACGCTGACCTCGATCGCGGTGTTCTTTCCGATGGTGTTTGTGGAGGGCATTGCCGGGCAGGCCTTTGGCGATCTGGGGTTGGCGGTGGTGATTTCACTGCTGGCCTCGTTGTTGGTGGCCCTGTTCTTCATCCCGATGTTGGCGAGCCGGCGGAAGGTGGAGTTTCGCAGCGCGAATGAGGCCTGGGGCGCATTTCTTTCGTTCCGTTCCTGGCGGGAGCTGAAGGAGCATTTTACAACCGGGCCCAGGTGGCGGCGTTACGTCCTGGCGATCTACGCGCTGGCGCGGTTCCTGATCGGGTTCGTCCTGGAGCTGGTCGGCAAGCTCTGGCTGCTGTTGTTCACGGGGCTGGTGTTCCTGGTCGCGCGCATTCTGGCGCCGTTGGTCCTCATCATCGGCAAGGCCGTCGTCTGGCTGCCGGTGAAAGTGATGAACGGCGTTCTCGGAGCGATGCGTTGGGCGTATCCGCTGTCGATCGAGTGGTCTCTGAGGCATCCGCTGCCCGTGCTGCTCGTGGCCGGACTTTGCCTTGTCGCCACGTGGAACACGGCAAAGCAGCTGGATTCCGAGCTCTTGCCCGAGGTTCACCAGGGGGAATTCACCTTCGAAGTGGACCTTCCGGTCGGCGTTCCGTTGGAGGAAACCGAGGCCGTGTTGAGCGGGGTCGAGAAGACGATCCTGGAGAATCGGAAGGACATCAAGGCCGTGCTGGCAACCTTCGGCTACGATGTCGCAAACATGCAGCGCTCCGACGAGGGCGAACACTCCGCCCGCTTCAAGATCCTGCTCGAAGGCGGGAAGGATCCGGTGGCGGTGGAGAAGCGCGTCATGAACCGGCTGCGGGGCTATTTCGCGCCCGTGCCGGATCTGGACGTGCGCGTCGTGCGGCCCGTGCTGTTCAGTTCGCATCGGCCGATCGTCGTGGAAATCCATGGGGACGAGCTCGACCGCCTGAAAGCCACGGCCGACCGGGCGACGGAAATCCTGTCCGGACTGCCGGAACTGGCGGATGTGGAGCCCTCCCTCCGCAGCGGCGCGCCCGAGGTGCAGATCGTCTACAAGCGCGACCAGATCGCCCGCTTCGGCCTGAACATCAACGCCGTCGCCCGGCAGGTGCGCGACATGGTCAAGGGCGCCGAGGCGACGCGTTTCAATCTCAAGGACCGCCGCATTCCCATCGTGGTGCGGCTGGAGGAGCAGAACCGTTCGCGGGTGGAGGACATCGGGCGGCTGATCGTCAATCCTGGCGGGGAACGCGACATCCCGCTGAGTTCGGTGGCCGAACTGACCGTGGGCGAAGGTCCCAGCGAGGTGCGGCGGATCGACGGCAAGCGGGTGGCGCTGGTCGAGGCCAATCTGGGCGAGGCCTCGCTCGGCGCCGCGGTGAAGGCCATCGGGGCCGCGCTGGATTCCGACATCGAGTGGCCGACGGACATGACCTATTTCATCACCGGCCAGAATGAGGAATGGGAGCGCAGCGAGGGCAGTCTTTATCTGGCGCTGGGGCTGAGCCTGTTCCTGGTCTACGTGATCATGGCGGCGCAGTTCGAGTCGCTGATGCAGCCGCTGGTGATCATGTTCACGATCCCGCTGGCGTTCTTTGGCACGGTCCTCGGACTGAAGGCGCTGGGCATCAGTCTTTCCATCGTGGTGTTCCTCGGCATGATCATGCTGGCCGGCATCGTGGTGAACAACGCCATCGTGCTGGTGGACTACGTGAACATTCTCCAACGCCGCGGCGCGGCACTTCGGGAGGCCATCGTCACCGCCGGCTCCGTCCGCCTTCGGCCAATTCTGATCACCACCGCGACCACCGTACTCGGTCTGCTTCCGATGGCCATGGGCCTGGGCGATGGGGCCGAGATCCGCACCCCCATGGCCATCGCCGTCATCTGCGGACTCGTCACCTCCACCCTCCTCACCCTGCTGGTCATCCCGACCATCTATTTCCTGTTGGAAAGCCTGCGGATGAAGGTGGTGAAGGCAACGCCGCGGGAGGAAGGGAGCGAGGCGGAATGAAATCCCAAGCTCCAAGCTCCAAATCTCAAAGGGGCGCCGGTCGCAACCGGAAATGTCCGACGCCTTGCCAAGGAGCGGCGACA